>CAYXGI010000020.1:0-51740 GCA_964464495.1 uncultured Phycisphaerales bacterium
ATACCCGACTCCAATTCAGGACGGGACAGAATGTGAAGGCCGCAAAAAGCCTCACAACCTCCGACCTGAGACCCTCCTTTTCGAATGGCCAAGTCCGACAGGCCCTTGGTTTGCCTTTAGCTTCGCCTCGATGCAGAGGTTTTTTGGGGCGCCTTACCCGTATTTCCTTGCCACCGGTGGGCTCTGCACAGCGATTAGCCGACTTGATAGGAACCGCTTGTCAAACCGCGCGGCCGGTGTTAAGGTTCGCTCTCAGTAAATCAAATCGGTTGCGCGCTTACCCGAGATCAAGATGAAGGAGACCGGACCTCCTTGTCGTTCGACACAACCACCTTCTGGCTGTTCTTTGTCGTTGCCCTAGCCTTGTGGCGGCTTCTTCCCTTTGCCTCGGCCAAGAGCGCCACGCTTTTCATGAGTCTCGTCTTTTACGGTTGGTGGTCGCCGTCCTATATTCTGCTGATCATTCTATCGAGCCTCTTTGACTACTATGCCGGTGAGCGGATCCACGTTTCCAGAACGCCGCGGACGCGAACCGTCTGGTTGATCGGCAGCCTCGTCTGCAATCTCGGCCTGCTCGGCGTGTTCAAGTACGGGCCCTTCCTCATGGAAAATGCCTCGGTCTTCGGCGACATCTTTGGTGTCAAGGGGGGCGAGGCTATCACGGGCTGGATCATCCCCGTGGGTATCAGTTTCTACACTTTTCAATCGATGAGCTACTCGATCGATATCTACAGGCGGAGACTGGAGCCGGCCGACAGTTTTCGGGACTACTTCCTCTTCGTTTCCTTCTTCCCACAGCTTGTTGCCGGCCCGATCATCCGCGCCAGGGAGTTTCTGCCCCAGATCAGGAAGCGACGGTCTCTCCGAGCCCCGGTGCTCCACACCGGCCTCTACTTCATCATCTGGGGCATGTTCATGAAGATTGTCGTGGCCGACAACCTGGCCACGGTCGTCGAGAAGGTTTTCGACATTACGACTATAGTCGATGCCTCACCGGCTCAGGCCTGGATCGGTGTGATCTGTTTCAGTGCCCAGATCTTTGCCGATTTCTCCGGTTATTCGTCGATCGCGATCGGTCTCGCCTACCTGATGGGGCTTCGGTTTCCCAAGAATTTCCTCTATCCCTACATCAGCGCGGGCTTCAGCGAGTTCTGGAGTCGCTGGCATATCACCTTGTCGCAGTGGCTGCGCGACTACCTTTACATCTCGCTCGGCGGCAACCGCAAGGGGAAGCGCCGCGTCTATTTCAACCTCATGATCACCATGCTGCTCGGCGGGCTCTGGCACGGCGCCTCGTGGACGTTCGTCGCCTGGGGAGGGGTGCACGGCCTCGCTCTCAGCGTCGAACGCCTGATCGTGGGAAAAAAGAAACAGCATATCCACTCCTTTGAACGGGACGGGCGAATCACTCTGGGCCGGGCCCTCGGCAAAATCAGGGCGATAGCAGTGGTCTTCATCGTGGTTCAGATCGCGTGGGTTTTCTTCCGGGCCGAAAGTTTCAAGATGGCGTGGATCTTTCTGAAGAAAATGTTTGTCTGCCCCTTTACCGAATCCTTTGCCGGAGGCGCGATCGACGCTCAGTACCTGCTGCTACTGATCCCTGTCGCCTTCCTGCATCTCGGCCAACTCGCCGAGGAGTGGTTCGGAATCAAAAAGAGGCCTTACCAGCGGGCAATTCTTGCCGGCATCATGTTGTTCGTAGTAGTGGTGGTTGAGAGACCGGATTCGCATGCGTTCATCTACTTCCAGTTCTAACGCTCTTCGCGTGCTGCGTTCACACTCCCCCTTGTGGATCGCGCTCATGGTCTTTCTTGTGCTCCTTGGCGCTTGGTCAACCTTGGCGCCGCGGCCGCTGCCCAAACGGGGGCCTTTCGTCTCATGCGAGTGGTCGACCTCATCGGTTGCCTACTCTTGCTCTGACTCCCTCCCGGTCCGCCGCGCCATCGAGGCCGCGGAAACGATCGTCGCCGGAGACTCCAGGCTGAATGTGGGGATTTCCGAGCCGATCCTTTCGGAAAAAACAGGCAGCCCCGTGTCGATTCTGGCGCGACCCGCCAACAGGGGCGGGCAGCTCGTAAGCCTGACCGGCTATCTCCTCGCCTTGCCGCCTCGGCGCCTGATTCTGGCCTTCTCGCCTGCCAGCATATTTCGTAATCAGAAAGGCGAGGCGCTGCCCGGGCAGACAGACTGGATGCTTTCGCGCAAGGTGTTCGACGACACGATCAACATGATGACCGATCGGATCCGCAGCCGTCTGGTCAGGCCTCTGACCTTCGAGCACGGTTTTTACGATCACAACCAGCTCGAGTTCTATTTTTCACCCTTGACACTCTACGGGGTCGCTTACCCCGTCAGCTACCGGCCTCGCTCCTGCAACAAGCCGTACACGACGCACCTCGCCGAGGGGCGGGAGGAGAGAGAGCAGAACCTCCCACTGCTAGAGAAGAACCTTGCACAGCTCAAGGAGAAGGGATGGGACATCGTCTGCATCCGCATGCCCACCTTCCACGAACTGAGGGAGATCGAGGAGAATGCCTTTCCGGGCGAAAAGTTCGAAGGCCTCTGCCGAAGGCTCGACCTGCTCTACTTTGATTACTCGCGCACCGGCTTCATTACCTATGACGGAACCCATATGGATGCGTACCAGGCGGAAGCTTTCTCAAATCTGCTCGGAGACGATTTGCGTGAAAAGGCCGGCTGGCGATAGAAGGCGCAGTTGTCGAGTGGCGACCGAGATCACCTTTATCACAATCAACCTTCACCGCCGTCGAAGCGCCCGGTTTTGAAGCCGACACAACGTCTATTGTTGGGTGCGGCGGAAAGACACCTTTTACAGACCTCGTCGGTTATTGACATGGAGAGGAAGTTGTTTCTGATTTGGCGAATTCGCGGATGGTCAATCCACAGCTCTTTGATTTTTGTAGACCATATCTCGCCGGGTTCCGTGAAAACCGTGCCGCCGGACAGGTCGATACAACAATAACTGACGCGTCCATCAGCAAGAATAGCCAGGCGTTTCCAGGGAGAATCGCAGAAGCCGGACTCGACCGGCTCGCAGGGATTTCGTTTCCCTTTTTCAGGATAAAGCCCACGGGTCGCCAGGAATTGTCTGGAGAATTCCAGATGTTCTCCAGGGGATTTTGTGAAAACACAACTCGATTCCCTCTCTACCGAAGGAATACCAGTTAGATTGGACCGTTCCGCGAAGTTGAGTAAAAACTCTTCTTTGGCCGAGATATAGGCTTTGTTATTGCGCTCATCGTTGTCATAGATGATCTGAATCGTGAGCGATTGAGTTGTTTTTTGCTGAGTCCACATTTTGACATAATCTACAACGCGGTCCATATATTGCCGATAGTCCATTTTCTTGTGTCGTTCAGAAAACTCCTCGGCAGAGGTAGACAGGGTAATTACCAGGTCCATGTCCAGGTCAAGAAATTTGGGATCCAGAAGGGATCCATTGGAAGCCAGGGAAACGGGCAGTCCATACTCATTTACTAATTTTGCCATTCTATAGAAATCGGGATGTACGGTAGGTTCCCCATCTATGTGAAGCCGTATGGATTTTTTTGTAATTTCGGGGAGCTGGCGAACAACATGTTCGAACAACTCCAGAGACATGTCGACCTTTTTTCTCTCCTTGAAAGAACTACTACAATATGTACAGGCAAAATTGCATCTCGAGGTGATCTCCACCAATACCTGTGGATCGTCTAAACAGTGATTTAAAAAATCATGGTCCAATCCGGATTCGTCCGACTTCGGTGATTCTTTGGTTTCTTCTCGAAGGGAGAAAAGAGCCTTCTTTATTTTTTTGAATTTGTGAAACATTGATTGGAACACCCGATGGGTTGTCTCGATCGACGCCAATTTTTTATAGAAAGACCTTATCAGCTTTCTGATTCGTCCTCACGGACGCCTCTTATAGCATCTGTCCTCGCTGGGATTCAAGAAAACTTGCTCGTCGTGGCGCGCCCACTCGTCGCCTTCGAGGGCCGATGTGTCGGGCGCGTCGAGATAGAGGCTCGGGTTGTTGGGGATCGTCGGGTCGGTGGCGTTTTTCAGGAGAGTTTCATGATTTTTATTTGGTGCGGCGCAGTTCTTGTGCCTTGTCGACCGTTGCGCGGGCCGATTCTTTATCGCCCAGCCGGTGGAGGACATCGGCGTTCTCCATGTAGCTCTCGATGAGCAGCCCTCGGATGTGGGCCGGATTCGACTCCCCTTCCATGAGCGGAACAAGAATTTCGATGGAGTCTTTTAGAAGCCGGCGGGCGTCAGCCAACCGATCCAGATCGCGCTGTAGCCTCGCAAGAGAATTCTGAATCACCGCGGTCCATAGCTTGTACGACGAATTATCGGGGAATCGTCCCGAGAGCGACCGCTGATAACGTAGCGCTTTTTCGAGATTTGTCTCTGCAAGGTCGATGCGATCGGCCCTTCGCATGATATCCGCCAGTTTATGGAGAATATGGATGCGAGACATGAGGTAGGATGGAACGTGGGGGTGTTCGATTACGAGGACCTCCATGATGTCGATGCCTTTCTCAAGGTCCTCCTCTGCTCTCGCGTGGAGATCGAAAGGTAGTCTTCGCACGTCCCAGATCGCGTAGGTTTCCGCGAGATCGAAGCGAAAATCCGCAACATCGGGGAATTCATCGACCAGTTCTTCGAGGATCCGCGCCGCATCCTCTAACTGTTCAACACCCTTACCGAGCGGCATTCCGGGGAATCGGTCCCGGTAGCAGAGGCCGAGAAGGTGGCGACAGGCGGGGTCGGAAGGCGATTCGTCGATGAGATCGGCGAGAAGCGCAATGGCCTTGTCGAGGTAGCGCTGCCTGTCCGGCTTCTGGCCAACGTCTTCGCCGCGACGATGCCGGGGCGGCGGCCGAAATTCCCTCTGTCCCGGCGCATGCTGACCGGGCCCAACGGGGGGGCGGCCGGATTGCGGTCCAGGTGGAGCCGGGCCAAGGTCCCTCCAACTGACCGATCCCAGAGAGTGGTAGGTCCGCGCCAGTTCGTAGCGTGCTTCCATAGGTTGGGTTGTTCGCGACGCGACATCCTCGAGCAGGGCCAGTGACTTCATGAGGGCTGCGAAGCCTTCCTCGGGACGCGAGGTCGTCCGGTACAGGCGTCCGAGTTCATTGTAGATTCTCGCGATTTCCGTCTCGAGTTCCTCGTTCCGGGGAGTCTGTTCTTCCAGTTCTTCATAGATAGCGAGTGCCCGCAGATAGGCGGCCTCGGCTTGCTCGAACTGTCCCAGGTAATGCTGAATCGTTCCCACACGGTGGTTGGCGCTGGCTCTCTTCTGCCGGAGCTTCTTGTCGTCGCCACCCTGTTCGGCGAGTCGGTCATAGAAGACGAGCAGGCTATCGAGCAGTGCGGCGGTTTCTTTCGATAGGGCGGGCTGAAGGGGAACTTCGATCGCGTTGCCCGCTGAATCATCGACGGTGAGGTTCACGGCGTTGTCGAACCGGGTCGGCGCAAACCGGGTGTATATCCTTTCCAGAACATCGAGGGCGAGGCCCGACGTGGTTTCGGCTTTTTGCCGTTGCTCCTTCTCGCCATCGAGAGCGTTCGTCACGAGCAGATTGGCGTTCTTCGTCTGAATGTATCCGACGCTGGCCACGATCGCGACCAGGGTCAGGAGGATCAGGACCAAGGAGGTCAATCCTGCCGTCACAGGGTTCCGGCGACACCAGAACCGGAGTCGTTCCACTGGCGTTGTCCGTCGTGCCCGAATCGGGCGGTCCTCGAGGAAGCGCTGCAGATCGGCAGCGAGTTCTTTGGCTGTCTGGTACCTGCGATCGGGCTCGCGCGCCGTCGCTTTCTGAACGATCGTTTCCAGGTCGCGCGGAATGCGGGGGTTGATCCTGCGTGGCGCGATCAGATCTCTGCTCAAGATCTGCATCGTCAACGCGTGCTGATCCGAGACGTTGTAGGCCCACTGCAGGGTCAACATTTCATGGAGCGTCAGTCCCAGGCTGTAGATGTCGCTGCGGGCATCGGTTTTTCCATGGAATCGCTCCGGCGCGATGTACCGCAGCGTGCCGGTCACGTCTGCCGTCTGAGTCACATCCTCCGATTGAATCGCCTTGGCCACGCCGAAGTCGGTGATCCAGACGACACCGCGCGTATCGAGCAGCAGGTTGGCGGGTTTGATGTCGCGGTGCAGGGTGCCCTGTGAATGGCCGTAATGGAGCGCTTCGGCAGCCTGCGATCCGATCGTCGCCACAGCCTTCCAGTAGATTGATTCGGAGCCGGCCGAGGAGAGCGGCTTGGCCTGACGATCGCCCTTTCCCGCCAGTAGTCGGTTCAAGATCGTCTCGAGATCGGATTCGGCCGCAATCGTCGTGTCTCTCTTGCTTCCGAAGCGGCCGTCCCCCATGAGGGACTTGATGATCTGGTCGAGGCCGACGCCGCGGATGAATTGCATGACGATGTAATGGAAGCCCGACTGTTTCCCCACGCCGATAACGGGAACGATGTTCGTATGATGCAGTCTGGCGGCGAACTGAGCCTCCCGCTCGAAGCGTTTGAGATGTTCGGGATCGAGAATCGATTGCCCCGGAAGAACCTTGACCGCCACGCGGCGCGCCAACGATTCCTGCTCCGCCTCGAAAACCACTCCCATGCCGCCGCGGCCGATTTCGCGGATGATCCGGAAGTCGCCCAGTCGGTCGAGCTTGACAGGGCCGAGATGACGCGCCGCTGTCGGTGGAGTGTTCCTTGTGGATCTTGAGACGTTCCACCGCGGCGATCGTGGGAAAGAGTTCGTTGATCTCGTCGGCCAGCTCCGGGTATTTGGCGGTGTATTCCGCTACAGACGGGTGCTGCCAGTCCGCTGCCTTTCGATGAATTCGGAGGCGAGTTCCTCGAGAGGATCACGGCCTGGTTCGTTGTCAGCCGTCATCATGATTCTCCGAGAGAAAACCGGGCAGGTGCGACATGATCTCCTTGAGACGCTTGATGGCGCGAATATACCTGATGCTTGCCGCTTTCTGTTGTATACCCAAAACCGCGGCAACCTCGCTGTTGGTCAGCTCCTCGAAATGTCGCAGGGCGAGAACTTCCTGGTCGACCGTGTCCATCTCGGCGATTGCTTGCTCGATCTGTTCGGTCATCTCTCCCCGGACGGCGGCCTGGCTCGGCGAGGTCAGGTTCCCGACGAGCTGAATCGCCAGCGAAGTGCACGTCGTCTGAGAACAGGAGCCGCCGTGAATGGCGATCTCGCGGTCGGCATCGCGCATCTGGGCGCCGAGGTGAATCCGGTACACATCGATCATCGTTTGGCTCACAATCATGCGGAGCCAGAGAAAGGGCGATCTGGTATCGAGATCCTTGAAGTGCTCGATGCGCCGGGCGGCGGCGAGGTAGCCTTCCTGGAGCACATCGTCGGGGTCGACACGGCCGCGCAGCCGGCGGTCGAGGCGAAAGTTGACGGTGCGCCACAAGCGCTCCCGGTGCAGCGCAAAGAGCGCGGCGAGAGCTTTTTCGTCGCCCTTCTCGAGGCGTCTGTTGAGTTCGTGGTGATCGCCCGACCTTGTGGTCATTGTGGCGTTCCATCATGTGCTAAACGGATAGGCGGAATGATATTCTACAAGTATTTTCGAGCTAATCTAGTTTCGCGGCTCTTTATCGAACCCGATTCTGTACTACAAGTTACTCCTAATCATTATCATTCTAAAAAAAGAGCCGTGAAACTGTAGATCCCCTCCGGCTTCGTACGTTCATGAGCCTGTAGTGATAGGACGATTTCTCGATCAAGTACCGCATTGGAATCGAAGGAGCAAAAAATGAACGCTTGCGAACGGATCAGGTTCGTGCCCATGGTTCTCCTCGCTATCGGGTCTCTCTGTCTCTCTCTGCTGGCCGGCGACTATCCGGTAATCGATACGGAGCAGAAGAAGTGCTACGACGATTCCGGCGCGATCTCGTTCCCGCTGCCGGGCCAGGCGTTCAGCGGACAGGATGCCCAGTACGTGGGCGCTCTGTGCGCCTACGAAGACAATGGCGACGGGACGGTCAGCGACCTGCAGACAGGCTTGATGTGGCAGCAGGATCCGGGTGACAAGATGTCGTGGTACGACGCGGTGGCCGGCGCGGCGTCATTCAACCTTGCGGGGTACACCGATTGGCGTCTGCCCACGATCAAGGAGCTCTACTCGCTGATCCGCTTCAACGGCAACACCGGGACGTCAGCGGCTACGTCGAGACCCTACATCGATACGGACTTCTTCGTCTTCGAGTATGGCGACGAGAACGCGGGCGAGCGCTTCATCGACGCGCAGTACGCCTCGGCCACGGAGTACGTGGGATTCGTTTTCCAGAATGACGACGCCATCTTCGGTGTCAACTTCGCCGACGGCCGCATCAAGGGCTACCCCAAGGACATGCCAGGCGGGCCCAAGGAGTTCTTCGTCCAGTACGTGCGCGGCAACACGAACTACGGCGAGAACGACTTCGTCGACAACAACGACGGCACGATTACCGATCAGGCCACGGGACTCATCTGGATGACGACCGACAGCGGCGCCTTCGGCGTGGGGCCGAACGGAGACGGCACTGTCAACTGGGAGGAGGCTCTCGCCTGGGCGGACTCTCTCGTGCACGCCGGTTACGACGACTGGCGGATTCCCAATGCCAAGGAATTGCAGAGCATCGTCGACTACACGCGCGCGCCCCTGGTGACGGGTACGGCCGCGATCGATGTGGACTACTTCGACGTGACCGAGATCGAATCCTTCTTCTGGGCGAGCACCACGCACTGCGACGGAACCTCGTCGACTTACGGCCAATGGGGCGTCTACGTCGCCTTTGGCCGCGCCATGGGATACATGGAAAACCCGCCCAATTCAGGCAACTACTACTATCTCGACGTGCACGGCGCCGGCGCACAGCGCGGCGATCCCAAGAGCGGCGACCCCAGCGATCCCCAGTGGCAGTACGGTCACGGGCCGCAGGGGGACGAGGTGCGCATCTACAACTACGCCCGCTGTGTGCGCGGTGGAAATGACGAAACCTTGGCTGGCGATGCCTACACTCTCTCTGCTTCCGCCGGAGGAACGATCACTTTCAGTCTCGACGCGGGATCGGCCAATGCCAACCGGTCTTATCTGCTCTGCGGCAGCATTGAAGGCACCCTGCCCGGCACGCTCCTTCCAGGCGGACTGGCCACTATTCCGCTCAACAGGGACTGGTTCACCGATTTTGTCCTCGCCCGGCTCGGACAGCCGGCGTTCGGCGAATTCTGGGGAACGCTCGATGGCGCGGGGCAAGCGACAGTCCATTTCTATGCCCCCTCGTTTTCGTCCCTGTGGGCCGAGACCGACATCTATTTTGCCTTCGCCACCCTGTCGCCCTGGGACTTCGCATCCAAGGCGGTCGCCGTGGAGGTTGAACAATGAAACAGGCGACTCAGTCCGCAATCCTTGGTGCTTTTGTTCTTCTTCTGACTCTCTTGAATCCTGCCGTCGGCGCCGAAACAGAAACGACGACGGGCTCGTGCAACGGCTATACCTTGTTCAGCCCGATTCCGTCGACGACCACCTACATGATCGACAACAGCGGGGCCGTGCTCCACACCTGGCCGAGCAGCTACGATCCGGGCCAGGCCGTATACGGGCTCGATGACGGCAGCATCCTCCGCACGATCAAGCTTCCGGGCGTGGGCAACTGGGGGGGGACAGGCGGCGGTGTGGAAAAGATCGCCTGGGACGGTACCGTGTCGTGGCATTTCGAGTACTCGAGCAGCACTGTGCTCTCGCACCACGATATCGAGCCATTGCCCAATGGAAACGTTCTCATCATCGCGTGGAACTTCAAGTCCTTTGCCGAGGCTGTTGGCGCGGGGCGCGATCCGTCTCTGATTCAGAACAGCACTCTCATGTCGGAGAAGATCATCGAGGTCGAACCGACCGGTCCGTCGAGCGGCGATATCGTCTGGGAGTGGTGCCTCTGGGACCACCTGATCCAGGACTTCGATCCGGCCAAGGATAACTACGGAACGGTGGGAGACCATCCGGAGCTGGTGGACATCAATTTTCCCGACCGGCGTATCGACGACTGGATCCATGCCAACTCGGTCGACTACAACCCCGATCTCGACCAGATCGTGATCAGCTGCCACAACCCGAACGAGATCTGGATCATCGACCACAGCACCACCACGGCCGAGGCGGCCGGCCACAGCGGCGGCAACAGCGGCATGGGCGGCGACCTCCTCTATCGCTGGGGCAACCCTCAATCCTACCGCGCCGGCTCGGCGAGCGACCAGAAGCTCTTTGGTCAGCACGATGTCCAGTGGATCGAGCCCGGTTTTCCCGGTGAAGATAACATTCTGATATTCAACAACGGCCGGGGGCGTTCGAGCGGAGACTACTCGTCGGTCGACGAGATCATTCCTCCCGTCGACGCAAACGGCCAATACGCGCACACGCCCGGCGCTGCGTACGAACCGAGCGATCCCACCTGGATCTACACCGATCCCGATCCGTACAGCTTCTTTGCCCAAAACATTTCAGGAGCGGTACGGCTTCCCAACGGCAACACCCTCATCTGCGACGGTCCGCAAGGATATCTTTTCGAGGTGACTCCGGCCAAAGAGACGGTCTGGGAGTACACCAATCCCTATCCGAACTCACAGCAAAACCTCGTGTTCAAGGTGAGGCGCTACAACATGAACCTCTGGTGCGCGCCGGAATCGATCACGGCCGGCACCGGGGGAACGGTCGAGTTTACCCTCAGCGCGGGAGAGGACTTTGCGGGACGAACCTATCTCCTCGTCGGCGGCGTGAGCGGCACCTCGCCGGGTACGCTGCTTCCGGGCGGATTGGTAACGATCCCGCTCAATCGAGACTGGTTCACCGAATTCGTGCTTTCCAACGTGAACAACGCGACCTTCAGCAGCTTCTTCGGAACACTCGACGGTTCGGGTGGCGCCGTGGCCTGGCTGAACGCGCCGCCCATTCCGTCCTGGGCGGGAAGAACGGTCCATTTTGCCTATGCCACGATTGCTCCCTGTGATTTCGCCTCGATACCGGTCGCGTTGGAAGTGGCGCCTTGAGGTCTTCCTCTTTCGATCCAGAGTCAAGCGGTGCCGGCACGTTCCGCTGGAATAAGAAGACAGAGACGCCCCGCGTATCGTGCTGGTCGAGGCCTATCAGTCTTTTATTACTTCTTGCGCCATGGCGCGCACCCTTTCGAGCAGGTAAGCAGTCTCGATGGCGGGAATCTTTGTCTCGAATTCGGCTTCGGCTCTCTCGTAGCACTCCCGGGCTCTCTGTTCATGAATGGTCCGGTCTGCGCCCTCACGGGCGAGCTCTGCAAAGGCGATTGCGAGAAAATATCTGTCCCGGGCGTTCTCGCTCCAGTAGTACTCCTTCGAAACCTCGGGCCAGACCTCGCGGCCTTCGATCGCCTTTTCGAGAAAATCGATGGCGTCGCTGTACCAGCCCTGAAGAAGACCGGTCGCTCCCAATCCGCTGAGACAGGTCGGAGAGAGCCGCCCGTTGAGGTCTGCATTGTCTTCCGCCTTGCGCATCATGTAGTTGGCAAGGCTGGCGGCCTTTAGTTTTTCTTTTTTCGGAAAGGTCGCGAGGAGCATGGCCGAGAGGCTCAAATCGCGGGGCGAGTGGACTCCCAATTTCCAGGAGAGTTCGATGAAATCGAGCGCTGCTGTGTGATCTTCTTGCTGGAGGTGGATCGATGCCACGACCGAATAGATCGATGCGGGTATTTGGGGGTCCTTTCCGAGATTCGGCAACGCATGGCGCACCGATTCCAAGGCCAGGTCAGGCTCTCCACGATGTAAATGGAGACTCGCCTTGGCAGCCTGAACGTGAAGGTCGTTTCGAGGCCCGCTCGACAGCGCGTTGGAATAAAAAGTGAAGGCTTCGTCGTAAAGCCTCTTGCGGGCGTGGATCTTGCCCATGGTCCCGAGAATGTTGTGGTATGCGTACCATTCTTCATCGATGTTTTTCTTGAGGATCTCGAGAGCACCGTCGTTGTCGCCACGCAGGAGCAGCGTCTGCGCCTTGCCGGTCAGGATCCAGAAGTTGGCCGGGTCCAGGGCGGCTTTCGCCGCCAGGTCCAGATATTTGAGAGCGTCGTCGGTAAGCTCGAGAAAGTGAAAGAAACGGGCAAAGAAAAAATAGGTGCGCCCCATGAACATGAGCGCGGCGACATTATCGGGACTGCTTTCGAGAACCTTGTCGAGATGGGCGAAGACTTCTTCGAAATCTCGTTTTGTCCCTCCTCTGAAGAGATCACAGAGGATCGCCGAGCCCTGGAAGATGTGTACGAGACTGTGCTGCTGGTTGATCCGGATCGTCTCCATGTCCGGTCGAACCGCTCCCGACGAGTAGACGCGCCAATCCCCTTCGCGCCAGAAGAAGCAGTCCGCGGAGAGGGGATCGAAGGGGCCGATCTGGAGGAATTCCGAGTGCGCTTCCTCGAGAAGGAGATTTCTTTTCGCCCCATCGGTCGCGTCCGCCGCCAGGCGGCATTTGATGAGAGCGAGCAGGTAGTGGGAGTCTCGTTCCAGGGCGAGTTTTGCACGTTCAGGACACTTGGCGATGCACTCCTCCAGGCCGGCAGCGGCCTCGTCGAGAGCATCCTCCACAAAACCGATGTTGTAGAGGGAGCGCAGAAAGTGACCGCAGGGAGCTTCGGGATCGACGTCGACGACCCATTCCCAGGCTTGAGTCCTGACGACCAAATCGGGCCAGCGGAAAGCTTCGCGGATCGGCACGAATTCCGCCTGGACGCGCCGCAGTTCTTTCTCCTGCTGCGCGGAGAGGACGAAGAGGACCACCGAGGCGGCGACCAGAACCAGAAGCGCCGCGGTGGCGAAGAGCGACGCAAACCTGTGGCGTCGAACCCAGCGCGCACTTCGCGTCATCCAGCCCGCCGGCCGCGCTTTCACCGGTCGGCGTGCGATCAGCCTGGCGAGATCATCGGCAAACTCGGTCGCCGTCTCGTATCTTCTCGCCGGAATCTTGTCCATGGCTGCCAGGATCACGGTCTCCAGGTCGCGCGGGATCGCGGGATCGATGCGCCGCGGCGGTTCGGGTTCGGCCTCGATGATTCGAAAAAAAAACCTGTTGCGTGGTCTCCCCTTCGAAGGGTACCCGTCCCGTGATCGTCTCGTAAAGGGTCACGCCGAGAGAATAGACATCGCTCCGTGCATCGATCGACTCCCGCTTGGCGGTGACCTGTTCGGGCGAAGCATAATGGGGCGTGCCCCGGAACTCGCCCGACAGCGTCAGTGAGGCGAGGTCGGAGTTGTGGGCCACACCGAAGTCGAGGAGCATGGCGCGGCCCTCGGGTGTGATGCGTATGTTGGACGGCTTCACGTCGCGGTGGATGATGCCGGCCTGGTGCGCGCTGTCGAGGGCGCCCGCGATGTCCGCGATCCAGCCGAGGAGTTGATCCCGGGGAATCACGTCGCCCTCTTCGCGCACCCTGCGCAGGACCTGGTCGAATCCTTCGCCTGGCACCAGTTCCATGGCGAAGTAGTGGACGCCCTTTTCCTCACCGCTCCCGAAAACGGTCACGATGTTGGGGTGCCTGAGTTCGGAAATCGAATCGACTTCGCGCCGAAACCTCGCTTCGGCCTCGAAAGCGCCGATCCGTTCCGGCCGGATCGCCTTCACTGCCACGAGCCGGTTCAGGGACTCCTGTACGGCGAGGTAGACCACACCCATTCCGCCTTCGCCGAGCCGCCTGATGAGGCGGTATTCGCCCAGCCGTTCGGAAGGGAGCCCCGGTTCCGGTTCGAGGTCTTCCAAGGGCCGACCCTTTTCAGCGCCGGGATCGATACACGATGCCCAGGCCGGCCTGTTGAGAAAATCGGGATTCTTCTCGAAGGAGTCGAGAAGCGCTTCCACCTCGGCTCTGAGCGAGGCGTCGTTGCCGCAGGCTTCGTCGAGGAAGGCGGACCGTTCCGCCCGATCGCGTTCGAGGGCCGTGTGAAAGAGTTCCCTAATCCTTTCCAGGCTGACCATCTTGTTCCTTCTCGTCGTCTGTCATTTCCTTGTGAAGCCAGGCGCGCGTGAAGTCCCAGTCCCGCTTGACCGTGGCGACGGAGACATCGAGAACATCGGCAGTTTCCTCGAGGGTCATTCCCACGAAGAAACGGAGTTCCACAACGGTGCAAAGCCGGCTGTTTTGCTCGTCAGCCCCGAGTTTGTCGAGAGCCCTGTCGAGGGCGTCGATTTCTTCCGAGGGGAGTCCTTGCAACGTGGGGGGCTGGGCAGCGTTTTCCGAATCGAAGAGGGACAAAGGCCGGCGGCCTTTGCCGCGTTTGGCCGCCTTTTTCTTGCGGGCCTCGGCGGCCAGGATCTGGCGCATGGCGCGAGCGGCTGCTCCGAAGAAGTGCCTGCGGTTCTGCCACCGTGCGTCTTTTCCCGGCACGAGACGCAGGTAGGCTTCGTGAACAAGCGCCGTGGTCTGCAGGGTTTGGCCGGGCCTCTCCCTGCGCATGACGTGGTGAGCCATGACGTGCAGCTCGCGGTAAACGGCGGCGAGGAGTTTGCTCCAGGAACCTTGGGCGCCGTTCGAGACGGCGAGTAGAAGTCCGGTGGCGTTGTCCTGGGCGCCGGGCATCTGTTCCTCCCTGAAAAGTGTTGCGCTACAGCCAATCCATTATAGGGGATTGGCGCCTGTGAGGAAAGATCCCTTGGCAACGAGTGATCGCGACGCGGTGTGGCGTGAGGTGAGGTCAGCTCTTCATGACCGAAGGCACCTCGCCGCGCGCCACCGTCTCCATGGCGTCGCCGAAGAGATCGATCTCGGAAAGCATGGTGTAGACATTGGGCGTGACGCGGATTCCCTCGCACTCCTCGTGGCCGATGGCGATGACGTAGATCTTGTATTCGTCGAGGAGATAGGCGCAAAGCTTGCGCACGTCCACACCGTCGATGAAGACGTTGACCAGTCCGCACCACTGCGTCTCATCGTCGATGTTGGTTCTGAATCGTATGTTTTTGTATTTACGGAGGCGATCGATCCACCGCCTGTGCAGGTAGCGGAACCGCGCCGCTTTCCGGGCGACGCCGATCCCCTCGTTGAAGACGAGAGCCTCGGCAATCGCGTTGATGTTGGCTGCCGGGTGGGTGCCGATCTCCTCGAATTTGCGGATGTCCTCGTCCTGCTTCGCCTCGGCCGCCATGAGCGGCCATGTCTCCTTGATCCTCTCCTTGCGCACATAGAGGAATCCCGTTCCCATCGGTGCGCAGGTCCACTTGTGCAGGCTGGTGCCGTAATAGTCGCACTCGAGATCGGCGTGCTTGAAGGCGAAATGCGAAAACGCGTGGGCGCCGTCGCACATGACAGGAAGCCCCCGTGCGTGGGCCATCTCACAGACCTTCTTCACCGGTGTGATCTGCCCGGTGAGGTTGATCACGTGCATGACCATGATCACCCGCGTCCTGTCGGTGATCGCCTCCTCGACGCGGCTCACGTAATCGTCGTCGCTCATGAGCGGCACGGGAACGACCACTTTGTTGAGAACGATCTTGTCGCGCCGCACCCGCTGTTCCCAGGTGTTGAGCATCCGCCCATAGGCCTGCGTGGTGGCGATGATCTCGTCGCCCGGTTCGAGGTCGACACCGAACTGGGCGATCTCCATCGCCTCGCTCGCGTTGCGCGTGATGGCGATCTCCTCGCTGTCGCAGCCGAAGGTCCTGGCGATTCGATCCCGCACCCCTTCCTTGTTCGGCCGGAGGTGGCGCCACATGTAATAGGACGGGGCCTGGTTCGAGTGATCGAGATAGCGCTTGAACGCCTCGTGAACGGTTTTCGGGCTCGCCGAGCATCCGCCGCTGTTGAGGTGGATGATGGTCCTATCGAGGGTGAACGCCGACTGGATGCGCGACCAGAACCACTCCTTGTCAGCCAGGCTCTCCGGTGTCTCTTCAGGGGCCAGCCCGCCCGCCGCTTCGGATACGATGGCCAGTGCGTCGTCATGGAGCATGGCGACCGCGGCGCCGCCGCCGAGCATCATGCGCTGCAGAAACTGCCGCCTCGTTGACATTGGATCTCCTCCTTGCGATGAGTCATTGACCGTGTAACGACCTCTTTTTCCCGCTGCAAATCATGGTATCTGAAAAAACTACACAAAAATAGGTCTGTCACCATGTAGTCTCGCAAACCTATCGTAAAGATAGGGATATTATCTTTTTCGAGGGGACATATAGTTTGACTTGTTGATGAATTAATATGATAATCTTAACACCCTGAATCAACTTGACTTGATAAATAAGCCGGAACAGACGTCTCAATCAACACAAGCCCATGAAAATCTGATCGCAGTTCTCATACATGCGCGCTCCGTCGCATGGGTACATGCGCGCTCCGTCGCATGGGTACATGCGTGCTCCGTCGCATGGGTACATGCGCGCTCCGTCGCATGGGTACATGCGTGCTCCGTCGCATGGGTACATGCGTGCTCCGTAGCACGGGGCGCTCCATACATTTTTTTCGAGGAGGAACCATGAAGAACGTAAGCCAGTCTTGGTCCTGTTCCCGTCTCTTGGCCGCGGCCGTGTGCGCACTTGCGCTCTGCGTCTCTGTTTCGGCGGCCGATGATGCCGTAAACATCGACGTGGTCAAGGGAACGCCCGGTGACACGGTGGTCAGTTTCGACTTCGGGGAATTCGAGAGCCAGTCTGTGATGATCGGGGGGCAGGAGTTCTCGATCCTCTCCATGGACGGTTTCGGCGGCATCTACGAGAAGGGTCATCCCGCTCTTCCCACCTACGCGCGCAGTGTGATCGTTCCCAATAGCGGCCACGTCGCGATCGACGTGATCGACGCCACCTTCCATGAGATCGAAAACGTACGGATCGCCCCGTCCAAGGGCCATCTCCTCAGGACGATCGATCCCGCGACCGTGCCCTACACCTTCGCCGATGTCTACAGCGAGGATGCCTTCTATCCTGCTGAGATCGCCAACCTCGGCGAGCCCTACATCATGCGCGACGTGCGCGGCGCTGTTGTGAATCTCAATCCCTTCCAGTACAACCCCGCCACGGGCGTGCTGCGTGTTTACGACAGCATCACGGTGCGGGTGATCGAGGCGGCGGACGTTCTCAACAAGCCTGCCGCCAACACTCTGCCCGTCGGCTACAGCAAGCCGAGCAAAGCGTTCGGACAGCTCATCGCCAACCACTTCCTCAACGGCGGCGGAAACGGCGGCCGGTACAATCCTCTCGATGAGGACGGCGACATGCTCGTCATCGTCTACGACCAGTGGGAGTCGAATGTCCAGATTTACGCCGCGTGGAAGAACTCGATCGGCCTCAACACGACAGTGGTGAAGAAGTCGGTTGCGGGAAGCAACTCGACCGCGATCAAGGCCTACATCCAGAACTTCTACGATCAGAACAACCTCGCCTTCGTGCTCCTCGTGGGCGACTCGGGCCAGGTTCCCACGCCGAGCGGCGGACTCGATCCGACCTACTCTCTTGTTGCCGGAGGCGACCACTATCCCGATATCTTCATCGGACGCTTTTCGGCCGAGACAGCCGCCCAGGTCGACACCCAGGTCGAACGGACCCTCGACTTCGAGCAGGGGATCTACGCCGGCGACTGGCAGTGGAAGGGCACGGGCATCGCGTCCAACCAGGGCCCCGGCCACTACAACGAGTACGACCACGTGCACATGGGTTACATCCGCGACGACCTCCTCGCCTTCGGCTACACCGAGGTGGATGAGTTCTACGATCCCACCGCCACGTCGACCCAGGTCAAGAACGCGGTCAACGAGGGACGGGGGATCATCAACTACTGCGGCCACGGCAGCACCACCTCGTGGGGGACCACCGGGTTTTCGAGCACTGACGTGAACAACCTGATCAACGACAACATGCTGCCTTTCATTACCTCCGTGGCTTGCGTGAACGGCTACTTTGTGAGCGGCACCTGCTTTGCCGAAGCGTGGCTCCGCGCCACCAACGGCGGCGAGCCGACCGGCGCGGTGGGAGCTTACATGTCGACACAGAACCAGTCCTGGGATCCTCCCATGGAGGCCCAGGACGAGTTTGTCGATCGCTACTGCGACTACACCTACCAGACCTACGGATGCCTCTGCTTCGCCGGGTCCTGCCTCATGATGGACAAGTACGGCTCCGCGGGCCAGAGCGAGTTCGATCACTGGCATGTCTTCGGCGATCCTTCGCTGCTCGTCCATGGCGGAAGCGGCGGCCCCACTTTCCCGCAGGTCGACATCAAGGTCAACGGAGTGGGCGGATCGATCCAGGTCAGCTCGACCGACATCTGCAGCATCACGATCTCGCTCGATCCCAACGAACAGCTTGGCATCGCCCATGACTGGTGGGTGTGGGCGGAGCGGACCCAGTGGGACAAGTGGTGGTATCAGTATCCGGGCTGGTGGAAGAACAGTGCCTGGACCAAGCGCGCTTACGCCGGTCCCCTGGTCGAGCTCAACGACTATCTCATCGACGACGTCCAGATTCCGGCGGCCACATGGATCATCAGCTTCTGTGTGGATGAGTTGAACAATACGCTGGAAAACACTTTCAAGGACTCGATCACGGTGACCTCATATTGATGAGCGTTGCTCTGATCTCTCTGCAGTCTTTTATTTTCAACGCATCCCGGCCTTCGTGCCGGGAGGCGTTTTGGCTTGGACTCGGGGCGCTATTAGTTCCGTCAAAACTCTTATTTTTCTGGCATTTTCACAATCGCGAGGTAAATTTAATAGTACCATTGGAGATGGTATTGATTGCAGGGTAGCCCAATTGAATTAATTGAAACATTATGAGGGTTTGCCAAGGTTTCTTTGTCGAAAGAGTAAAACCCAAATCTCTCACCTCCTAATTCCCTGATACCCTGGGTTCTCCTGGCAAATTCTCTTTTTTTCTCTTCATCTCTCACCCTTACTGATTGTTTGAATTCGTTTGCCCATTCGGCGGTGACCCGAGGGCCTTTTTCGGCCTTTGCAATCTCCGCTTGACGAGCCCCCCCTAAACCAAAACAACAACGTCTGTTGAATTACCGGGAAACAAAATGAATCCAACAGAGCAGTAGAAACTCTGGGGGGTCTCGGTGGGCGCTCCGCTGACTATAAGGCCGAAAAAGACCCTCGGGTTTTCGGCGTCTGCGCCGACGCCGTCGCCGGCGCGGACCGTGGATCCGCCGGTAGGGTGGATGAGGGTAGCAATGGCATCTTGGGCACGGGTTGTCGGGGTAGTCGGTAAGACTCGGATCGGGTGGGCCTTTTGGAGTGGAAATTTTCAGGAGCGATTGGAATGTCGGACAGCGGTGGAGGCTGCTCGGCGTGCGATGAGTTGCGGCCGTGCGATCTGTACCGTGGGCGGAAGGGGCAGGGAATCCCTTTTCAAGAAATGGAAGCGTCTGACGGCTCCGAGAGTTGAGTAGGAGGTCCGCTCGGTCGGAGGCGTTCAGGATTTTCGCGACCGACTTCGACCTGAGACCGTCCTTTTCAGCTTTCGAAATCGGGCAGACTTTGATCAGTACTGCATCAGGGTACCGTCCTTACGGCCTTTCATTACCGCCCAGGAGAAGAGCTTCAGGCTTATGGGGAAGAGGACTGCGCCCATGATTCCCAGGACGATTACTGAATTTGCCACCATGGAGATCGAGTGGCCCTCGAGGAGGGTGAGGCGCAGGGCGTGGAGAGAGTGGGTGATGGGGATGACCCAGGAGAGCTTTTGCAGCCAGAGCGGCATCACGTCGATGGGGAAGTATGCGCCGCCGAGGACGACTCCCACCACGCTGAACAGGAACGTCACTGGATCGCCCCTCTTGAAGACGATGATCGCCGTGGCCGAGATGATCCCGAAGCCGATAAAGGTCAAGACCGAGAAGACAAGGACGGTGAAGGCAGCGAAGAAATCGGCCCGGCTCAGGTCGAGACCGAAGCCGAGCGCCGCAACGGCCAGGATCAGAAGAAGGTGGACGCTCGTCGAGATCAGCCCGTAGAAGGACGACATGAGCACGATCGTAGTCGGCCTCGTCTGGGAGCCGAGCATCGCCTCGAGACAGCCGGTCACCTGGACGAGGCGCACGGAGTCGGCGAACCAGCGGAGCGAGAGCTGGAGGTAGCGGTGAAAAGCCAGCCCGATGAGAACGAAAGGGAAATACTCCCCCCCGTACGCGGCAAGCCCCATCGAGCCGTCGGTGACCATCAGCTTGCTGAGGAAGAAGAAAAAGACGATCGGCACGATCGAGTTGAGCGCCTTGAGAAGGAAGTTGAGTTTGTATCCGGTCTCAATCTGGTAGTCGCGCACGATGAAGGCGCAGGACTTTCGCACGGCGGCTCCCAGACCGCCCGCTCCGGGCGCGCGCCGCGCGCCTTGAGGATCGATGGTGGATGTCAGCGCGTGCTGGTCAGACACAGACTTCCTCCCGCCTTTCGAGACAGTGCCTGTAGTATCCCGGGAGGTCGGCGCCGCGCGCGTCGAGATCGGCGAGCCTGTCGACGGAGACGATCCTCCCCTCGTTGATGACCATCACCCTGTCGCAGAGGCGTCTCGCCTCGTCGAAACGGTGCGTGGCGATGAGAAGGGTCTTTCCCGAATCGGAGTGGATCCGCCTCAGGATCAGCTCGATCAGCTCCTCGCACGCGATCGGGTCGAGGGTGCGCGTCGGTTCGTCGAGGATCAGCACATCGGGATCGGGAAGGAGTCCGCGCGCCATGGCGAGGCGCTGCTTCATTCCCGACGAGTAGTTCGAGAAGGGCCGGTCGACAAACGATGCCAGGCCGACCATGTCGATCATCTCTTCCACGCGCTCTTTCAGCTCATTGCAGAAGATGTTGTCGAGGGCGCCGAAGAACATCAGGTTCTGACGCCCCGTGAGCCTCCAGAAGAAACTGCGCTCCTCGTTCATGACGAAACCCACCGACCGGCGCGCGGCCGTGTTATGGCGCAGGGTGGAGAGGCCGTTGATCACGATCTCTCCCGCCGTGGGCAGGAAGAGCCCGCCGATCAGTTTGAGCAGGGTCGTCTTGCCCGCGCCGTTTGGACCGAGCACGGCGACCCGGTCGCCCCGCTCGACGAGCAGGTTGGCGTCCCTGAGAGCCGTGCAGTTTTCACGGCGCGCCAGCGGATTGCGCAGAACCTCGCGCAGGGTGCGTGGGATGGGAAAGCGCATTGTCACGTTGTCGATCGAAATCATGTTGACCGCCAGTGAAGAATCTCTGAATCTTCCGGCCGCTCAGGCGCTGCCGCTCCCATCGCCCCCTCCTTGTGCATGATCGAGACAGGCCCGCAACCGCGCGGCCGTGATCTTGACATACTCGGTGATCCGCGTCAGGTGGTTTCCGGGCACCCTGTGGAGTTCGACGCCCTCCCTGGCGAAGCCCTTCCAGCCGATGAACGAGTCGCGGCCGTACTGCTCCTCGTTGACGATCAGGTTCAGCGTTCCGGGCAACGGCCGCGGCCTGTAGCGGAACATGAGCTTGGAGTAGGCCCTCTCGATGCTGTGAATCCTCTTGCGAATCCGTTCGTCCTCGTTGAGCGGGAAGTAGAGCCGCCTCTTGCGCTGGAGTAGCCTGGCGAGGTGCTCCTTTCCCTTCCTGTGGTCGTGCTGAAGAATACGACGCAGATTATTGGTGATCGAACGCACCTTGCGCCGAAGGAAATAGAACTTGACCTGGAGCGCGCTGTACCACGAGGGGCGCACCGTGTCCATGAGAAGCAAAAGCCCGACCTCGTGTCCCTCCTTCATGAGGCGCTGCGCCATTTCAAAGGCGACCACGCCGCCCACGCATTCCCCACCGAGGAAGTAAGGCCCCTCGGGCTGGTAGAGGCGCATCTCGTCGACATAGTCGCGCGCCATCTCTTCGGCGCTCCGGTGCGGATCCTCGCGGCCGTCGAGGCCGCGCGCCCGGAATCCGAAGACCGGTTGATCGAGACCGAGGTGGGGGACGAGGTTGGCCATGTAGCCGTAGAACTCGTCCTCCTCGCGGTAGTTGCCCGACACGAGAAAGAAGGGCTGCCGCTCTCCCTTGGGCTGGATCGGAACGAGAGACGCCCACTTGGGCGGTGTCTCATGGTAGGCATAGGCGCCGGTCTCGGCCGTGTAGGTGATCTTGCGCGCCATGTTGGCCACTGTCGATTCGAGAAAGATGGCGCGCAGGGGAAGTTCGATATCGAGGGTCTGGCGCAGGGCGTTGGCGAGCCTTGTGGCGAGGAGCGAGTGGCCGCCCAGATCGAAGAAGTCGTCGTTGATTCCGACCCGGTCGATGGCGAGGACGTCGGTCCAGACCTTGACGAGAGTCTTTTCGAGCGGTGTGCGCGGCGCCAGGTACTGGCGGACCTGCTCGGGCCTGCCCTGTTCGGGTGGGCGCAAGGCGCGGCGGTCGATCTTTCCGTTGGGCGTCAAGGGAAAGGATGAGAGCGCCACCACGGCCGAGGGGACCATGTAGTCGGGCAGCGACTCCCTCAGGAAAGGCCTGAGCTCGGCCAGCGTCGGTTCGTGGTTGTTGTCAGGGACGATATAGGCCACGAGGCGGCGGTCGGCTGGTATGTCCTCTCGTACAACGACCACTGCCTTCCGCACTGCGGGATAAGCGACGAGCGCGGTCTCGATCTCGCCCAGTTCGATACGAAATCCCCGGATCTTGACCTGGTTGTCGATCCGGTGGCGCGCCAGGTCGCCTGTCTTGTAGATCCGCGCCGTTCCGTCGGGACGGAAGGGGTGGGGGATGAATTTCTCTTCCGTCAGCTCCTCGCGGTTCAGGTATCCGCGCGCCAGACCGTCGCCGCCGATATGAAGTTCGCCCGGCACGCCGATCGGCACCGGCTGAAGCTTATCGTCGAGCAGATAGATCTCCGTGTTGGCGATCGGCCGGCCGATGAGGATCGGTTCGGTCCCGGGCTCGACCTTGCAGATTGCCGACCAGACCGTTGTTTCCGTGGGGCCGTACATGTTCCAGAGCGACGCGCACCGATCGAGCAGGGCGTCGGCCAGATCGCGCGCGAGCGCCTCGCCGCCGCAGAGGATCTTGAGGTCCTTCTTTCCCTCCCAGCCGGAGTCGAGCAACATGCGCCACGTGGCCGGCGTGGCCTGGATCACGGTCGCGCCCGAGTCAGCGATCTTTTCGGCGAGCAAGGCGGCGTCGTAGGCGGTTTTACGGTCGATGAGATCGACCTGGGCGCCCGCGATGAGGGGGACGAAGAGCTCGAGCGTGGAAATGTCGAAGGAGAGGGTGGTCAAGGCGAGAACCCTGTCCTCTTCGGCCAGCCCCGGCTCCGTGCGCATCGCCTCGAGGAAATTGACGAGCGCCCGGTGTGAGATCTGTACGCCCTTGGGTTTGCCTGTGGAACCCGACGTGTAGATCACGTAGGCAAGATCCTCGGGCCGCGCCATCGGTTCGAGGTCGCCGGCGTCGAGAGTGCCGAGCGCGTCCTATTCGGAGTCGAGCGTTAGGGTCATGATCCGCGGACCGCCGAGATCGCCGGCGAGCCTCTCCTCGGTGAGCAGGATCGGCACCGCGGCGTCTTCGATCATGAACTCGAGGCGGTCCCTGGGAAAGGCGGGATCGAGGGGGAGGTAGGCGGCTCCCGATTTCAGAACACCGAGCAGACCGACCATCATGTCGAGAGAGCGCTCCATGTAGATTCCCACGAAGACTCCGGGACGGGCGCCCATCTCCCTCAGACGGCGGGCGACCCGGTTCGATCGCTGGTTGAGCTCGCCGTAGGTGAAATGGCGTCCGTTGAGTCTGACAGCCACCGCGTCGGCGCGGCGCGCCGCCTCGGTTTCGATGAGCTGGGGGAGGCAGATCTCGCTGCTGTACGCGGTCCCGGTCGCGTTCCATTCGTCGAGCAGACGGGTCTGCTCATCGGCGCCGAGGAGCGGCACCGTGGACAGAGGCTGCTCCGGATTTTCGAGAATCGATTCGAGAGCGGTCCTGTAATGGCCGAGCAGTCGATCGATCGTGTCCGGCTCGAAGAGATCGGTGTTGAACTCGGCGTAGGCTTTGCGCGAGATCTCGAGATCGACAAAGAGGGAGAGTTCGAACTGTGCCGATCCGCGATCGACCTCGAGCGGACTCCAGGCGAGATCGTCGATGCGCGGCGTCTCGAAGGGCGCGTTGGCCAGATTGAAGAGGACCTGCACCAGGGGCGAGTGGCTCATGTCGCGCTCGGGCTGGAGCTGTTCGACGAGCTTCTCGAAGGGCATGTCCTGATGGGCATAGGCGGAGAGCGTCGTCTCCTTGACCCGGCCGAGCAGATCGCGAAAGGTTGGATCCCCCTCGAGATCGGTGCGCATGGCGAGGGTGTTGACAAAGGTGCCCGTCATCTCCTCCACGTCGAGCCGGTTGCGGTTGGCGATGGGCGATCCGACCACCACATCGGTCTGTCCCGTGATCCGCATGAGAAGCAGCTTGAAGAGTGCAAGCAGAACCATGAAGGGCGTGGCCCCCTCGCGGGCGCTGAAAAGCTTGAGGTCCTCGATCAGGCGCGGCGAAAGTTCCATCGACTCGAGCGCGCCCCTGTTCGTTCTCACCGAGGGACGGGCGTGGTCGACGGGCAGCTCGAGGATGCGCACGCCGGCGAGCTGTTTCTTCCAGTAGGAGAGCTGTTCGTCGAGGACGTCGCCCTGGAACCACTCCCGCTGCCAGACAGCGAAGTCGGCATACTGAAGCGCCGGCGCGGGCAGTGGCGAGGCCACATTGCGACTCTCCGCCCCGTACAGAATCGAGAGCTCGTTGAAGAGTACGCCGAAGGTCCACAGGTCGGAGACGATGTGGTGCATGCAGAAGAGGATGACATGATCCTCGTCGCCCAGCTCGTACAGGGTGACCCTGAAAAGCGGCCCCGCGGCCAGATCGAAGGGCTCCCGGATCTCGGTGCCGGCGCGCCCTTTGGCGGCAGCGAGCCGTTCCGATTCGGGCAGGTCGTCGAGCGTCACGAAGCGGACCTGGAGATCGACATCGGCCGCGATGCGGCTTACCGGCCCATGCTCCCCCGAATGAAAGGTGGTGCGGAGATTTTCGTGCCGTCTGATGATCTCACGCAGGCCCTGCTCGGCCGCGTCACGGTCGAGGCGGCCTTCGAGGCGGAAAGCCACGCCCATATTGTAGGCCGCGCTCTCCGGATCGAGCTGGTGGAGAAACCACATGCGCTCCTGCGAGAAGCTGAGACGCATTGCGTCGGCGCGCACAGCTTTCTCGATGGGCGACGCGATGCTGGTGGCGAGCCTGTTCTCGCGCTCTTGATCGTAGCGGGCGGCGAGGCCCTCGACCGTGGGTGTTTCGAAGAAATCCCTGAGCGGTGCCTCCACGCCGAGGACATCGCGGATGCGCGACGCCACCTGCGTGGCGAGCAGCGAATGGCCCCCGAGCTCGAAGAAATTGTCTGTCCGTCCGATCCGCTCCACTCCGAGAACGGTCGACCAGATCTTGGCGATCAGTTCCTCGGTCTGAGTCCGCGCCGGTTCGTATTCCTCATCGGCTCCGTGCGGTGCGGCATCGGCCGCGGGGAGCGCCTTGCGGTCGACCTTGCCTCCCGGCGTCAGCGGGAGAGCGTCGAGCAGAGTGTAGGTGGCCGGAACCATGTACCGCGGCAGGTGCTGCTTCACGAAATCCCGAAAAGCGCGCGCGCCCCGCTCTGCGTCCTTCTTGGTCACAAGATAGGCGGCGAGCCGATTTCGGCCCGGCCCATCCTCGAGGAGCACCACTGCCGCCTCGCGCACGGCGTCGTGGCGGCAGAGGATCGTTTCGATCTCGCCGAGTTCGATCCTGTATCCGCGCAGCTTGACCTGGAAATCGCTGCGGCCGAGGAACTCGATCGTGCCGTCATGCCGGTAACGAGCCAGATCTCCTGTCCGATAAAGCCTCGCACCGCTCTTGGCGTCCGCGCCAAAGGGATGGGCCACGAATCGTTTCGCTGTCAGCGCCGGTCGGTTGACGTACTCCCTGGCGAGTCCGGCGCCGCCGATGTAGAGTTCGCCTGTCACGCCGACCGGCACGGGCTGGCGGGCGGCGTTCAGGATGAAGATCTCCATGTTGGTTATGGGGTGTCCGATCGGGGGGAGAATCGGCCAGGCCGATCGGTCATCGGGGAGCTGGTAAGCGGTGGCCACGTGGCTCTCGGTCGGTCCATACTGGTTGCAGAGTGCGCACTCCGGGAGCCCTTCGAACAGGGCGGCCACCGCGGGAGTGATCTGCAACTGCTCGCCGGCCGTGATCACCTCGCGCAGCTCGAGATTTTTCGTGCCGAGAGACCGGTAGACCTCTGACAACTGCTGGAGGGCGACGAAAGGAACAAAGATCCGCTCCAAACCCTCATTGGCGATGAAGCTCGCCAGGCGTTCCATGTCGTGGCGGATCTCGTTCTCGACGAGCACCAGCGTGCCTCCCGAGCACCAGGCCGTGAAGATTTCCTGGATGCTCACGTCAAAGCTCAGCGACGCGAACTGGAGGGTGCGCGCGGGACGATCGATGCGCGTGTTCTCGAGCTGCCAGGCGATCAGGTTCGCGATCGCCCCGTGGGGCATGGCCACGCCTTTGGGCTTTCCCGACGAGCCGGACGTGAAGATCACGTAGAGGAGATTCTCGGGTCCCGTGTCACAGGCGGGATTCTGCTCGCTCTGCCGCGCGATCGCCGCCCCATCGGAATCGAGGTCGACGATCGGCGCGTCGATCGTCCGAAGGGCGTCCTTCAACGACTCCCGCGTCACCACGAGGGAAAGGTCGGTGCCTTCGAGCATGAGTTCGAGCCGCGCCGCCGGATAGGCGGAATCGAGGGGAAGATAAGCGCCTCCTGCCTTGAGAATCCCCAGCAAACCGATCATCGCCTCGGCAGAGCGGTCGACGAGAAGCCCCACCAGCTTCTCCGGCCCCACGCCGCGCTCCCGCAGGTGGTGGGCGAGTCGATTGGCGCGGCGGTTGAGTTCGCCGTAGGTGAGATCTCCGCTCTCCGACGCGATCGCCGTGGCATCGGGAGTCCGCTCTGCCTGCCGTTCGAAGAGCTGATGGACGCAGAGCGTGCCGGCAGGGGAGCCGCCCGTGTCGTTCCAATCCTCGATGAGGAGTTTCTCCTCGCCGTCGGTGAGCAGGCGCAGGGAGGATATCTTTTTCTCGGGATGATCGGCGATCTCTTCGAGAAGGCGCACGTAGTGGCGCACCATCGTCTCCACTGTCGACGCGTCGAAGAGGTCGGCGCGGTATTTGAAAACGCCCGGGATGATTCCCCCCGACGGGGGGGTCGGAGCCGACGGGGAGGTCGGGCCGACCACGGCCATCTCCACGGCGAGATCGTACTGGTCCTCCCGCTGGAGAATGGTGAGGGGGCCGAGATTCAGACCACCCACATCGAAGGGCCGCTCGGTGCCGCTCACGTCGAGGAGATCGGCGAGGTGTCCGAAGTCGCCCGGTTTCTGAAAGACGAAAGAACTCTGGAAGAGCGGAGACCGCGTCGGATCCCGGTCGATCCCCAGCTTCTCGAGAAGGAGGGGGAAGGGAAAATCCTGGTGTCTGAGCGCTGACCGCACGGTGCCGTGCATCTTCTTCAGAAAATCTCTGAACGAGGGATCGCCGCCGAACTCTCCGCGCATCACCACGGAGTTCACGAAATAACCGATCGTTCCCCGGAATTCGCGACGGCCGCGACCGGCCGCGGGGGAGCCGACGAGAATGGTCTCCTGGTTCGAGTAGCGATGGAGCAGGACCTGATAGGCAGCGAGGAGAAGCGTGTAGAGGGTGGTCCCCTCCTGCCTGGCGAGTGCGCCGAGACGCTCGGTCTGGTCCGGACCGATCTCGAAGGAGTGGGCCGCTCCCCGGTAGGCGCGGACCGCGGGGTGGGGCCTGTCGGTTGGAAGGTTGAGTACGGGCAGGTCGCCGGCGAGCTCTTCGCGCCAGTAGTCCCAGTGGCGCTCGGCGCGCGGGCCGGAGAGGGTCGACTTTTGCCAGCCGACGAATTCGGTGTACTCGGCCTTCGGCGGTTCGAGCGGCGAAGGAGCTCCGGCCTTGTACGCGCTGTAGAGGGTGCAGATTTCGTTGACACAGACCCAGAGCGACCATCCGTCGAAGGCGATGTGGTGCGCGGCAAGAAGCAGGATCGGACTCCGGTCCGATCGTGTGATGAGGCAAGTTCGGCAGAGTACGTCCCGCCCGAGATCGAAGGCGCGTAGCGCATGTTCGACGATGCGCTCGCTCATCTCGTCGCGGCTCCACGTCGAACCGTCGAGTTCCTCGATGGTGAACTCCTTGCCCGCGTGAATTTGCAGCTCCGGAGACGCGCCCTTTGTCACGATCCGCGTTCTCCACGCCTCATGGCGTTCGAAAACGGTCCGGATCGCCTGCTTCAACAGGGACAGGTCCGTGTCGGCACGCAATAATGCAGCGCAGGCCAGGTTGTAGGCGCGGCTTTCGGGCGCTGCCTTGTGCAGGAAGTAAAGACCCTGCTGGCCGGCTGATAATTGATGAGCCACAAGACCTCCGCGCTCGACGCCGCGAGCTGGTGTCATTCTTGTCGTCATCTTCAATTCTCCTTATCTCCCTATATCGTCCGGACCTAGGGCGATTCTTTGGGGGATTTTCGAGAGAAGTGACAACGGTCTCTGTGATTGCAGATTTCTTTGATCTAATATGTTCACGGGACAAAAAGGAGCACCGGATGACGACTGTGGAAGTTCTCTTTGCACGGTTTCAAGACAAAATGGCGCCTTCTGCTTGGGAGCGCCGGCTGGCGACCCTCCCCAGGACGCTCCACTCCTCGATCTTACGCTACCGGAGGTGGCAAGATCAACAGCTTCATCTCTTTGGAAAGCTCCTCCTGAAAAATGGTGCCGCGGCGCGGGGCGATGACCGCGCGCTCGATAGTTTTCAGACCGATATCGATGAGCGGCCCTTTTGCGACGGACCGATCGACTTCAATGTCTCTCACGCCGCGGAGGTTGCGGTCTGCGCCCTGGGATGCGGGGTGAGACTCGGCATCGACATCGAAAAGGTCGCCGAGATCGACCTTGGCGCCTATGGATCGTACATGACCGCCGACGAGTGGCGCCGCATCGAGGCGGCCGCCCGCCCCTTTAGGGAATTCTTCACCTACTGGACGATCAAGGAGAGCGTGATGAAGGCCGACGGCAGGGGTATGAACATTCCGCTCGAGACTATCAGGGTGAAGGACGGTTTTGCGCGTCTCGATCGCAGGCGCTGGTGGCTGCACGCGGTCGCCCTCCATCCCGACTACGTCTGTTATCTCGCCACCGACAGGGACGCGATCGAAATCTCGGTGCGCGAAGTGGTTTTCGAATGAGCCATCTTGGTGTGAAGGAGAACAAGGTGAACGGCAACGATCTTTCGAGACGTGGATTTTTCCGGAAGGCTCTCCCCCTGGTCTGCTTGAGCGGATTGACGTCGGCATCGGGCGGAGCGGCTCCCGATGAAGATAAAGGGGAAGCGCAAAGCAGTAATCCCGTTTACGAGCTCCGTCCGATCGGCAGAGTCGAGAAGACCGGGAGTTCGGCGCGGCTACGGATCTTCGACGACTTTTCCGACGGCCTGCTCGGCCTGGACGACTGGTCCCACGTCATTGTTCTCTACTGGTTCGACAAGAACGACACGCCCTCGAAACGGAGCATCCTCAGGGTTCACCCGCGCGGCGACAAGCAGAATCCTCTCACAGGAGTCTTTGCCTGCCGTGCGCCTGTTCGCCCGAACCTGATCGCCCTCACCGTGTGTGAGATTCTGTCTCTCGAGAGCGACGGGATCATCGTGAAAGAAATCGACGCCTTCGACGGGACACCCCTTCTCGACCTCAAGCCGTACATTCCGCCCGGCGCACCGGCCGGCAATGTGCGCAGACCTGAGTGGGTGAAGAGGAAGAAGAAGTAGCGCTCCGCAATCAGAAATTGCACGACGACTTGCCGTGCTTTTCGAGATAGCGCTGATGGTATTCCTCGGCACGGTAGAAAGGGGACGCCTTGGTGATCTCGGTGACGATCTCTCTCTTGAAGCGTCCCGAGTCATTGAGCGCTTTCTTGGCTTTGCGGGCCGCGGCTTCCTGCGAGCGCGTGTGAAAGAAAACCGCCGAGCGGTACTGGGTGCCCATGTCGGGCCCCTGCCGGTTGAGCGTGGTCGGATCGTGGATCGTCCAGAAAAGATCGAGCAGTTCCTCGTAGGCGACGCGGCTCGGATCATAGGTCACCTGCACCACCTCGGCGTGTCCCGTGCTGCCTGAACAGACATCGTGGTAGGTGGGATTTTCCATCGTGCCGCCGAGATAACCCACGACCGCATCGACAACGCCCTCTTTCCTTCGAAAGGCCGATTCCACGCCCCAGAAACAGCCCGCGCCAAAAGTGGCGGTCTGAGTCTGTGAGTCCCTGGATCCCTGCCCATCGTCCTTGAAGAGAGACGCGTAATGTCCATAGCCCTCGGCTTCGAGCCGGTCCTCGGGAATGAACCGCAGCGCGGCCGAGTTGATGCAATAGCGCAATCCGCCGGGCGCGGGCCCGTCTTCGAAGACATGGCCCAGGTGGGAGTCGCTCTTCGTCGATCGCACCTCGGTTCTGATCATGCCTTGGCTCTCGTCGACTTTCTCGACCACCTTCTCGCCGTCGATGGGGGCGGTGAAACTCGGCCAGCCGCAGCCCGAGTCAAACTTGTCGAGGGACGTGAAGAGAGGCTCGCCGGAGATCACGTCGACGTAGATGCCGGGCTTCTTGTTGTCCCAGTATTCGTTGGCGAAGGGGGGCTCGGTCCCGTTCTGCCGGGTGACCGAATATTGCTCCGGAGTGAGCCGCTCTTTCAACTCGTCGTCGTTCATGGAAATGTGCTCCTTTTCAGTATCATCCGTCGCCCCGCGGTCGCAAGCCGTGCACGCGAGCGCTGCGCCGAAGGCGAGCACGAAGAGAGCCGGAATCTTGATCGCGTTCATACGGACGTCATCCTTTCACCCTCGTTTCGCGGCCCCTGTCCCCGTTGAGAATAGCCTAATCTGGCGAAATCGCAATGGTCGCTCCCGCGTCGCGATGGGCCGGAACTTTCCCGATGACTTGCGGTTTAGGAGGGCTGCTATATCATAATCAGAGGCGGCAACAGTTCCGCCTCCCGTGGGAGAGTCAATCATGATCGGACAAAAGGCCCTGGTCGGCGCAATCCTCCTCGTTCTGATTTTCTGCGGCTGGATCATCTTTTCACCTTCCTTTCTTCTCGCCCAGGAAGACAATCCAGATCCGGCGGTCAAGGCCGGGACCGACGAGGCCGGGATGATCGAGGACTTTCTCGCCGACGCGCGTGAAAAGTACGTGCTCCACGCTTTCGATGGCCTCGAGTCGTTCGGCATGGAAATCAAGGTGTTCGCCACGGGCGGCGAGGCGCCTGCCGGAAGGGACAGGCGGGGCGGCGGCGGCCGGCGAGGGGGGGGGCAGGAGACGCTCCATGCATTTTTCAACATGCCCGCTCAGTCACACGATGTGGTGACCTACGAGTGGGAGAGTCCCGACGTCGAGGAGATTGGGACTGACGCGCAACAGGGACGGGGCCAGTCGGGCAACATGGTCCGGGGCGCTCTCCGCGGCCTCTGGAAGGATCTCGTGGCAGGATGCGTCCTTGCCGACCTCGAAAAAGGCAAGAGGACCATGGAGGGGACCGACGAGGGGATCGCGATCACCTGCACCGGGGAGGACGGGAACCTTTGCAAGGTTCTCTTCGACGCGGACACGAAGCTAGTTCTCAGGGCGGAGCGCGGCGGGCAGAATCAGGAGTCCGTCGTTGTTCCTTCATACACGCCCGTGAACGGGCTCTTTCGCCTCCAGGGCAAGACCGTCGACCGCGCGGGCAGAAAGGCTGAGGAGATCGAGAGTTCCTACACCTACGGCGGGTACCGCGCGATCGGCGGTTTCGACCTTCCCACGCGGCTGAGCGTCAATTTCGGCCGGGCCGAGGTCGATTTCGCTTTCCGGTACATTCACATCAATGGCGAGGAGCCCGAGGGAATGGAGCTCGATCCCAAGGTGGTCAAGGCGGCGGCCAAGGAGTTCGAGAAGCTCTACTCCAAGATGAGCGATCCCGAAAAGATCGCGGCCATGAAGAAACTCGCCCTTCTCGACCACGACGCGGCGGCCCTGTCGATCGCCAAGAAGGGGCTGCCCGACAAGAGCCTGACCGTGCGCGAGAAGACTGCCGAGCTGCTCGGCCGGATGGGGCGCCGGAACGTGGTCGCCCTTCTCGTCAAGGCGCTGAAACCCAACGAGGAAAATCTTTCCGTCTACGTGGCCGTGGTCGCCGCGCTCGGCCACATCGGCGATCCCAAGGCCATTTCGCCTCTGGCCAAGGATTTCTGGGGCTTCAAGGGTCGGAACGCGGCCATCCAGGCCGGCCAGGCCAAGCTCGCCGCACTCGGCCGCATCCAGTCGAAGAAGTCGGTCGACGCCCTCATCGACCTGCTCTACAAGTTCGGCCGCGGCAGGCAGGGAACGGGCCGGCTCGTGGCCGATGGGGTCCGGGCGCTTCAGGCTCTCACCGGTCAGGAGTTCGGCCAGGAGAGAGATGAGTGGAAAGACTGGTGGAAGAAGAACAAGGCGAAATTCAAGCTCGAAGAAGACAGGTAATCCGGGATTAGACGATTTCCACGGGAGTAGACGATGAACGACTCTGTATCGCGCAGAACCTTTGTCAAGCGGACCGTGCTCGGCGCATCGGCCCTGCTCGCCGGGTGCGCCGAGCACTGCGTCGAAGCCCCGCTCACGGCCGCTGACCGCGTCCCGCTCGGAACGAGCGGAGTGGTCGTACCCCGCGTGGCCATGGGAACGGGCACCCACGGCTGGAAGAACGCGTCCGATCAGACCAGGCTCGGTGAGGAGAACTTCGCGCGGCTCATGGCCCACGGCCAGAATCGCGGTTCGGCCTTTGTCGATGCGGCCGATCTCTACGGTTCCCACGAATTTGTGAGGAATGCCCTCAAGACCGGCGCGATCGCGCGCGACAAGATCGCGATCCTGAGCAAGGTCTGGTTCGCCGAGGCGCCCGAGATGACGCCCACCGACACGGCCCGGCCCGAGGTGGAGCGCTTTCTCGGGGAGATGGGTGTCGAGGAGATCGACGTCTGTCTCATCCACTGCGTGCAGGACAGCCAATGGCCCGAACAGCTCGAGAGGATGCGCGACGAGCTCTCCGAGCTGAAAGAGAAAGGCGCGGTGCGCGCCGTGGGCTGTTCGTGCCACACTCACGCCGCGCTCGAAAGGGCGGCCGACCATCCCTGGGTCGACGTGATCCTGGCGCGCATCAATCACGACCACAAACGCATGGACGCCGACGCCACGACCGATCGTGTGGCCGAGACTCTCAAGCGCGCCCGCGCCAATGGCAAGGGCGTGATCGGCATGAAGATCTTCGGATGCGGCGACCTCACCTCGCCCGCGCAACGCGAGGCGTCCCTGAGGTATGTCCTGCAGAACGAGCTGGTCGATGCCATGACGATCGGCTTCACCGCACCGGAACAGATCGACGACACGATGGGAAGCATCGACAGGATTCTCGCCGCCGTCTAAGAAACTGCCGGACTGGGAAACCGCACCCCGCGGTGTCCAAGTCCGGCAGCATTCCGTGCGTGTGACTCCAGGTCAGTTGATCGTAACGGTGATCTCGTCCCTGTACGTGCCCTGGTAGATGTTGTTCAGTTTATCCACGGCAAAGAGGAACTTCCACGTTCCCACGGGCAGCGTGGCCTGTCCGACCTGGTAGTCAGACAGGGGAACGAGGTCGTAGGCGATCGCCCGTTTCGGGATCGAGGAGAATCTCCACGAATTGGGATAAACCCACCAGTAGTCATAGGTGCCGTTCATCTCGGCATTGACCCAGTAATCGTGAGGCACGCCGGCCTGATCGCCCGGATCGAGCGAGATGGTGATCGTCAGTTGCGTGGGATAGCTCACCGTGAAATCGTCGTCGAGGCCGTTGACCTTGATGTCGGGAACAGGATCGCCGAGCTCGTAGTTGAAACCGTCGATCTCGGTGTCCGAACCGAAATCGTTGGCCACGGTCACGTCGACCAGGCCGCCAACCTGGGCGGGCGTGGTGCAGGTGATGGTGGTCGCGTTGACCACGTTCACGCCCGACGCGTTCGCTCCGCCGAAGGTCACCGTCGTCGTGCCGAGGGTGGTGAAATCACCGCCCGTCACTGTCACCGACGTTCCGCCGGTTTCAGGTCCGTTGTCCGGGTCGACATCGGAGACGCTCGGCGCGTTGTGATAGGTGAATGCATTGGGCAAAGTGTCCGATCCGAAGGAGTTGGTCACTTCCACATCGACCGTTCCGGCCGAGTGGCCCGGCGTGGTGCAGGTGATGGTCGTTGAGTTGACCACGTTCACGCTCGACGCGGCCGCGCCGCCGAAGTAGACGTCGGTGTCGGCCGAGTTGGTGAAGTCGCTGCCGTAAAGGGTCACACCCGTTCCGCCCGCCGTGGGACCGTCTTCCGGATCGATCGACGAGATCGTGGGTGGATTGAAATAGGCGAAACCATTGTTCAGCGTGTCGGATCCGAAGTCGTTGGACACGGTCACGTTTACGCTTCCGGCCGCGTGGGCGGGCGTGGTGCAGGTGATCGTCGTCGCGTTGACGATGTTGACGCCCGAGGCGCCATTTCCGCCAAAGGTCACCGTCGTCGATCCCAGGGTGGTGAAATCGCTACCCGTGATCGTGACGAACGTTCCGCCGCCGATCGGACCCTCGTCGGGGTTGACACCGGAGATCGAGGGCGCGTTGTGGTAGGTGAAGCCGTTGTTCAGCGTGTCCGAACCATTCGAGTTGGATACCTCCACATCGACCGCGCCGGCTCCATGACCGGGCGTGGTGCAGGTGATCGTCGACGCGTCGACGACGACCACGTCCGATGCGTCCGCGCCGCCGAAGTAGACGTCCGTATCAGCGGTGGTGGTGAAGTTGCTCCCCGTGATCGTTACCGACGTTCCGCCGGCCACACCGCCGTCCTCGGGGTCGACGTCACCGATCACCGGCGGGCTGTTCGCATCGACGGTGACCGTAGGGGACATTGTTCTGCGCAGTCACCGTGAGAAGAAGCGTACCGGCAGTGAGAGGATCGATGGTGAAGCTCGCGTTCCCCGACGAGTTGGTCGTGTCGTAGTCGTAGACCTCGGTGTCCTTCCAGACGCAGACGAGCGCGCCCTGAAGGTTCGATCCGCCCGACTTGACGTTCACGCTGTAACTCTGGCTGCCCGTGCTGATCGGGTCGTCATGGGTCACGGCCAGGCTGTCGGGATCGTCGGTCCACAGCGGCATGGCCGGATCGCCGAGCAGGTTGAGCTCGGTGAAGATGTACTCGTAGTATTCGTTGGTGGGATAGTAGTCGTTCTTGTGTTCCTTGAGGGTGTCGCCCACGTGGTAGTCGTTGTCGGTGAAGAGCACGTGCCACCAGCGGATCTCGTAGAGAGCCGAGTAGAGGTTGTGATGCCCCGGCGAGTACCATCCGTAGCGCGTGTTGCCCGTGAACGAGACCCCGGCGTTGCCCACCTTGCGCATGAATGTCTCGGAAAGGCTTTCCGAGTAGTCCCAGGCGCTGGCCAGGCACCCCAGGGTGTAGAAGTTCATGAGGTCCCACCCGTTGCTGAGGGAGTTGACGTGTCCCGCGTCCATGAGATCGCCGTGGTCCACGTACCCCATTCCCCAGACGCTCCAGTTGCAGTGGTCGATGTGGTTGACCAGGTTGGGGCCGGAGTTCATGTAGCCGATCACGTCGCCCAGGTGGCTGCCCGACTCGCTGTCGTACTCCCTGTCGAGGGTGATGTACGAGGGGATGTAGCTGCTGTCGATGTCGATCTTGGTGTCCTCGCCCGGCGTGCTGGAGTCGAGGTCGAACCCGAGGAAGAGCACCCTCTTTCCGTAGTTGCTCAGGGTGGGCGTCTTTTCGTAGTGGAGCACCTTGTCGATGAAGTCGTCGATGTGCGACGAGTTTCTCACCGACGCGCGGCCCACGCTCACGTCGACCACCCAGTCGCCGGACAAACCGCTGAGGTCGGAGTAGAAGGTGTCGTTGGGCACGTCCTCGCCGAGCAGGTAGCGCTCGTGGTAGGGGACCCGCTCCGAAGTGGTGCCGCCGTCGGCGCCGATCAGGAAGAAGCGCGCGCCCCACGTGGTGTGGGCGTCGTCGACGAACTCCCTGATCCGCTCGCGGCTGTCGCCCGAGTAGTTGGCGTCGATGTATTCCCGCGTGATCACGATGTCGGGATAGCCCTTGCGATTGTGCCAGTCGACGAGAGCGTCCCAGTCGTTCTCGAACGCCTGGGGGGTGATGATCACGTGTTCGTACTGTCCGGCCGGAAGAGCCCGGCTTTTCGATCCCGCGAAGAGGGGGATCGTCACGTCAGCGGGGTTGAAAGCCTTCTCCTTGAGGAGGTTGTCGTAGTGGCTCCGGCCTGTTTTGGAGAGGTTGATTGTTTTTTGATCCGGGGGATTGGCCGTATCGAGCCACTCGATCGTGAACTCGATCTCTGTGGCGAGCCGCAGCGTTCCCGACACGGGATTGTACTGCACCGGGTGGAGGGCGATCTTGGCGAAACGCTGGCCCACCATTTCCCATGTGGAAAGGACCGAGGAGATCTGTCCCGGATAGAAGGCATCGTTGCCGTAGATCGTGCCGTCCTTCACGAAGGGATCGGGCTCCTTGTCCTTGCTCGAGACGATCCGCGGCTTCGTCAGCGGCGCCACGTCAAAGGCGCCGTCGAGGTCGATCGTTTCGAAGCGCACGATCGAAACCTTCTGCACCGCGGCCGCCCATGGAATGGCCACATCGAGTTGCACAACGGGAAGCGCCGGCGCGCCCGCGGGGCCCGAGGGCACACCGTTGACGAGCGAGACAAAGTCGAGTCCGTTACGGTGGGCCACGGTCAGATCATCTGAAGAGAAGGTGATCGTTCCGGTGTACTCCCCCGCAATGAGGGTCGAGCACAGGAAAAATAGAAAAGCGGGGACGAAGAGCACTGATTTCGAGAAACGCATCGGTGTACCTCCTGAAACGGGAACAGTGCAATAGATCGTGAAGACGGATATTCAAAGAGCCTCTATGGACTGCGGCCACTGGTTTTCCAAAAAAGCATTGGAAGACAGCGCGTCAAGATTGAAACAGCAATGGATTATTAGGCGACTAAATACAGTATCAAATTATACTTAACGTTGAATCAATTGTTAACTATCTTTGATGCTTCGGCGTGCGCTCACCTTCGGACAGAATCATGAGCTCCGTCGTGATGCGTTCTTGATCGGTGGTGGGACGCACCCGCGCCGTGGGCGGTCCATGTGACGGGCCGTGGAGATTCAATGGAAGGGCCTATCTCAAAGGGGCTTAAAAGAACCTGTCGACATTGAAATCCTGAACGACTCCGACTTCAGACAATCCCTCGACGGGAACGAGCGCAATCTGCTGTTCCGTCGCGCTTGGCGGTTAGAATTCCACGACCCGCCGGCCAATGAAGCGACGAGAATCGCTGTGGCTCGCAAGACGTTCATGCCGTTCCGACTCCACTTCTGTTTCCTTTTCAAGTGAGCATTCCCAACAGAAACAACGGTCGCCGGATACCTCGCGGTTCCAGATCATCAGAGTGCGAAAAAATCACTTTCTTATCAGCCTTGATCCCCTTGAATTGCTCCCGTCCCTTCCCCTTGCCTCCAACCTCGATAACGATCTTATCCCCGGAATGCGGAATCAGATAATCGGGCGTCTTGCTCCCGCGTGTCGACTTCAAGTAGTGGAAAGAGATTCCCGACGCGGTCAACATGGTGGCGAAAAAATCCTCCCGCAGGGCGCCGAGCGCCTCCTCGTAGGGCCTGAACAAAAGCCGATAAGGCACGGTCATGAGCACCTTGGGCTCCTTGAGTACATTCGTTCCCTTGGGAAACACCTGGTGGAGGACGAAGGCCTGCTCCATCAGGCGGATGTAACTCTCGGCCTTGTACTTCGTGATGCCCAGGTTTCGTGAGATCGACGAGTAATTGATGCCGTCCACGTCGGAGCGGCCGATGAAGGCGAGCATCTTGCGGATGAGATCGATCTCGTCGACGCGTATCCGAGCGACCCGCGGGATGTCGCTTTGGAGAATCTTGGCGAGAATGCTTTCGAGAAGCGGCAAGGGCTCGGGCTCCTCCAGCGAGAAGGGCATGATGCCGCCCTTCAGTAATTAAACAAGATGTATGTCATCTTGTTTAAAGATTTGACGAAATGACGGTTAGTTGTGGAGCAAAATTGAGGTTGATCTGACGCTCTTCGCAGGAATTGGTTGCGATTTTGTTGTTATTCAGACTTGAGATCACTCCGTCGTCAAGGTCATCAGGTTCGTGATCCGCGTGTAGGGATGGCCCCACTGTCCCACGAGCGCCTGGAAGTACCACGTCTCGCCCGAAACCCACGACGTGGGCACGGTGGCGGGAAAGACGAAGACGCCGTCACCGGGCACGCTCCCCAGCGGCCAGTCGCCCAAAAGGGGAGTCTGGAGGTAGAGATCGCCGTGCTGTGTCGACTGGGGCGGATCCTGGATCGTGTTGTGCGTTCCGAGCCTCACGCCGAAACCGGGGAGTCCTATGAACTTGATTGTGATGCTGTTGCCCGGAATGATCCGGCCCGTGTAATAGAGATGGTAGTAGAACTCGTCGGCGCCGATATCGATAGTCGACGAGACGATGCGCGGATCGCCTTCGAAATCAACGGAAGGCACTCCGGGCGCATTGTTCGCACCCACGTCTCGGCAGGGGGAGTTGTAGGTGAGGTGGAAATCATCGCTCCCCGGATCGGCCAGAAGAGGATCGTCATCGATATTGTTCTGCCCCCAGGTGAGGGTGCTTCCCGACTCGACGTGGACCGAGGCCTGTCCGCCGTAGACGTCCGAAAAGTCGATCGACAGGTCGCCCGGCTCGCCGGCGGCTCCGACGTGGATCTCCGGTCCGGTGAGCGCATAGTTGTACCAGAGGATCGTGTTGGCCACGGTAATCGTGTTCGTGTTTCCCTTGCAGTAGATCCCGCCTCCCTCGTCGGCGATGTTGGAGTAGATCGTGTTGTTGGTGATCGTGGGCGCGGAGCCGTTTTCAGCATAGATCCCGCCGCCCGACCAGCTGGCGAGGTTGTCGTAGATCAGGTTGTTCACGATGACGGGCGACGATTCGCCGAGGTTGATCCCGCCGCCGTTGAAGACCTGGCAGTCGTTCCCGTAGATGCGATTGCGCTGGATCAACGGTGCGGCGCCGTTGCAGTGGATGCCGGCCGCGTTGTCGGCCGTGTTCAGGGAGATGTCATTACCGACGATCGTCGCGTCGCCGCCCCACATGCAGCTGATGCCGGCGCCGTCGTGGGCCCAGTTGTCCTCGATGAGATTGTTCTCGACGAGCGCCGTGCCGGTGTGGATGCACAGGACGCCGCCGCCCTCGAAGTCGGAGTGGTTTCCGACGATCCGGTTGTTCCTTATCGTGGGGGAGGTTGCGGCGCAGTGAACGCCGCCGCCCACGAGGTAGACCGTGGTGTAGCCGTTGGTGATGGTGAATCCATCGATCACCGAGTCGGGCCCCTCGCCGTTGACGAAGGTGACCGTGCTTCCCAGGGAGCCGCCGTCGATGGTGGTCGTTGCCGGCCCGTCGACGCTCACCACGGTGATGTCCTTGCCCGTGAAGTCGATGTTCTCCACGTAGGTGCCCGCCCTGACAGCGACAAAATCGGAGCTGGCGGCAGCGTCGATCGCGCCCTGGATGGTTGGGTAGTCATCGGGAACAAAGATGATCGCGCCATGGACGATTCCGACGAAGAAGAGAAAGACGAGAATGGAATATAGTGGTCTGAACATGCTTTCCTCCTTTGACCCTTTCCTTGTCCGCCTGCCGGATCATCTCCAGCCGGGACCTGTGCGTTTCACCGAAATGAGGAGACTAATATATCAAAACTCATCTAAAAAGTCCACTCCCAGCCAACATCGAATCGGAAATGCCCACTCGGCATGTTTGCTTTGGCACGAAGCCTTTGGTGTGAGCGATGAGGCCCAAAAAAATATGTGGCAATGAAGGCGCGAAGGGCTTTTGCTTGATTGGCCGAAATCGTGTGCAACGAGATTCCTTTTCTTGAATTCCTCGCAGAGGACTGTCCATGCAATTGCTGAAATCCTTTTGTCTCTTGCTTTGTGTCTGGTGCTGCCTAACCGACCCGGCCCTGCCGGACGAAGAAATTTCCAAGACGCCGGGGGAAACGTCGCTCGAGCTCTGGTACCGGCAGCCGGCAGGGCGATGGACGGACGCACTGCCCGTGGGCAATGGGCGCCTCGGCACCATGGTGTTCGGACGGGTCGTCGAGGAGCGCATTCAGCTCAACGAGGAATCGATCTGGGCCGGATCGTACGACGCCTACGAGGACCCGACAGGGGCGGCCGAGCAGCTTGCCAAGGCGCGTGGCCTCTTCTTCGAGGGGAAGTGCTCCGAGGGTGAGGCCGTCATGCAGAAGGGCGTGATGAGTCCCCGCCTGCACCCGCGCAGCTACCAGACCCTGGGCGATCTCCGGCTGACCATGGTGGGTGCGGACCGATCTGCAGTCGACCCGTCGGACGGGCGCGAGTCCTATCGCCGCGCGCTCGACCTCTCCACGGCGATCGCCACAACGCGCTTCGAGTCGGGCGGGGTTCTATTCACGCGAGAGGTCTTCGCGTCAGCACCCGACCAGGTACTCGTCGTCCGCGTCACCGCTGACCGGCCGGGGCAGATTTCTCTCGACGCGTCCCTCGATCGCCCTGCTGACGCAACCACAACCGCGTCGGGAACGAACCGCCTCGTCCTGACCGGCCAGGCGAGCCACGATGGAAAACGTCTCGGTGTGCGCTTTGCCGCCTGCGTCGAAGCCCGGCCCGAGGGTGGAACCCTGTCCGTGAGTGACGGCGCCCTCGCGATCCGCGACGCCGATGGTGTGACCTTTCTTCTTGCCGCGGCCACTGACTACAACCGTCGAGATCCATCGGCTCCGCTCGACGAGGATCTTGTCCAAAGGTGCTGCAACACGCTCAACGCAGCAGCGGAGAGGAACTATTCGACGTTGCGCGGACGTAGCGTGGGCGACCACCAGCGCCTCTTCGACCGCGTCACACTCGACCTCGGCCGGACCGCCGCCGCCGACCGGCCCACCGACGAGCGTCTCAGGGATTACAGAGTCGGCCGCCCGGCGACGGCCGATGGCGCCGCGGGGACCGGTGTGGGGAGCACAGAAACCAAAGATGTGAACCCGAACAGCCGCGATCCGCAATTAGCGACGCTCTTCTTCCAGTATGGCCGGTACCTGCTGATCTGCTCGTCGAGGCCCGGCTGCCTCCCCGCCAACCTGCAGGGAATCTGGAACGAACACATCGCCGCCCCGTGGAACAGCGACTACCACATCAACATCAACATCCAGATGAACTACTGGCCCGCCGAGGTGGCGAACCTCCCCGAGTGCCACGAACCGTTCTTCGACTTTGTCGACGGCGTGCGCGCCCGCGGCCGCCGGACCGCGCGCATTGTTTACGGCTGCGGCGGATTCGTCGCCCACCACACTACCGACGCCTGGCACTACACTACGCCCCAGGGTCATGTGAGCTGGGGAATGTGGCCCATGGCGGGCGGCTGGTGCGCCCAGCATTTCATGGAGCACTACCGTTTCACCCGGGACAGGGAGTTCCTCGCATCGCGCGCCTGGCCCGCGCTGCGCGAGGCGGCCGAGTTCTTTCTCGACTGGCTCGTGGAGGAACCGGGAACGGGCCGGCTCGTCTCCGGACCGAGCACATCGCCCGAGAACAAGTACATCGCCCCCGACGGGAAACGCATCTCGCTCTCCATGGGATGCGCCATGGATCAGCAGATCATCTGGGAAACCTTTACCAACTGTCTCGAGGCTGCCGAGGCGCTTGGCATCAATGACCCATTCTGCGCCAGGGTCCTGGCGGCAAGAGAAAAGCTCGCCCTCCCCGCCATCGGTCCCGACGGCCGGATCCTCGAATGGCGCGCACCTTACAAGGAGGCCGAACCCGGCCACCGCCACATGTCGCACCTCTTCGGCCTTCACCCGGGCAGTCAGTACACCGCGCACAGCGCACCCGCCATGGTCGCCGCGGCGCGAAAGAGCATCGAGCACCGCCTCGCACACGGCGGCGGCCACACGGGCTGGAGCCGCGCCTGGATCATCAACTTCTGGGCGCGCTTGAAAGACGCCGAGATGGCGCACCGGAACGTGCAGCTCCTCCTGAAGAAATCGACCTTGCCCAACCTCTTCGACAACCACCCGCCCTTTCAGATCGACGGCAACTTCGGCGGGGCGGCGGGTATCGCCGAGATGCTTCTCCAGAGCCACGCCGACGCGATCGAGCTTTTGCCCGCCCTTCCGGCGGCGTGGCCCGACGGGTCGGTCACGGGTCTGTGCGCGCGCGGTGGATACGAGATCGATATCTCGTGGAAAGACCGCGCCCTCGTGGCGGCAGTGATCAGGCCGAAACAGGATGGCTCCTTCCCCTTGCGTTACGGCGAGCGCGAGGCGCTCATCGAGGTCCGCGCGGGAAAGTCTTACAGCGTCGACCGCACACTGCGCGTGACAGAAGGGAAGGAGTGATCAAATGAGCATGACACCGCGCGAAAGAGTACTCGCCGCCATCGACCGCAAGGAGCCGGACAGGGTGCCCGTCGATCTGGGCGCCACACCGAGCTCGGGTATCTCGGCGATCGCCTACGGCAACCTCAAGACACACCTCGCGATCGCATCGGGCGCGACGCGCATCTACGACGTGGTGCAGCAGCTCGCCGAGCCCGAGGAGGCGCTCCTCGATCGTTTCGCCATCGACGCCGTCGATCTGGGGCGGGCGTTCAACACGCGGAGCGGGGACTGGTACGAGATCGCCCTCCCCGACGGTCAGCGCGCCTTGTACCCGCGATGGTTCAGGCCGGAGCGGGACGATGACGGCGGCTGGACCGCGCGCAGTGCCGACGGGATGCCGATCGCCCGGATGCCCGCGAAGAGCGCCTTCTTCGACCAGACACACTTTCCCTACATCGACGGATACCCTTCCGACTACGAACGATTGCCGGAGGCGATGGGTAAAGTCATGTGGCAGGCCTTCGCCCACAGCCCCTGGGACCACGCGGGCGAGGAGCGATTCTGGGACACGCTGCGCGCCGAGGCGATCGCGCTGCGCGCCGCGACCGACAGGGCGATCATGGTCGTCTGCGGGTGCAACCTTTTCGAGTGGGGGACTTTCCTGCGCCGCCTTGACAATTTTCTCGTCGACATCATCACGGAGCCGAAGGAGGTGGAGCGGCTGCTCGACGCGCTCATGAAACTGCACCTGGCAACCCTCGAGAAGGTCTGCCGCGCCGTGGGCGATGTGGTAGACATCTTGAGATTCGGCGACGATCTCGGTATGGACAGCAACCCGTTCATGCGGCCCGAATCGTACCGCGCCCTGTTCAAACCGCGCCACGGCGCGCTCTGCGGTTACGTGCACGCCAACAGCAAGATGCGCACCTTTCTCCACTCCTGCGGCTCGATTCACGCGCTCCTGCCCGATCTCATCGAGGCGGGTTACGATGTGATCAATCCCGTGCAGACGACCTGCCGCGACATGGAACCGGAAAAGCTGAAGAAGGAGTTCGGCAGGGAGATCGCCTTCTGGGGAGGCGGCTGCGACACGCGCAACTTGCTCGGCAGGGCGACACCCGACGCGGTGAAGGACCACGTGCTCGAGCGACTCAAAATCTTTGCGCCGGGAGGCGGTTTCGTGTTCAACACGGAACACAACATTTTGCCCGAGGTGCCGCCCGAGAACATCGTGGCCATGTTCGAGGCGATCGACCTGTTCAACGGCGGGAGCTGAGAACGAAACATGAACCCACTCGATCTCGTTGCCATCGGCGCCTACTTCGCGATCGTCATCGCGGCCGGTCTCTGGTACCGCCGCCGGGCGGCGCAGAACCTGGAAGCCTACTTCCTCGGCGGCAAGAGGATGCACTGGTCGATGCTCGCCATGTCGGGGGCCGTGTCCAACTTCGATATCACCGGCACCATGTGGATGGTGTCGGTCTTCTATGTTCTCGGTATGCAGTCGTGGTGGCATCACTGGATGTGGGGGGTGGCGCTGCCCGCCTTCGGCCTCGCCTACATGGCGCGCTGGGTGCGGCGCTCGAAGGTGATGACCGCTGCCGAGTGGATGAAAACGCGCTTCGGCGAGGATCGCGGCGGCCGCGCGGCGCGCTATGCGTCCGCTTTCCTGGCGATCCTCCTCACGGCCGCCTGCGTCGGTTACGCATTTCGGGGGATCGGTAAGTTCGCAGAGGTCTATCTCCCTCTCGACAGCATCGCGGCCCACCTGCCCTTTGCGTCGCAGTGGATCGTCGACAACCAGGCCGCGGTGCTCGCCACGCTCGTCTTCGGCGTGACCACACTCTACGTGGCGGTGGGAGGTCTCTACAGCGTGGTGGTGACCGACGTGATCCAGACGGTGATCCTCACGGCGTCGGGCATCGTGATCGTCGTGGTCGCTTACACGAACCTCAGCCCCGAGATCGTCGCGTCTTCAGTACCCGCGGATTTCGTACGCCTCACACCGACGTGGCGCATGGACCACCTCGCCGGGACCGACCACGCCGCCTACCAGATGTTCGGCCTGCTCACCGTGACCTGGGTGGTCAAGGGCCTGCTCATGAACGCGGGCGGACCGGGCCAGCTCTACGACTTCCAGCGTCACCTCGCCGCCGCCAGCGTGCGCGATGCGTGCAAGCTGGCCGCGGCGTGGCCCTTCTTTCTCGTGGTCCGCTGGGGGATGGTGGCGGGAATCACACTCCTCGCCCTTTCCGGTGTGATGGACGCGCGCGATCCCGAAACAGTGATGCCCGCCGTGCTCCAGGAATATCTACCTGCCGGGATCAGGGGCGTGGTGATCGCCGGCTTGCTGGCGGCGTTCATGTCGACCTTCTCGTCGACGGTCAACAGCGGTGCGGCCTTCGTGGTGCGCGATATCTGGCAGCCGATCTTTCGCCCCCACGCTGACGAGAAGCACCTGATCCGCACGAGCTACATTGCCACCGTGGCGATCGTGATCGCCGGAATCCTCATTGGTTTCCGCGCCGAGTCGATCGGCCAGATCTGGGGCTGGATGATGATGGCTCTCGGCGCGAGCACGATCGTGCCCAATGTGCTGCGCTGGTACTGGTGGCGGATCAACGGCTGGGGGTATGCGGCCGGCGTGGTGGGCGGGATCCTGCTCTCGGTCATCGCCCTCTTCGTGCCCGAGATCCCGATCTATCAGATTTTCCCCGCCATCTGCGGCGGATCGCTTCTGGCCAGCGTGGCAGTGACCTACCTCACCAGGCCGACGATGAGTCGTACGCTCGAGGACTTCTACACCACGGTGCGGCCTTTCGGATTCTGGGCGCCGGTGAAGCACTCGGTGGGAGAACTGGAGCGACGGGCGCGGCCGTCGAGCGAGTCAGCCCCACGGTCGCTCTTCAACGCGGCCGTGGCCGTGGTGGGACTGACCGCTCTCTATCTCGGTCCCATGTATTTCGTGGGTCACTGGCACCTGCGGGCGACGGTCTGTGGCGCCCTCTTCGCGGTCTGCGCGGTGACAATCTACTTTTCCTGGTACAAGCACCTTCCCGTCGACGAGTGAGCCTGATCGGAGAGACCATGACTTTCAAGATCGAGGAGTTGGCCGACCGCGCTCCTGATTTCGAACAGTTCCTCAAGGTGCTCGAGCGGAGGGGCCGTCCCACTCACCTGCCCTTTTACGAGCACTTCGCGTCGCCCGAGTTCATTGCCCGCTGCACGGGCGTACCCTTTGACACGATGGCCGCCGAGTACGAGGACTTCTGGAAGATCTACGTGAACTTCTGGCTCGACCTCGGCTTCGACTGCGTGCCCATGGAGATCCCCCTCGACTGTCCGCTCGCACCGGCGACGCGGAAGGAGAGCCACGGCAGCGAGGCCCACGTCGTGATTCGCAACATCGACGATTTCGAACGCTATCCGTGGCCCGATGAATCGCGCCCGATCGACTTCGGCCACTTCGAGCGGGCCGCGGCCTGTCTGCCCGAGGGCGCCGCCATCGTGGGCGGCGTGTGCATGGGGCCTTTCGAGTGGGTGTCCCAGATGATGGGCATCGAGGGGCTTTCCTATGCGCTCGTCGATGCGCCCGACCTGGTGGGCGCCATGTTCGACAAGATCGGGTCGCTCATCGTGGCCGCCGCCGCGCAGCTCGCGACGATGGACGCGATCGGCGCGCTCCGTCAGGGCGACGACCTCGGGTACAAGACAGCCACCTTCCTGCGGCCCGACGATCTCAGGAGCCTGGTTTTTCCAACGTACAGGAAGCTCGTCAACCTTGCCCACGCTGTTGACAAACCCTTCATCCTCCACTCCTGCGGGTGCCTCGACGAGGTTTACGATGATCTGGCCGACGATGTGGGGATCGACGCCAAGCATTCCTTCGAGGAGGTGATCCTGCCCGTGGAAGAATTCAAGCGCAGCCACGGCGACCGGGTCACGCCTCTCGGCGGCGTCGACGTCGATCTGATCTGCCGCGGCACCGAGGAAGAGATCCGTCGCGAGACGCGCCGCAAGATCGAAGCCTGTTTTCACGATGGGCACTACGCGCTCGGCACGGGTAACTCGCTCACCGACTACATGCCGGTCGACAAGTACCTGATCGTCCTTGACGAGGGATTGCGCGCAATCGGTTGATTGTGCGCACGGTTGAGGGCACTCAACACGTTGATGGTCCCACCTCCAATTGATAACAGATATCAATAAGAACTTTTATAAATACGTATTGGTCCCATACCGAATCGAGGCGATTTCTGTAACAATAGACCTGGAGGGCACGCGGAAAAACATAATGCGATTTCATTCGCGATCATAGAGATCATTCGACGCACCAGAACGTGCAGCCGGAGTCACGTCGGTTTGTTTCGTCCTTTTGCGCCGATCGAGTTCGTCTGTTCATGGAGAGGAGGACATCATGGTGGCGCGACAGGGTACTTCATTCCGTGTAAATTCTCTTGTTGTTTTTCTGGTTTTCGGTCTGGTCATGGTCGGCTTGACTGACGAGGCAGGGGCGCGGAGCAACCTGCGCTCGGCGTTCTTTGACGTCTATCCCTCCGCCGTGGGAACGACGATCGAGACGGTGCCGAGTCATCCCAACCACTGCAGCATGTGCCACTTCGATTTCGCCGGCGGCGGAACGCGCAATTCTTACGGCCTGGCCCTGGAAGCGATTCTCAACGACTTCCCGAGCAATCCCAACGGCCGGCGCAGCGCGGTCCAATCGATCGAGAACGACGATTCGGACAGCGACGGGTACAGCAACCTGATCGAGGTGACCGACACGATCAACTTCGACAACACGCCCACCTTTCCGGGATTCACACCATCGAACGTGAGCAACACGTTCAACGTCGACCTCGCCGACATCCAGAACAATCTCATCCCCGGACTGGGCGACGACACCACGCCGCCCGACGTGGTCGTGCTCGTTCCCAACGGCGGGGAGGTCTACACGGCCAACACGGGAACCACGGTGCAGTGGTTCGCATCGGACGACAGCGGCATCGCGGGGATCGACCTCTATCTCTCCCTCGACAACGGTGTGACTTATCGGCCGGTCGCGATCGGCATCGCCAACACGGGGAGCCATACCTGGTTTCCGGCCAACCGGCCCACGCCGGACGCTGTTTATCGCGTGGTGGCCACCGACAATGCCTTCAACGAGGGTTCAGACGACAGCGACGCCGTCTTCACGATCGTGTCGCCCCAGGGCGGGCGCGTGCCCACCACCCTGCGCGACTTCGACATGCCGGGCAGCCAGCCTTTCGAGGCGGGGATCCTCAATCCGCCCGAGGCGTGCGAGGTCTGCCACGGGGGGTACGATCCGAACGTGGAGCCCCATTTCAACTGGCAAGGGAGCATGATGGCCCAGGCGTCGATCGACCTGCTCTTCGAGGCCAACATGGTGATCGGCAACCAGGACGCGCCCGATTCGGGCGACCTCTGCCTGCGGTGCCATCTTCTGCGGGGGTGGCTCCAGGGGCGGTCAGTGCCCACTGACGGCAGCCAGATGATCGAAACAGACGAGATCGGTGTGGCCTGCGACCTCTGCCACCGCCTCGTCGATGTGATCTACGACCCGTCCGAGAATCCGCCCGAGGACCAGGACATCCTCGCCGCGCTCAGCTTTCCGGGAAGCGAGTTCGGAAACGGCATGGCGGTGATCGATCCCACGGGAGCGCGGCGTGGGCCATTCGTCGACGCCTCGAGCGGACACCCGATTCTGGTCTCACCATTTCACCGTGAAGCCGCTCTCTGCGGGACCTGTCACAACGTGAGCAACACCGCCTTCGAGAAGGACGGCCTCGGCAACTACGTTCCCAATGCGTTCGACACCACGGCGGGTGATTTCTCGGCCCACACCTGCTCCCCGTGGAGCGCACCTACAGCGAGTGGTTCTACAGCGAGTACAATACACCCAGCGGGGTCTACGCGCCCCAGTTCGGCGGCAACCTCGACTATGTGGCCACCTGCCAGGATTGCCACCTGCGCGACGTGACCGGACAGGGCGCCAGCTACGGCAACCCGCCGGTGCGCGACGATCTGCCCCTTCATGACCTGACCGGCGGCAGCACCTGGTTGCCGAGCCTGCTCCCCATGCTCTACCCCGACAAGGTCAATGAAACCGCTCTTCTCGCCGGAATCGACCGCGCCCGCTACATGCTCCAGAACGCGGCCACTGTCGCGCTCGGTCAAGACGGTTCCAACCTCGAGGTGACAGTTACCAACGAGACAGGCCACAAGCTGCCCACCGGTTATCCCGAGGGACGCCGCCTGTGGATCAATGTCAAGTTCTACGACGCGGACCAGATACTCATCTCCGAGTCGGGCGCATACGATCCAGCCACCGGTGTCCTCTCCCACGATCCGGACGTGAAGATCTACGAGATCGAGCCGGGACTCGACGACGACCTCGCCGGCCTGCTCGGAATGCAGCCCGGCCCGTCGTTCCACTTCGTGCTCAACAACAAGGTCTTCAAGGACAACCGCATTCCGCCGCGCGGGTTCACGAATGCCAACTACGCCCAATTCGGCGGGTCGCCGGTCGAGGCTGTCTACAGCGACGGCCAGTACTGGGACGAGACGGACTATGCCATTCCCGTTGGAGCGGTCTCGGCTGAAGTCACGCTCTACTACCAGAGCACGAGCAAGGAATTCGTCGAGTTCCTCCGCGACGAGAACACGACCAATTCCAAGGGACAGGAGATCTACGATCTCTGGAACGACTATGGCAAGTGCCCGCCCGAGGTGATGTGGACCGGAACGATTCAGCTCGAGGGCAATGATCCGGTACCCGACATCAAGATCGACGGGCAGGACGGGCCGCTCAGCGTTCCGTCGACGCAGGCGGTGAACATGACGATCCACCTCGATCCGGGCGATCTGTCGGGCGTCGACCATGACTGGTGGATCGTTGCCGAGAAAGCAGGCGGCAGCACATTCTCCTGGGTCTATCCGGGCAACTGGAATTTCGGGGTCAAGCGCGCCTACGCGGGGCCGCTCTTCTCCATCGCCAGCTACACGATCCACAACGGAGCCATTCCGGTCGGCACGTGGACGATCACCTTCGCCGTGGACGCACTGGACAATGTCTACCAGGCGACCTATGCTGATGCGATCGAAGTGACGAGTACCTGATCGATTGGCCTTCGACGTCGTCTGGCGAGGAATGAAAGCGATCCGTACGTTCATTGTTTCCTGTGCCGCGATTGTTCTGCTCGGCACAGTGTCCGATCTCAACGCGGTCCAGGAAGTGGTCTGCGTGGAACGCGCACCTGAGAGCGCGATCACCGCGCTCGGGGAGCTCATCGCATCCCATGGTTACTCCGTCCGGAATCCGCTCAACGAGATCGAATCGGGCGAATTCCGTCTGAAAGGACGGGGTGTTCTGGTCCTCGCGTCCGGCGTCACCTCCAATCCCGCCGTCCGCCTTTTTCTGAAATCCCAGCGCGACAGCCTGCAGCAGTTCGTGCGCCAGGGCGGGTGCGTGCTCGTCTTCGCGCAGAAGGGTCCGGACGCGATTGGCGAGGACTGGCTCATTCCCGGCATGCAGCTCCTTCGCGGCGGCGCGGCCGCGGAGCGGCTCGAGTTCGTCGACAGGGAGCATCCTCTCTTCTCGACTCCCTGCGCGATCTCCAACAGGCGGCTCAATCGAACCTGGACGGGCCGCGCGCTCTCCGACGAATGCTTCCGGCTCGTGGCGCGGTGCCGCATCGTGGCCGCGCGGGACAGCAACGGCCGCAATCCGTGGTGCGTCGAGTTCGGCTGGGGCCAGGGGCGCGTCGTCTTTTTCGCCTGCGAACCGGAGCGCGCCGCGAGCAGTTCGGCCGACACACGGCGGATCGCGCGCGATCTCGTGGAGAATGCCCTCGCCTACGCGAGTCAAGTCGTTCGCGGACATCGCGCGAAGCTTCCCGACCATGCGGTGGTCGTTGAGGGCTCGTCGGGGAACAAGCCGCGGTCATGGACGGACTCGAAAAAAGCGGAGTTCGCTTTCGAGGCCGAGGTCAATGCGTCTGTCGATCGCGGGATCGCTTTTCTGCTCAATCGGCAGCGCGAGAATGGTGTCTGGGGGCGGGGGGGGCGGTTCGAGGTGGGCACCACCGCGCTCACCGTGGTGGCGCTTCTCGGCACGGGATTGAGCAAGCACAAGGAGTCGATCAAGAAGGCGATCGCCTTCATCGTGGAGAATCCATCGACTGCCGCGATGCAGGATCTGATCACCTACGAGGTCGGTCTCATCATGATGGCGCTCGATGCCCACGGCGCGCCCATGTACGAGCGTTTCGAGCTCGAGAAGCTGCCGCCCGAACAGCGGGAAGCGTTCGAGTTCGAGCGCACGCTGAGCGACGCCCAGCAGACGGTCATGACGCGCTGCGTCGACTGGCTCGCCAGGTTGCAGCTCGAGAGCGGGTACTGGTCCTACTCGCCCGGCAAGAGTCGCGGATACGGCGATCTCTCGAACACGCAGTTCGCGATCCTCGGACTCCGCTCCGCGTCGCGATGCAGCGTCGCCGTCCCGGCCGAGACCTGGGTCAACGCGATCGACGCCCTTCTCAAGAGCCAGGCAACGACGGGCGAAAAAGTCAATGTCCCCGATATCAAGAGCCCGGGTGCGCGTTCTGACAAGCCGTCGTTCTACGTCTTTCAGGCCAAGGCGAGGCCCTGGGGCTATCTGTGCGACGCCGATCTTTTCAACCGGATGCTGGCGATCAAAGGGCAGACTGAAGCGTCGGGAAGCCGCACCGCCATGGGAATCTCGAGCTTGCTCATCTCCCACGAAGGCCTCGCCCTGATCTCGAAAACCAAGGCGGGCCGTACCGAGTCCCGGGTGCGCAAGGCGGTACGCGACGGGATCGGTTGGCTCTGGGTCAACTGGTCGGTGACACAGAACCCGGGCATGGACGAGATGCATCACCACTACTATCTCTACGCGCTAGAACGAGTGGGGATTCTGGCCGGAAAAAGATATCTCGGCGACCGCGACTGGTACCGCGAGGGTGCCGCCTACCTCCTTGGCACACAGTCGGAATCGGGCGCCTGGGGCGACGGCGTGATCGACACCTGTTTCGCCCTCCTTTTCCTCAAGCGTTCCACCCCGCCGCCAGTGATCACACCGGGCGGCTAAGAGCCGGGCGGGTCACCAAAAAAATATTTAATAAGGTAAAAAGAAAAAAAAAAATTTTTGGACCCCCCGGGGGGGGA
>CAYXGI010000020.1:51750-80219 GCA_964464495.1 uncultured Phycisphaerales bacterium
GGTTTTTTTAAAAATTTTTTTTTTTTTTTTTTTTTTTTTTTTTTTTTTTTTGTCCCCCCCCGCCCGGTGGTAGAATGCCGTGATGCAAAGACAATTCTTGGTTGGTATCGATAGCTACACTCTTTTGCCGCTCGCGCTCTCTCCGCTCGAGACGCTCGACTGGGCCGCCGCCCACGGCGCCGAGGGTGTGCAGTTTTCGGGCGGCGAGCTTCCCGATGAACCGGTCGATGAGGAATCCTATCTGCGCGATTTTGCACGACACGCGCGCGATAAAAATCTCTATCTCGAATGGGGCGGCGGCCAGCACATTCCTTTCGACATGGAGACGTGGGAGCCGCGCGACATCAAACCGATCAACAGGCGAGCCGCCGAGCGGGCCGCGCTCCTCGGCGCAACCGTGATCCGCTCCTGCTCGGGCGGCCTCATGCGCTGGACCGACAGGCCACCGCCAACCGACACCTTGCTCGACGCCATGGCGCGGAGCCTCACTCCTCAGATGGCGATGCTGGCCGATCACGGGGTGACTCTCGCCATCGAGCTTCACTTCGAGTTCACCACCTTCGAACTCCTCCGGCTCTTCGACATGTGCGGCGCAGAGCCCGGAGGAAGTCTGGGCATCTGCCTCGATACGATGAACGTGCTCACCATGCTCGAACACCCGGTGGCGGCCGCTGAAAGGATCCTTCCCTGGGTGGTGGCCACGCACATCAAAGATGGCGGCCTCCTCCTCGATGACTCCGGACTCCGCTCCTTCCCCTGTGCGATCGGCGAAGGCCTTGTCGATTTTCACACCATCTTCAGCCTCCTCGCGTCGCTCGACCGTCCGATCAACCTTTCCCTCGAGGACCATGGCGGATCGTTTGCCCTGCCGATCCTCGATCCTGAATTTTTCGGGCGCTTTCCCGATCTGTCCGAGCACGAACTCGTCAGCCTGCTACGCCTGGCGCGCGCCACTCAGCACCGCGTCGACGGCGGTTCCCTCGCTGTGCTCGACCGGACTGATTGGCCCAGCCATTGCGAATCGCGCGCCATTAATGGTATAGAGGGGATCAAGCGCATCGTGCAGAGTCTGCCGGACGAGCCCGCAGACCGCTCCTAGATCGGGCGCAGACCAGGAGTCCCATGTCGCGGCACGAACGATTCGATTATGCCGACGCCGACGCACTGCTCGCAAAGAGCGCCAACCTCGGTGTGGAGATCCCCTTCCGCCGCGATCTTTCCGTCCTCTTCGAGAAGGTCCCCATTGCCGGTCGGAGCGCTCCCAACCGCTTCTGCATTCATCCGATGGAAGGCTGCGACGGCGCTGCCGACGGCGCGCCGACCAACCTGACCTTCCGCCGCTATGAACGCTACGCGCGCGGGGGGAGCGGCATGATCTGGTTCGAGGCCACGGCCGTGACCACCGCGGGCCGATCGAGCCCGCGGCAGCTCCTCCTCTCGGAAGAGACGGTCGGCGATTTCGGCCGCCTCGTCGACGCCGTTCGCGCTGCCGCACGCTCGACCATGGGCGCCGGGCACGAACCGATCCTCATCGTGCAGCTCACACACCCGGGTCGATTCTGTCGGCCCGGCGGGAAGCCGCGGCCCTTCCTCGTTCGCCGCAATCCGCGGCTCGACGAGATCCAGAAGATCGCCGACGATTCTCCGCTCGAGGATGACGGCGCCATCGACAGACTGCAAGACGATTTCGAAAGGACCGCACACCTCGCCGCGCGCGCCGGCTTCGACGGCGTCGACATCAAGGCGTGCCACGGCTATCTCGTGTCCGACCTTCTCGCGGCGTTCACTCGGGAGGAGAGCCGATACGGCGGCGCCTTCGAGAACAGGAGCCGCTTTCTGCTCGAAACAGCCGGCCGTATCAGGCGCACGCGGCCCAGCCTGATCGTGACGAGCCGGATCAATGCCTTCGATGGGATCGACCATCCCCATGGCTTCGGCGCCGCGCGGACAGACGCGACCACCGAGGACCTGTCCGAGCCGACCGCGCTGCTTGATGGCCTGCACGCTCTCGGCGCGCCCCTTGCCAACGTCTCCCTCGGGATTCCCTATCTCAACAGTCATCTGGGGCGCCCCTTCGACCGCCCTTTCAAGGGCGCGCCTCTTCCATCAGAGCACCCCCTCGCAGGGGTGGCGCGTCTCGTGCGCATCACGGGCGCTTTGCAGAAAGCCGTCCCCGACCTGCCCCTCGTGGGAACGGGCTACTCCTGGCTGCGCCGGTTCTTCCCCAACGTGGGCGCCGCGGCAGTCGCCGCGCGCAAGGCGGCGTTTGTCGGTGTCGGCCGGATCGCCTTTGCTTACCCTGATTTCGTGCGCGACCTCATCGACCATGGTGCGCTCGATTCCGAGAAGGTCTGCGTCGGCTGCTCGTCGTGCTCGCAGATCATGCGCGATGGCGGCCGCGCCGGGTGCGTGGTGCGCGATGCTGAAATTTACGGTTCCGAGTATCGAAAAGGGCGGTCTTAGGAGGTGAATCATGGCGATCAAGCGTGAAGACATCACTTTCGAAAACCGGCGCATCCCGCTCTACTCGATGAACACACTCGTCATCGGAAGCGGCGCCGCTGGACTGAACGCGGCCTTCCAGCTTTACGAACGCGGACAGCGCGACGTGGCCATCGTCACCGAGCAGTGGGGGGGCGGCACCTCGTTCAACGCGGGTTCGGACAAGCAGACCTACTACAAGCTCTCCCTCGCCGGCGCGGCGCCCGACTCGCCGCGCCAGATGGCCGCCGACCTCCACGCCGGAGGCTGCGCCCACGGCGATGTGGCTCTCTGCGAGGCGCAGCACTCGGCAGAGGCTTTTTTTAACCTCGTCCGCCTCGGCGTGCCTTTCCCCCATGACCGGTACGGCGCCTACGTCGGTTACAGGACCGATCACGATCCTCTCGGCCGCGGCACCTCGGCCGGGCCCTTCACGTCGCGCTTCATGGGCGAGTATCTCGGCGCGGCGGTGTGTGACCGCGGGATTCCGGTCCTCGACGATCACGTGGTGGTCGCTCTTCTCTGGAGCCGCGAGCAGGGCCAGAAGAGGGTGCGCGGCGCCCTGGCGATCGACAGGGGCGCCCTCGACAGTGACACGGGCGGATTCGTGCTCTTCAACGCGAACAACGTCGTCCTCGCCACGGGCGGACCGGGCGGGATGTACGCCGCCTCTGTCTATCCGCGGAGCCAGACCGGGTCGATCGGGCTCGCACTCGCCATCGGCGCCGCCGCCCACAACCTCACGGAATCGCAGTTCGGCATGGCGTCGACACCGTTCCGGTGGAACGTGTCGGGCAGCTACCAGCAGGTCATCCCGCGCTACTTCTCGACCGACGCCCGGGGGGGCGATACGCAGGACTTCGTGAACGAGTTCTTTCCCGATATGCCCGCCATGGCGGGCGCGATCTTTCGCAAGGGGTACCAGTGGCCGTTCGACGCGTCGCGGGTGCGCAATCACGGATCGTCGCTCATCGATATTCTCGTCCATCGCGAAACCGTTCTGCGCGGCCGCCGCGTCTTTCTCGACTACCGGCAAAATCCCGCAAAGGCATTCGGTCTCGAGGAATTTTCTCTCGACCTTCTCGACGACGAGGCGCACGCCTACCTCGAGAAGTCGCGCGCCCTCCTCCCACGACCGATCGACCGGCTGCAGGCGATGAATCCCCAGGCCGCGGCCCTTTTCGGCAGCAAGGGCATCGATCTCGAAGAGCAACCGCTCGAGATCGCGATCTGCGCCCAGCACAACAACGGCGGGCTGATCGGCAACATCTGGTGGGAGTCGAACGTCAAGCACCTCTTTCCCATCGGTGAGGTCAATGGCACGCACGGGGTCAGGAGGCCGGGCGGCTCGGCGCTCAACGCCGGCCAGGTCGGTGCGCTGCGTGCGGCGACTTTCATCGCGAAGCGGTACGGCGATCGCGCCATGGATACGAAGGACTTTCTCCAGCGGATCGCGCCGCGCGTGCTCGACTGTTTTGACTTCGTGGAAAAGATTTCCGGTCGCGAGGAGACTTCCATTGCGCCCCAGGACGAAGGGGTGGAGCACCTTTTGCCGGGGGCGGCCAGCGACGCAGGCGGCCTCGGCCTCTTACCCGAGGACGTGATCGCCGCGATCGAGGAGACCATGTCGCGGTGCGGCGCCCACATCCGCGATCCCAAGCTGATCGAACGCGCTGTCGGCGAGGCGTGGGAACTCAAGAAACGGCTCGACAGCGATCTGCGCGTCACGACCGCGGCGGCTGTTCCCGATGCGTTTCGCGCACGAGAACTCTGCCTCACCCATATCGTCTACCTCGAGGCGCTCAGAGAATACCTCGCCAAGGGCGGACGGTCACGGGGCGCGGCACTGATCCTCGATCCGAGCGGACAGCGGGCGTGCGAAAAGCTCGGCGAACGGTGGCGGTTCAGCCTCGCCGAGTCCGATGATTTCGTGAACGCAAAGATCCTCGAGATCAGGCTCGGCGAGCAGGCGGAGATCGAGACCGACTGGGTTGACATCCGGCCGATCCCCGATGAGGATGTCTGGTTCGAAACCGTGTGGGACGACTACGTGGAAGATCGAATCTTCAAGGAGGAGGCGCAAGGTGGCTGACCGTCCAGTGGCTTTGATCACCGGCGCGAGCCGCGGCATCGGCCGCGCGATCGCCGTGGAACTGGCGCGGAGCGGTTTCGATGTGGCCGGAAACGGAACTGCTCAGACCGATGCGCTCGCCGAGGCCGGCGCGCTCGTCGATGCCGCGGGCGGCGCGTTTCTGCCCGTCCCTGCCGACATCGCTCGGCTTGACAGTCATGCAGCGCTCGTCGACGCCGTGGTCGATCGCTTTGGCCGCATAGACCTTCTTGTCAACAATGCCGGTGTGGCGCCCCGGGAGCGGCGCGACATCCTGGAGACCACGGCCGAGAGCTTCGATCACGTTTTCGGTGTGAACGCGCGTGGCGCCTTCTTTCTCACCCAGCGCGTGGCGCGCCGCATGATCGATCTGGCGAAGAAGGGATCGGACCGAAAAGCGGCCATCCTTTTCGTCTCCTCTATCTCGGCTTACTACACGTCGCCGTCGCGCGCCGAGTACTGCATCTCCAAGGCGGCGATGAGCCACGCGGCCGCCCTCTTCGCTCACCGGCTCGCCGACCACGGCATCAATGTCTACGAGGTGCGTCCCGGCATCATGAAGACCGACATGACCGCATCGGTGGCCAAGGACTATGATACCCGCATAGAGGAGGGCCTCGTGCCGCAGAAGAGGTGGGGGACGCCCGAAGATGTGGGCCGTGCCGTGGCCGCACTCGGGCGCGGCGACTTTGCCTTCTCCACCGGTCTCGTGGTCGAGGTCAGCGGCGGCATGAATTTGCAGCGCCTGTGACGAATTGGAGGCACGCGTTGAACCAGTCGGAAAAGTTGTGGAAGAGGTTATGCGAGAAGAGGCTCATCGCCCTGATCTCGCCGAGGAACGCCGCTGATTGTGTGACGGCCTTCGAGACGCTCGATCCTCTCGGCGTGACGCTCGAGATCGCCCTGCGCACACCCCATGCGCTCTCCGGCATCAGCGCCGTCAAGAGCGCCCACCCCGAGGCGCTGCTTCTTGCCGGCACGGTGATGACGCGCGCCCAGGCCGAGGCGGCCATCGATGCCGGCGTGGCGGGAGTGGTTTCGGCCGACTATATTCCGGCCGTGGTCGAAACCTGCGTGAACAAAAACATACTCTGCGTGCCGGGCGGTCTTGCCGACGCCGGCAAACAGCTCGTGCAGAAGGCCGACCTCCTCGGCGTCGACCTCGACACTCTTCGCGAAAAGTATCCCTACCAGTGGGTGTACAAGCTCTTTCCCGCCATGGCGGGCGGTCCCGTCTTTCTCGAGGGTGCGGCGTCGCTCAAAGCTGTCTTCAAGGAACTGGCCATCGTCTATGCCGGCGGTGTGACGCGCGACAACGTGGCGCAGATCATGGAGCACGATCCAGGCGCGATCGTTTGCGGCTCGGCGCTCATGAAGAAGATCGACGATCCGGCCGCGTTGAAAAAGGAGGCGGAGGACTGGCTCGATCTGATCCACGGCGCGCGCGGCGCGGCGGCGGACTCGGCAGGCCAGGACACACGAACGACAGCGGCATCGCCGCCGTCCGGGGGCTCTTCGCGGCCCGGTGGCCCTCCCGCGCCCGGGGCCGAAGCGGTCACCTTCGGTGAGATCATGCTGCGCCTGTCGCCCGCCCGGGGGCAGCGCTTCGGTCAGTCGGCGCAACTTGACGCCACCTTCGGCGGGGCCGAGGCGAACGTGGCGGCCGCGCTGGCACAATTTGGCCGGGCGGCGCGTTTCGTGACCGTCCTTCCCGAGCACGATGTCGGCCAGGCGGCGGTCAACGCCCTGCGTGCGCTCGGCGTGGACACAACCTGCGTGGCGCGGCAGGGCGATCGTGTGGGCATTTACTTTCTCGAGCCGGGCGCGTCGCAGCGGCCGTCGAAGGTGATCTACGATCGGGCACGCTCCGCGATCAGCACAATCGCACCGGGCGACATCGACTGGGAACGGGTCTTTGCCGGGGCGCGCTGGTTTCACTGGTCGGGAATCACACCGGCGCTGAGCGACTCGGCCGCGGCCGTCACCCGAGACGCGGTGCGCGCCGCCAAGGCGGCGGGGTGCACGGTGAGCGTCGACCTCAACTATCGTTCCAAGCTCTGGTCCCGTGAAAAGGCCCGCACCGTGATGACGCCGCTCATGGAATGCGTCGACGTGGTGATCGGCAACGAGCAGGATGCGGCCGATGTCTTCGGGATCGAGGCGGGCGCGTCCGACGCCGACGCCGGCAGACTCGACATTAGCGGCTACGAGCACGCCGCGCGCACGCTTCACGAGCGGTTCGGTTTGAAGATGGCGGCGATCACGCTGCGCGAGAGCCTTTCGGCTTCGGACAACAACTGGTCGGCGTGTCTCTTCGACGGTGAGGAATTTTTGCTCAGCCGAAAGTACGCCATTCACGTCGTCGATCGTGTGGGCGGCGGCGACGCCTTCTCGGCCGGCCTGATTCACGGGCTCCTCTCGGCGATGAGGCCGGCAGAGGCGCTCGAGTTTGCCGTGGCCGCCTCATGCTTGAAGCAGACGATCGCAGGAGATTTCAACCGCGTCACCACGAGCGAGGTCGAGGCGCTCGCGGGGGGCGACGCCACAGGCAGGATCAAACGTTGACGAGACACCGCGGGCGGGTCACCAAAATTGCAAAATGATCATAAGTGCTTTGTTTTTATCTGGCCTGCCAGATAAAACAAATCACTTACGATCATTTTGCAATTTTGGTGACCCGCCCGCATATGGAAATGTTCGGACTGCATGTTGTTGACTGGGGGATCATCCTTCTTTACGTGGTGGTCATTCTCTATCTCGGCCGCCGCGTGGGAAAGGCGATGAAGAGCACGTCCGACTTCTTTCTCGCCGGCCGCAAGTTGGGGAAGTTCTACCAGTTCTTCTTGAACTTCGGGCAGGCGACCGACGCGCAGCAAGCGGTGGTCGTGTCGCGCGAGATCTACCGCCAGGGGCTGGGCGGGATGTGGCTTCAGTTTCTCGTTCTTTTTCTCACGCCCTTCTACTGGTTCACCACTCTGCTCTTCCGGCGCTCGCGGCTGATGACGATCGGCGACTATTTTGCCGAGCGCTTCAGGAGTCCTTTTCTCGGGGGGGCGTACGCCTTCTTCGGGCTCTTCATGGCCTTCATCGGCACGGGCACGAGCTACATGGCGGCCGAGAAGACGATGGAGGCGCTCACCAAGAAACCGCTCAACCAGTGCACCGAGGAGGAGCGCGCGTCGGTAGAAGGATTCCGCGAGTACAAGGAGCTCAAGGCGCGCGTCGACGAGGGGCTCGACGCCGATGACCAGGCGCGCTACGGCGAACTCTCGGAACGCCTCAAGCGCAAGGAACTGCACGCCTACGTCTCCTACACGAACCAGACCGTCTTCTTTATCATCTACGCGCTGATCGTGGCGATCTACACCGCCATGGGAGGGTTCACGGCGGTGGCGCTCACCGACGCGATCCAGGGGGTGCTGATCGTCACCTTCTCCCTGATCCTGATCCCGATCGGCCTCGGCCGGATCGGCGGATTCGAGGGGCTCCACGCGAAGGTGCCAGATTACATGTTCGAGCTTTTCGGGTCGGCGTCGACGAGCGAGTACACCTGGTACTCGATCCTCGCCATGATCACGGCCAATCTCGTCTCAATCGTGGCCGCCTCGCACATGATGGCCACGGCCGGGTCGGCCAAGGACGAGATGACCGCTCGCGTGGGAATGTTAGGCGGCATGTTCTTCAAGCGCTTTATCATGCTTGCCTGGGCGCTGGCAGGTCTCCTCGCTCTCGGCCTCTTCGCCGGAAGCCTCGACGACCCCGACCACATCTGGGGCCACATGACGCAACAGCTCCTCTGCCCGGGCGCGATCGGCCTCATGCTCGCCGGTGTGCTCGCCGCCAACATGTCGTCCCTCGACGCCCAGTCGGTGTGCAGCTCGGCGCTCTTCATCCGCAACCTCTACCAGCCCTGGCGGCCGCGCCGCACCGAGCGGCACTACATCAACGTGGGCCGCGGCGTGATCGTGGTGACGTTGATCGCCGGCATCGGCATGGCGTACAAGGCCGAGGACCTGGCCGAGCTCTTCAAGTACTTCATCTCCCTGCCGGCCGTGTTCGGAGCGGCGGTCTGGTTGGGATTTATCTGGAGGCGCCTCACCCGGTGGGCGGTCATCATCCAGGTGATCGTCTGCTTCACGATCTATGCGGTGATCCCCAATGTCTTTTCCTCGCTCGACAGTGTGAGCCACAATCCGTCGTTTCTCGACGAGACGCAGGCACGGGAGGTGACGATCACCACCGGTGCGCTCGTCGAGGATGTGGCCGAAGGTCGCGCCACGCATATCGGACAGAGCATAGAGAAGCGCCAAGCGATCGAACCGACAGGCATCTTTTTCGACAAGGTGGTGCGCGCTGATCCGGCCGATCCCGATTCGGCCAAGATCGGTCAGGGACGATTTCACGCCGAGATCTGGATCCTGAGCTGGCTGGGCGTCGACTTCGCGCACTGCACCAAGGCGCAGCTCGTGGCGACGCGCTTCTTCTTCGACGCCCTCTTTCCCTTCGTGCTCCTCTTCGCGCTGAGCTTTCTCACGCGGCCCGTGAACCGGCAGAGCCTCGACGCCTTCTTCGGCAAGATGCACACACCCGTTCACCCAACTCCCGAGGAGGAGGCGGCCGCCCTCGAGCACGCGGCCCATCACCCCGAGATCTTCGAGTCGAAGAAGCTCTTTCCCGGAACGAACTGGGAGATCCTCAAGCCGGGATGGAAAGACGCCATCGGATTCGGGGGGAGCTGGGTGATCGTGGGGGTGGTCATCCTGCTGCTCTGGGTTATCGCCAACATCGGCGCGTGAAGCGCACCGAAAAGGATTCGCGGTGGTTCAGTTTTGCCAGGAAGATCAAGGAGGCCACGACGCAGGCTTCAGGGCGGGAGAGTGAACGCACTCACAATGGCCACGAGAACGACCATGATGGAGATTGGTGGAATAAAGACGAAGACGAACCACTTGGAGAGCTTTCTTGGAATCCCATTGGGAGACCGTCGGTTATGAAACCACTTCTATTTGGTCCGCAGCAGCCGGGATAGAGAAGGCTGCCGAATGCGCAGTCGATCTCGTCAATGGTCTGACCTCCAGGGATGGTGCAGAAACGGTGCAACCAGCATGTGTCGCCCCCCCCCACCCAGGCCGAAGATGTTATCGGAATTTCCGTCGTCGTATTCGTACTGCGTCAGCCAGGGGAGGATATCCACGACCATCGGATTCGAGAGGATTCCCCAGGGCAAGATCGGGCCGGTCTTCGCCTGGATGTAGAAGGTACCGGTGACCTAATTTCCCAAATCAGGTGAATAGTCTCCCTTCCCAAAATGCCGAAATAAGACGAGGGCAGGTCACACTTCGGTTGTTAGTCGGAAGGGTAGCCATGAGACTGTTCGCGCGACTCGCATTCCATATTTTTTTTCCACTTATCCTTGCCTCGTTCTCGATCTGTTCCGCGCAGGCGCAGACCACCGCTCGCGAGTCCGAATCGGCGCGCCTCGAGACAGGCACATCCATTCCGTCGGACCTCACCGAGGGAGTGCGCCAGCGCTACACCGAGGCCTAGGCTGTTCTCGATGCCTATCTCGCCGATCCCGGGCCGCGGTCTGCCGATCCGCTCCAGATGCGCTATCCCGTTGAGGTCGAGAAGGCGATCGCCCGGATCTACGCCGTGGCCGGCAGCCAGACCCCGTCGATCCTCAAGTGCCTCTGCGCCGAGGGCGCGAAACGGGGTATCGCGCCCGAACACTCGAGGCTCATGGCCGAGATCCGCTCCTTCTGGTTCCTCAAGGGGGCGGAAAAGACCTGCTTGCAGAAGGGCGTTTCCATGGGGATCGTCGATTCGGGCAGCGAGGGGGGTGTGATCCACGACGCGGACAAGACAACGCGCGTCATCGACGAGCACCACGGCCGGACCGTCACACCCGAAGAGGAGCGGCTGCGCGAGATCGAGATCGCGCGCCTCACGGAAGAGAACGTGACCGAATTCATCTTCAGTCAGACCGGGATCGAAGGGGTCAGGCCCGCGGCTCTCGACCTCGAGATCTTTCCCGGCCGCAACCTCTACCCGTCATGGCGCCTGGCCATGGAGCCGGGCCTTTACAAGGCCGAGCTCGACAGGGTGTACAACGACGTGAGGCGCCGCGCCGCGTGCTACATCACCGAGGGCGCCGTAAAGATGCAGGTCCCATTCCGCTCCCGGGAGAAGCAGCAGGCCCTCGCCGAGGGACGGCTCGCAACAGGCACCCCCTTCGTTCGCCTGACGAATGAGCCCGGGTCGTCTCGGATCGCCTACGACGAGGCCGACGACTGGGTCCACATGCTGGGCCTCTGCGAGGAGGTGCGTCCGCACGACGCATTCAGCTCTGCTCTCGGCCAGCACGAAAAACTCATGAAGCACACTGAAGCGGTCAAGAAGGCCGCAAAGAAGGCGGACAGCCGCGCGATCTTCGACGAGGAGAAAAATGACATCGCCAAGTACCTCGAGCGGATCGTGATGAACACACGCACCTGCCAGGATCCGGAACGCATCGCGCAGCGGAACGGTTACAGCTTCGACGACTTCCAGGGCGAAGGGCGGCAGCGGGACCTCGCCAGGACCGAGCTGGTCGCGGGCCTTTGCGGCATGGACCGCCTCGATCCGAAGAATCGGCGCGTCCTCAAGGAATACCGCATGGCGCTCGACATCACCGAATGCCTTCTGCTGAACAAGCGCCGGGCGCGTCACGGAGAAGCGACCGTGGACGATGACATTTTTTTCGAGCAGCTGGCGCGCCACACGGCCAAGTCGCGCAAGCACTACGACAAAGACCCCGGCAAATATCAGGAGATGGCGCGCGAGGCCTACGCGGGGATCGCTGCCGAGATCGGCGCGCGCACCACCGTGACCAGCTGCCCCGAGATCATGAAGGCCTGGGTGGAGACCCCTCCACTGGAGGTTCTCAGATCGGCGAGACGTTACCACCCAGATCTCCAGAACCAGAACATTCGCATCACCGCCATGCGCGATCTGCGCACCGCCTTCGACGTGCTCCCCGACGATCAGCTCGACACGCTCCGCCGGAATTGCCCCGATGCGTACCGCGTCGACCTCGAGAACCTGGAGCGGATGCTCGAGTGGGGAAGTAAAAAGAACAAGGCTTCAAGGTCGGCCGATCCGGAGCCGGGACGATGGGCCAAGTCGATCGACGCCCTGCGGCAAAAGACCTCCCGCATGAAGGCCGCCGTGAACTCGGCGCGCGAGGCTTACGGCGACCTTCCCTTCGGAGCCAAGGTGCTCTTTGCCACGGGTGCTGCCGACGCCTTCGAGGTTCTCCTCGACCGCGTCGATGCCGAGTCGACGCGCGCCGAGGGTGTGTCCCGCCGCCGCACCATGGTCGCGGCCGAGGTGGCGATGGCCGCAAAACTGGGCCGCAAGGCGAGCCAGCGCCTGCTCAACGAGACGATGGACGTGACCGGCAACATCGACGCCCTGCTTGGCATCATCGACCGCTTTCAGATGTCCGAGGGAGAGGGCGATGCGGCGCGGGTGAAGGCGCTCGAGGACGCCCTCTACGATGAGCTCATCAGCCGCATTCCGATTTACGGAAAGGCGCGCGGCCTCTGCCGCGCCTGGAAGAGCGACAACAGGACCGGCTTCGTCGAGATGATCACGCCCATGCTGGCCGGCCGCTTCGGTGCGACGAGCTCCATGGCAGGACCGGTGGGAGTCCTCATCTTCTACAAGAACTTCGCCGTCACCTGCGCGTCGATTATCGGACACGAGATCTTCGCCCCCCCTGCGCAAGGAATCGGTCGACATCGTCTACAAGGGTTACCTGGAGAAGCAAGATCCGGACCGGTTCCTGGCCGACACCGACACGGGCTGGCTCGGCACCTTCTACGATTGCTACCTGCGCGATGACGGCGGCGCCGGCCTCCTGCGCGCCGGGCGCCCCATGCCCGAGGGATTTCTGCCCACGGGATTCCCCTCGGTGGTGCAGCTCGTTCCAGTGCGCTTTGCGGTGCTCGAGGGCGAAATCCTCGATCGCCTCCTCGTGGATGAATCGATCCCGCTCGAGACGCGGATCGGCCTGGGGAGGGAGGTCGAGAAATCGAGCGGCGAGGATCCCAGGGTCTTCGTGGACATGGAGGCCGACTACAAGGACCGGACGCGGCAGCTGCGCGATCGCCTCTACGACCTCTCGGGCTCGAGCGGCGGAGACGAGGAGGAGCAGCTTTTTCGCGAATCTCTTTCGAATGCCCTCTCGGCGGTGCTGGACGAGTGGAAGGCGCAGGCCGGGATCGCGGCCGCGATCCACGACCGGATCACGTGGGAGGGCGCGCTCTTCGACGAGCGTCTTTCCTTCGCGGTGCACAGGCAGAACCTCTACACCTATTTCAAGGAGCGAGTGGAGCGCTTCTTCCAGGAGAAGGGGGAGGAGCCCCTCCACATCGACGAGACCTACGAGTTCTTCGACGCCGCCTTCGAGAAGCTGCGCCACGACTTCTGGAACCTCGAAGGTGAGACGCTCGAGGAGGTGGCCGAGAAGCGCAGTCGGCTCGACGACGCTGAGCGCGAACTGAAGAAGTCGTACGAAGATTTTCTGCGCAGCCTGCAAAGGGCAAAGACCGGGGTCTTCGGGGAGTACATCGAGGACTGGTGTTACGCGGAGAATGACTTTGCCCACCTCGACTATCTCATCGCCCTCGATTTCATCTACCACGATGACGCGACCAAGCGGACCGTGGCCGAGCGGCTCGCGGGCGACTACCAGCGGTCGGCCGAGCTGACCGCCGCCGCCGAATCGGCAACAGCCATGATGCTCTCCCTCGATGCGGCTGCCGAGGAAGCGATTCTCAAGCAGCGGGCCGAGAGACTGGCCGTGGCCCACAAGCGTTTGCTAAACGAGGCGGACCGCGACATGTCGTGGGCAGTCAGCCTCGGATACCGCTCGCCCGTGGGAGTCGCGCCGAAGCTCGACGTGCGCGCAACGATCGTGGAACGCCGCGACGAGACAGGCAGGAAAGTCCGCGAGCTCCAGGTCGAAACCTCCCTGGCCGCGGTTCCCGAGGAGTTCGGCGTGGACTGGAAACCGGAGCCGCTCGAGATCAGCGAGGTGGCCTTGGACGAGGTGCCCGACGCGGAGTGGACACGGCTCCGCATGCGAAAGGAGGACGCCGAGAAAGCCTACCGGATCTCCCTCCGTGTCCGCGGAGAGGGCTCGAATGTGGCGCGCGGCGAGACTTACATGGCGCTCCGGCGCAAAGGAGCGCCGCCCACCGTGGGACCGGCGGTCGCGTCGATCGAAAACTTCGAGATCATCCGCGAGGCGGGTGACGTCCCCGTGCAAACCGCGGACCTTGGGTCTTCGGCCGGCGAGGTCTTCGTCTACTCGCGCGAGCCCTTTTGCGCGCGCGGGACCTATTCGGTAAAGACCAGGGGTTCGGGATTGTTCCCCGCGATCTGCCGGCAGAAGGACGGCAAGGTGAGCACCCGAATCTTCGGCTCCAAGGCCACGTACATCTTCGAGGGGGACGCGGCCAATCCGCTGCGCGAACGCACCGAAACCCTGCAAACGACTTCTGACCGCGAGACCCTGAGGGCCGGGAGCGGCTCCGGGCGTGCGCGCGTTCAGATCGACGGGTGCGTGCGCAGGCTGGCGGCGGGCAAGATCGACACGTGCTGGTTCGCGCTCTATGGCTGGGCCGATGGGAAGAAAGGTCGGGCGCACGGGCTGATCGAACTCGACCGGAGCGACCCGATCACGGTCAAGGCCTACGAGAGGGGCTGGGCGCTCGCCGAAATCCTTTTTCCCGATGGGGAGTCCGTGAACGATAAGGGCGAGACGCTCTCCTTCGAGACAAAAGGCAGCCTTCTGGCCGCGACCAGAGGGTACCTCCGCGAGGGGATCCGGCTGCGCGAGCCGTTCAGGGTGGAAGAAGAGGAGGTTTTCGTCCTCGCCGCGCCCGAGAGGATCGTGGACGGCGAGACGATCCCCTTTGTTCTGTCCCGCGCCCAGGTGCGCACGGCAAGAGGCCGCGTTCCCGAGCCGCCCGCTTGCGGTTTCGACGACGACGGCAACGCCGTGGGCTGGGGCCGGCTGCTCCTGTCCGTCGAGAGACCACATCCGAATCCCTTCTCCCTTTGCAAGCCTGATGGCGAGGAGATCTCGCACGCCCTTTGGGAGGACTTTGTCCCTTCGCCGGACGCGGCCGCGGCGGGCGAGCGATTCACCATCTCGGCGACCGACAGCTGGGTGACGTCGAGCGAGAAGACGCCGCACCACGATATCGTTCTCGTCTTCGAAGTGGACGGGAGTCAGTCGCGAAAGGCGGTCCTCCGCTACGGGCGGCTCGACGAGTACCAGTCGGTCACCACGCTGGAAAATCACGGGCTCGCCGGACTCGGTGCGCGCCACCGGGGCGGAGGAACCGGGGGCTCGGTGGCAGATAGCTTCTTCGGTTCCGAGGACGAACCGGAGTCGATTGCAGACAGCCGCCCAGGCACGGGGACCGGCACCCGGGAACCGCCGATTGCGGACTCTTTCCAGGGATCGGGCGGAGGGCAATCCCACGCGCCGGGCGGCCTGGAGGGGACCTTTTTCGGCTCCGAAGACACGACAGGCGCAGAGATCCTCGCCCTGGCGGATCCCTGGAACAATCCTCGGGTCCAGCGGATCATGGCTGACTGGCTCGGCGCCGCGCGGCCACTGGAGTCGCTCAGGATCTCCTCCTTCACCTACAACAAGTACGCCCAGGTTGTCGGTCCGGGTATCGTCTACACGCGTGCTCCCGATGCCGCGGCGCGCCTCGGGCGGCACTGCTGGCTCTGGTCGATCGCCAACGTGGTGCCGTCGACCAACATGGGAACACTCATGGAATACATCCGCAACCAGCTCCTCGGCGAAGGCATTCCGGATTTCGTTCCGCCAGACCGGAACAGGGGAGCGGGTCGCGGCGGTCCGCGGGGGCTCGACCGTCTGGTCGGCTCGTGGAAAGGAAAAACCGAGATCACAGAGGGCTTCTATATCAAGGCCCCTCCACGAAAGAAGGATAAGTAATGAAATCTGTTTTTACTCCCTTCGTGGCAATCCTCGTCTGCCTCGTGGCTGTGCCGGGCGAGGCCGGGGAAAAGAAAGACAAGAAAAAACCGGTCAAACCTGTTGTCGTTCGGGAAGCGGCCGCGAAGAGGATCGAAGTCGATCTCCGGATCGAGAAGAGGGGCGACGAATACGTGCTCGTCCGGCTCACGGCCTGGAAATGGCGCTTCGATCCAAAGACTCGCCGTTACTTTCTCGAACAGGAAGGATCTCTGGCCAACCGCCCGCTGCAGCGCCTCAACGATCACACCTTGATCCTCACAGGCACGCAGCCGGTCCTTGCCCCAATTCTGGAGGACAAGAAACTCCGGGGCGAGGTTGCGGTGACCCTGACCTTTACCTGCCTGGCGGATGGGAGGATCCGTGTTGCGGAGAGGACCGCCTACCTCGGTCCGGCTGCGCACCAGGCGCGGAAGGATCTGAAGCGAGACACGTTCACCTACGTGGTCGAAACACGCCCTGCGGCGAGCCCCGCGGGGAGGAGGTCGGAATGAGTATCCTGCGCTATTCACTGGTTGTTTTCTTCATTTGCGCGGTCACCGCCCCGGGTGGCGGGGAGCCTGCCGGTCTGGACGGCGCCAAGGTGCACCCGAGAGGAGAGGTCGAGCGATTGCTCCGCGAGGGCCACGAGAGGCGGGCTCTCGAGATGCTCGAAGAGGCGCTCCGCCGAAATCCGAAAGCGTCGTGGGCTCTCAAAATAAGGGCCAAGACGAGTCTCGACGCGATGGAGTTCGCGCGCGCTGCGGCGGATTACACGGCCATGATCCGGATCGATCCCCAGAACGTCACCGCCCTGATCGGCCGGGCCGCGTGTTTCTCGAAGCTCAGGTTCGAGCGGCTGGCCGTGAAGGATCTGGAGGCGGCGCTCACCGTCAATCCCCACAATTCCACGGCGCAGGAGAGATTGCCGGACGCCTTGGAAGCCCTTTCCTACTTCGAGTCTGAGGTCATCGAGAACTGGAGGGAACTGCTTCCGGCCGAGATCGAGAGGTTCTCGGACGACATCCGTGCTGATCCGACGAACCAGAGCGCCTATCGACACCGCGGATCCCGTTGGATGCAGATGAAACACTACGAGCGCGCTGTGGAGGATTTTCGCCGGGCGTTGACGCTCGAATCCAAATACGATTTCACCGCCTATTTCCATCTCTGCCTGGCCGAGGCTTTCCGCCATCTGGGAAGGAACGACGAGGCGCTCGTCGAATGCGGGCGCGCATTGGAACTCGATCCACAGAATGCGGAGCCCTACGCGGAGAGCAGCCGACTCCATGCCTCCCTCGGAAAGTGGAAACGCGCGGCAGCCGATGCGCAGAAAGCGGTGCAGCTCGATCCGCACACTCAAGAGCCCTATTTCGTGCGCGCCAACGCTGAATCCGGTCTGGGCCGATACGCCGAATCTGTGAAGGATTTCACCCGCGTCATCCGAATTTCTCCCTGGGAGGATGCCGCCCACCGGCAGCGGGGCGATGCCTACGCCCGCCTCGGTAAAACCGACCTGGCTCGCCGGGACTACGAAGCAAGCCGCATCCTTCTCGACTCGGCCGAGTACAATCGGTGGAGGCGCGACGGAGAATTCGTTTTCGAGATCGCCAGACTCCGCGTCGAACCGGGCACGGTGGTTCCCGAGGCCGCGATTCACTGGACAGCCGAGTACACGCGTCCAGCCGCGGTCCTGAGGATCGAGGAGAGATGGATGCTCCTGAAGGAGGGCAAGCCGCTCTTCGAAAAGGAGTTGACCACCACCCACGAAATCACACCCGAAAACTCTGTCCATCGCAGAAAGAGCCTCATCACCGAGGCCTATCCACCCGGTTTCTACCTGCTCCGCCTGCGCGCCCGTCAGGTTGGGGCCGGCCGGAACGATCAGGACGGATTCGAGGAGCGCTTCGCCGTCTTCGAGGTCCGGAGATGAACCGAGCCGCGCCCGCGGCGCCAGACTCACCTGACCGAGAACTCGACCTCATCGGCCGCGATCCCAACGTCATAAACATTCATATAAATCGATTTTTCCGACTCTATGCCGAGCGATCGATGATATCTTGAGGGTGGGCTCCAACCACACTTCAGCAGGAGGCACACAATGAAAGTAACATTGATTCTGACCGCTGTCCTTCTCATCCCCGCTATCGGATCGGCAAGCGATATCTACGTGCCCGATGACTGGCCCACGATTCAAATCGCCATCGACAACGCGTACACCGGTGACACGATCATCGTCAGGCCCGGGACCTATGTGGAAAACATCGATTTTCTGGGCAAGTGGATCACCCTTCGGAGCGAGTTCGGGCCGACGGCGACAGTCATCGACGGAAACCAGGCAGGAAGCGTGGTCACTTTCCAGAACGGCGAGGACTACGACACCGTTCTGGACGGATTCACGATCACCAACGGCGACGCGGGCAGCGGCGGCGGAATCAACTGTCAATACGCCTACCCGAAAATCTTGAACAACATCATTACCGGGAACAACGGCTACTACGGCGGTGGACTGTACGGCTTCGTCTGCGATGCGGACATCATCGGCAACATCTTCCACGCGAACACGGCCGTTGCCGGCGGCGGACTCTGTATTCAATGGTCGTCTCCATGGCTGTGGAACAACATCATCTCCGAAAACAGCTCCGCCTGGAGCGGAGGTATCGAGTTCTACGGTTCCTACGGGGTCGTCAGGAGCTGCACCATTTGCCGGAACACGGCGAGCAATCAGGGCGGAGGCCTCTACTGCTGGGGGGCGTCCGACGTCTTCCTGACGAACACGATTTTCTGGGGCAACAGCGCTCCCGATGGGAAGGAGATCTGGATCGGAAAAACCGCCTCACCCTCCACTCTCGACATCGCCCATTCCGATGTGGAGGGCGGGCAGGCGTCGGTCTACGTCGATCCGGGCTGCACCCTCAACTGGGGGGCGGGCATGATCGATGACGATCCGCTCTTCGTCGACGCGGCGGGTAACGATTTTCATCTCACCCTGCCCTCTCCGTGCAGGGACGCGGGGGATAACAACGCGGGCATGCCGGCCACCGACTTTGAAGGCGATCCCCGCATTGCGCTCGGCACGGTCGACATTGGAGCTGATGAATTTTACTATCACCTCTACTACATGGGCGACGCCCTTCCCGGCGGAGCGATCGACATCAGGATCATCGGTTATCCCCTGACACTCGTTACACTCGCCTGGGGGCAGGATGTCGTCGATCCTCCCATCTCGACTCAGTACGGCGATCTCTACATCTATCCCTTCATCTGGACGGGCGACGTGGGGACTGTTTCCACCCAGGGGGTGCTCTCTGTTCCGTTCACCGTGCCGCCCGGCTGGCCCTCCGGGTTTCAGACTCCACTGCAGGCTCTGGTCGGCCCTCTGGGCTGGCCCTCCGCGCGTCTGACCAATCTGATGATGCTGACGATCAACTGATCTGCCCTCGAGGTCCCGCTTGGTTTTTTGTCCCTACTCCCACTCGGCCACGGCCTTGACGAGCGCGGCGGTGATCGGCTCCTCGCTCTCCACGTGGCCGGCCTTCTCCACGATGATCAGCTTGGATTCATTGAGCCGCGTGTGCATCCGGTAGGCGCCCAGCGGCGGGCTGGCCATGTCGAAGCGGCCCACGATCATTGTTGTGGGGATGTGCTTGATCTTGTGGGCGTTGTCGAGAAGCTGCCCCTCCTTCATGAAGTATCTGTTGATCACGTAGTGCAGGTCGATGTGCGCGAGGAGCAGGTGGGTCTTGTCGGGATAGCCCGCGAGCATCCTGGTGATGTCTTCGTCGGCCATGTAGAGGTGGGACATCTTGATCTCGAGCCGTGCCAGGGCGTTGAGGTACTTCATCTTCTCAGGCAGGGTGGGGGCGCTGTCGACGAGCTCGAGAATATAGTCGGGCAGGGGGCGTCGATCTGGATCGGGCAGCAGCTTCATGAGCGCGTCGTGTTCTTCTGGAAAGTACCACGCGGCTCCCATGTAGTGCTGCTCGACTTCGGCCTGGGTGGCGGTAAACACGCCGCGAAGAACCATGGCGCGCACGTTGTCGGGATAGGCCTCGGCATAGGCGAGGGCGAGGGTGGTGCCCCACGAGCCGCCGAAGACGAAGACCTTTCCGAGGTTCAAGTGCTTGCGCAGGCGTTCGATGTCCTCGACGAGATTGGGCGTCGTGTTCTCGCGCAGCTCGCCCCACGGCCGTGATCGCGCCGTGCCCCGCTGGTCGTGAAGCACGATGTGGAACTTCTCGGGATCGAAGTACCGGCGCATGCGCGGGTAGCAGCCGACACCCGGACCGCCGTGAAGGCCGATGACGGGCAAGCCGTCGGGATTGCCCGAGCGTTCGTAGTAGATCTCGTGAAGGTCGCTCACCTTCAGGTGGCCCGTCTCGAACGGTTCGATCGGCGCAAAGAGCGGATCGGTCGCGGCCTCTTCTTCAGCACAGGCGGCAACGGGGGCGAAGACGATGGCGGCGAGGAAAATGGCGAGCAGGCCGAGTGGGATGCGGTTCATGACACTTTCCTTGAAAAAGAAGATAGGGGGTGCCTGTCAGGTCGCGGGGGGACGACTCTTTTCCACTTTAGTCTCCGCGCAATCGCGCCGCAATGATGAAAAAAATCCCGTCGATTTTAGAAGCGATGGTAGAATGGACAACAGTCCCGGGAAAGGCTGCGTCTTTCCAATCCCAATCAAGGAGTGACCCATGACAGCTCTCGCCATCGTGCTCGTACTCGCCTTCGGACAGGCCGCGGTTCCCGCGGGGCCTGTCGATCTCCACGCGCCCCCGGTGCAGCATCCGACAATCAACGGAAGCATCGAGTTCAAGGAGAACCAGCGCATCGTCAACCTCTGGGGCACCCACTACGAGATGGGCTACGCCCACGGCGTGCTTCTCGGCGACGAGATCATGGAGCTCGTCGAGGAGTACGGGCTCCAGGTCATGATCGATCCCGTGCTCTACCAAACGGTCGTGCTCCCCCTCGTGCAGTACGCCTACACCATCGATGCGCGCTTCGACGAGGAGCTCGACGGCATGCTCGACGGCATGACCGACAGCGGGACCGATCTCCTTGTCGACGCCCTCGGCCGAGACCTGACCTGGTGGGATCTCTTTGCGGTCAACCTCTGCGCCGACCTCGGGCAGCTCAGCTGCTCGGCCACCTTCGGCTGGGGACCGGCGACCGCGGCCGATCCGATTCTGGCCGGCGGCTCGGCCCTGGTGCGCGACCTCGACTGGGGGCTCGACCCCACCGGTTTCCTCAACACGCAATCCGTGATCATCACCTTTGAATCATCCCTGCCCGATGAGAAGCCGATCGCGTCCCTCTCTTGGCCGGGCCTGATCTCGGTCCTGACCGCGTACAGCGAGGACGGCGTGGCCGCCATGATCAACTATGGCAATCACCAGGGATACGGCACGCCTCAGCCCAACCACTACACGGGCATCGGCTTCTCGCTCCGCTCCGGGCTCGAGCGGCGCGACGTCAACGGCGACGGATACGAGAATCACTTCGATGTGTCCCATGCGGTCGCGTCGGTCAACACGCTGGCGTCATTCGATGTGAGCCTGCTCTCACCCTATCCGGTCCCGGGCGCACCGGCCGCGGGCGCGGGCAGTGTGCTCGAGGTCAACTTCTACGGGCTCGCGCTGCGCGACAGCTCGAACAACATGGACTACACGCCTTATCTCAACGCGTCCGATCTTCTGGCCGTGACCAACCACCACCGGCTTCTCTACACGCCGGTCTACTGCGCGCGATACAGTTTCCAGGTCACCCAGCTCTCCATCGACTATGCCGTCGACACGGAAGAGCTGTGGGATATGGAGAGCGCCATCTCCTGGGCGGGCACGCACCAGATGGCCTGTTTCCGGCCGAACCTCATGGACATGTACGTCGCCTTCAACGAGACCTTCAACGGGGCGGCCCATTCGAACAGGGTTCACTACACGTGGGCTGAGTTGTTTCCGAATCACTGAGTCGGCTGACGTTTCGTTCACGCCTGTTTCAATTCGATCACTTTTCCGGGCCGGGCCCAGTGCGCGCCCAGTTCGGTTGGCAGTTGGTTCTTGCGATAGCTTTCCTCGATGACTGAACTGAGTCTGTCGATCCATTTGAGCCGCTGCCCGCCCTCGCCTGTCTCGCGAACGAGCTCCTCGGGAAAATCAACCGCCGCCGGCATCGACTCATGCACAGCGTGAACGCAAAGCGTGTGAACACGCGCCGCGTCGAGTCCGCAGGGGATCGCCTCCTGGCCTTTCTTGCGGGCGATCGCGTCGAGGCAGGTCCAGAGCTTGGTGAATTGCGGTTCCGATTCGGGAGAGGCGTATTTTTTTGTGCGCCCATCGACAAAGCGCGCGATCACGGGCGCATCCCCGCCCTCGTAGGTCACGGTCGCGTGTTCGAACTCAAGCTCGAACATCGGACCGCGGTCGGCCGGCACGGCATGGCTGCAATAAAAGAGAATCTCCATCCCGTCGTCGGTGAGCGCGCGCAAAGCGGCCGTGTCGAAGGTCTCGATCTCATTGGCTCGGTAGAGCTCGGCCGTCAGGGACGCGGGCCGCGCGCTCTGCTCGGTGCGGTCGCCCAGGAGGTAGAGCATGTGGTGCAGAAAGTGGGCCATGGCATTGTTCACCGGGCTGTCGAGCACCATGGCGCCGTCCCGGGTGCGCAGCCGTCCGGCCCATGAGTTGCGGCCGTAGTAGGACGCATCGCGCGGCCAGAGACAGAGACTCTTGAAACGGCGCGGCGCGCCGAAGAGCCCCGCCATGATGTCGGCCTTGAGCTGCTGCACCGAGGGGTAGAACGACCACTGAAATCCGACCGCCACGAACCGGTCCGCTTCGGTCTGAGCTCGCCGCATGCGGTCGACGTCGTCGATCGTGGCCGCGGCCGGTTTCTCGCAGAGCACGTGACTGCCGCGGCTGAGGGCGAGGCACGTCTGGGGCGCGTGCCACTGGATGGGGGAGGAGACGATGACGAGATCGGCGGTTTCGCCCGCGCGGCCGAGCGCGTTGTAGCAGGCGTCGAGAGAGCCGAAACAGTGCGCGCCGCGTGCCTTGAGCTCGTCGAGCCTCGCGCACCGCGCGGGAGCGGGATCGACGAGGGCCGCGATCCGCACCGGCACGGGAAGCGTTTCGTCGAGAAGCGCCGAAAGGTAAACGGAGCCATAGCCGTTGATTCCGGCGAGCACGATCGAAAGCGGTTCGGTCATTGCTTCCCGTCCTTTGTTTCAGGAACCGACAATGGCTTCCACCTTGAAGTCATTCCGCGGGATCAGGATCTGCAGGCCGGTCCCCTGGCCGGCTATGAATTCTCCGTCGATGGCGAAACCCGTCTCCTCGTTGTCCCGCACGCGGCGGATCGTGTAGGTCATCGACACGCCGCGCACGGGGAGGGTGATCGTGGCCCGGTCCATCCCGCTCAGGAGGCGGGGGCGAACGAACAGACCGCCCGAGCCGGGCCGCACGCCGAAGATGTGGCGGACCACGAGGCAGACGATCTCGGCCCACGTCCAGGGAGTGATGCCCACCTGTGGGTAGGGGGGTGAGATCCGCTTTCCATAATACTCGAACCACGTTCCCGCCCTCCCGCCGGGCGCGGCGTTGAGCCAATCGACGATGCGCCAGACCTTGGCGTCGTCGCCCGCCTCGACGAGCGCGCGGGCCACGAAGAGCGACGCGAACGGCCACGGTCCGGGCGAGTCGGGCTCGGAGCTCGTGTGGTAGCGGCCGTAACCGCCGCCTTCCCATTGCAGGTTCCAGAGCGTTTCGACCTTCTCCAGGGTGCGCTTGGCCAGATCGCTCTCAGGATCGATGAATTCCGTGGCGATAGGCAGCACCGACGAGGCATCGGGATCGAGAAGGTGATTGCCGAGCGCGCTCAGCGGAGTTCCCTCGGGGAGGTCGGCGCCGCGCGACAGCGAGATCTCCTCCTGGACCGCGCCGGACAGATGGCGCCGTTTGATGAACCGTCCCTCGTCAACGAGGCTGTGCGTTTCGTGGTGGAGCAGTGCGCGCTTGATCCGGTCGGCCGCTTCCTGCCAGCGGGTGGCTTCCTTCTTCCGGTCGGCGAGGCGGGCGAGCGCCGCCACCGCGCTCAGACCGGCGGAGACGTAGTACTGGTACATGAGCTCCAGGCCGTCCTCGATCCCGTGAATCGCGTGGCGTTCCCAGAACTCGCGGCAGTTGTGGAGCAGGCCCGATTCGGCATGGACAAAGACCGGCTCGAGCGGAAAGTCGGCCACCGCCTTGATCGTGTCCCAGTGGGTGCTGACGATCTTGAGGTCGCCCGTCCAGTCGACATAGGCTTTGAGCGCCAGGAGAAGCTGGCCATTCTGGTCGAGCTCCACGTCGGCCGGATCGCGCCGCTTACTCGAATCGATCGTGTCTCCGTCGCGCGACACGAACTCGGTCAGGAGACGTTCGAGCATGGTGTGGGCCTTGTCCACGTCGCCGAGCGCGCAGAGCGCCTCGATCACCTTGGCCTGGTCGCGCACCCATTCGCGGTTGTACTGCCAGATGCTTCCGTCCATGGTGCCGCGCGCACTGACCGCGGCCGGGAGCTGGCCGCGGGCCGCGTTGAAGAGGTGGTCGAGCTTGGGCGTCGACGTGGTGGTCGACGCGAGGCGGTTCCAGTAGGACTGTGCATCCGCCGCGATCTCGGGTGCGTCGCGCCACTTCCACTCGGCCGCGCGGCCCGATCGATTTCCTTCGATCGAGTACTCGATAAACGCCCTGGCGCCCACGATGCTTTCCTTGAGGTCGACGCTGCATTCGCACCGCGCGGGGCCGGCGCCGGTTTGCAGGATGACTTCCTTGGAAGGAGACGATTCAGTCCGTCCCGCCGATTCGACGCGCCGCGACAGGCTCATCTCGCGCACGAGCCGCGGTGTGGCGCAATCGGGGCAGTAGAACATTTCCTCCACGATGAGGCTCCCCGCGTTCCACGTGGCGCGCACCGCGGGGATGCCGGAATGGACCGTCCAGCCGGCATCGACCTTTCCCGCGGCGGGAGTGAAAGTCCCTTCGGCGGTCTTGACGGTGAGCATGGTGCCTTCGAGACTGGTGGCGGCATCGAAGGTGAGTGCGTCCCTTTTCGGGCCGAGTCGATCGGGATCGTTGACGGCCACGCCGAGCGCCGTGCCCGCGCCTGAGGCGCAGACCTGAACGGCGGCCTGGATGTGGCCGTTTCCAACGAAGTAATACTCCACACCGTCGAGCACGGTGCGCGCGTCGGCCGGTCCGGCCGAGGGATCGTCCTTGTAGAAATGCTCTTCAGCTTGCATCGGTATTGTTCCTTTTCGAGACCGCCATCATTGATCTGTGCCTTTCGGGCGCTTGATTATATACTCTATACCTTCTGAAAAGAAATCAATCGGTCTTCGAACGGAAAGGGACCCGATCGCATGGCAAAAGAGAGCCTGACTCCCAGGGAGCGCTGGCAGGCGGTGCTCGATCGCGCCGTGCCCGACCGTCTCCCCATGGACTACTGGGGAACGGACGAGGCCACCGCGCGCGTCATGAAACACCTCGGGTGCAACACGGAAAAGGAGATGTACGAGGCGCTCCACATCGACAAGGTCGTGGCGGTGGAGCCCGTCTACTGCGGCCCGGCGCTGGCGGCCGATCGGGACGAGTTCGGTTGCCGCTTCGCCGAGGTCGACTACGGCACCGGCCTTTATGCGGAGTGCGTGGAGAATCCCCTCGCGGCCTTCGACGATCTCGGCGCCATCGAGCGCGGCTACACGTGGCCGACGGCGGACTGGTACGACTTTTCCGGCCTCGCCAAACAGATCGAGGGATTCGACGCCTACCCCGTTCGCGGCGGCGGATCGGAGCCCTTTCTGACCTATTGCCAGTTGCGCGGGCTGGAGCAGGCCTTTGTCGATCTCGCGGCAGATCCCGAGATGGTCTGCGCCTGCCTCGACAAGCTCTTCGATCTCTGCCACGAGAAGACGCGCCGCATCCTCGAGGCGCTTCCCGGCAGGATCGATCTCTGCTACGTGGCCGAGGATTTCGGTTCCCAGGAAGCGCTGCTCATGTCGCCGCGCACGATCCGCGAGATCTTCGTTCCCCGCATGAGGCGCATGATCGAGCTCGCCCACGAGGCGGGGGCGCGCGTCTTCTTTCACAGCGACGGCGCGGTGCGGCCGATCTTGGGCGACATGATCGACGCGGGAATCGATATTCTCAACCCGATCCAGTGGCGGTGCGCGGGCATGGAGCGCGAGGGGCTCAAGAAGAACTTCGGGGACAAGGTGGTCTTTCACGGCGGCGTCGACAACCAGGAGACGCTCGCCTTCGGCAGTGTGGACGATGTGGAGCGCGAGGTCGAGCAGAATGTGGCGATCCTCGGCAAGGGTGGCGGCTACATTCTCGCGCCGTGCCACAACATCCAGGCGATCACCCCGCCCGAGAACGTGGTGGCGCTTTACGAGACGGGCTATCGCCTCGGCATCGAGGGGACGTGGTGAAGTTCTCGCGCGAGGAGTACCTCGATCTCATGACCTTCGGCAACGCCGGGCGTGGCTGCGCCGGGCGCCGGATGTTCGTCGAGCTCTTCGGCCGCCTCGTCGGCGTGGGCGAGGAGTGGGCCGCCCAGGGCGCGACGCAAGACGAGATCGATCTGGTCGCCTTCGACTGGGACTATGTTCCCATCGTCGACTGCGGGGGCAACGCCCACGTGCGGGGCGGGTGGCGCGAGACGGCAATCGAAGAGACCGACGAGTACGTGATCAAGAAGGACAGCCTCGGCCGGCGGCTCAAGCTTTTCAAGAGAGTGTCGACCATCCCGTTGCCCCTCGATTTTCCCGTGGACGGGATGGACTCGTGGCTGAAGATCAAGCCGCTCTTCGAGTTCAACGAGGACCGGATCGACGACGACGCTCTCGAGCAGGCCCGGAAAGCCCAGGCCGCGGGCGCGCTCGTCGTCGCCCTCATGCCTGGCGGTTTCGACATGCCCCGCACCCTGCTCGGCGTGGAGAAGGCCTGTCTCGCCTACTACGACGAGCCCGAGTTGATGCACGATATCCTCGATACGCTCACCGACACGGCTTGCCGCACCTTCGAGCGCGTCACCGACTCGCTCGTGATCGACCAGCTCTCGGTGCACGAGGACATGGCGGGCAAGAATGGACCGCTTCTCGGACCCGATCAGTTCGAGCGGTTCGTTGGGCCCTACTACAAAAAGGTCTGGGATCTGCTCTCGGCGCGCGGCGCGCGGCTCTTCGACATGGACACCGACGGCAACGTGGAGCCTCTCATCGATCAGTTCCTCGATGTGGGCCTTTCCGGACTGGCGCCCAACGAACCGGCAGCGGGAATGGATATCGTCGCGCTGCGCAAGAAGTACGGGCGGCGGCTCGCCTTCAAGGGCGGCATCGACAAGTTCGTGCTCAAGAAGGGGAAGGACGCGATCCGCAAGGAGCTCGAGTACAAGATGCAACCCCTCATGCAGGAGGGGGGGTGTGTGTTCGGTCTCGATCACCGCATTCCCAATGGTACGTCGATCGACGATTATCGGTATTATGTTGCGCTCGGCCGCGAGATGCTCGGGCTGCCCTCGCTTGACGGATCGGGCAACGGATGGCGGCGGATGGCGTTCTGAGTGGAGTTGCTCGCGCGTGATCCGCCAGCCAATCAAAGGCAGCCATGCGAATTTCGTGCTCCCTGCAGTACCTCGTTAAAAAATCCCCGTTTGAAAATATCCATGAACGTAAGTTCTGCAAATCGTAAGTTACGCTCATTGGATGCTTTGCGAGGGGATTCCCTATCGAAAAACACCTTTGCCCCATGTATGGTAGGTAGTTGCATAAATTCAGGACTACCACAGGAGGAGCAAAGGATATGGGTATTTTCAGGATTGACTGCAGTCTCGTCAACAAGTTTCTCGGCCGGTTTTCGGACCTCTTTTCCAAGCGCCAGTTTCTCTACTTCAGCCTCTACGTCTGTCTCCTGTTCAAGGACATGAAGCGTGCGAACCTCGAAGTCATGGCAAAAATAACTTCTTGCGATTACGAAAACCTGCAGTATTTCTTTTCCGATTCCAAATGGGATCACAACAAGCTCAATGACGAAAGAATCGCTCTCATCGAGCGGCAACGAACCACCGGATCTACACCGGACGGAGTGCTTGCTATCGACGATTCGTCGTGTCCCAAGATCTACGCCAAGAAGACAGAAGGCGCCCGGTATCAGCATTGCGGAGTTCTTGGCCGCGAAGCCGTGTGCAACGTCTTCGTCTCCTCGGCTTTTGTTTCCCCTTCCAAGACCTTCCCGATCAATTTCAGGTTTTATAAAAAGGAGGAAGAATTCGATGAAGAGACTTCTCACAATTTCAGGAGCAAGATCCAACTCGCGGAGGAACTCGTTGACGACGCCGTAGCCAAGGGAATCCGCTTCTCGGCGGTCGTCTTCGACTCCTGGTATGCCCACTCGTCCAACCTGATCGAGTCTCTGCACTCGAAAGATCTCACCTTCGTCGGTGAGGTCAAGGCCAACCGAAATATCTTGGTTTATCACCCGCTGAAAAGAAAACGCTGCTTCATGCAGCAGGACGAGCTCGTTACCCTCGTCAAAAAACACTACTGGCACAAGATAAAGCCGGTAAGACTCAAAACAGCGGATGGCGAAACTAAGACGGTCATAACCTACCATTTCAAGAGTAAACTCAAGGACTGCCATATTCCCCTTAAAATAGTGATCCTTTTCGGCCCATACGGGCAGAAGGATCAAAAGAGAGTCCACATTCTGATCACAAATAACACGCGCCATTCGGCTCAGAAAATCGTAGATCTCTATCGGCTCAGGTGGGGCATCGAGAATTGCTACAGAGAGCTGAAGGACT
>CAYXGI010000021.1:0-16540 GCA_964464495.1 uncultured Phycisphaerales bacterium
TGAGGAGATGGCCTGTCTCGTCCCGCTCGTTGGCGAAAATCTGAACCGCGCCCGACACAAGGAGAAAGAGCGGCGCTGTGAGGCCGCGAAAGAAACTCCATACGCACCAGGGGTAGACCTCGATGTTGAGCTCTTCGCGGGTGACGAGGGCATCGAGAGAGTGACCCACGATCATGACGAGGATTGCCACGAGCCGGACCAGGTCGAGGATGTAGAAGCGGATTGTGGGCGGGTCACCAAAATTGCTTTTTCGTCGTAAGTCCTTATTTTGCATTTTGCAAAATAAGGACTTACGACGAAAAAACAATTTTGGTGACCCGCCCACTTCTTAATACCCCAGTGCTTCTAGTTTTTTCATTACGTCGGGCGGGATCGTTTCTGCCGCGCCTGTCCATGCGCTCTGATCGTAGGCCCATGCCTCGAGTCTCCGGCGCATCGCGTCGATCCGTTCCGCGTGCTCGGGCGCACCGGCGAGGTTGGTCTTCTCCTCCGGATCGTCGGTCAGGTTGTAGAGTTCTTCGCGATTCGCCTGGTGGGGGGTCCAGATGTACTTCCACGGCCCCTGCACGATGCTCTTGGCATTGAAAAGATTGGGGCGGTGTTTTTTCAGTTCTTCGAGAGGAACATTCACGGCCACGGCAGATGCTTCGGCGAAGATGCCGCTCTCGGCTCTGCGCGCGTCGTCCAAGACCGTCCCGCTGAGATCTTCACCGTAAAACTCCTCTGGAACGCCGAGGTTCACGAGGCCGAGAATGGTGGGGGCGAGGTCGATATTCGACAAGCGCAGTGGTGACCGGCGGCCCTCTTCGACATACCCCGGCGCCCAGACGATGAGCGGAATGCGCGAGCTCGAATCGTAGACCTCGTGGCCATGGCTGAAATAGGCGTCATGATCCCAGAAGGTCTCGCCATGGTCGGCGGTGAAGATCACAATCGTGTCGTCGAGTGCGCCCGATTCTTTCAGCGCGGCAAGGACGCGGCCGATCTCGCGGTCCATGTGGCTGATCTCGGCCCGGTACATATTGACGAAGCGCTCCGCGGCCTCGTCCGGCTTGCCACCCGCGCTGCGCAACACGTCGCGTACCGCCACGATCTCATCGTAGCTGACCGCGGCGGTCGTCCCATCCTCTCCGACGAAGCGGCGCGCCACGTCCTCGGGCGGCACATAGGGAAAGTGAGGGTCGAAATAGTGGACCACCGCGAAGAAGCTCTGCTCGCCCTCGCGCGCGCCGAACCAGTCGAGGAACGCATCGCTCACGGCGGGCGCCTTGCGGATCAGCATGTTCTGCGGCAGGGTGACCTCGCCCTCGAGCTCATCGTCGAAGAAACCGAATCCCTGGCTCGTTCCGAAGCGCGGCGTGAGACAGTAGCTCGAAACGAAGAAGGCCGTGTCGTATCCCGCCCGCTGAAAGATGTCGCTCACGAAGTTGCACCGCACGCGCGGCGTCATGCCGTTCGAGAAGGCGCCATGGTCCTTGGGGTGGCGCGACGAGAGGAGCGAGATGAAGGAGGGAAGTGTTTCGGGCACCACGGTGCGGCACGCCTCGAACAGAATACCCTCGCGCGCCAGGCGGTCGATGTTGGGGCTCGTCTCCACTGCCGCGCCGTAGCAGCCGAGACAATCGGCGCGCAGGGCGTCGGCCACGATGAGGAGAACGTTCTTGCCTTCGCCCGCCGCGGTTTCCGTTCCATCGCTGCCGCAGCCCGGGACGAGCAGCCCGCAGATCAGTGCCGTTGCTATCAGAAGGACGGCGCAACGCTGGGCGGTCCCGGACAGACTCGAACCGTTGCGCACAGCATGACTATTCGTGCTCATTGTTCTCTCTTCGGTCGAACTACTCGTAGGACGACACGTAGATCTCGTCCTTGAACGTGCCCTGGTAGACATTGTCGAGCGTGTCGAGAGAGAATTCAATGGTCCACATTCCCTGGGGGATCGTGCCGTTGTGGATAGTGTAGCTCGCAATCGGGATCAGGGGGTAGGCGATCGCGCGCCGCGTCCCTAATTTCCAGCTCCCCGGGTAGATCCACGAGAAGGTGTCGCCGCCGAGTTTCTCGGCCAGAATCCACCAGTCCATGGTCGTTCCCTGGTAGTCGCCCGGATCGAGATGGATCGTCATGGTCACGGGCTGCGTGTCGGGAATGTTGATGGGGCCGTCCTGGCCGTTGATCTTGATGTCGGGCAGGGGATTGTTCCCGCTGAGCACGGCCACCTCGAAGTCGCCGATGACCGGCTTGTGGTCCGACGCGTAGCTGCTCGCCTGGGATGGATTGGGAAAGTTGTTCAGCTCGGGCGGTCGCTGGCTCGAGCTCAGGCTCGCCGAGTTGAAAACAAAACCGAGCCGCTGCGTGGCGATGCTGTCCTGGTGGCCGAGGTAGTCGAGCTTACCCCAACTGGAGGTGTCGCGCGAGCCGCTGATCGGATCGGTCGACGTGTCGTAGACGCTGTCCGTGCGGTCGCGGTCGGTGCCGTCGTTCTGCGTCGACTGGGCGCGCACCATCCAGAGCGCCGGGCCGTCGCGGCCGTTGGTCGCCTCGTCCTCGTTCCAGTCCCCGCCCCAGATGACGGGCGTGTCGCTGCCAAGGATCTGCGTCGCCTGTGGGGAGTCGTTGATCTTGCCGTTCGGATCGGGGCTCCCCGTTCCGGCGCCGTTGAACCAGTAGTCGATCAGGTAAGCGATGTTCTGGCCCGCTTCGAGTCGCTGCGCCTTGTCCGACGAATCGCTGCCCGCTTTCAAGTGGCTGTTGCCCACCACGAGGTCGCCGGGATAGTCGCCGTCGGGAAGGTCGAGCTCGGCGAGCTGGAATCCGCGGATGCCGCCGTCACCGCCGGGCGCGTACTGGTCGGCGTTCACATAGGGCATGTCGCTGAGCTGGCTCCTACCGTCGCCGTTGAGATCGACGAAGGGAAATCGGCTCGCGATCACATCGCGGTTGTAACCGTCGGTCTCGCTGCTCACGAAGATGTAGGGGAGCGTGTAACCGGGCGCGTACTTCTCCACGTAGGCCGTGACGGGCACGTAGCCGTTGAAGGGATCGTTTCCGCCGTTCAGGAAGAGGTCGATCGTGGTGAGCAGGTCGCTGACCGAGTCGCCATAACTTCCCGTGCCGTTGCCGTCGTTGTCGCCCGCTTCCTGGAGGATCAGCACGTCGGGCTGCAAGGAGGCGACGATCGCGGCAAGGGCGGTCCAGTTGTTCGTGCCTTCCTGCTTGTCGTTGGTCGAGCAGAGGCCATCCTTGACGTTCCAGGTCATGACCCGGATGTAGGCCGAATCGTTCTTGCCCCACTCGCCTTGCGCCGGATCCCATCCGGCGAGGGTCGAGGGCGTGGCAAAGGCAACGGCAAGGAAGAGGGCGGCAAGAATAGTCCAGCCTCGGTTCGTGCTCATGGTCTGACTCCTGTGGGGATTTAGGGCTCGTTTCTGCTGCCCTTGAAAATACACAATCCCAACGAAATCTGTCTACATGAAGCACTATTATTTTCTCCGCATCACCAGCGATCACGGCCGTCACCTGGTCGTCGTCCGTGCGTTTCACCGGCGAACGATGAGGGTTTCACTTGTAATAGACCACCCTGACGATACCCAGGGTTTTGCACACGGGACAGGGATCGCTGGTCTTGATGTCCTCTCCGCGGGGAAAATACAGGAACCATCCTTTGCCCTCGCAGGAGGCGCACTTTCTCAGCCGGATCCTGTGGATTTTCACGTCGCCCGACCATTCAGCGTAGTAGGCGCAGACGAGCTGCTTCTTCCATTCGACTTTCGAGTTTCGCCACCATTGTTCCGGCGACTGGCCGATCGCGTCGGGCGGTTGTCCAACCGACACGCGCCGTGCGGCGTTCTTGTCCCTCGCCTTCTTTATCGCCTCGATTTTTTCCCTGAGCCTCTCGTCGACGGTGAGCGCTTCTTTCTTCTCCTCCTTCCTCTCCGGCTCGGTGGTCTCGGCCGGAAGGAGGTGGGCCTCTTCGCCAAGGATGAATGTGGCTGTTCCGTAGGTGGCGCTTCTCAGACCTCCGCCCTTGCGGTTTTTCCAGAGCTCTTCGATCTCCTCGATTTCCATGCCGTAAAGCCGGGCCAGATTTTCCTTGATGTCGAAGCACATCTCGTCGCGCGCGTAGGCGAGGGCGTCGCCGAGCTTGAGGCCGCTCTGTTTTGCAATCCTGGCGGCGACGCGATCGATGATCGTGAAGTAGTCTGTCAGTATGAGCTGCTGGTAGTGGGACTGCCGCTTGATCATGACCTTCGCGTGCAGTTTCTCCAGATCTCCCTTCTGCCGGCTCAAGGGAAAGGTCCTGAGAAAGATGTCGCACATCTCGAGGGCGCGCGAAAACTTCTTCTTGTAGAGCCTGTTCCGGATCTCGCCCAGGAGCTGTGTCGCCTCCTTCTCGGTCCGCTTGATTTCCATCTGCTCGATCTTGTGGGCCGTTGCTTTCGGCTTGAAGGAGGGATCGATCTCGGCGGCGATCTGGAAGTGTTCGAGGGCGCGCGCATAGAACGCGATCGATTCGCAAAAAACACCGACCTTGAAATGGTCGAGGACGGTCTCGGGCAGAGCGCCGCTGATTTTTTGAGCGTAGAGTTCCTGCGCGGTGAAAATCTCCTGGGCGGCGACCTCCACCGTTTCCACGCCGTTGATCCGGTTGTGCAGGTAGTCGTAGTCCTTGCCCATGCGATGCAGGGTGAGAACCCCGTCACGGGACGATTCCGCCCGAACGCCGATCACAAAGTCTCCATTGTCGAGAAGGAGCCTCGTGGCCCGGATCAGAATCGTCTCGACTTCCATGTCCCCGTAACCGTTGGCGCTCTTGATCTCTTCCGCGTCGGTGTCGTGGATGTGTTCCCACCGCAGCGTGATGATCCCGTCGTTGTCGCACCGCTTGACCACGACACCCACCTTGGCGTCGAAGGCGAGCACTTCTCCATGCAGCTCGACACCATTCTTCAGGCGAATGACTTCGCCCGCGCCTGTCAGCACGAGGACGCTGAGTGCAAAGACAACAAGAAGCAGATTCTTGACCGATGATCTCATCATCCCTACTGCCGATCTTTCGTATTCGCTCGCGGCCCGGCCCGCCATCCCGTGGCGCGGTCACGGGCTCTTGCCAGTCAATTTATAGGGCGATTCCCTTTCGGACACGGTTTTTTTTGACATTTCGGCGTGGGAGCAAAAGGCGAGACCTGGTGATTGTCGATCTTCTCGATGGGGGACTGGTCCCTGACAGCAGGTCGCGATCGGAAAATGGCTGAAACAAAACAAACGAACAGAACGGTCACTCTGGAGCGCCTTGCGCGGCGCGGCGCATTCCGTGTCGATCTGGAGGGGGAGTCCCACACAGCGCCCTTCTCGCGGAGGAGTTGCATCTGGTCCGACTGGATTTACAACACCGCGGAAATTTCGAGCGACAATGGCTTCCATTACGGAGAGAGACAGGGTGGTTCCTTTCTCGTGAAAACCGAGTTCGGCGCTCTGGAGATCGATTCGCGCAGGATTCAGCCCTACGTCAATGCATCATTTCAGGGAAAAGTGATCTGGAACTGCAGAGAGCTCGTTGTGATAGAATACTGTCTCGAACCGGGCCGCCACTACTTTGCTCTGGTGGAGACCTTGACTCACTTTCTCCCAGGTTTCAGGATCATACCCTTTTTACACCGGCGCAGGACCGCCTTGCGGCTTGCTCTTTCCGATTGCGCCTTTGTCGACGGCAAACCCGGGCTCCCGCTCGTACCGACCTTTCGGGGATTGACCTGGGATGGACGGGACTCCCGATCCTGATCCGGGACGCCGACCGATCATTCGACCGTCAAGATCATCAAATTACTGAGCCGTGTCCATGGACCACCCAACGGTCCGACCAGGCACTGGAAGGGATGCTCCGAGCCCGGACTCCAGCCCGGTGGGATGGTCAACTGCAGGGCGAGGACGCCGTCGGCCGGAACACTTCCGATCGGGATACCGAAAGCCGGAGGATACTCGAGGAAGAAGTATCCGTACGAAGTCGACATAGGATCACCTCCAGCCAGGGAACCGCCATAGAGCATTACGGGCGCACCTGGATAGCCGACAACACAGAGGTCGATCGGCGATCCCGGTGTGACCTGGCCCCTGTGATAGAGGTGGTAGTAGTACTCGTCAGCGCCCATGTCGACCGTGCCGAGCACTGTGCGCGGATCGCCCTCCATGTCCATCTTGGCGATGGTCGGCGCGCTGTTGTCGCCGCAGTCGCGGCAGGGCGAGTCGAAGGTCAGGCGAAAATCGTCGTTTGCGGGATCGAAGAGCTCGGGATCAGCATCGATCATTCCGGAGCCCCAGTCGAGGGTGCACCCCGAAGCAACGTAGACGCCTCTCTTTCCTTCCATCACGTCGCTGTGGCTGATCGCCAGTGTGGAAGGGTCGGATATGAGGCCCAGGTAGAACTCGTGGCCCGCGGGCGCTGAGTTATCCCAGGCGATGGAGTTGACCACGTCCATGCGGCTCCCGCGGTCGCAGTATGCGCCGCCGCCTCGTGTGGCTTGGTTGCCGGTCATGGTGATGTTGGTCATGGCGATCGTGGAGTCGTAACGGCAGCAAACGCCTCCGCCCTGGTCGGCAGTGTTATTGGCGAAAACCGTGTTGAGAAGGATCACGGCCGATCCATTGTCGCAGTAGAGTCCGCCGCCATACTCGGCCGTGTTATTGCAGACGATACTGTTCATCACGATCGGTGAGGCACCGTCTTCGCAGCGGATGCCTCCGCCGTTGGAAGCGGTCGAACCGCCCTTGACCGTGAAGCCGTCGAGCACGGAGCCCATGTCTTCGTTGCTGTTGCACGTCACCACACTGCTCGTCGAGTCTCCCTTGATCGTTGTCACGAGGGGGCCCTGTGCACTCTTGATCGTGAGGCTCTGCCCCTTGAAATCGATGTTTTCCTCGTAGGTGCCCGGGTCGACGATGATGTGGCCGCCGTATCCGGACAGGGGGCTCGAGTCGATCGCCGACTGAATCGAGGAGTAGTCGTCGGGAACGAAGATGGCGCACACATGAAAGCCGAGGTCGACAGGCACGAAGTCGTCGGCTCCGTCGGTGCGGGTCGTTCCGATAACGCCAGATGAACTCGGATCGCCGCCGTCGACGCAGGGGTTGTCCACACCGGGCTCGCAGGGCGACTGTTCGAGGAGATAGTTGCCCAGTTCGGGCGCCACGAAGAGAGGATCGGTGTCAAGGCACGTTGCGGGATCGAACCAGGTCTGTCCCGTCCCGTCTTCGACGTTCGAGTAGGACACGTCCGGTACTCCCCGTCCGAAGGCGTTCGGATCATTGTCCCAGAGGATGGAGTTTGTGACCGCTGCGGAAAGATAATAAATGCCGCCGCCGTCGCCCTGGTCGCCGTCGATGCCTGTCGATCCGGTGCCGCCGACGCCGGTTCGATTGTCCACGAGCGTGCAGTTCGTCAAGTCGACCGTCTCGCAGAAGAGCGCGCCGCCCGCGCCTCCGTTACCGCCGCCACAGAGATAGCCGTCTCCACCGTCGCCGGTCGCGTTGCGTGCGATCAGGCAGTTGTAGATCTCGAAGGAAGAACCCGACGCGAGGATTGCGCCGCCGCAGCCGCCGCGGCCGCCCATCTGGCCGCTGCCGCCACCGCTGTAGCAGTCTCCCAGTCCGCCCTTGCCGGTCTTGTTGTCCCTGAACACGCAGTTAGTGAAAGAGAGCGACGAGTCATAGGCGCAAATCCCTGCACCGTTGCCGCCATGACCACCGCTCCTGTCATCGCCGAATCCGCCATCGTTGCCCTCGGTCCTGTTGTCGCTGATCACGCAGCGCTCGACCTTGGCATTGCTGAAGGAGCAGTGGATGCCTCCGCCTGTCTCGCTCTTGCCGTTCACGATGGAAAATCCGTCGAGCAGTGTGGCTGATCCCTCGCCGCTGGCAAAAGTAACCACGCTCCCCAGCTGGCTTCCGTTGATGACGGTGCTCGCCGGTCCGCTCTCGCTTTTTACGGTGATTGTTTTTCCGAGAAAGTCGATGGTTTCGTAATAGAATCCCGCCCTCACGATGACGATGTCACCATTGGAGGACGCATCGATCGCGTTCTGAATGTGCGCATAATCGTCTGGGACGTAAATGATTGCGCCGTTGACCATACAGAGCAGAGAAAAGAACGCGGTCAGAAGGTACGTTTTTCGCAACATGGCGATATCTCCTTGATCGAAAGACAGGACAAGCTGATCCGAAATGGGCCAGCCTTCACAGGGGAAGGCGGAATGCGCTTCCCAAAGAGGCAACTTTTATTGTGTTTTTTGACTGCGCGCCGTGCCGATCAGGCAAAGAGGGCTGCCAATGCTGCGTGGCTTGCGAGTTGCGCCTTTTCATTCGGCGAAGTATTTCTTTACTCTATACAATGCACGTTGCCCGGGGAGAGCTCTGCGCCCGGGCCATGCGTCGATCGACAAAGCGGAGCGGAACAAAAGGAGACTCTGAATGAAGATCACCATCACCTACTGCGGTGAATGAAACTACGAACCGAGGGCGGCCGGTCTGGCTGGCTCGATCAAGAATGAACTGAACCTCTCCGTCGATCTGATCCGCGGCGGCGGCGGTGTTTTCGACGTGGTCGCCGACGGCCGCATCGTCTTTTCCAAGTTCGCCGCGGGTCGTTTTCCCGAGGAGGCCGAAGTCATCGAACCTCTTCGAAAACTCATCTCACAGTAGACCGGTATCATGGAGAGCAGACGTGGCACGCATCGGTTACTACCAGTTCGCCCCGGCCTTCGGTGAAAAAAACAAGAATCTCGATCGCATTCTGGGCGCGCTCGCCGACGTCGAGGCCGACATCGTGGTCTTGCCCGAGCTTCCTTTCACGGGGTATCTGTTCCGGGACCGCGCCGAGCTCGAGAGCATGGCCGAGGACCCGGTCCAGTCTCCGATCGTGGAGAGCCTGGCCGGCCTCTGCAAGCGGAGGGATTTCCATCTCGTTACTGGCTTTGCCGAACGCGCCGGGAGCGCGTGCTTCAACAGCGCCCTTCTCCTCGGGCCCGAGGGTCTTGTTCACACCTACCGGAAGCTCCACCTCTTCTGCGAGGAGAAGACGATCTTCGACGCGGGGGACCGTCCTCTCGCCGTGCACGAGATCCGCGGAGTCAGGATGGGAATGATGATCTGCTTCGACTGGGCCCTGCCCGAGGTGGCGCGCACTTTGGCGCTCAAGGGGGCCGACGTGGTCTGCCACCCGTCGGACCTCGTCCTCGATTACTGCCAGCAGACCATGAAGGCCCGCTGCATCGAGAATTCCATCTTCGCCGTGACCGCGAACCGTTACGGCACGGACGCGCGGTCCCATGGCTCGGTCACCTTCACCGGACGGAGCCAGGTGGTCGATCCGCGGGGCGCGGTGCTTTACCAGAGTTCTCAAGGGGCCGACGATCTTTTCCTCGTGGACATCGACGTGAATCGCGCGCGGGACAAGAAGATCACTCCCTGGAACGATCTCCTCGGCGACAGACGCCCCGAGTTCTACGGGGAGCTCTGCTGCGAGGGTGGAGACAAAGGAGCGACGTCATCATGAACCGTTGCACCAGACGTGAGTTTGTGGCGGCCCTTGGGCGGAGCGCCGCATTGCTCGGCTTGCCGGGGTGCGCGGCCGGCGCCCTGACCGCCACCAGCGACAGGTCGGATGAAAAACCGAACATCATCCTCTGCATGAGCGACGACCAGGGATGGGGCGATACGGGCTACAACGGTCATCCCCTTCTCAAGACACCTCATCTCGACGCCATGAGCCGCGAGGGGATCCGCTTCGAACGGTTTTACGCCGGCGCACCGGTCTGCTCGCCCACGAGGGGGAGCTGCCTCACCGGTCGCCATCCCTACCGCTACGGCATCGTGGGCGCCAACAGGGGCCGCATGCTCGAGGAAGAGAACACTCTCGCCGAGGTTCTCAAGAGCGAGGGGTATGCCACGGGCCACTTCGGCAAGTGGCACCTCGGCACACTCACCACGTCGATCAAGGATTCCAACAGGGGCCGGCCCGGTGACTTCACCCACCACGCACCGCCCTGGGAGCATGGCTTCGATGTCTGCTTCTCCACCGAGGCCAAGGTGCCCACGTGGGATCCGATGATCAAACCGGGCACCGACAACGAACCCTACGGCACCCACTACTGGACAGGCCCCGACGAGCGCGTCACGGAAAATCTCGAGGGCGATGATTCGCGGGTGATCATGGATCGCGTCGTTCCCTTCGTGCGCGACGCGGCGCGCAGGGGGCGGCCTTTTTTCGCGGTGATCTGGTTTCACGCGCCCCACCTGCCCTGCGTGGCCGGTCGGCGGCTGCTCGACATGTACGATCAGAACGCTTACTTCGCGTGCATCACGGCGATGGACGAGCAAGTGGGACGGCTCAGAAAGGAACTCGCCCAGTGCGGCGCGGCTGGAAACACGATGCTCTGGTTCTGTGCCGACAACGGTCCGGAAGGAAAAAAATTCAACGGACGGAACGGTTCGGCCGGATTACTCAACGGACGCAAGCGCAGCCTCCGCGAGGGCGGTGTGCGCGTGCCCGGGCTGCTCGTCTGGCCCGACAGGATCGCCGCGCCGCGCGCCGAGGCCATGCCCTGCTCGACGAGCGACTACTTTCCCACCGTGCTCGACGCTCTCGGCCTCGGCGCGCCGACCGGGCCCGAACCGCTCGATGGGATCAGCCTCATGCCTTTGGTCGACGGGGCAATGAGGTCGCGGCCCTCTCCGATCGGTTTCGAATCGGGCAAGCAGGTTGCCCTTATCGACAACCGCTTCAAGATCTATTCGAACGACGGGGGCAAAACCTTCGAGCTCTACGACCTGATCGCCGATCCGGCGGAGAGCGTCGATCTCGCCGAACAGAACGCCGACGTGGCCCACGCCATGGGCAAAAAACTCGAGGAGTGGAGAGCATCGTGCCGGACGAGCCGCGAACAAGGGAGGCGCTCGGCCGAGCGATGAGATGGTGAAAAAGCCGTTCGCCGGACTGAGAATTCTGATCTGCGCACTGGGGTGCCTCCTCGCCGCCGGCAGCGAGGCGACCCAACCCGCGGCCGAGAGATTCGGGCCGAAGCGGAAGATCAGCTTCGAGATCAACTTCGCCTTTCTCCTTCATGGTGTGACGCGGAGCGTCTACTTCTGCGCGCTCGTTCCCCAGACCGATCGTTTCAGGCAGACAGTCGACGTGGACTACTCGATCGAACCGGACAATGTCTTCTCCGATGGGATGACCCGCTACGCGGTCTGGTTCTTCCAGGAACCGCAAGACTCCTTCCAGCTCTCCATCAGGGTGGACGCCGAGATCAAGCAGAGGGACTTAAAAACCATTCGGGCCAAGGAGAAGGACGACTTCCTCGAAGAGGACGGCCTCGTCGATGCGGAGAGTCTCAAGGAATTCACCGTTCCCGAAAAGTGGATCGAGTGCGACGATGCCGCGATCGTCGGCGCGGCGCGGAGCATCTCCGATGGAGACGACGAGATCGCCGCGGCGCGCGGCGTGTTCGACTTCGTGCGGGCTAAGGTGATCTACGGCGGATACAACTCGACCAGTCGCGGCGCGAAAAGAACGTTCGTGAATGGCTCGGGCGACTGCACCGATTACAGCGACCTCTTCGTCGCCCTCATGCGCGCCAAGAAAATCCCCGCCCGCGTGGTGAGCGGCTGGGTGACCGAGTGGGCCGAAGGCAGATCGGGCAAGCACAACTGGGCGGAGTTCTATTCGAGCCGGTACGGTTGGGTGCCCGTCGACGTGCTCCTCGCCGATCAGGATCGGACCACTTTCGACACCTTGCCGAACATGTTCGTCTACTTCACGCAAAAACGAAACGACGAGCAAAACCCGGATTTCTCTTTCTGGCGGATCAAGTCGCTGGGCGACCCCGTGACGGTGGAAGCCGAGTGCCGGGTCCTCTCCGCCGACGGCCAGGACCTTCCCGAAGTTTCTCGGTGGTAAAAGAGGAGGACTGACCGTAAAAACGGCTCGGACCCAGTGCCCTGTGGACAATCGGAGCGGGTTCAGGCTTTATAAAGGGCCGGTTTCTAGCAAAGACCGCAGGAAAGTGCGTATAGAGATGATCCACGCCGTGCGCCTGGAATACTGGAATAGAGGAGCGAACACAGATGGAGAACAAGATGATCGTAGAGAGATCGGCCGCGATTCTCGTCCTGCTGGCCGGAATTCTGGCCCTCTCGTGGGCTGCGCCGGAGGTCGCCGAAAAGAACGATTTTTTCCCGAAGTGCGCGTCGCCCGAGGAGGAAGGCATCGATTCGGCGATCCTCGTCGAGATGTTCAACGAGATCGTCAGGCTCAACGCCGACCTCCACAGCATCATCGTGATCCGTAACGACCGCTGCGTGCTGGAGAGCTACGTCGCCCCCTACGGGCCGGGCGATGTTCAGAATATCAAGTCGATCTGCAAGAGCCTGATGTCGGCCCTCACCGGAATCGCTCTGCGCGATGAGGTCCTCGAAAACCTCGACCGGACCGTGGAGAGTTATTTCCCCGAGTTTTTCTCCGACGAAATGGATCCGCGCAAGAAGACGATCACCTTGCGCCACCTTCTCACCATGATGTCCGGGATGCAGATCGACGAGATGGGCCCGGCAATGAACAGCATCGTGGGGAGCGAGAACTGGGTCAAGACCACCTTCGAATGTCCTCTCGCCACCGACCCGGGGACGACCTTCAAGTACAGCTCGGTGCTCGCCCATGCCATGTCGGCCATCCTCACCAAGTCGAGCGGCAAGAATCTGTTCGACTATGCAAAAGCTGTTCTTTTTCAGCCTCTGGGCATCGACACCGAGTCGCTCCTCTGGACTCACGATCCGCAGGGATACCCCTTCGGAGGCGGCGAGCTCTGGCTCACACCGCGCGACCTGGCCAGGTTCGGCTGGCTCTACCTGAAAAAGGGCAAATGGGACGGAAAGCAGCTCGTCCCTGCCGAGTGGATCGAGGAGTCGACGCGCAACCACCTCAAGGGCGACACCCCGGTTCAGTACGGATACTGGTGGTGGCTCGTTCCGGGCGGCACCTACGCGGCCAAGGGGTGGGGCGGCCAGCTCGTCGCCGTGATTCCCGACCTGAACATGGTCGTCGTTGTCACCGGCGCCGATCATGGCCTTCCTTCGAGGCTTCTTCCGCCTTTCGTGATGCGTGCGGCCGCGTCGAACGATCCGCTGCCTGCCAATCCCGAGGCGTGCCAGGCTCTCGAAGAGGCCGTGACAAAACTGGCTGCTTCCGATCCTCAGCCCGTGGCAAAGCTCCCTGAGATCGCCAGGAAGATCTCGGGGAAGCCGTGGGCGCTCAAGCAGCCTAACACCATGAATTACAAGAGCATCGCCCTCGAGTTCGACGAGGAGTCGAAGGCAGAGTGCATCTTGGTCGTGGAAACCACGAAGGGGCCGGTGCGGCTCAAGATCGGGCTCGACAATGTTTTCAGGTTCACTTTCACAGGGGGGTTTGGGAGCAAGCCCAAGGACAATATGTGGGCCATGAGAGGCAGGTGGAGGGACGAGACGTCTTTTTCGCTCGATGCTCACGAGATGGGCAGTCCCATTCACGTCATGCTCGACCTTCGATTCAAGGACAACGGTCTCGAGATCGTGGGCTCGGCGAGGCCTCAGAACCAACTATTCTCGCTGAAGGTGAAGGAATCCAAGGAGTAGACCGGGTGCCGTCGAAGAAGATCGATTCGGGAACACAGACAGAGGCGATCCTCGAGAGCGTTGCCGACGGAGTCTTCACCGTGGACGGCGACTGGCGAATCACACTCTTCAACCGGGCCGCCGAGGAGATCACGGGGATCTCGCGCGACGAGGCGGTCGGCCGCTTTTGCTGGGAAGTGCTGCGCGCCAGCGTCTGCGAGAACGACTGTGTTCTGCGCCGCACCATGGAGACGGGCCGGCCGCTCGTGAACCTTCCCATCTTCATCGTACGGGGCGATGGAAAACGGATCCCCATCAGCGTGAGCACCGCGCTTCTCAAGGATGGAGCTGGTGGGATTTTAGGGGGCGTGGAAACTTTCCGCGACCTTTCGCTCGTCGAGGAGCTCCGCCGGGAGCTCAAGGACAAGCGCTCCCTGGGCGACATTGTCAGCAAGAATCCCAAGATGATCGAGCTCATGGAGATCCTGCCGCGCATCGCCGAGAGCGAGAGCACCTTCCTGATCGAGGGCAAGAGCGGCACGGGCAAGGAGATCTTCGCCCGCGTCGCCCACGAGCTGAGCGCGCGGGCGGGTAAGCCCTTCGTGGCGCTCAACTGCGGCGCCCTGCCCGACACACTTCTCGAGAGCGAACTCTTCGGATACAAGGCGGGCGCTTTTACCGATGCGCGCACCGACCGTCCCGGCCGCTTCGCGGCCGCACAGGGCGGAACGCTCTTTCTCGACGAGATCGGCGATGTGTCGCACGCCATGCAGGTCAAGCTCCTGCGCGTTCTCCAGGAGCGGCGCTACGAGCCTCTCGGTTCGACCGAAGCTGTTGATGTCGACGTACGCATCATCGCGGCGACGAACAAGAACCTCAAAACCCTGGTGAAGAAAGAGAAGTTCCGCGAAGATCTCTTTTATCGGATCAATGTGGTGCGCATGGTGCTCCCGCCCCTCGCCGAGAGGCGCGAAGACATTCCGCTGCTGGTGGAGCACTTTATCGAGCGTTTCAACCGGCTCCAGTCCCGCCGCATTCAGGGCGCCACTCCCGAGGCCCTGGCCGCCCTCGCCACCCACGACTGGCCGGGCAATGTGCGCGAACTCGAGAACGCGATCGAACATGCCTTCATCATCTGCCAGGGTGACTCGATCGAGGCGCGCCATCTTCCCGAACAACTCATTCCCGATGAGACGATCCAATCGGTGGGGGGCGGATTGACTCTCGCCGACCTCGAGGCGCGCGCCATCAGCCAGAGTCTGGAACGCAACAACTACAAGCGCATGGCCACGGCGCGCGAGCTCGGCATCGACAAGAACACGCTTCGCCGGAAGATTCTCAAGTACAACATTCCATTGCCGCGCTAGGTGGTTCCTTCAGAACAACCAATCCCCCTTCGGCTTTCGAGCCGTTCGAATTTTCGGTAACAGTAATGGCTCAAAATGCACCTACTGTGTTTATCAATAGGTTCAAAGTGCATCCACTTGTAGATGAGTATTGGCCCTTATGGATTTGCAAATGTCTTAATAAGTCATTTATTTAAAGGAGATAAGATCTAAATAAAATTAGTGGCTCTTTTGGGAATGCGAATTGCTCTCCTTGGGGATGGAGATGCAACATGTTAATCGCAGTGCCTGTTTTTAGATCCCGAGTCTCACCCGTCTTTGACGTGGCCCAGACCCTCGTCCTCGTCAACGTCGACGACGGGGTCGAATCTGGAAGAAGGGAAATCTCCTTGAGCGGCCTCCGACCCAAGGAACGGAGCGCACTCCTTGTGCGCGAAGGTGCGGACACCCTGATCTGCGGGGCGATTACACGTTTTTCGCGGCACCTCGTCGAGATCGTCGGAATCAGAATCCATGGGGGAGTTGCGGGGGGCGTGGACCAGGTCCTGAGCGCGTTTTACCAGAATCGGCTCGATCAATCCTGTTTCCGCATGCCGGGATGCTGCAGGCGGAGAGGTCGTCACGGGCGTGGCGGGCGATTCATTGACCGTTGAAAAAACCGAAAGGGAAACCATGAAAATTGCTATATCGAGCGAGGGTAAAGACCTCGATAGTCTTGTCGATCCGCGTTTCGGAAGAGCTCAATTTTTTCTCATTGTCGATACCGAGTCCGGCAGCCACGACCTGTGCGAGAACTCTCAGAATCTCAACGCTCTCCAGGGCGCCGGGATACAGGCGGCCGAAACCGTGGTGCGCCAGGGAGTGAGTGCTCTCTTGACCGGCCACTGCGGACCGAAAGCATTCCGGGCGCTCAGCGCGGCCGGTGTGGAGGTCTTCGTCAATGTCACCGGGTCTGTGGGTGACGCCGTGGAAAATTTCAAGAAGGGCGAGTACGAAAGGGCCGCAGGCCCCGACGTGCAGGGCCACTGGAACGGATAAATATCGGAAAGGAGGTTATCATGCCTCGAGGAGACAGAACAGGACCGACCGGACAAGGACCGAGAACCGGTCGCGGAGCAGGATACTGTGCAGGCTATGACACGCCGGGTTTCACGAGCGCGGCCGGAGGGTACGGCCCTGGCCGTGGCTTCGGTCCCGGTCGAGGAATGGGCGGCCCTGGCCGCGGCGCGGGCGGCCTTGGCCGCGGCGCGGGTTGGGGATGGAGCAATCGCTTCACAGGCTGGTGCCGGGACTTCTGGCAGAATTTTTCCGGTTTCGGTTTTGCATCGCGGCGTGAAGAGATTGACGCGCTGCAACAGGATGCGGCCGAACTCGAAAGCGAACTCGGCCGGATCAAGAGCCGTCTCGAGGAGCTCGAGTCGGACAGTCAGAAACAAGAACAGAATCAAGAACAGTAACAGGAGAACTGATTTGGACGGGCAATCATGAAGATTGCAGTAGCGAGCGGCAAGGGCGGGACAGGCAAGACCACGATTGCGCTGAGTCTCGCCCTCCGC
>CAYXGI010000021.1:16640-74213 GCA_964464495.1 uncultured Phycisphaerales bacterium
CTCGCTGACAACCAGCGCCTCGCTGACAACCAGCGCCTCGCTGACAACCAGCGCCTCGCTGACAACCAGCGCCACGCTGACAACCAGCGCGCAGTGACCTATGTCGACTGCGACGTCGAGGAGCCGAACGGCCACATCTTCCTGAAACCGGTTATCGAGACTTCCGAGACCGCTTTCGTTCCTGTGCCGCAGGTGAACGAGACGCTGTGCACCGCGTGCGCCGAGTGCGGCGGGATCTGTGAGTTCAGCGCGATCGTCTGCCTCGGAAGCGCGGCCATGACCTTTCCCGAGCTGTGCAAGGGATGCGGCGGGTGCTTCCTGGTGTGCGACGACGGAGCCCTCACCGAAGCGAGCCGCGCCGTGGGAAAGGTCGAGAAAGGCTCATCGGGTCCCCTGGGATTTCTTCACGGAAAGCTTCGCGTCGGGGAGGCCATGTCGCCGCCCTTGATCCGACGGCTCAAGGGCGAGATCCCCTCCGAGGGGATCGTCATCATGGACGCGCCGCCCGGAACGTCGTGCCCCGTTGTCGAAACGGTCCGCGAATGCGACTTCGTTCTGCTGGTGACCGAACCGACACCCTTCGGCCTCAATGACCTCGAGCTCGCCGTGGAAATGGTTCGCCTGCTCCAGATTCCCTTCGCCGTGGGCGTCAATCGGACCGGAACGGGCGACGACCGGGTCGAGCGCTATTGCAAAAGAGAAGACATTCCGATCCTCTTCGAACTCGAAGACGACCGCCGGATCGCCGAGGCCTACTCGCGCGGCGAACCGTTGATCAGATCGCTACCCGAGTACGAAAAGTTCTTCGATCGTTTGGGATCTCGAATTCTGGAGATGGGGTCGTGAAAGAATTGACGGTCATCAGCGGAAAAGGCGGCACAGGCAAGACGAGCCTGGTGGCGTCCTTTGCGGCTCTTGCTCGGAGCAAGGTGATCGCCGACTGCGACGTGGATGCCGCCGATCTCCACCTGGTGACGGAACCGCGCCTCGTGGAACGCCATTCGTTCACCGGCGGCAAGACCGCGCGGATCGATGAGGCCCTGTGCAACGGCTGCGCAACGTGCGCCGACCTCTGCCGGTTCGGGGCCATCTCGGCCGACGGTCCGTCGAACGCGCTCACCGTGGAAACGTACGCCATCGACCCGCTCGCCTGCGAGGGGTGCGGTGTGTGCGTCCGCTTCTGCGAAGCAGGAGCGATCGAGTTCACCGAGACCGTGCAGGGCGAATGGTTCCTTTCAGAAACGCGGGTCGGGCCGATGGTGCACGCCAGGCTCGGAATCGCGGCCGAGAACTCCGGGAAGCTCGTCTCGCTGATCCGGAGCCGCGCCCGGGAGATCGCCACGGAGAAGAATCTCGAACTGATCGTCGTCGACGGATCGCCCGGAATCGGCTGCCCAGTGATCGCGTCGATCACGGCGTGCGATCTCGTCATGGCCGTGACCGAGCCGACCCTCTCTGGATTGCACGATCTCAAGCGCGTGGCCGACCTCACCGCTCATTTCGGAATCCGCCTGATCGTGGCGATCAACAAGTTCGATCTCAACGAGGCGGTCACGAGGGAGATCGAGGAGTGGTGTGCTGAAAAAGAAATTGCAGTGGCGGGCCGGATCCCTTACAGCGGCGACTTCACCGCGGCAATGATCGCATGCGCGAGCGTGGTGGAATTTGCCGAGAGTCCCGCCGCAACGGCAATCAAGAGTCTATGGATCGCGACCGAAAGAGCGCTTCGTAACGACGGAGCCTGATCCGGTCTTTTATTCACAATTGAGTGAGGAACAGGAAATGGAGAATTTCGAAAGTCAGCCCGCGCAGGCCGAGTCGTGCACGAGCTGCAAGCAGTCCGATTGTTCCGCCAAGGCGCCGAAACCGAATGAGTCCGAAAAAGACCATACCCGCCGGCAAGCGATCGCGCAGCGCATGTGCCACATCGGCAGGAAGATACTCGTCCTTTCCGGAAAGGGCGGCGTGGGCAAGAGCACGGTGGCGGTGAACACGGCCGTGTCGCTCATGCTCGAAGGCAAGAAAGTGGGGCTCATGGATATCGACATCCACGGGCCGAGCATCCCCAAGCTCCTGAACATCAACTCAGTTCCCGTGTCGAGTTCGAAGGACTCGATCGAACCGGTCACCGCGGCCGGCGGGCTCAAGGTGCTGTCGGTCGGCTTCTTTCTGCAGAACAGGGACGATGCAGTGATCTGGCGCGGGCCGATGAAGTTCGGCATGATCAGGCAGTTCCTCTCCGACGTGGAGTGGGGCGATCTCGATTATCTGATCGTCGACTCCCCGCCCGGAACGGGCGACGAGCCCCTGGCCATTGCCGAGCTGATCGGCGACGTGGACGGGGCCATCATCGTCACCACCCCCCAGGCCATCGCCATCGACGATGTGCGGCGCTCGATCAACTTCTGCCGCCAGTTGAAAGTTCCCGTCACAGGGGTGGTGGAGAACATGTGCGGTTTTGTCTGTCCCCACTGCGGAGAAGAGACGGACATCTTCAAGCGGGGCGGCGGCGCGGCCATGGCCGATCAGATGAAGGTTCCCTATCTCGGCGCGATCCCCATCGACCCCGATATCGTCGAGGCGAGCGACAACGGTACGCCCTACGTCGAGCAATTCGCGCAGAGTCGCGCTGCCGAAGCATTCAGGCAGTCGATCGTTAAAACTCTCTTTGATCTGGAACAAAAAGGAAAGTGATATGAAAATCGCCATCCCCACAGCGAATGGAACATTATGCCCCCATTTAGGCCACTGCGAGAGTTTCGCTCTGATCGAGGTGGACAGGCAGAACAACACGGTTCTGAAAAGAGACGACCTTGTTCCGCCTCCGCACGAGCCGGGCCTTTTGCCCAGATGGCTTCAGGAGCACGGCGTCACAATGGTCATCGCCGGCGGAATGGGACACCGCGCCCAGGAGTTTTTCACCCAGATGGGCATCGAGGTCCTTGTCGGCGCCCCGAGCCAGGATCCCGAGGATCTGGCCCGATCATGGATGGACGGAACCCTCGCTCTCGGAGGAAATGTTTGCGATCACTAATTGTGCGTTGATTCGGATGATTTTTCTTCACTACAGGCCTCCTCTCAAAGTGCTCTGGAAGATCTGCTACAATCGTCCGATTCAACAAAAGCGGGCCCGGACAAGGAAAAACCGACCTTGTTCCGGGCCCGTGTTTTTTTATCGACTCTGAGTGGTGTCCCTTGGAAAAATGATTACTGGACCTCGGTCGCGGCGCAGGTCGATGAGATCGATAACCCGACCCGCTCGTTGGCTCATTCAAGGGAATAATGCCGATTCTCGACCATGAAGGAGGTACGCGATGAAACTTCTCACCACTCTGACAGCCATTCTTGTTATCCACACTCTCTCCCTCTCAGCTACCATCTACGTCCCCGACGATTATCCAACGATCCAGGGGGCTATCGACGCAGCGGTCAACGGGGATGAGATCATTGTCCGGCCGGGAACGTATGTGGAAAAGATCGACTTCGTTGGAAAGGCAATTACCGTCATGAGCAAGCAGGGAGCGGCGGTCACTACCATTGACGGAAATCATACCGGGGGGGAATATTGTAAGATTCGAGAGTGGAGAGGACGCAGACTCCATCTTAGACGGCTTCACCTTAACGAATGCTTTCTCCATTCTTGGTGGAGGCGGGATTTACTGCCTGGACTCCTCACCGACCGTCACCAACAATACCATCTCGGGGAACTGGGCAGGCGCCGATATTTCAGTTCGCCTTCCTCTTCATGGTGCTCGGACTTGCCCGGCACCTCGTGCTCGCCCTGATCGGCACCTTTCGGGCGATCCGGCGCGCCAATGACAAGAACATCCCGGTCAAGGCGGTGATGAAAGCCACGGCCGGATGGCTCATGCCCGTGAACAAGCTGAAAGGCAACGCCCTCTTCAGCATGACGTCGATCGTCATGCACGTGGGAATGATCATCGTGCCCGTCCTCCTTTTTTCCCACGTGGCGCTCTGGAAGGCGAGCATAGGATTCGGCTGGCCGGCCCTCGGGCTCGGGGCGTCCGACGTGCTGACCCTGGTCACGATCGCCGCTCTCTTCGCCCTGCTCGCCATGCGCATCATCCCCCGCGACGGCCGCGCGCTGAGCCGGTTCGAGGACTACGCTCTCCTGATTCTCCTGGCCGTGCCTTTTGTGAGCGGATACCTCGCACTGCACCCGGCCATGAATCCCTTCGGATACAAGGGCACGCTACTCGTTCACGTGCTCTCGGGCGATTTGTGTCTTTTTCTCATGCCACTGACCAAGCTCTCCCACGTGGTTCTCATGCCCGGCACGCAGTTCTTCACCGAGGTGGCGTGGCACTTTCCCGCGGATAGCGGCCGGAACGTGGCGATTGCGCTTCACAAGGAAGAGGAACCGGTATGAACGACCAGATGGCGATACTCACCGACGTGACGAAATGTATCGGCTGCGAAGAGTGCGTGCACGCCTGCAAGACCACCTACGCGCTCCCTCCCGACAGGCCGTGGCGGTGGCAAAAAGATGTGACCGATCTCTCGGCCACGCGCTGGACGACGATCATCAACAAGCCCGGCGGCGTTCACGTGCGCAAGCAGTGCCGCCACTGCGCCGAGCCGGCGTGCGTGTCGGTCTGTCCCGTGGGCGCGCTCTCTAAGACGCCCGAGGGGGCGGTCATTTACGACGGCTCCAAGTGCATGGGCTGCCGGTACTGCATGATGGCTTGCCCCTACGGCATCCCGCGCTACACCTGGCTCGAACCGGTGTCCTACGTGCGCAAGTGCGTCATGTGCCACGAGAAGATCAGCAAGGGCGAGCTGAAGCAGCCGGCGTGCACCAAGGTGTGCCCCACGCAGGCGACCATCTTCGGACCGCGCGACGAGCTCCTCGCCGAGGCGCGGCAGCGCATCGCGGCGGAACCGAAAAAATACATCGATCGCATCTGGGGCGAGAAGGAGGTCGGCGGTACGAACGTGCTCTACATCGCCGGCATCGACCTCGGATTTCTCGGCTGGAAGCCCGATCTGGGCAATGAATCGCTGCCGGCCAAGACCTGGCCCGCGATGCGCGCCGTGCCCGGTGTTTTCGTCGGCGTGGGCGTGGCCATGGGTGCGGCGAGCTGGGTGATCGGCAGGCGGATGAAGATCGCCGCCGCCCAGGCCGCGGAAGCACCTGCTGCTGAGCCAACACAAGAAGAACCCAACGGGGAGGCAGACTCCAAATGAAAGTCAGATTAGTCAAGAGCATACTCTGGTTCATCGTGGGTGCGGCTGCGGTGGTCGCCGTCGCGCGCTTTTATCGCGGGCTCGGCGCTTCCACGGCCATGACCGACACAACCCCCTGGGGGCTCTGGATCGGTTTCGACGTTCTCTGCGGCGTGGCGCTCGCCGCCGGCGGTTTTGTCATCGCCGCCACGGTCTACGTCTTCCGCCGGGAGAAGTACCACGCCATCGTGCGTCCCGCCGTGCTCACGGCGTTCCTCGGTTACGCGGCCGTGGTGGGCGGGTTGCTCTTCGACCTCGGCCTGCCGTGGAACATCTGGCATGCCATGATTTACTGGCAGCCCCACTCGGCCCTCTTCGAGGTAGCCTGGTGCGTCATGCTCTACCTCACCGTGCTCGCTCTCGAGTTCAGCCCGGTGGTTCTCGAGAAGTCTCCCTTTCACAAGCTGTACAAGTTCATGAAGTCTGTCACGCTCCCCCTGGTGATCGTGGGCATCATGCTGAGCACGCTGCACCAGTCGAGTCTGGGCACGCTCTTTCTCATCATGCCCTTCAGGCTCCACCCTCTCTGGTACTCGCCTTTCCTTCCCGTGCTCTTCTTCATCTCCGCGGTTTCGCTCGGTCTGGCCATGGTGTGCGTCGAGTCGCTGCTTTCGAGCTGGCTCTACGATCGTGAGACCGAACGGCCCCTCTTGAGCGGGCTGGCCAAGGCCGCGGTCTGGGTGCTCGGAATCTATCTCCTCCTGCGCCTCGGCGACCTCGCCGGGCGCGGACAGCTCGGCCTCGCCTTCGACGGGAGCTGGGAGAGCATCCTGTTCCTCGGCGAAATCGCACTGAGCGCGGTGATCCCCATGATTCTCTTTGCACTGCCCCGGTCGCGGAAGAGCCTTGTGGGCGTCGGATTCGGCGCGGTGTGCGTCGTGCTCGGCATCGTACTCAACCGCCTCGCCGTGGGCGGCATCGCAACGGTCACCGCCACGGGCAGCACCTACCTGCCGTCGCTCATGGAAGTAACGATCAGCGCGGGCGTGGTGAGCGCCGCGGCGCTCGCCTTCCTCTTCTTCGTGGAAAATTTCAATGTCTACGGGACTCCACTGCGCAAGGCGGAGGCGGTCGGCGATCTGCCCGACGCGGATCCCGTGACCGGAACAAGGCTCGCCGCTCCCTGGTCGCCCGCGTGGCGGCAGTACTCGCTTGCTTTCGTGGTGGCGGTCTGTCTGACCTTCGCCCTTTTGCCCGACTCTGTCCTCGAAGGCGCCCAGCCATTGCCCGTGTCCGTCGAGGGCCCGCGGCTGACCTACGCACTGAAAACGCCTGCCGAGGAGAGCGCGGCCCCGTCGTTGTTCGCGCTTTACGATGAGGCGCGGCAGTCGATTCCCGAGGGGAGCGGCGTGGTCGACGTCCTTCTGCTCGACGCGGACCGCGACGGCCGGATGGTTTTCTTTCCCCACGAGGCGCACAAGGCTACGCTCGACAGCGAAGCGTCGAGCGCCCATGGCGGCGAAAAGTCATGCGCGCTCTGTCACCACATGAACAAACCCCTCGATCGGGCCACGTCGTGCTTTCTGTGCCACAGCGACATGTTCAGCATGTCGGACACCTTCGACCACGATCTGCACGTGGACAAGATGGGCGGGAACGATGCCTGTAACGAGTGCCACACCGATCCGGGAGCGGTCAAGAGCCGGACCACGGCCGTGGCCTGCCTCGAGTGCCACAAGGCGATGACCGTCAAGGGATCGTTTATCAAGACGACCGATTCAACCGTGCTCGATCTCGCGCCCGGCTACATGGACGCCCTGCACGGCCTGTGCGTCGACTGCCACGAGGACCGCGTGAAGAATCACAATGCCCATCCCGCCCTGGCCCGCTGTGAAACGTGCCACCGCGAGATGGATCCCAAAGAGGTCAAGAAACTGGCGCCCCACGTGGAAGACGGGACCGCGCAGGACAAGGAATAGGGGGCAACGATGGACAGCGATCCAAAGAAGGTCGTCGCCGACCCCAAGAGGGTCGTGATCGTCGACGATGAAGAAGATGTCGTTCTTTACCTCTCCATGATCCTCACCGATCATGGCTACGAGGTTCAGAGCGCCAACGGCGGCCGCGAAGGTCTCGCGCTGATCAAGCAGACAAAACCCGACCTGGTCTGCCTCGACATCCTCATGCCGATCGAGACGGGACTTTCACTGTTCAAGAAGGTGCGCACCGATCCGGAGCTCGAGGATCTCCCCGTGATCATCATCAGCGGCATGGACCTGAGCGAGAAGATGGCCGACGACGACGAGGGTGTGGGTGCGCAGATCAGGAAGCCCGAGGGGTATCTGGAGAAACCGGTCAAGCCGGAGCAGCTCCTCGAGACGGTCAAGGCCGTGATCGGGTGAACCAATGAGCGAAGCACACGAAACGGATAGCTGGCGAGAAGCGGTCTACGATGAGCTCTACGAGCGCGTTCCGTGCAATATCGCCGTGATCGACAAATCGATGCGCATCGTCGACCACAACAAGAACTTCTCCGATATCTTCGGCGAAGGGATCGGCAAGCCCTGTTACGCGGTCTACAAGAAACGGACCACGCCCTGTGCCGATTGCATGACGCTCAAGACCTTTCAGGACAGCGAGGTGCGCGTCAACGATGCCGAGGGCGTGGACAAGGACGGCCGGCCCGCCCACTACGTGGTGCACATCGTGCCCGTCAAGCTGCCCAACGGCGAAATCCCCTACGTGATCGAGATGAGCACCGACGTGACCGACACGCGGCGGCTGCAGCGCGAGTGCCACATCCTCTTCGAGCGGGTGCCTTGCTACGTGTCCGTGCTCAACCGGGACCTCCGCATCGTGCGCGCCAACGAGCGGCTGCGCGAGACATTCGGCAAGACAACGGGCGAGCACTGCTTCGAGGTGATGAAGAAGCGCGCCTCGAAATGTGAGAACTGCCCCGCGCTCCAGACTTTCGAAGACGGGAAGATACACACGTCGGAACATGTGGGAATTTCCAAGTCGGGAAAGCGCACCCACTACATCGTCACCACCAGCCCCCTCTCGAAGAAGGGCAGCGAGGTGAGCCACGTCATCGAGGTCGCCCTCGACATCTCCGAGACGCGCCGCCTCGAGAGCGAGCTCGAGAAGCAGAACGCCTTCCGCGAGGTGCTCATCCGCAACTCGGTCGACGCGATCGTCGGAGTCGATACGGAGAGCAAGGTCTTTCTCTTCAATCCAGCGGCCGAGAAGATGACCGGATACAGCGCCGACGAGATGACCGGTCAGCCCCTTCCGGCCGGGCTCTTCGCCGGCGAGTTTGACGAGATCATCGACGGCAACCGCGAACGCTATCTCCTGCACGACGCCACGCTCATCGCGCGCGACGGCGACGAGCTCCCCGTTCAGTTCACGGGCGTCGCCCTGCGGCAGAACGGCGACAGGATCGGCGCGGCGGCCTTCGTGCAGGACCTGCGCAAGATCCGCCAGCTCGAGAAGGAAAAGATCGACGCCGAGCGCCTCGCCGCCGTGGGCCAGACCGTGGCCGGACTCGCCCACGGCATCAAGAACATTCTCACCGGCCTCGAAGGGGGTATGTACGTCTTCCGCGGCGGTCTCGAAAAGAACGACCAGACGCGCATCGACCGCGGCTGGCAAATGCTCGAGCGGAACATCGACAGGATCACCCTTCTCGCGCGGAGCCTGCTCAGTTTCTCCAAGGGCGATCCGCCCGTGGTGAGCACCATCGATCCGGTCAAGCTTGCAGCCGAGGTGGTCGATCTCTTTACCGACGCGGCGCGCAAGGCAAATGTGGTGCTCGAACTCGATGCGCCCGCTCCGATCGAGTGGGCGCCCTTGGACAGGGAAGGCATGCACTCCTGTCTCGCCAACCTCGTGTCGAACGCCATCGACGCCTGCCAGATGGGCGACAAGCCCAACTGCAAGGTCATGGTACGATGCCGCGAGGAGGCCGGCACCCTCCTCTTCGAGGTGGCCGACGAGGGCTGCGGCATGAACTACGAGATAAAGAAAAAGGTATTCACCAATTTTTTCACGACCAAGGGAGCCGTGGGCACCGGTATCGGTCTGCTCATCACGCGCAAGATTGTGCAGGAGCACGGCGGAACGGTCACCTTCGAGTCCGCCCCTGAGAAGGGAACCATTTTCAGGCTTCTCTTCCGGCGCGACAGGCTTCCCCGTCCGAGTGATGAATGAGTCCGAAAGGAGAATGAAATGGCCAGTCCGGAAGAAAAAACCATACTGGTTGTCGACGAATGAACCCGATGTCCTCATCTTTCTGCAGTCGGCGCTCGAGGACGCGGGTTTCAGCGTGCTGACCGCTTCCGACGGCAACGAGGCGATCGAGATGCTTCAGGCGAACAAGATCGATTTCATTAGCCTCGACCTCGTGATGCCGAACAAGAGCGGCGCCCGCTGCCTCTACGAGATCCGGAAGAACAAGGAGTGGTCGCGGATCCCGGTGGTCATCGTCACCGGCCACGCCCGCGACGAGCTGGGACGGAACGACTTCGAGGAGATCTTCAGCGGCAAGACCATCTCGGGCCCTCAGGTCTACCTCGAGAAGCCGGTCAAGGCTGTCGATTTCGTCAACATGGTGAAGCGCCAGCTCGACATCGAGGTCGTCGAGGAGCCTGCCGCAAATGGAGGTCGCCCCGCGGCGCTCAAGCAGGATCTCAAGGAGATGCTTGACGGCGCCGACGCCGACATGCTCAAAAAGATCAAGGAGATGCTCGAGAAAAAGGACGGCTGACACCAACGTCACGGAGGTGATTCATGGAACAGATCTCGCTCGATCTCTTCAACCGTCTCTTCGAGGAGGTCCCCTGCTATTGTTCCCTTCTCGGTCCCGACCTGAACATCATCGCCGTGAACCGCGCCTGCAGCGAGACCTTCACCACTCCCTTCTCGCGGCGCTGCTACCAGGTTTTCAAGGGACGCAAGGAGGTCTGCCCCGAGTGTCCGGCGTTGTTGACGCTCGAACGAAATCAGGTGCACGAGACGCACGAGGTGCTCACCGACCGGTCTGGACGTGACGTGGACGTCGTCTGCCGCACCGTGCCTTTTGACGTGCAGGACGGCAAGGCCTCGGGCGTGCTCCACATGTCGGTCCGCGGCGGCGAGTCCGAGAAACTCCAGAAGGATATCACCTCCTTCGACAGCCAGGTGGGCGCCGTGTCTCACGGCATCAAGGGGCTTCTCACGGCCATGGCGGGCGGTTTCTACCTCTGGGATTCGGGCATGAAGGATCTGCGGGGCGACCGTCTGAAGATGGGAGTGGAGATCGTGCGCCGCAACTTCCATCGTCTCCAGCGCCTGGCCCACGACGTGTTCTACTACGTGCGCGACCGGCGGCTGCAGATGGAGCCTCTCGACGGGGTGGAAGTTCTCAGAAAGGTGGTCGCCGACATGCAGGACGATGCTGGTTTCGCGGGAGCCAAGATCCGCGTGGCGGAGGGGATTCCGGCAGCGGCGCCCGTCGACGCCGACCAGAGGGCGCTCACGTCGGCGCTCGTCAATCTCGCCGTAAGCGCCCTTGACGACTGCCGCACCGACAAGCGCGAGATCGATCACGAGGTCGTCCTGTCGCTGACCGAGGCCGAGGGCCAACTGCTCTACGAGGTCTCGGACAACGGAATCGGCATGGACCAGGACACGCTGAACAAGGTCTTCAGCCTCTTCTTCAGCCCCAAGGGGATCGAGGCCGCCGGCCTGGGGCTCTACATCACCAACAAGCTCGCCCGCGCCCACAAGGGAGAGGTCTCCATCGAATCGGAACCGGAGCGCGGTACCTGCTACAAGCTGCGCATCCCCGCCCACCAGTGAGCGGGCCGTCCCGTGTGCGGAAAAAAATCAACCCCCACCTGACCGCCATCGTTTATAATCTGTTTGAAGAAGCTCGTATTTTTTTCAGGGAGGGCTTTGCCATGCAGATCATGACCTATTTACTTATTTTCCTTTTTCTTTCGTGCTGTTCGACTCCGTCACAGGACGTGATCGGGGAACCGTCCGCGGAGGTTCTGAAGGAGGCGCGCCAGAATGCGCTCGACTGGCTGAGTCGCCACCAGCACCCGGATGGCTACTGGGACGCCGACGACTTCGGCCTCTGTTGCGCCGAGGATGAGGAAGCCTGCACGGGCAAGGGCCAGGCGCTCAACGACGTGGGTGTGACGGGACTGGCGCTCCTGGCGTTCCTGAACGAGGGACACACCGTCAGCTCGGGCCGTTACAAAGGTGTCATGAAACGAGGCACCAAGTTTCTCTGCAACGCCCAGGCCGTGTGCGACGATGGCGGGTGCTTCGTTCCGAGGGAGAGCATGCACTGGGTCTACAACCATGCGATCGCCACGCTCGCCGTCGTGGAGGCTTATGACAAGTCGAAGTGGCCGATTCTCAAGAAGTATTCCCAGCTCGGGATCGACTGCATCCACCGGTTCAAGAATCCGGGCAAGGGATGGCGCTACGGAATCGAGGGCACTGATCCGACCGAGCAGAACGACACTTCCGTGACCGGCTGGATGGTGCTCTGCCTCGCGTCGGCCAGAAAGTATGGATTGAACGTCAACGAGCAGGACCTCGAGGATGCACTCGGCTACATCGCAGCGATGACCGATCCGGAGACGGGCCGCACCGGCTACATGAAGACGGGGAGCACCTCGGCGCGCGAGGCGGGCGACGAGAACATCTGGCCCTGCGAGAAGACCGAGGCGTTGACGGCGCTCGCCATGCTTTGCCGCTGCAGCGCGGCCGAGGCGATCGACGACGAGCAGGCTGTCCGTTCCATCAAGGCGGGCGCAGCGCTGCTCGATGCGAAGCCGCCCGAGTGGAATCCCGAGAGCGGTTCCATCGACTACTGCTACTGGTACTTCGGTTCGCGGGCCATGAAGCGCGTTGCGGGCAAGGAGTGGCAGAGATGGCGGCTGCGCCTGGTCAACGCCATCGTCGACAACCAGATCGGGGAAGGATGCGCCAAGGGATCGTGGGATCCGCAAAAGGATCCCTGGGGCGACAATGGCGGCCGCGTCTATTCGACGGCGCTGCTCGCGTTGAGTCTTGGCGTGTTCTGATCGATCAATTCCGTTCGAGCACGGCGCGAACCTTGACCGGTGTGCGTCGTTATTTTCCCATCGGTACCGCTCTTTCGACCGATTGAAATCGGTCGAGGTGAGTCTTGACTCGTACTGATGGAGAGTATACCTTGCCTCTCCCGTTCGGAACGGCTCTCTTGTTCTCTTTTCTTCCGGGTTGCGACAGCGGAACAGAAGACGCGACTCAAAGCACGAGCAGCCAAGACAGAGCAAGGCGACGGAGTCCGCTATTATCCCAACACGATCGAGGTTCTCGACGGGCGGCTGGCCTCTTCGAGATGATCAGGCTGCCTGCCGATTCCCCGACGGAATGGTGACAGCGCACAACGACCGACAGTGAAAGGGCCACAATGGCTTCTCCATCATCGATATTCATGATGTCGCGTAGGGCGCGGCGGCAGTGCTGCTCCTGTGCGCGGCTGTCTGCCTTTCGGGTTGCGGCGGTTCGTCGCAGCCGCCGTCGATCGTCGTGATCACCGTCGACACCCTCCGGGCCGATCATCTGAGCTGCTACGGATACTTCCGCCGGACATCGCCCTTCATCGACTCTTTGGCTGCCAACGGCGTGCTCTTTGAGAGTGTCATGGCGCCGATGGCGTCGACCCTTCCGTCGCACCTGACCCTCTTCACGTCGATGCTGCCGATCCACCACGGGATTCAGGGAAACTTCCACTCCTTCCACATTCCCTTCGTCTCGCGCGACGGGATCCAGACGGCCGCACAGCTCTTCAAGCGCAAGGGGTACACCACGGCGGCCTTCGTGAGCGCCACGCCGCTCTGCCGGCGGACAGGGATCTCGGCGGGCTTCGACGTTTACGACGAAACGAGGCGTCCCGAGAGGCCGGCGCGCGAGACAATGGACCGCGCCCTGATCTGGCTCGGTTCACAGCCCGAGCCGCCGGTCTTTCTCTGGGTCCACCTCTTCGATCCCCACGCCCTCTACGCGCCCCCGCCTCCCTATAACCGCATGTTCCAGACCGACGACAGCCTGGTCGCCTTCCTCGCCGACAGGGGCGTCGATTACGAGAATCCCAAGGCGCTCGACGCCAACAACGGCTACGACGGCGAGGTGCGCTACGTGGACGACCAGATCGCGCGTCTCCTGAAGAAGCTCAGGCAGCTCGGCTGGTACGATCCGAGCGCCATCGTCTTCACCTCCGATCACGGCGAGGGGCTCGGCCAGCACAACTGGCTCGAACACGGTCGCATTCACAATGAGCAGCTCTTCGTGCCCCTCATCGTCAAGTTTCCGGCTGGAGAGGCACCCCGCGGCGAGCGCCGCCGGAACCTGGTCAGCCTGCTCGACGTGCTTCCCACCCTGGCCGAGACGCTCGACCTCCCCTTGACAGAGGACGAGAGGCGCCAGTTCGAGGGCGTCAACGCCCTCGGCGAATCCGCGGGGGACGGCAGGGTCTTCTCCCAGCGGTCGGTGAGCGATACGCGCCACGGTCCCGGTGAAAACTATGCCCTTACCAGCCTCGAGTGGAAGTACATGTACTACACCGATGGCCAGGACGCTCTCTTCGACATGAAGACCGATCGGAACGAGAGACTCAACGTGATCGCCGATCACCCGGACAGGGCGAAGAGGATGAAGGTGCGGATCGACTCCATGCTCGACGAGGCGAAAACACGGAGACCGGCGCTTCGCAGGAAGGACAGCATCGATCCCGAATACAGGAAGCGACTCAAGGCTCTCGGCTATTGATCGGGCGTCGCGGTGGACCGCCGTCGCTCGAATGCGCCCCGCCAACGTTTTTGTCCGTTTTCGTCAATTCCGTTCGAGCACGACGCGAACCTCGACCGGTTTGGCCGGTAAGAGATCGACGGTGATCTCGCGGGACTTGTATTTTTTGGCTTCCACGCGGAAGCGGAATCGTCCGATGGAGAGCCCCTTGAATCGAAAGATCCCCTTGCGGGTGTGCGCACTCCGAGCGATCTGTTCCTCTTCATCCCCGGGATAGACTTTGAATGAGGAGAGGGATTTACCCTTCCCGTCGACCACCTCGAGATCGAGGATGCCGAAGGGATCGAGAAAAATATTCCCCACGTCGAGGTGCTCTTCCGCGGCGAGATCGAAGGCCTCCGAGACGTAAGGTTTGTAACCGACAGCCTCGATCGCGAGCAAGTATCTCCCGCTGTCGACACCGATCAACTCGAACCGGCTCGTCGCTTTTCCGGCCTGGGCGTTTGAGTTGGCGAAGTAATGATCGGGTCTGCAGAGCCAGGCGCTCCACTTCGAACCATCTTCCTCGATGGGCGACCGGGTCAGGCTGCTGCAAATGGTCCCTCTCACCGCGCCCGCCGGAATGACGAGGTCATGGTTCAGGGGGCTGTGATGATCGCCCGAAACGTGAAGATCGGGTAAAGAAAGGCTCCTCTCGCTCTCCCTGAAATCGCCACGGATCGTCCAGCGTCCCGGCTCGAATCCACTCGATTTGTAAAATCCGTGGCTGTCGGCTGTTGTCTCGATTCTGCCGGCCCCACTCGTCAGCTCGAAGGAAAGTTCGATTCCGGCCGCCGGTTTTCCGTCGGCAAAGGTCACCTTGCCCTGAATCGTGAGATCGTCTGAATGAGTGGTCAACTCGCTCCTGTCGATCACCATGTGGGTGACGCGCGACGCCTCGATCGTGAAGGACCGGACCAGGGCTCCGAGCCCGGCCTTCTCGATGCGGATCTCGAACTCGCCCGGTGTGAGGGGCATTCTGTGCTCCCTATTCTCCACATGGGGCACCTCGTGCGACCAGCGTTTTGTGCTGGTGATCTTAGCGGAAAGATCCTTCACGTCAGCGTCGCCGAATCCGTTCAAGACCAGGTGGAATGTACCGGTAAAGGAGACATCTAAGCGCACCCCCGAGATGATCTCGCCCTTATCGAGGTCGAGAGTTTCGAACTTTTCCGAGACACAGTCCGCTCCCTCCGCCCGGAGATAGTATCGACCGGGAGGAAGCGTCCTCAAAAAGAAGCTGCCCTCCTCTTCTTTGATGTCGCTTCGATAGTATTTTTCATCCTCTGGCCCAAATGCGCCGACAAAGACGCCCGCGCTGTCCTGTACAGGAGGAAAACCAGTGACCTTGTCCACCACGATCCCGCAGATCGCCCCTCCCAGTTCGGCGAGCCGGAACTCCCGTTCGTGGGTTCCGGGAGTCTCGAAGTTCTCGATTCCCCACTCGAAACCGCCACGTTGCCGTGGAAAACCCAGGTACACCGAGTAGGATCCGGGAACGAGTTTTTTCACTTCGAACTCGCCCGCCTTGTTGCAAACCGCCCCGCGTTTCGCCGTGGACGAGAGGGCGGGATCGAGAGCCTTGGCGAGAGTCACGCTCACACTCGCACCGGCGAGCGGTTCGCCGTCATAGTCGAGCACGATTCCCTTGTAGGTGACGTGGCCCGGAGAGGGTCCGAAATTGACCTCCACGTTCCGGTCTGCCAGAACAACCGTCTTGGTTTCCGGGGTAAAGAGGACGCGGTCTTCTTCGCCGTCGGTGTGCTGGGCGGCTTCGACGTCGACCGTGCCCGGTTCGGCCTGACCCGTCCGGTAGCGACCGTCCGCCCCCGTGCGGCAGGTGATCGTCAGTGGGACTGTCTTTCCCGAAAGAGAGATCCATACTCCAGGCAGGCGTTGACCCTCATCGTCCCTGACCAGGCCGTAGACGATCACTCCCTCTTTCAGCAGGATCTCGATCTCCTTGCCATGTTTGGGGATCGTGTAGGTGTATCCCTCGGCAAAATCAGGATGGACCGCGGCGATCGCCGTGGGGAGTACTGCCTTGTCATCGGGCAGTCCCGAGAGACGAAATCGTCCCGACTTGTCCGTTCTCGAATGGGGAGTGAGTTCTCCCTTGCCCTTTTGAATCAGACCGAGCCTCGTGTACTGGCCGAATCCGACCAGTGCACCCGTCACTGGATTGCCGGTCGCGTCTTCGACCACGCGGCCCGTCACGCAGGCGCCGGCGTCGAGCTCGATCAGGACGTCACTCAGACCATTGAAGGGAACATCGAGGCTCGTCTCCGTGGAGCAATGGCGCGAGGAGGACACTTTGCAGTAGGCGGGGCCGCTCCTGTCGAGCGCAAACGAAAAGCACCCGCTCCTGTCGAGCACGATCTCGTCGACGAGGATGGTCTGCTTGTGGCGCTCCTCGAGTTTGAAAACCTCGACGTGAAACGCCGTGACCGGCTCGCGAGTCTCCTTGTCAATGACGCGGCCCGAAAAGGGAATGCCCTTCCGGTTCTTGGGCTCCCCTCGTTTTTCGTTTGATTCTATTTCGATTTTGTCCAACGAGCCTGCGGGGTCGTCTGGCTCTGCTATCCGGGGATCGGGAATCGACTGGATTCCATCGGCCTGAAGGGACGCAATCTCCTCACTGCTTTCCTCTTCGCTTCCGCCCGGCCAGAGGAAGGCGAAGCCCACCGTGAGAACGAGAAGAGAGGCAATGACGATAAATACAACGATAGCGCGATTGTTGTCCCAGCTCATGGCGAAGCGGATTTCCTGTCAGAGGTTTCTTTTCGATCTTTTTGCGGCACGGGTTGGATGCAGGGTGGTCAGTATATGCCAACGATTCATAACCGGCAACAGTTGTTGCGGTCAGGCGCTTTTCGATTCGGCGGGAAAGTCGAGGGTGAAGCATGCCCCACCGTGGGTGCTGTCGTCGACGGTGACGCCGCCGTTGTGCCAGGCCAGGATGCGCGCCACGATGGCGAGGCCGAGGCCGGTGCCGCCCAGGTTTCCGGTGCGGCTCTCGTCGACGCGAAAGAAGGGCTCGAAGATCTTGTCCCGCGCCTCGGCGGGGATGCCCGTGCCGTCGTCGTGGACAGCGATCGAATAGGAGCCCTCTCCTTCCGTGCAGGTGATCCACACGGCGCTCCGGGCGTGGCGCACCGCGTTGGTCACGAGGTTGACCACGGCGCGTTTCACATAGCGCGGATCTCCCCAGACCTGACCCTGGCCGCAATCGGTCTCGAGCGACAGTTCGGGTCGGAGGTCGGAGACGAGGGCAGCGGCGTCGTGAAGGACCGACGACAGGTCGACGAGATCCTTCTCCGGCTTGAGAGTGTTCTCGTCGAGACGGAGGTAAATGAGGAGCTCCTCCACCAGTTCGCTGAGTTCGACGAGAGATCGGTCGATCCTCTCGAAATGCTCGTTCTTGGCGTCGGTCGACTCGGCCGTGCGGGCATCGTCGAGAGCGAAGAAGAGCCGCGCCAGCGGCGTGCGAAGATCGTGAGACACGGCGCGCAGAAGATCCTGCTGTCCGGCCACGAGCTGCTCGATGCGGCCCGCCATCCAGTTGAAGCTCTGCTCCAGCTCGTCGACCGACCCGGTGCGGCCCACCTGGACGCGGCTGCGGAGATCGCCCTCGCCGAAGCTCTTGGTGACCTCAGCGAGAGCCAGGATGCGGCGTTCGATAGGACGGATGAGAAAGTAGACAGCCACACCGACGAGCAGCAGGATCGCCAGGGGCGGGGCGAGGATCAGCAGCATTCCGTCGGATATGTCGAAATCGGGGCCCGGCCTCCGCCGGCTCGAAAAGGATCCGATCACCGCCACCTCGCCCTGGCCGACTTCGGCGCACACCTTGCGGATCCCGTCCGCTTCGCGAAGGATCACGATCCCTCCGCTCGCGAGCCGGTCGCGCTCGTCGTCGTCGAAGTCGAGCGCTTCTTGTTGCGCCAGCTCCAGGGTCAGGCTGAAGCGGGATCGCCGCGAACCGTCCCTTCCCTGCGGACCTTTTCTGTTCTCGTCGCGCTTCTCCGGCTCGACCGCGCCCGGTTCATCGCTCTCGGCAACCTCATTCTCCGGGCTCTCGCGCGGCGGCTCTCTTCTCTCCCGGTCGCCCCGTTCCGGTCCGCCCCTGCGGCGATAGAATTGCGAGAGCCTGTAAGGGGAACTGAGCTCTTCGAAAACCTCTGCGCGCTTCTCCGCGTCATCGCCCGTCTCGGTAAATTTCTGCTGGACCAGTTCGACAGTCGACGCCATCGAATCGGCGAGCCTCTGGTCGAGGGCGAGCTCGAAGTTCCGCTGCGCGGTGAAGTAGAAGGTCACCGCCGCCGCGGCGAGCACGAGGGTGATGGCGATGTAGAAGAGGAAGAATTGCCGTTTCATGTCTCCTCGCCCACAAAGAGGTAGCCCACGCCGCGGACCGTTTTCAGGAAGCGCGGGTCGGCAGGATCGTCGCCTAACTTCTGGCGGATGCGGGAGACGTAGACATCGATCGAGCGGTCGAGCCCGTCGTACTCGGTGTTGTAGAGCGCGAGGTGGATGTCGTTGCGGCTCACCACCGTGCCGGCATGGTCGGTCAAATACCAGAGCAGGTCGAACTCGACCGTGGTGAGGTCGATCTCATTCTTGCCGAGATGGGCCTCGCGCCGGCCGGCGTTGACCTTGAGTGTTCCCACTGTGATCGTGCGCGGTGTGGTCTGGACCGCCTCGGGGCCGACCCGGCGCAACAGGGCCCTGATCCTGGCGAGCAGGACCTGGGGCCGTACCGGCTTGATCACGAAATCATCGGCGCCGAGCTCGAGCCCGAGGATCTGGTCGATGTCCTCGTCGCGCGCCGTGAGGATCAGGATCGGGCCCTTGTAGGCGGGCCGCACCTCGCGGCAGACACCGAATCCGTCGAGGTCGGGAAGCATGATGTCGAGCACCACGAGATCGGGTCGCTCGGACACGATGCGGTCGCACGCCGCGCGGCCGTTGGCCTCGTGGCGTACGTGGAAACCTTCCCTCTCGAGCCGCTCCGAGATGAGCTGGGCGAGCTCGAGATCGTCTTCAACAAGGAAGATGGTTTTTCCTGTGCTGTCCCTATTCTGCATGATTCCAATCTCTGAGTCTTTTCTCGAACGACCCATAGCGTACCTTGAAACCCAAGAGGCTGTGTTGAATTTTACATACTTTTACATACTGCAACGGCTTTTAAACAGACAGGGATGCGCTCGGCGACGATACTCTTTTCAGGCAGGCGGTCGTCTGCCGGCTTCAAGATTCCCACAGACGAGGTCCTTAAAAATGCATTCAAAGAACACGCGCGGAGCCACCAGGGCACTCTTCGGCATCACGGCCATCTTCTTCGTTCTGGCAACGATCGGCGTGGTGTCGATTGTGCTCTTCGATCCCTTCTCCGACAGCGACGAGAAGATCGACGAACTCGGACGGAACGGGGAAGCGCCGAGCGGGGACGGCATGATCGCGTCGATCGAGGGCGCACCGACCGAGCGCCGCGTCGATGTCCTGCCCGACGGCCGGGGCGAGTCGGTGACTGTTTCAGGATTCGTGACTCTCGACGGGGCAACCCTCGCCGGCGTGACGGTGCAGGCCTTCAACGATCAGTCGGCGGCATTGCGGGTGACGATGAGAAACCGCATCGAGACTTCGCCCATGTATTACAGCGCCCTCGGCGCGCAGATTCGCGAGCGTTTGAAGGAGGCGGGGATCGACCGCCTCCCGACGCGGACCGAGTCCCGGCCCGTGGCGGAGTGCCGCTCCGGCCGTGACGGTGCGTTCAGTCTCACCTTTCCGGCGGGGAAGACGGTCACCTTCGGACTTGATCATGATTTCTATTATTTTCCATCCGCCCAGGCCGGGCCGTACAGATGGACGCGCGAGTCGGACAAGCCCACGCTCGAGCTCTTCGAAGGACGGCTCGAGGTCGAGGTGGGCGCTCTCGTCAAGGGAACCATTTCGGACGGCGACGGCTATCCGCTCGAGGACGTATTCGTGTCACTGTCGTCGAACGGGGACAGCTTCGATTTCGGATTCGGCCGCTTCGGGGGCCGGGATCGTGACCGCGCCGGGCCGAAGGAGGCGACGAGCGACGACAAGGGCGCATTCAGGCTGCGCGGTGTGGCGCCCGACGACGGGATCGCTCTCAGTGCATCGAGCGAGGGGTGGGCCAAGGCTGAATCGAAGAGTTTCGACTCGCTGCCGGGCCAGGTGCACACGATCAATCTCAAGCTCGCCGAGGGCGCGTCGATCAAGGCGATCGTGAGCGGCCCGTCCGGCGCACCCCTGCGGGGCGCCGAGGTTTTTCTCGAGATGAAGAACGACCGGGGCAGCGAAGACGGTCGCAACGAGCGCGGCCGCGGCGGCCGTAACCGTGGGGGCGGATTCGGTCGCGGTATGGGCGATATGTTCGGGATGGCAGACGCGACCATCGTGAGCGCGGTCAAGACCGGCGCCGACGGAACGATCGTCTTCGACGCCCTCGCACCGGGGAAGTACACGGTCAGAGCGTCCCGTTCCGGACTTCTCGAGGCCGAGACGCGCCGACCCCTGACCATCGACGACGAGGTCGGCGTGCGCTCGGTGGAACTCTCTCTCACCGAGGGGATCGTCATTGCCGGTCGGGTGATCGACGACGCAAGCGATCCTGTTGTGGGAGCACTCGTCGAGGCGGTACCCCATGTCGAAAGCCGCGGAAGGATGGCTGATTTTGGCAGCATGCGGCGGCTCATGACCACGCCGGAGAGCGCCGAGAAAAAAGCCGAGACCAACGCGAGCGGATTCTTCCGCATCACCGGACTTGGCGCCGACGAGCTCTACGATCTCGAAGCGGACGCGGTCGGCTTCACGCAAGGCGCGGAGAGCGCCGTCGAATCGGGCAGCCAGGATGTGACCATCGTCGTCGACCGGACGGGAACGATCACGGGCCGCGTGATCAGCAGCGCCAAGTCGGCGGCGGTGTCGAGCTTCTCCGTGGGAATCGTTCCCGTGCGCGACGACGAGGGCGGGATGGGCTTTGGCCGCGGCGGCGGCATGGGAGGCGACCGGGGCGGCCGCAACGACCGCGGTCGCGGAGGGCGCGGCGGCCCCATGGGCTTCGGCGCCGACGAGCGCGATGGGGACGATTCCGATCCGATGAGCATCATGCGCGACGCGATGCGAGAAACGATGCGCGACAGCTTCAGACGCGGCCCGCGCCTGACGGAGCGCAAGGACGAGATCCGGGACCGCGACGGGCGATTCAAACTGGAGAACATCATTCCCGGAACGTACAGACTGTGCGTTTCGGCCGATCGATTCGCGCCGGCCGTGACCGAGACGATCGTTGTGGAAAAGGCCGAGACGACCGGCGGTCTCGTCATCTCCCTCGACATGGGCGGGTCGATCAGCGGCACCGTGACAAACGCCACGGGCCCGGTCCACAAGGCTCTTGTGCGGCTCTTCGGCGAGGAAGAGGATCCGGGCGTTGAATTCACCATCGCGCTCGAAACCGTGGAGAGGGATGAATCGGATAGAAACGGCGTCTTCCGCATCGAAAACCTACCGGCCGGCACCTTTGTTCTCGAGGCGTCTCATCGCAGCCATCCCGACGGCGAAACCGATCGGATCGAGCTCGCCCAGGGCCAGGCGGTGAGCGGGATCGCGATCACCCTGCCGCCTGCCGCATCGATCACCGGAGTCGCTTTCGATGCGCAAGGCTACCCCTTGGCCGACGAAACCGTTCTGTGCAGCGAAGGCGGCTCGTTCCGGGGCATGAACAGATCGACCACCGACGACGAGGGCCGGTTCGAGTTCAAGGGGCTCGGCGCGGGCGACTACACGGTCAGGCTTTTCTCGCGATCGAATTTCTTTGGCAGAGGAAGAGACTCAAACAGAGACGAGGGCTCCGAATCCGCCGACGTCTACCTCGAAGCCGGAGGCGTCCAACAGGTCGTTCTCCGGAAGAATCCCCTCGAGGGCGCCACGGTGCACGGGATCATCACCAACAATGGAGTGCCTGTCACTGGTGGTTTTCTCACTGTCTCCGCCCAGGGTCGGGGAGACAGGAGGAGCGCCGCCATCAACAGTGACGGGACGTACAGCGTTGAAGGCGTGTCGCCCGGACTGCGGCAGTTTTCGATCCGCTTCACGGCGGAGGATACTTTTGAAAGCACCACCATGCAGTTCGAGATTCCCGATATGCCCCAAGTGCTGCTCGACGTTGCGCTGCCCGGCGGACGCATCAGCGGCAAAGTGCTCGATGCGGCCACCGGTGCGCTGCTCGAAGGAGCCCGCGTCTCTCTTATCCCCGAGGGGGAAGATCCCGGCATGAGCAAGGGCATGGTCATGGGCCGGGGCGGCCGGATGGGTTCGAGAAAATCGGATACCACCGACAAGGACGGTGTTTTTACCTTTTATTTCCTCGCGGCCGGCACTTACCGGATCGAGGCGACGGCGCCGAGGCCCGAGGCCGGCAGCGGCTTCACGGGATACTTTCCCGCCGAGATCACCGATCTCGTTCTCGACCAGAACCGGTCCCTCGACAACGTGAACATCGGCCTCGCCACCGGAGGCGGCATTCACCTAATCGTGACGAACACAAACACCGAAGCGGTGCGCAGCGCAACGATCACGGCCACCAAGGAGGTCGCCGGCACGCAGGGCGGCGGTCGCGGCGGCAACCGGAGCCGCACCGACGATAACGGCGAGGCATGGCTCACGGGGATCGAGGCCGGCACCTACAGGCTGACGATCCAGGCCCAGGGCATGGGGCAGGAAGCGGTCGACAATATCCACGTGAGCGCCGGCCGCTTCGAGCAAATACCGCTCACCCTCGACATCGGATACAACATCTCGGTCCGGCTGAAGGACACCAACGACCAGTCGGTCACCGGTGCCGACATCGTTTTGACCAACTCGAAGGGTAAAACCCTCTCCCTCCCCCGGGGACGGGGCAGCCGCGGCGCCACGTACCAGCTCGGCGTGCTCGCGCCGGGCAACTACTCGATCGAGGCGAGCTGGGGCGATGCCTCGGGCAGAGCGTCCTTCAAGGTCGAAGCCGCGGGGAGTCAGACACTCGTTCTGAACTGATCGCGCTTGACAGGTCAGCGGCGGACAAGGAAGCTGAACGCGTCGACCAGATGTTTCAGCTAATCCGTTCGAGAATCGAGGTCCGCCATGACTCAAGCTCCTTCCCGTCGTGATTTCATGAGAACGATCGCGCTCGGCGCCACCGCGGCCGCTCTGCCCGGATGCGCCGCTCTTTCAGGAGGCATGTCGTGCAAGCGGCGGCCCAACATCGTCGTCATTTTCACCGACGACCAGGGGTGGGCCGATACGGGCCGCTTCGGCGCGAAAGGATTCGAGACACCCCACCTCGATCGCATGGCCGACGAGGGAATGCGTTTCACCAGCGCCTACGTGGCCCAGCCCGTGTGCGGCGCGTCGCGCGCCGCCTTGCTTACCGGATGCTACCCGAATCGGATAGGCCTGCTCGGCGCCCCCGGACCGAACTGCACGCACGGGATCCACGACAACGAGCTGACCATCGCCGAGATGCTCAAGGAGCAAGGGTACGCCACGGCGATTTTCGGCAAGTGGCATCTCGGCCACCGCGCACCCTTTCTGCCCATGCGGCATGGATTCGACGAATACTTCGGCCTGCCCTATTCGAACGACATGTGGCCCTTTCACCCCCAACACCCGGAGAGCTATCCTGACCTGCCGCTCATCGAGGGCGACGAGATCATCGCCCACAATCCCGACATGAACAAGCTCACCACGTGGTACACGGAACGCGCCGTGCGGTTCATCGACGCTCATCACGACGAGCCCTTCTTTCTCTACCTGCCGCACAGCATGCCCCATGTGCCGCTCGGCGTGTCGGACAAGTTCCGGGGGAAATCGGCGCAGGGAATGTACGGCGACGTGATCATGGAGATCGACTGGTCGGTGGGGCAGGTCCTTGCCGCGCTCGAACGGCACGGTCTCGACGAGGATACCTTTGTCTTCTTCGCCACCGACAACGGGCCCTGGCTCAGCTACGGCGACCATGCCGGATCAACCGGTCCTTTGCGCGAGGGCAAGGGCACCACATGGGACGGCGGCGACCGCGTGCCGTGCATCGTGCGCTGGCCGGGGCGGATTCCCGAAGGGACGGAGTGCGCCGAGCCGGTCATGACCATCGACCTGCTGCCGACGCTCGCAGGGATCGTGGGCGGCCGTCTGCCGGCCCACACCATCGACGGCGAGGACATCTGGCCGCTCATGGCCGGCGAGCCGGGCGCGCGGTCGCCGCACGACGCTCTCTACTTCTACAATGGGAATGGGCTGCAGGCGATACGCAGCGGCCGCTGGAAGCTCCATCTGCCTCACAAGTACCGCACTCTTTCGGGCCGGCCCGGCGGCACGGGCGGGATCCCGGTCAAGTACGATCAGGCGAAAACCGAGCTCGCCCTCTTCGATCTGGAGAATGATATCGGGGAGTCGATCGACGTGGCTGCGGAGCATCCCGAACTGGTGCAGCGTCTCAAATCCATGGCCGAGATTTTTGACAAAGATCTGAAGGCCAACCGCCGCGAGCACGGCAAGGTCCCTGATTAGAACCACCGAAGTTCCTCGTCGTCGATCTCGATGTGGTCGATGTTAACGCGCCGCTCCTGATTCTCCTGGTGAGCCGGATCAGCGTGCATGGGATAGACCGCTATTCGGTTCATCGCAAATTGACATCCACCTTGTGAGGGCCTTTTGGTCCCTTTTCAGCGGGCAGGTCGGCCCGGAGCTGGGCCGGACCTTTCGCGAGCCGCACCTTTTCGAAGAGACACTCGGTGGCTCCTTCGTCGAAAGTCTGCGTCAACGTCTTGTCCGCCACTGTCAAGACCGCTTCACCCGCTGCCTTGGCCGTGCGAAACCGCAAACGGATGTCGTAGTTTCCCGCGGTGGCCACGTACAGAACCCAAAAGCCGATCGAGCTCGCCCCCCAGGGCTGGCCGTCGACGTGGCGCCAGTCCTGGCGGGTGAGCACCACGGGATTCTCGTGCGGCGTGCCCACGTGGATCGGCGGCGGCGCGTAGTTGCCGGGTCGCGTGGCGCTCACATCGGCGAACCACGCCTCGTACTTCTTTCGCATCGCGTCTACGATTTCGGGCCGCTCAGCGGCGACGTCGGTCATCTCGAGCGGATCGGCCGCCATGTCGTAGAGCTCGAACCGCGGCTCCCCCTCGAACCGTTCGCGGCCGAACCCGCTCGCATGGAGAAGCTTCCAGCGCTGCGTGCGCGCCGCAAAGTGGTGGTAAAGGACAGGCTCATCGCCGCGGTGCGACTGGATCACGATGGTGCGGTCAGGCCAGTCGTTCCTTTCCCCGCGAAGGAGCGGCAACAGACTGCGGCCGTCGACGTGCAAATCATCGGGAAGCGGAATGCGACAGGCATCGAGGATCGTGGGAAGCACATCGATATGGGCGGCGATCCGATCCGACGACCGCCCCGCGCGGAGCGCCGCCGGCCAGTGCACGAAGAAGGGCGAGCGGATCCCGCCCTCGTGGACGTGGCTCTTCATTCCCTTCATCCCCGCCACGTAACGCCGTCCGTTCGGCCCGTTGTCGGTCATGAAGATCACGATCGTGTTATCGGTGAGACCGAGAGCGTCGAGCCTGGCAAAGAGGCGTCCCACGTTCTGATCGACGTTGGAGATCATGGAGAAGATGCGCGCCCGCTTGTCGACGTCGCATTTGTCAGGCAGCTTGTGTCCCTTGTCTTGTGGGAAGCGGCTGTTGTCAAGATCGGTCTCCTTGTAGGCGGCAAGGAGCTCCTCGGGCACGTCGTGAAAGGGACCGTGCGGCGCGTTGGTTGGAATGTAGGCGAAAAAACTGCGCTCCTCGGCCCGGCAATTCTCGATCCATTTCATGGCGCTGTCGAAGTAGACATCGGTGCAGTACCCTTCAGTCTGTACCTTCTCGCCATTGCGAAAGAGGATCGCGTCGGTGTACTTCCCCTCCCCTCCGACCGGATCGGGCGGCTGGCCGATGCCGCCGCCGCGGTGGACGAGCGCCTCTTCGAAGCCCTGGTCGTTGGGTCGCATGGGATAGTTGTCGCCCAGGTGCCACTTGCCGAAGATCCCCGTGCCGTACCCGGCCGCGCTCATGATCTCGGCGAGTGTGACCTCCTCGGGATCCATCATCGACCGGCCGATGTAGGTGTCGATGCACCGCGTGCGGTAATTGTAGCGCCCCGTCATGAGGCAGGCGCGCGTGGGCGAGCAGACGGGGCTCACGTAGAAGTTGGCCATCTGGGCGCTCCGTCCCGCCATGGCGTCGATGTGGGGCGTCTTGATCAGGGGATTGCCCGTCACTCCGAGATCGCCGTAGCCCTGGTCGTCGGTCATGATGAGGATGACGTTGGGCCGCGTGCGTTTCGGGCCGGTCTTGGTCTGGACACAACCGGGCAGGCTGAGCGTCGCCGTTCCGGCAAGAGTTGCCGTCCCCGCAAGAAGGGTCTGCAGGAAGTCTCGGCGTGAGCGTTTGTTTGCCTTCATGATTCCTCGCATTTTCATTTCCCGTGGAAAAGCTTATCATAGTCGATCAGGCCCGTTCGAGAAAGTCCTCTCGGGCGGCTGGGATCCAATCGTTGGCACACTGAGGCGGGTCGAAACATGAAACAGAATCAGGAAACGAATAACGAAGAGAAATCCGACTCTTGCTGCGAACCGGGCTGTTCGTGCCAGGGCGTGGACAGACGGGAGTTCATCAAGGTCGCGGGCGCAGGGGTTGCCGGCGCGTCGTTGCTCGGCGCGGGGCTCGGTGCGGTGGCCGGGCCCTTTGACAGCGACGATCACTTCGTGCCCGTCGACAAGAAGCTGAGTGCCCGGTGGGTCAGGCTCCTCTTTGAAAGAGGTGACCGAACCTGGTACAGCGGCGATGACCTCGCCACCATCGGCATGCCGGTCGGCGGAATCTGCGCCGGCCAGGTCTACCTCACCGGCGACGGACGTCTCGTCTGCTGGGACATCTTCAACCAGAACATCAACTCGGGCTGGGGGCAGGTCAACTACGAGAAGGGCCGAACCGCCGAGACCGCCGTGGTCAGGGGGCGGGAGTTCACCGCCTTTCCGGCGATCGATCAGGGCTTCGCAATCCGCGTGACGGCGGGCGGTCGTTCCACGGTGCGCACTCTCGACTACGATGGATTTCCCGGTGTGCGTTTCTGCGGCGAGTACCCCAAGGGCTTCGTCGACTACGTCGACGGCGATCTGCCCGCCGCGGTGCGCGTCGAAGCGTTCTCGCCCTTCGTGCCACTGAACGCGGCTGACTCGGCCCTGCCTGCCACGGTTCTGCGATTCAGTGTGGCCAATAAATCGAACGAGACGATCGACGTCGACCTCGCCGGGTGGCTGCAGAACGCCGTCGGGTGGTACTGCCCCCCGGAAACGCCCGGATTGCGCACCAACAAGGTGGTGGTGAAGAAAGGACTCACAACACTCACTTGCAGGGCGCGGCCCAAGGACCCTCCGGCCGAACCAGTGCGTCCGCCCGAGCTGTTCGCCGACTTCGAGGGCGACGACTACGGCGCGTGGAAGATCGAGGGCGACGCTCTGGGGAAAAGCCCCGCGCGAGGCACCCTCGAAGCCCAGCAAAAAGTCACCGGCTTCAGCGGCAAGGGCCTGGTCAACACCTACCTCGGCGGCAGCGACGAGCTCGAGGGAAAACTGATCTCCCCGGAATTCAAGATCGAGCGGCCCTGGATCACATTTCTTGTCGGCGGCGGCGCCCACAAGGACCGGACCTGCATCAATCTCGTTGTGGACGGCAAAGCCGTCCGCACGGCCACGGGCCGGAACAACGAGCACCTGACGCCCTGCAACTGGGAGGTCGCCGATCTCGTCGGCCGCGCGGCGCGCATCGAGATCGTCGACGCCGCCACCGAAGGATGGGGGCACATCAACATCGACAGGATCGAGTTCCGCGACGAGCCGATCGGCGCCAGCGTGGAAGAGATGCTGGTCCGTTCCGACTATGGGAGCATGGCGCTCGGTATCGTGGGTGAGGGTTTGCCTCTCTGCTGTGCGTCCCTGCCCGAAGGCGCGATTGGCGAGATCCTTTTCGACGGAAAGGGAAAGGGCCTCTCGGCCAGTGGCCGGACCGAGTCATCCTTTCAGGAACTCCTGCGCGGCGCCGTGGGCCGGTCGTTCACGCTCGAGGGGGGCGAGGAACGGACAGAGACCTTTATCGTGTCGTGGTACATGCCCAACATGCGGCGCGGCGACACGATCGTGGGAAACCAGTACGCGACGCGCTTCACCAGCGCCGCCAACGTGGCGGAGTACACGGCCGCCAACCTCGACCGCCTCGAAAAGGAGACCACTCTCTGGCACGACACCTACTACGACAGCTCCCTGCCCTACTGGTTGCTCGATCGGATCGGATCGACCTTGTCGAACCTGGCGAGCGCCACCTGTCAGTGGTGGCGGAACGGCCGCTTCTGGGCGTGGGAAGGCGTGGGCTGCTGCCACGGGACGTGCGGCCACGTGTGGAACTATGAGCACGCCATGGCGCGACTCTTTCCCGAGTTGGAGCGCTCGGTGCGCGAGATGCAGGACTTCGCCCCCGGCGTGGGGCTCGAGGAGTCGGGCGCCATCGCCTTCCGCGGCGAGAATTATCATCACTGGGCGGGCGATGCCCAGGGCGGGTACATCCTCAAGGCTTACCGCGAACACCTCGTCTCGAAGAACGACGATTTCGTCAAGCGCAACTGGACCAACATCCGCAAGGCGATGCGGTTCATGATCGACGAGGACGCGAACGCCGACGGATTGCTCGAGGGGAGCCAGCATCAGACCTACGATCAGAACTATTACGGCGCCAACACCTTTGTCGGTTCCCTCTACCTCGGTGCGCTGCGCGCGGCCGAGGAGATGGCGCGCGTCGTGGGCGATGACGACTTCGCCGCCACGTGCCGGAAGATCTTCAAGTCGGGCGGCACGCTCTCCGTGGAGAGACTCTTCAACGGCGAGTACTTCATCCAGGACGTCGATCTCGAGAAGCACCCAGACTGGCAGTACGGCGACGGCTGCCTCGCCGACCAGCTCTTCGGTCAGGGGTGGGCCCACCAGGTCGGTCTCGGGTATATCTACCCGAAGGAGACTGTCCTGGCGGCTCTCCAGTCGATCTGGAAATACTGCTGGGCGCCCGACATCGGGCCGCAGAACAAGGCCCACAAGCCGGAGCGGTGGTTCGCCCATCCGGGCGAGGCGGGCCTCTTCACCTGCACCTGGCCCAGGAGCAGCCACCTCGGCCCCAAGTCGACGCGTTACCGGAATGAAATCTGGACCGGCATCGAGTACCAGGTGGCGGGCCACATGGCGTGGGAAGGCATGCTCACCGAGGCGCTGTCGATCTGCCGCGGCATTCACGAGCGCTACCATCCGTCGCGCCACAATCCGTGGAACGAGATCGAGTGCGGCGATCACTACGCGCGCGCCCTGGCGAGCTGGGGTGTGCTTGTCGGTCTGAGCGGTTTCAGCTACGACGGACCTGACGGTGCGATCGGTTTCAGTCCGCGCATCTCGCCGGAGGGGTTCCGGGCCGCCTTCACTGCCAGCGAGGGGTGGGGGAGTTTCACGCAGACCCTCGAAAAGCGCGTGCAGCACGAGGTGATCGAGGTGAAGTGGGGGCGGGTGAAGGTCAAGACCATGACCTTCGATCTGCCCGAGGATGTGATACTCGGCAACGGGAGAGTTCGTCTCGATCACGAGGGACTCGATGCCGACTTCATGCAAGACGGCCGGACCGTGACGGTGACGCTTGATCGGGAGATCACCGTATCAGACGGGCAGAGACTCCTGGTGTCGATAGTGGGTTAAGGACGAGACGTGATCGACCGGCGTGAATTTCTCAAGGCAGGCCTTGCCGGCGGGGTGGCGGCGTCCCTCAGGGGAGGTCTCTTCGCCCGCGCCGACGAATCGGACGATCTGCCGCCTCTCGATCAACCCCGGCCCAACATTCTCTGGATCACGGCAGAGGACATCAGTCCCGATCTCGGCTGCTACGGCGACCACTACGCGGTGACACCCAACCTCGATCGTCTCGCCGCGCAAGGGACGCGCTTCGACCGGGCCTTCGCGCCCGCCGGCGTCTGCGCGCCGGCGCGGTCGGCGCTCATCACCGGCATGTATCCCACGTCGATCGGCACGCACAACATGCGCTGCAAGGGTGTGCCGCCGCCCGCGGTGCAATGTTTCACCGAAACGCTCCGCGACAGGGGCTACTACTGCTCGAACCGGTCGAAGACCGACTACCAGTTCAACCCACCGCTCACCGCGTGGGACGACTGCTCGCGGCGCGCCCACTGGAGCGGCCGGGCCGAGGGGCAACCCTTCTTCTCGGTGATCAACATCACCACCACTCACGAGAGCCAGATCCGCTCGAGCGCGCGCAAGCTGCTTGACCGGCTCGGCGCGTTCGGAAAGAAGGAGACGCACGATCCCGACGGCGCCGTGATTCCTCCCTACTACCCGGACACGAAAGAAGTGCGCGCTGACTGGGCGCGCTATTCCGACCTCATCACCCTCATGGACAGGGAGGTGGGCGCCATTCTCAAGGAACTCGAAAGCGACGGTCTCGCCGAGGAGACGATCGTCTGGTTCTTCGGCGACCATGGCCGCGGTCTGCCGCGCGCCAAGCGGTGGATCTACGATTCAGGGATTCACGTTCCGCTGATCGTGCGCGTACCCGAGAAGTTTCGCCGACTGGCGTGCGCCGATGACGCCGCCGCGCTCGGCGCGGGAACCGTGTGTGGCGATCTCGTTTCCTTTGTCGACTTTGCGCCCACCACGCTCTCTCTCGCCGGCGGGCGGGTGCCCGGCCACATGCAGGGCAAGGCCTTCCTGGGCGGGCAAAAGACCGCGCCGCGGCAGTACGTGTTCGCCGCCCGCGACAGGATGGACGAGGCCTATGACCTGATCCGCGCCGTGCGCGACAAGCGGTTCAAGTACATCCGCAACTTCATGCCCCACATCACGCGCGGCCAGGACATCGAGTACATGAACCAGATGCCCACCATGCGCACCATGCGGCGCCTTCAGGCCGAGGGAACGCTGTCCGGTCCGGCGCTCGACTACTTCATGCTCGAGAAACCGGTCGAGGAACTCTACGACACGCAGGCCGATCCGCATGAGATCGACAATCTCGCGGGACGCGATGAGTACAAAGAGACGCTATTTCGGATGCGCGGCGCGCTCGAGGAGTGGATGCGCACTATAGTCGATGTGGGATTGATTCCCGAACCCGACCTCGACGAGATGGTCCGGCCCGGCGGTGTGTGGGCCAAGACCGATCCCATCCATCTGGCCGGCTTCGATCATGTGCCGGGGACAGGGATGATCCTCGGTCTCGGCTCCGCCACGCCGGGCGCGTCGATCGCCTGCCGCATCGATACCAAGGAGACAGAGGCCGACACCCGCAGAGGCTGGGACCTTTATGTCGGACCTGTGGCGGTCAAGAGAGGCGAGATCCTGCGCGCCAGGGCGTGCCGTCCGGGATTCCACGACAGCGACGAGTACCGCTTCGAGCCGGGGGGTGAGTCGGGGAGTAAGCTGCCGCCCTTGCGGTCGGGCGAGACGGATCGGTTCGAGCCCCACTGGAAAACCATGATCTCCAGCGACCGCGTCGGCCGGCTCCTCGATATCAACTCCCTCGACACTCAGGACGCGAGCGCTCTCGGTAAGATCATTGATGGGCTCGGCGATCGGGACAGCGCTGTCCGCTACTGGGCCGCGATAGGTGTCGATTCCCGATCGATCTCGGATGCAAAAAAGAAACTCGCCGGTCTGCTCGACGATCGATCGCCCGCGGTGGCTGTTGCGGCCGCGGAGGGGCTCCTGGCGCTGGGTGAGGAACAAGGCGCTCTCGGTGTGCTGATCGCCGCACTCGATGGGCGATCGGATTCAGCAAGGCTCTTCGCCGTGGCCGCTCTGGGCCGGATCGGCGAGAAGGCCCGGCCCGCTCTGGAACGGCTCGAGAAAGCGGCGCGCGCAGACAAGGGGTACGTGGCCCGTGCAGCCAAACCGATCGTCCGGAGGCTGGGTGGTGACCTGTCGGACAAGTGAAAGAAAAGCATTGAACTGAGGGCCGTGAAGAATGGATACGAAATCAGCGAGAGAGACCCTCTCCCGGCGCGATGTTCTCAAGACTCTCGGACTCGGAGCGCTGGCGCTTGGCGCTTCCCAATGCGGGAGCCCGGGCACCAGCGGCGGACGAGATCGGGACCTTGGGCAACCGAACATCATCTTCATCATGGTCGACGACCTCGGGCCGGAATGGGTCGGCTGCTACGGCAGTGAAGAAACGCTGACGCCCAACGTTGACGCCCTGGCGCGCGGCGGTATGCGGTTTGACAATGTCTACTCCATGCCGAAGTGCACTCCGACGCGCGCATCGCTTCTCACCGGCCAGTACCCTTTCCGCACGGGGTGGATCAATCACTGGGACGTGCCGCGGTGGGGGTGCGGGTGCCACTTCGATCCGAACCACAACATGACCTTTGCGCGCCTGCTCAAGGAGGCAGGGTACGCCACGGCCGCGGCCGGCAAGTGGCAGATCAATGATTTTCGGGTGCAGCCCGACGCCATGGCGCGCCATGGGTTCGACGAGTGGTGCATGTGGACCGGATACGAAACCGGCAATCCGCCGAGCGCCGAGCGATACGCCGATCCCTACATCCACACCAGGGACGGATCGCGCACTGTTCAGGGCGGATTCGGCGATCAGATCTTCACCGACTTCGTCATCGATTTCATGAAGCGCCACCGCGATGGGCCGATGATGGTCTATTATCCCATGTGCCTCACCCACGGGCCCTTGACCGACACGCCCCTCGATCCGGGAGCGACGGGAAAGAGAGAGCGTTTCGCCGCCATGGTCCGCTACACCGATCATCTCACGGGCCGGATCGTGGCTGCGCTCGACGAACTCGGAATCCGCGACAACACGATCGTCATCTGGACCACCGACAACGGCTCGCCCGGGGGAATGACGGCGCGCACGAACGGCCGCGAGGTCAAGGGCGGCAAGGGAAAGCTGACCGAGAACGGACCGAACGCGCCCTTCGTGGTGAACGGACCCGGTCTCGTTCCCGCCGGGCGGGTCACACCCGCCCTGAGCGACTTCACCGACATGCTTCCCACCTTCGTCGATCTTGCCGGCGCCACCCTACCCGCCGGCCTGGTCGTGGACGGCTGTTCGATCGCCGATCTGATTCTCGGGCGAAAAACGGAGTCGGACAGGGAGTGGATCATGGCCATGGGCGGGGGAACTTCCAGGATCGAAAAGGGCCGCGTTGTGCCGCGCAAACGCTACGCTGATCGCGTGCTGCGCGACAAGCGGTTCAAGCTCTGGATCGAGGACGGGTCGCCCACGCGGCTCTTCGATCTGGCTGTCGATCGAGCCGAGGACCGGAATCTCATCGACAGTGACGATCCGGAGATTTGCGCTGCACGCTCCCGCATGGAAGCCGCGGTCGCTCGTTTTCCAGAGGAGGACGGCGCGCCACTTTATGATCCTGTGCCGCCTCAGGCGTGGGATGCGCACGATTGGTGCGATGAGGAAGAAAAAGAAAAGTGAAGTCACTTTTCCCGTCGGCGGCTATAGATACCGTATCAATTCCTTGAGAACGAGGAGTCAACGATGATCCGATCAAGCATGGTCTTCACGGGAATTCTCTTCCTTTTCTGCGCGCCCCTTGGGGCGGACGAGTACACACTCACATTCGAGAGGGCGGTGCACAATCCTGTCGCCTTCTTTGGCACGGCGCCGATCGAGACCGGAGAGAAGGGCAACGGCTGGATCAAGGGCGACGAGTTCCTGACGGAGAACGCAACGAGTGTGATCGCCCATCTTGCCATGGGCGATGCGGGTTTTGCCGCATTCCTCCTGTCGGTGGACAAGAAGTCCGACGAGGCGGACAAGCCCGACACGCTCTACATCGATCTCAACCGGAATCGGACTCTCGATGAGGGAGAGACCCTTCCGCTCGTGCTCGTGGACAACAAGGGAGCGGGGCCGGTGATGCCCTTCACGCTGCTCTGCGCCGAAAAGGTGGCCTATTGCGACAAGGACTCCGATGAGAGCGCAACCTTCCACGTCAACTTCTACTATCCGATCATCGAGGAAGCCCCGCCCGGGTTCGGCATCGCCTTCGGGCTTTCCGCCTGGGGTTGCTGCACCGGACAGGTCATGCTTGATGATGTGGCTTATGATGTGACTCTCGAGGACCGAACCGTGAACGGTTCTTTCAGTGACTTCGACGAGGGAGAGCGGTTCGATTGCGACTGCCTCACATTCCATCGCGCCGACGAACAAAAAGCCATCACGGAAATGACTCCGCCGCCGCCGCTGCGGCACAAGATGCTCATCGGCGATCAGGCCTATGCCGTGGCAGTCAAGGAGAACGGCAGGCTCCTGTCGCTCGATCCGATCGCAATCGAAACGGGCACGGTACTGGCGGGTGCGCCCGAGCTGGCCGTGAACCTGAGCAATCCCGACTGGGGCAGCTTCCGGATCGCGCCGGGCGAGAGCAGGGACCTTCCCGCGGGAGAGTGGACCATCGTCGACTACGCGCGGGAGAAGACCGATCGCAGCAGCGTCTGCACCTATTCGGAGCCGACTGAAAAGTCCGTGATCGTGACCAAGGGCGAAACGGTTCGCCTCGACCTGGCCACCGCTCTCGTCGCCAAGGTCTCCGCGAAATGCCATTCGGGGACCGTGAGGCTCGGACTCGCCATGACGACAGCCGGCGGCGCCAGGATGCAGGGTTATTTTTCATCCACGGCGGGAAGATCGGGGATACCCTTCCACATCACGAACTCGGCCGGTGAAACCGTGGAGAAGGGAACCTTCGAGTTTGGTTGAGGCGGCACGTGCGGCTACTCGTGGCGAGTGGCGGATGTGAAGCTCGACGACCTGACCGTTCATCTCGACTGCGACTGGGAACTGCTCGAGATTTCCGACAGGGACGTGGCGATTTCGCTCGAGTGAGCGAGAAAATCAGGGAAGAGAACACTTGTACTTGTTATGCGGGCGTCGGACCGCATCAAACGTCTGAGTTTTGAAGAAGATGTTCTTTGAAAATGAGGATGTCAGCAGTCAGGCGAGGGAGTTGGCCGATAAGGCTGAAACAGAATCGGCGGACCATGCGTCGAGGAAACGATCACTTCAGAATCCGATCCAAACAGCCACGACCAGCGCCGCAATCGCCACGAGGTATATTTTGATCAAGAGCGGCACGATGAAGCGGAACCACTGCTGGTAGGGGATCCGTCCCAGGGCGAGCATACCCATGAGCAGGGCGTTGGTGGGAATGATCATGTTGGTGAAGCCGTCGCCGAACTGGTAGGCGAGCACCGCCGTCTGCCGCGATACACCGGTGAGGTCGGCGAGGGGCGCCATGATCGGCATGGTGACGTAAGCCTGGCCGCTTCCCGATGGGATGAAGAGGTTGCACAGGCTCTGCACGAGGAACATGCCGATGGCGGCGAACGCGGCGGGCAGTCCCTCGAGGAGGCTGGCGATGCCGTCGATCACCGTGTCTGTGATCATCGCCTCGTTCATCACGACCTGAATGGCGCGCGCCACGCCGATGAGAAGCGCCGCCGTGGTCAGTTCGCCGGCGCCTTTCTTGAACTCGGCCGCCACCCGGTTGGGCGCCATGCCGGTCAGCAGGGCGGCGACGAGGGCGAGGGCGGTGAAGGCGGCGGAGAGTTCGAGCAGGTACCACCCCCAGAGCTCGATGCCGAAGACGAAGAGCACCACGGTGGCCACGAAGGCGGCGACCACGGCGGCGCGCTTTTTGGTGAAGCGCACATCGTCGGGCATGTCGAAGCCCTTCGAGTAGTCGACCGTCTTCACCAGGCTCGACGAGGGATCGGCCTGAATGCGGCGCGCGTAGCGCAGAATGTGGTGCACGCCGACGATGAAGCAGGGCACGGTCAAGATGCAGCGGAACCACCAGCCCGAGGCCGGTTCGAGGCCCGAGATGTCCTGGGCGATGATCACGGTGAAGGGGTTGAGCGCCGCGCACCCGTAGCCGACGCCGGCGCCGATGTAGACGATTCCCATGGCGACGATCGCGTCGAGGCGCAGGGCGATGCACATGGTGACGAGGAGCGGGATGAAGGGCATGTACTCCTCGGCCATCCCGATCGTCGACGAGCCGATCGTGAAGAGCGCCACCATGCCGCCCACGAGAAGGATCGGGCTGCCGCCCAGGTTCTTCACCGCCGCGCCGATCAGCGCGTCGGTCGCGCCCGTGGCGCGGATCACACCGATGGCGCCGCCGATGATGAAAACGAAGAAGATGATGTCGGCCGCCTCGGCAAGCCCCTTGGGTACGGCCGTGAGAAACGCCCAGGCCGCCAGCGGTTCGTGATCCTCGTCGGCGATGACCTGGTAGCTGCCCGGCACGACCTGCTCGCGCGTGTGGCCCGCTTCTCCCACGGCCTGTCGTTCGAACTCCCCGGCGGGAAGAACATAGGAGAGGAGCTGGGCGACGATAACGAGTGAGAAGAGGAGTACGAGCGAGTCGGGGAAACGAGATGATTTCATTCCTATGGTCTTCCTTCGCAGAGAATCACGAGCGCAATGCCACTCAGTGCGATCATGAGAGCAAAAAACTTGCGCTTCGTGAAGGCTTCCTTCAGGAAGATGGCGGCGAGCACGAGAGCGAAGAGGCTCGCCATCTGGTTGAGGATCGCTGCCACTGACGTATCATCGGCATACTTGAATCCCCCGATCCAGAAGACGCTCGAGAGGTAGGCGCCGAGCACCGATCCGGGCATACTGAATTTCCACTCCGGCCGCGGCACGAAGACCGAGAAGAGCTTGCGTCGGCTCGGCAGGGCGGCGATGAACAGAGCGAGTATCGCCGTGCCCACCGCCATGCGGATCAGAACGGCCCAGACCATGGGATAGTATTCGAGAACCGGCCGGGCCACCACCACCCCGAATCCCATGAGGGCCATGTTGGCCACGCCGATCAGGATGCCGGCGATGAGCTGCCTGCGCGTCCGGCCCGCGGGCGGCGCGTGGCGCGTTGTGATGAACACGGCGGCGAGCACGAGACCGGCGCCCACCAACTGCCAGGGGGTGAGCACTTCGCCGAGCATCATGAAGGCGAAGAAGATGATGAACGGGCTGTATAGACAGTCGACGATCGAAACGATCCCCACACCGCAGAGATTGAGGCTGTAGAAAAAGAGCGTGTCGGCGATGGTGATGCCGATGAATCCGCTCAGCGCCAGGATCCAGAAATCGCTTGCCGAAAAGGAACTGATCGCACCGAATCCGTCTCCCATGATCCCGAGCGTGGCCACGAGAAGAATGATGGCGATCGTGTTCTTGAAGAGATTGAGCGCCAAGGGGTGGACCTTGTCGCCGCTGAGTTTGAAGAAGATCATGGCAAAGGCCCAGGCCAGGGCGGCCAGGAGCGCGCACGTCACGCCGAGGGTGTTGTCGTCCATCGAGGATGAAGGTCCTTTCCGGGATCGAGAGAAAGAGGGCCGCGGCTCTTGGCCTGCGGCCCTCTGTGTGTTTGTTCGCGAGTTGTCTGCTCGTAAGGTGTCAGTCTTACCGGCGCGGCGTTCCAGGACGATTCTTGCCGCCGTCCTGGAGTCCGACGCCCGGCGCCGACCAGCAGCCGTCGCCCAGCTCGGTCATGTACTCGTCAGCGCCCATGTCGATCCGTGCCCACACCAGACGCCCCGCGCCGCCGAAGCGGCTCTCGCCGTCGATATCGACGAGCGGAAGGTTGTGCGCCGCGCCGCGGCCCCTGTCGATGCAGGGCGATGGGGCGGTGAGGTGATAGGCGCCGGAGCCGACAAAGAGCGGATCCTCGTTCATGATGCCGTTGAGCCAGAAATAGGTCGAACCCTTCTGCGCGTAGAAGGAGGCGAAACCGCCCTTCACATCGGTCCAACTGATGGTCAGGCTCGACGGGTTCACCGTGTAGCCGAGCCTGATCTCGGGTCCGACGAGGCCGTCATTGTTCCAGAAGATCGAGTTCGTGACGATCGCGTAGGCGTTGTGGCAGTAGAGCCCGCCGCCGCCCGCCGATGAGTAGTTGTCGGCGATCGTGCAGTTCGTGATAGTCGGCTCGGACAGGTGGTAGGAGCGGATTCCGCCGCCGCCGCCCGATCCGGCCGTGTTGTTGTCGATGATGTTGTTCACGAGCTCGGCGTGGGAGAAGAGCCAGAGAGCGATCCCGCCGCCGCCGAAGGACGCCTCGTTGGCTGAGATCCGGTTCCGCGCCACCTCGGGAGTCGCGTACCGCATGATGAGTGCGCCGCCGATCTTGGCCGAGTTGTTCCGGATCGTGTTCCCATCGAGAAGAGCGTTGTCCGAATCGGAGAAGCAGACCGCGCCGCCGTAATTGGCCGAGTTGTTTTCCATGATGTTTCCGCGTATCGTGGGAGACGATCCGTCGCAGAAGATCGCGCCGCCGCAGAGATCGTCGAAGGGCGGAGGAGCGTAGGTGCCGATCCCGTTGGTCAGGGTGAAACCCTCGAGCACCGAGTCGGGACCCTCACCATTGGCGAAGAGCACGCAGCTCGCAATCCGGCCGCCGTCGATGAAGGTCACAACAGGACCGCTTTCGCTCTTGATCGTGATCGCCTTGCCGGCGAAATCGATGTTTTCCGGGTAGGCGCCTGCGAGGACGTGGATCTCGTCGCCCGCGGCTGCCACGTCGATCGCTTCCTGGATCGTGGCGTAATGAGTGGGGACAACGATCGTGGCGCCCACGGCCGTTCCCACCATGGTGAGAACAAAGAAAAAAGTGGGGACCATTATCCAATTAGTCATTTTCTAATCTCCTCTATTACGATAGGACACACGCTGCCACACCGACCAAGAACAGCCAGCGATGAGTTTCTGCCCCAACCCTTATCGGCTTTCACTAAGTTGAACTCAAAAGGGGTTCGAAATCAATCATTTTTGTGTCGGGGCGTCCAGATAGGCCAGCGGTCGAGCCTGTTTGATCCCCTTTGGACCTGATAGAATAGGCCTGTGCGCCTCCAGTTCAGCGAGACGATCAGCAGCGAGGAAACCATGCGCATCCTGCTCACAGGCCACGAGGGATTCATCGGCTCCGTGCTCGGTCCGAACCTGCGCGCCGAGGGCCATGACGTGATCGGTGTGGACAGCGGTTTTTTTCGATCCTGCACTTTCGGTGCGGAACCGGCTCGCGGCCCGATCGCCGGCCGGCAAAAGGACATCCGCAGCCTCGAGCCCGCTGACCTCTCTCGCTTCGATGCGGTCGTCCATCTCGCCGCTCTGTCGAACGATCCTCTCGGTGACCTCGACGAGGCCCTCACGATCGCGATTAACCATTCGGCCACTGTACGGCTCGCCCGCCTGGCCAGGGAGGCGGGTGTGGGCCGTTTCCTGTTCGCATCGTCGTGCAGCAACTACGGTGCAGCAGGCGAGAGCCTGGTCGACGAGGAATCCGAACTCGATCCCCTGACCGCGTACGGCCGTTCCAAGGTCGCTGCCGAGAAGGACTTGAGAATGCTCGCCGGCAGCGAATTCAGCCCCGTGCTTTTGCGCTGCGCCACCGCTTATGGTGTTTCGCCGCGCCTCCGCCTCGATCTGGTGGTGAACAATCTCGTCGCCTCGGCGATCACGACCGGCGCGGTGCGCCTTCTGAGCGACGGATCGGCCTGGCGGCCCCTGATCCATGTGGAAGACATTGGCCGCGCTTTCAGCGCCGTGCTTGCCGCGCCGCGCGCGGCCGTTCACAACGAGGTTTTCAACGTCGGCGCCGCGGCCGAGAATTACCGGATCAGAGACGTGGCCGCTCTTGTGGCCGAGTGCGTGCCCGACTCGAAGATCGAGATCGCCGCCGGCGCCTCGGCCGACGCGCGCTGCTTCCGCGTCGACTGTTCCAAACTGAGCCGCACCCTCGGCGGGTTCAAATTGGAGTGGACCGTGGCGCGCGGCGCGCGCGCACTCTGCAAAGCGTATCTCGACAGGGGGCTGACCCTTGATGATTTCGTCGGACCGCGGTACAAGCGGGTGGCCCGTGTACGGGAGTTGCTCGATGCGGGTCTGATCGACGAGACACTCTGCTGGACATCGGCGGAATGAGAGGAGATCACACCATGAGCGAGAGGGATCGATTCTGGTCGGACCGCCCCGTGTTCGTCACCGGTTGTACGGGGCTTCTCGGCTCGTGGCTGACGATCGCCCTGATCGAGGCGGGCGCGAGGGTCGTCGGCCTCATTCGCGACGAGGTGCCCTTTTCCGAGTTGCTGCGCGCCGGCTATGCCGACCGCATGTCGGTCGTGCGCGGCGACGTGACCGACTTCGCCCTGCTCGAGCGCTCTCTCAACGAGTACGAGATCGACACGGTCTTCCACCTCGCCGCCCAGACGATCGTGACCACCGCCAACCGGGCGCCCCTCTCCACCTTCGAGACCAATGTGCGCGGCACGTGGATGATTCTCGAGGCGGTGCGGCAGTCGTCGCGGGTGACCCGCGTGGTGGTCGCCTCGTCGGACAAGGCATATGGCGACCAGGAAACCCTGCCCTGCAGCGAGGACGCTCCCTTGCGCGGGCGCTATCCCTACGATGTCTCCAAGGTCTGCGCCGACGTGATCGCCCGTTCCTTCGCAACCACCTTTGGTCTGCCCGTGGCGGTCACGCGCTGCGCCAACCTCTTCGGCGGCGGCGATCTCAACTGGAGCCGCATCGTTCCCGGAACGATTCACAGCCTCTTGCGGTCCGAGCCGGTCGTGATCCGGTCCGACGGGAAGCCGCTGCGCGACTATCTCTATGTCAAGGACGGGGTGAACGCCTATCTGACGGTTGCAGAAAAGATGGACGACGAGGCTGTCAAGGGGGAGGTCTTCAACTTCGGTCTCGACACTCCTCTGTCCGTGCTCGACATGGTGCGCGCTGTCATCGCCGCGTCCGGAATCTCGGGTGTGACACCCGAGGTGCGCGCAGAGGCGGCCAACGAGATCGACGCCCAGTATCTCTCGAGCCGCAAGGCGAAGGGACTCCTGCAATGGACGCCGCGATTCAGTCTCGACAAAAGCCTCGGCGAGACAGTGGAGTGGTACAGGAAGTTTCTCCGGTAACGAGGTCGCTTCCGCCTCGATCTCTTTCCTTTCCCATTAATTTCCCGGGTTGAATTTCATAAAATAAGATTTATCTGTTGGCCCTTTTTCCTCACGCAAAGGATGTGGAAAATGTCTCTTCGCAGAATCCTGATTCTCGCGATCCTCTTGACCCTTCCGGCGATTACGGCACGGGGTGATGTTCTGTCCGAAGATTTCGACGGCGGCATCTTCCCGCCGACGGGATGGACAGTCATCGACAATACGACCGGAGACACGGATTGGGCGCTGAACACGGATTTCGCCATCGACAACTACACGGGCGGTACCGGTGTCTGCGCGGCGATCGACTCGGACGCCTTCGGATGGGGCGAGGTCGACTCGGAATTGATCACTCCCGTTTTCGTCGTTCCTGTCGGCTCCACCCTCGAGTTCGACCACTCTTTCCGGTGGTACTCCGGGGGATTGAACAAACAGGCCGACGTCGACATCAGCGTCAATGGCGGCGCGTGGGAGAATCTGGCCAACTACAGCGGCGGCGATGACGGTTACCCCACCGGTGTTCACAAGAGCATCGAACTCGGCGCCTACGCCGGCCAGCAGGCGCAGATCCGCTTTCGCTACTACGACGCCAACTGGGACTGGTGGTGGGAAGTGGACAACGTGAGGGTGACCGAACCCCCGGTCTTCGAGCTCAAGGTCTACAATCTCGTTGCCGGCCAGCAGGGAGCGTTTCTCATCACCGGCGGCCAGCCCTACACGGACACCTTTCTCGGTTACAGCCTCACCGGCCCGGGGAGTTACTGGTCGCCTTACCTGAACGTGACGATCGATCTCGACAACCCGAAGAAACTCTTCGGCCCGAAGCAGACCAACGAGAACGGGGCCGTCTGGTGGTACTACCAGATTCCGAGCGGAATCGCGGGGTGGACCGTCTGGTTTCAGGGAGCGCAGTACGGCCAGACAACCGACGTGGTGGAAGCCACCGTGCAGTGATCGCCGTCTTCGGTTCAGCTCGAACCGCGATAGGCAAGGACCACAAAAAGGGGACATTCACTCTTCCAGAGAGTAAAATGTCCCCTTCATTATTTAGAAAGGAATGCCGGCATGAAAAATTCCCAGTCCATTGTCATCCCCATGGTGTTTGTCGTTTTTCTCTGCGTTCCGCTCGGTCCGGCCGCGTTCGGCCAGGATCGTGAACAGGGCGCGCAGGCTGCCCCGTTCGTGCCGGACGCATCGATGGAGCGGGCCGCGGTCCCCGATCTCTACAAGTGGGACCTGAGCACGCTCTTTGCCGACGAAAGCGCCTGGGAGACGGCGATCGCCCGGCTCGAGGGGATGCAAGGCAAGCTCAGTGAGTTCGAGGGACGGCTTTCCGATGGTGCTGCGCTGAACGACTGCCTCAAGCTCTATTTCGATCTGCACAGCCTCGCCAACGGGATCACTCTCTACGCCAACCTGAACCTCAACACCGACGTCGTTTCGGCCCGCAATCAGGCGCGCAACGACCGTGCCCTCAAGGTCATGGCGTCGCTCATGGAAAAGGCGCGTTTTATCCGGAACGAGGTGATGGACCTCGATGCCGCCGCCCTCGATGCCGCCTACGAGTCAGCGCCCGGCCTGGCGCGGTACAAATCCTACATCGACGGATTCCGCCGCCGCCGCGGCATCGTGCTCTCCGACGAGGGAGAACGCATCCTGGCCCTCGCGGGCGACAACCTCTTTGCCGAGATCGACCTCAACGAGATTCCCGCCGCGCCGGAGAAAGCCTTCTCCGGACTCATGGCCGATATCGTCTTCCCCGAGATCGAGAACGAGAAGTCGGAGAAGGTGCAACTCTCCCTCTCCAACTACGGCCGCTACAGGGGGTCGGCCGATCGCGCGGTGCGGCGTGCGGCAGTGGGCGCCTTCTTTGCAACGCTCAAGCAGAACGAGCACGCCCTCGCCGCCACCCTCGGCGGGCAGGTCGAGTTCAGCTCTTTCCTGGCGCGCGCGCGGGGCTTCGACAGTGCGCGCCACGCCTACATGGACAAGGACAACATCGACGTCGCCGTCTACGACAACCTCATCGACACGATCAACCGCAATCTGGCGCCCCTTCACAAGTACATGCGGCTGCGCAAGAGGACGATGGGCGTCGACGAGCTGCGCCTCTTCGACCTCTACGTGCCCATGGTGCCCGGCGTGGAAAAGGAGATCCCCTTCGCCGAAGCAAGGGCGCTCATCGTCGCGGCGCTGAAACCGCTCGGGCTCGACTATCTCGAGCTTCTCGAAGGCGGCCTCGATCCGGCCGGCGGGTGGCTCGACCTCTATCCCTGCAAGAACAAGGATAGCGGCGCCTTCTCGGCGTCGACCTACGGTGTTGCGCCCTTCGTGAAGATGAACTACTTCAACACCCTCGGCGATGCGTCGACCCTCGCCCACGAGTACGGCCACGCTCTGCACAGCTACCTGTCGATGAAAAACCAGCCGCCCGCGTCGTTCCGTTACGTGTCGTTCATCGCCGAGGTGGCGTCGACCTTCAACGAGACGCTCCTCTCCGATTACCTGATCGCCAACGCCTCGTCGCGCGACGAGAAGCTCTACCTCCTCAATGAGCGCGCCGAATCGATACGCACGACCATCTATCGCCAGACCCTCTTCGCCGAGTTCGAGAAGGAGATCCACGCCTTGCACGAGTCGGACACGTCGCTCACGGCCGCGCTTCTCAACAAGACCTATCGCGGTCTGGTCGAGCGCTACTATGGCGAGGCGTACACCATCGGCCCGGACGACGACATCGAGTGGGCCTACATTCCCCACTTCTACTGGAAGTTCTACGTCTACAACTACGCCACCGGCCTCTCGACGGGGATCTCACTGGCAAAGGGCGTGTCAACGGGTGGGGCGGAGGCGCTCGACCGTTATCTCGAACTGCTCGGCGCGGGAAGCTCCCTGCCGCCGGTGGCACTGCTCGCGCGCGCCGGCGCCGACCTGACGCGGCCCGATGTGATCAGGGACGCGGCCCGCCTGCTCGACGAGACGCTCGACGAGATGGAGTCGTTGCTGCGCTGATCGATCGACGCTCTCGCCATCTACCAGGTGATGTTGACGGCGCCGCCTTCCGGGGCGGTCGGCTCGTCGAAGCGCGGCCTCTTGACGCGAATCCGTTCGCCGAGGTTCTGAATGCCGTTCCCGGCAAGCGTCTCAGCAGACTGAGCGAAAGTCTCAGCAGACTGAGCGAAAGTCTCAGCAGACTGAGCGAGCCTCTCAGCGAGCTGGTCGCGCACCGCGTCGAGCCTCAGCCTGCCCACGGCGATGCACGCCTCGCGCATGCGGCGCACCGCTTGCCGCTCCGCCCCGGGACGCAGGAATTCGAGGATCCGGTCGAGAGAGCGCTCGGTGAGGCCGAGTTCCCGTTCGAGCCGGCCGATCCGGTCGCGCGCGGTGCGCGCCCTGTCGTCGAGCCCGGCGGCGATCGCCGCGCGTGCCTGGGCGGCGACGAGGTCGTGCTGCTCTGTGATCTCGGCCTTCTTCTGCCGGAGACGGGCGGCGAGAGCGATGCAGTCGGCGCGCGAAGGATTGGCGCGCAGTGCGGCGCGCTCCATGTCGGCGGCGCCGAGTTCGTGGGTCAAGGTGACCACCATTTTCTCATTGTCTCTCAGCGCTTCGGCGATCGCCTCGAGTTTCTCCGACTCGTTGCGCGATAGAAAAGCGTCTCCAGGATGGAAGCCGACGGCGAGCAGATTCTCGCCCTCCTCCTCATCGTCGCCGAGAGAGAGTAGATCCCCGACCGGTACGATATCCCCGGCCGTTCCCAGCAAGCGGAAGGGGGACGCTGCCACGGCATCGGCAATCAGGGAACCGAGCGTGCTCGATACCACGGAAAGGATCTCGCCCGTCGACATGCCGTCGGCGCCCACCTCGAAATCGAGGGGAATCTCGATGGCGCCGTCCTCGTCGCGCAGCAGGAAGACGACCATGTCGAGCGGCGCGGGCAGGCTGAGATAGCGCGAGATCGGCCCATCGGGCGGTTCGGAAAGGGAGAGATCGGTGAAGGTGAACTCCGCCACGGTATCGAGCGAACCGTCGGGTTTGAACCGCAGGTCGATTCCGGCATCGAGGATGCCATCGTTGAGAATGACGCCTCCGCCCGAGGCGGCGCCCTCGAATCCGGCGAGTTCCACCGCGCTGATCCCCGCTTTGATCCTGCCCGAGAGCGTGGGGCTCAGAGCGAGCTTGCCGCTCACCGTGATCTCTTCGAGGATCGGGCGCTCCTCGATCTCCTCCTCATCGCCGCCGGCGATCGAAACAGCCGCGCGGCCGATGGCGGTGAAGAGGTTGCCCTCCTCGATTCGTTTGCGCAGAGGCACCTTGCCTCCCTTGAGATAGGCGTCGAACCGGATCGGCACCGGTTCGCTGAATGCGCGCGTGGTGAACTTGCGGATATCCACGTCGAGATCGACGAGTGGGAAGATCATGTCCGGTTCGGCCACGGTGTCGCTGTAGGTGAAGTCAATTCCGCTGACGAAGATCCTGTCGACCCGGATCTCGGGGCCCGGCGCCGCGGGCGCTTCGCCTCCAGTCTCGGCCGGCGTCTCGCCCGCAGCGACCTCATCATTGGAGCTCTCGGCCTCATCGGGCTCCGGTGCGGGCTTGAACACGAAACCGGCCAGGTGCAGTCCCTCCTCTGTCTGAGTGATCATGCCTTGCGGCTTCACCACCTCGACCATCTTGATGTGCATGTCGCCCGACTCGGGAGCGATCTCGGCCACGTCGACCCTGAGTTCCTCGAACCCCGCCAGCACCGGACCCTCTTCGCCATTGGTGAGGGAAAGGTTCTGGAGCACGAACTCGAGGCCGAAGTCCTTCGAGAAATCAAAGGCGAGCGGCTGCCTCCGGTGCATCCGGAGGGTGGCGGCCGCATTGAAACCGAGGCGGCCGTTGTCGAGCTCGACAACGGCCAGTTGATCGCCGAAGGCGCGCAGGGCGTCGGCAAGGCTCTGGCCGTCGATGCCGGTGGCGGCGAAATCGACGCGCAGTTGGGGTTCGGGCGCGAAAAGCTCGGCCTCGATGTCGATCGCGAGACGATCGAGGGCGGGCGCTGCCGTGCCGGTAATCGCGATCTTCGCCGGGGGGCACGATTCGGGCTCGTCGCCGAGCAGGACGATCGGCTCGGGATTGCGGATCGAGAAGTCGGTGAGCGTCAGCGGCGGTGTGCCGGGCCGGGTCCGGTCGTGAAAGGTGAACGCCTCGATCCCGAGGTCGATCTTCTTGATCGTCACGAGGGGCGGTAGCGCGCTGACCGAGGGTGCGAAAGTCTTCCGGGGTTTTTGCGCGAGGCGTTCGGAATCGGGCGTTCGAAGATCGGGTTCCTGAAGTTCCGGCGCCGGCGCATTTTCATCGGCCGGCTCCTCGGCGGGAGCCATCTCCATACCCAGTATGCGCAACGCGCCCTCGGGGGTTTTCTCGGCGTTGCACACCAAGCCCTCGATAGCGATCTCGTCCACGGTGATGACTCGGCCCTCGGGATCGAGCCGCCCGACCACGGCGCGGACCGTGTCGATGGCGACGAACGCAGGCTGCTCTGTGCCGTCGGCATACTCGATACCCGTGATCGACAGCCGCGCCTCTTGCCCGCCCTCGTCGTTGGGCCGCCGGCCGGCGTCGACAACAGCCGAGAATCGTCCATCTTCGAGGCAAGGTTGGGCCTCTGGTGAAAAATATGCGCTTAGGGGGCCGGCGCGCAGACCCGATGCGTCGATCTCGAGGTGCGCCTCGGGCGCGGCGGGATCGGCCACGAGCGATCCCGAAAGAGTCAAGTCGTCGACAGATCCGGGCACGCGCAAGGTGGCCAGCAAGGAGGCTGGTTTCGGCTCAGCGCCAAGCGACAGAGAGCCGAGCTCGAGATCCAGGATCACGGCGGTTGTCACGGCCGGTTCGACAGCACTGTCCGTCCAGCTGAATTCAGCACCCTGCACTAAGAAGCGTTTCAGGAGCAGAGGAGTTTGTTCCGATTCGGACCGAGCGCCTTCCGTGGCCGTGGCCGCCGTCTGTGACGGCTCATCAACGACGGGGTCGGCCGTGCGGCAGCTGCCGCCTGTCGAACCGATCTGTACGCCCGCCATGGTCAGGGTGCCATCGGACGTTCTGTTGGCGTGCGCCCGGGGCCGGACGAGCCCCACCTCGGCGATGCGCACACCGGCCGAATCGACCTCCACGCCGCTCACACGCACCTCGTCAATGCCGGCCAGTTCCTCGTCACCGTCAGCGAAAACGAGATCGCGAATCGACGCGTTCGCGCTGAGCCGGTCGGGTTCCACAACGAGCTCGGCGTCGACGACGAAGCGAAACCGCGCCGCGTCCCAGGGCAGTTCGAGACCGGTGTCTTCGAGATAGCCCGCCGCGGCCTGGGCCGTGATTCCCTTGCCCTCCACGGCAAGCGACAGGGAGGGCGCGGCAGGGTCGGGAAGCAGAGAGCCCTTGAGCTCGATCTCTTCGGCGAGACCGGGCACGCGAAATATTCCGGTGATCCCGGCTCTTCGGCGAGAGCTTTCCGATCGATCGGGATCGATGACGAGGTCGGTCACCTCGAGCGACGACTCGCTGAGGGCGGCCTCGAACCGAGGCGCCACCGTGCTGTCGGCAAAGACCAGATCGGAAAGGGTGAGGAGGATGCGGTCGATCTCGATGCGCTGGCCGGGCGCAGCCTCTTCGGACGCGGCAGTCGGGGCGCTCCCATGGGAGGCAGTCATGGCCCGATCATTGGGCTCGTTCGAAGGCGGCGCTGGGGGCGCGGCTTGGCCGAACCGGAATCCCAGGGCTTCGAGCAGTCCCGATCGATCGCGCCAGAGATCGCAGCGCGTCCCCCGAAGAGCGATCTCGTCCACATGAACGAGCCGATCGGCGCTGTTGACAGCCACCCCCGACGCACTGAGGCTGTCGAGCCCGAAGAGTGTGAATTCGTCGGCGAACCGGAGATCAGTCATGGCGAACTCGGCGCCGAGAACGTTTTCAACACTCGAATCGAGCTCGGCCTCGATCCGGCACGAGAAGGATCCCCGCTCGAGCGTCGGTTCGATTCCGGCCGCGTCGAGATAGGGTCGCACGCTGTGGACGGTGATCTCCTCCACGGACAGCATGGCGTCGACAGCCACTGGCGATCCGAAGGGTCGGGCCGTTCCGGAAAGATCGATCCGTTCCGCCACACCGGGCGCACTGAACCGTGCGGCGAAGAAGCACGCCGCGCGCGGCGCGGCAGGCTCGTCGGCGAGATCGCGAACAGTCAGTTCTTCGAGATAAAACGAGAGGTCAGCCGCCGGCTCCACCGCTTCGTCGGTGAATCGCACACCCACGTTGCGGAGCGCAATCCGGTCGATGCGCCACGCTGATCGCGGCTGCGCGTCATCCGGCACTGGCGCGTCATTCGCCGGCCCGGGACTGTCGACAGGAGCCAATTTGAGGCCCGCAACGAGAAGCTCGCCAGTGGCCAAGCGGGCTGCGCGCGCGCGGCTGTCGGCGACCACGACACGCTCGATTTCGGCGAAACCGGCGCCTGTCGCGTCGCGGCCCACGGCTGGAGCGGTGAGTTCCACATGGTCGAGAGCGATCGCCTCCTGACCGTCGGCTGCGAGACGAATCCGGTCGATCAGCATGTGGGCGCTGAACGCGTCGAACCAGGGCAGCGCGGGCGCGGTGCGTAGCGAGACGTTGCACTCAACGCTGATGGTCCGCGCCACCGGTTCGATGCCGAGAGGCTCGAGGTAGCCGATCGCCACGTGGGGTCGGAGTCCACGGATCTGGAGGCGCAGATCGGCTTCGGCGTTCTTCTCCCTGGCCGATCCCGTTCCCTCGAGCACGAATTGATCGAGGAGTGCCGGGGACGAGACAACCAGCTCGAACCGGGAACGCCTTTCGTCTGAACCGAGCGACGAGACGCGCAGATTGAGATCGAGCCGTTCCTCGAAGACCGGCGTGACACTCTCGTCGCGCAGGTGGATGTGGGCGTGCTGCAGCCGGAGCGCCTTGATCTCCACGGGAAGGGTGAAGTCGATCGGCCCTGGCTGATCGGGCTCATCGGCCGCGTCCTCGCCGGCGGCCTCGTCATCTGTCTCCTCGCCGGCGAATCTCTCGGCGATCTCGAAGGCGCCGGCAGCGTTGCGGTTGAGCATCACGTCGAGGCCGTCGACCTCGACGCGCCGGATCACGACCCGCCCCCAGAGGAGCGCGGAGAGATCGACGTCGGCGCGGCAATACTCCATCGCCGCGAAGGGCTCGTCGCCCTCGGCGGTGCGGGCGTCGAGGTGCCAGAGCTCGATGTTGCCAGTGAGGATCGAGAGATCGAGCTGCTCCCACGAGCAGGTCATGTCAAAGCCCTGGGCGACCTTGTCGGCGATATGGGGGAGAGCCACGCTGAGCGCGATGCGGAGGACGACGAGCACGACGAGGGCCCAGGCCGCGATCTTCATGAACCGCTTGAGGCGGCGTCCCTTCCGGCCCTTGGGGGGTGCCGCGGTTGTCTTCTTGGCGTTCACTCGACGTCGCCTCCCGCGTTCGATTTTGCCTCGTCCTGCGCAGCGTCGGCCTCGTAGGCTTTCTCGAGCGCTGCGCGCCGCTCCTTCAGGGATGCCAGAGGATCGTACCCGCGCGGCGCGCTGCCCCGTACGGCGAGCCAGTCAAAAGCGCGGATCCGCGCGGCGGGTGAGAAATCCTCGAGGAAAAGTCTGTTCTCCTGCAGGAGCCGCTCTCGAAACTCTGTGAGCGCCCGCGATTGGTTTACCGCGTCCTCGAGATCGGAGGTGTGGCGGCCGAGCTCGCCCGCGTGGCGCACCAGTGCGCCCTCGAGCTCGGGCGTCATCCCCTCGTTGCGCGCGTACTCGATGAGAAGCCGGTAGGTGCTCTGCTCGAGGAGCCACCCCAGGCCGGCCGCATCGCCGGGAGGATTGGGGCCGGCCGCGTCGAGGAGCGATTCAGCCGCCACATCGACGTGAATATCATCGGCGGCCAGGGCCAGATCCCGGCTCAATGCCGCATCGGTCGCGTCGGCCAGATAGAGGAGCGCGCCGCGTGTCTGGCCTGGAACGGCGAGCCGCGCCAAGGCACTCTCCAGGCCGAGCCGCGAGAACTCTCTCGACGGGCCGTGCTCCGCGATCGGGGTGGCGGTGGGGGGCTTCAATTCAGCGGCGCATCGGTTGAGCGCTTTTTCGAGGCGAAGGGTGTTCGTTCCGCTGAGGGCTGTTCGATCGGAGATCTCGACGATTGCGGCGAGCGCCTTGACCGCGCCGCGACCGAAGGGCGAGGCGAAAAGGAGGACGAAAGTGTCGGAACCCTCGATCGAGCGGGGATCGAGAAGGATTTCCTCTCTCTGCAAGACAGCCGGTGCAGGCTTCCGCGGGGCTGCGTCATCGAGGCTCTCGGCGTCACCGATCGACGGTTCGACGAGGTCTTCGAGGGCGAGTACGATCCGAAGTTCACCGCTGTGTTCTCCCGAAGAACGCTGTACGCGCAGCTCGCCGCGCCGCACGATCGGTTCCCACGTGTAGGGGTGGGGGGAGGCGATCAGTTCGATCAACTCGAACGCTGCAGTGACATCGGGACGCAGGGCGGCGAAGAGGGTGGCCACATGAGCCTGACGACCGAATTCCTCCTTCTCGAAGAGCACGCGCAACGCCTCTCTGCTCGGAGCGGTTCCAATACGCGCGCCGCGCGTGAGGCGCGATGCGGGCAGAAGGGGCACGTCGTCGCGCGTGACCGAGATCATGCGGATTTGGTCGGCGAGCGGCTCGAAGGCGTCGTCGGGAAAGAATTCGAGCGCCGCCAGATCGACGCGGACCAGGAATGCGTCCTGATCTTCGTCGGGAAGGTCGCCCCGATAGGCGGATTCGAAATAAGGGGAACCGGCCAGATGGCGCACCGTGGTGACCAGCTCGGGAACGGGCAGAGGGCCTGGGGCGGGCTCAGGTGTGACACATCCGTTGAACAGGAAAATCAGTAGACCGACAGCGGCGTTCGAGGAAATTGCACGAATTATTGTTTTCACAGGAAAAGCCCCCTCCTTTTACTCCCCTTTCAAGGCGGCAATGAAAAACTCGCGCCGCTCGGGGCTGAACCGGTGAACGTCGAGTTTCATTTTGCGGCCGCAACGATCTCGACGACCTCGATTTCGAAGTTGAGCGTCTTTCCCGCGAGAGGGTGGTTGCCGTCGAGAGTAATCTTGTCGTCGGTGATGTTGATGATGGTCACGTTGTTCGCCAGGCCCTCCTTGTCGCGGAGGCGGAGCATCATTCCCGTCTGGGGGTACTTGACGTGCTCTTCCACGTGCGACTTGTCGACCTCGACGATGAGTTCCTCGTTTCGCACGCCGAAGCCGTCCTCGGGCTCGAGACGGATCGTCTTGGTCTCGCCCTCGCTCATGCCGATGATCGCCTTCTCGAGGCCGGGGATCGCGTGTTTGCCAAAGAGCGCGATCTCGAAGGGCTCCGACTTCTTGTTCTTGCGCGTCGAGTCGAAGACGGTTCCATCGTCATAGGTTCCGTGGTAGTGGATCTTCACCGTGTCGCCAGGTTGAGCCTGTGTCATTCCAAGTTCCTTTCAATTATCGATTTCTGGCGAGCAACCTGCGCGCCAGCGAAGGGGCAAAGAGACCGATTTCAACAAACCGCGCATCATAGCATATTGCCGCGTCCAGCGAACGGCAAATTCACCTGTCGCGGCGGGCAGGATCCTACCCCATCTGTTTCTGAGTGAATTCCCAGGGTTTTTTGAGGTCTTCGCGGATCTTGTCGGCCCGGAAGGGACTGTCGACCACGACGACGAGCCCCGAGCGGCACGAGTTCCGGTAGTTGTTTGCCGGCCAGGAACTGTTGAGGAAGAACCAGAGCGCCCGGTCGAGCGACTCCTTGCCGTGGCAGGTTGTGATGACCACCGAATTGGCCGTGGGGAAGGGATTGAGAATCAGCGCGGCATCGTCGACGAGATCGTGCACCCTCTTCGCGTCGCTGCCCCATGTGCTCACCGACACGGCGCCGGAGCGGAGCAGGTTCAGGGCCGCATCGCGGATCGACTCGGACGCGACACGGTCGGCGTCAAAGACGAAGAAGCAGGCGAAGTGATCGCTCGGCACGTCGACGATCTCTGGAAAGTCCGCCACACTGGGGAGTTCGAGCAAGAAGAGCTCGCGCTCCCAGATGGTGTCTTTGGCGATTCTTTCCAGTTTCACGGTTTTCATGAATTTAGAATAGCCTGAAAGCTCCGAGGGATAGTGACAACGTGCCGGTTTTTGTAGTCGTAAAAGAGGATGCCTGTCCGCCCGAGGGCCACGAGCTTGCCCGTGTCCCTGTCAGTGACCTTGTAGACCATGTCGCATCCGCGCGAGACCACGTCGGTCACGGCCACCTCCACGCGCAGCGTCTGCCCGTGGAAGACCTGGTCGCGGTAGCTCACGGCGAGGTCGACGAGAAGGATCCCCATCCCGTCGGTGTCGGCCTCGTTCATGCCGAAGTGGCGAAAGAACCCGTACCGCGCTTCGTGAAGGATCGACACGAGGGTGTCGTGGCCGAGGTGCTTGCCGTAGTTGATGTCGCTGATCCGGATCGGAACGTCCTGGGTGTAGAGGGTCTTTTCCGGATAGGTGATCTGTACACGCGCCATGGTATTCGAGTTTTCCAGCTTTTCTCCCTGCCCTTAGTTAAGGCGATGGCGCGTCTCGGTGCCAGTGGAAAATCGACCGATCAGCCCTCGCGGACGGGGAGCGCTCTGAGTCCGTCGAGCAGGACGCGCGTTGCGACGCAGTCATCCTCGTTGTAGTCGACGATGCGCCGGCGGATCGCGTCGTCGCCGGTTTTGACCCAGCTATGGTACCACTCGATCGACTCGGCCCCCGAGGGGCTCACATCGCGCCACTTGAATTTGAGAAACTTGGCCAGGGTCTTGATCGAGTGGTCGCGCGTGGGCCACTCGGTGTGCGGCTTGACCACATCGTTGTAGAGATCGATCGCCGTGTCCGGATCGAAGATCTCCTCGATTTCCTCCTGAGTGGCCAGGCGGGGGTACTTCTCCCGGAGTTTCCGCCAGAAGGTGCGTTCGTACTTCGAATAATAGTAGATCGCACAGGGCCGCGACGCGCGGATATAGTCGAGCGCCTCTTGAAAAGCGCGCTCCTCGTCCTCGGGCGTGTGTGCGCCGGCCATGAAGGCGAGGTATCTCTCCGTGCTGTTGTCGCGTCCCTTGCGTTCGACGAAACCGTGAAGGTAGCAGAAATCGCGCATCGGGTCGGTCTCGATGTCGAAGAAGAGCTCCGTCTCCACATCGGGAAAGTCGATCTTCCGGCGTGTGTAGGGGCCCTTGGCGGGATCGGTCAGAAGCACCGCCCGGGCGTGGTACTTTTCGAGAGTGGCGATGCCCACTCCCGGAATGCCGGTTTTTCCTTTCTCGATCATGGGCGAGAGGTCGGCGCGCGCCAGGTCGGACACGGTCTTGAAATGGGTCGCCATGGCGTCGCGGTTCGAACGCCCCAGGTAGGGAATCAGGGTGAGATCGTCCCGTTTCTCGAGATCGGGAAGGCAGACCGAATACCAGTGGCAGAGCTTGCACGCCGCGCTCAGCGCCGGGCGCGTGGCGGCCGTCTTCGAGAGGATCCGGCGCGTCTCGGCGAGGTGCTTCTCGTAGAATTCCCAGAGAGTGGTCTCATCGCGCTTTCGTCTCGGTCCGTCGAGGTCGTAGACGACCTCCTCGCGGTGAATGTCCCAGATGAAAGGAGTCCGGCCCGCGGCGAGCGCTTTCTTTTCGAGAATATCGGTGTAGAGGGCGAGCTGGACGGTGTAGTGGTCCTTCGGCTTGCCCTCGGCCAGATCGCTCCCGCCCTCGGCGCCCGTGCCGCTTTTGATGTCTCCAGCCACGTAGCCGGATCCCTCGCGCCGCAAAAGGTCGGGATCACCCAGGAGATCGCCCGCGCTGATCCGGCCGCCGTAGATGAGCGCGTCGCCGCGCGCGATTGCCTCCTTTGTGAGCGCTTCGCGATCGTCGGGCCCGGCGCCGGCAAGGTCGGTGAAGTCTTCGTCGATCGACTCGATCGTTTCTTTCTCGAAGGCGTTTCCCTTGTCCCAGAGCAGTTCGACGAAGGCTGAGACCTCGTCCTTGTCGTGGGGATCGCCGTGAATATCGAGCGCCAGGCGGTGGGGGCACTGGACGAGGTTGTAGAGCATCGATGCGGTGAGGGGGCGTTTCATCGGGATCACTCCTTTCGCCGACCAGGGAGTTTTTCTTATGTTAACAAACAGCGTCAAAAAACAAAATCCTCTGAAAAGCGAGGGAACCAACAGCGTTTTGATCAGTGGGAAACGTGTTGATTCGCTCGGAGTTTATGTCTCGGTGTGAGGAGGTGGCCACCAATGATGCGATCAAGACCAATGATCACGATTTCTGCCTGTTCGGCTTTTCTCTTCTTTGCGGCAGTTCTCCAAGGGGCGACTATTTATGTCCCGGACGACTTTCCGACTATCCAGGGAGCCATTGAGGCGGACGCGACGTCCAACGGTGACACGATCATGGTCAAGCCCGGGACGTACGCGGAAAATATCGACTTTATCGGGAAGGCGATCAGGGTCGCCAGTACTGACGGGCCTGAGGCGACAGTGATCGATGCCCATCGTTTCGGGAGTGTCGTCACCTTTCAGAACGGCGAGGGCCCGAACTCGATACTCGAGGGATTTACGATTCAGAACGGTGCAGGTACCGGAATCAGCACTGAATTCTACAGAGGAGGAGGCATCTACTGCGTGAACGGGAGCTCGCCCACCATCATCGGCAATATCATCAGGGATAATGATCTCACGGGAGAAGGCTGCGGGATCTGCTGCATCGGCTCCTCGCCGACCGTGGTCGACAACGTCATCACCGAAAATTTTGGCTACATGAGTGCCGGGGGCGCGGTCTACAGCTATGAAGGCTCACCCATGATCCTCGACAACGAGATCGTCCATAACGGTGTCACCTATGGAGGTGGTGGCGGCATTTATCTGTGCTTTTCGGCCGCAATCATCGACAACAATGTCATCGCCCGGAATGGTGCCGCAGGCCACATCAGTATGGGTGGAGGTATCTTCGCACAGGGCGAGACCGTGGTTCCGGTCATTTCCAACAATCTGATCGATGACAACTGGGCCGACTGGGGTGGCGGGATCCAGTGTTTTTACTGCTCTCCGGAAATATTCGGCAACACGGTCACAGCCAACGGTTATGAAGGGATTTCTTGCTACGGCGATGTGTTCAGCGTGATCAGTGACAATGTGATCGAGAGGAACCTGTTCTGGGGGATCGAATGCAGCGATGGAGTGTCTTCCACCATAAAAAACAACATTATTTCCGAGAATGGGGACGACTGGGGTGGCGGGATCTCGTGTGACAACTCGGACCTTGTCATAGTCAACAACATCATCACCAAGAACAGGGCCGACGTGTCCTGGGGCGGCTACGGTGGAGGAATAAGCGCTAGCGGTCTTTTTTCCACGCTCACGATCACGAACAATGTCATTGCCGGCAACACAACGATCTACGAAGGTGCTGGAATCAGTCTCTATGGAGCCATTGCCACGGTGACAAATACGATTCTGTGGAACAACAACGGCGAACAGAGTACTGACATCTGGATCGGTGAGGACTACTGGGGACATCCAGCAGAAATGACAATCCTGTTCAGCGATCTCGAAGGAGGCCAATCGTCCGTTGTCGTGGAGAGCGGCTGCACTCTCAACTGGGGCGCAGGCATGATCGACGCTGATCCGCTCTTTGTCGATTATACCGGCGATGACTTCCACCTGACCTGGCCGTCACCCTGCCGCGACAGCGGCGACAATTCGTCGGTGACCGAGACCGAGGATTTCGAGGGCGATCCGCGCATCGCGCTCGGCACGGTCGACATGGGTGCCGACGAGTTCTACTACCACCTCTATCACGCGGGCCAGGTCATCCCCGGCAACCTGATCGACCTGAAGGTCGTGGGCTATCCGTCCGCGCCAATCACCCTCTTTCTCGGTGACCGTATCCAGGACCCGCCCTATACGACGCAGCACGGCGATTTCTGGCTCCAGTGGCCGCCGCTGTGGCAAGGCGGTCTAGGCAAAGTGCCCGGAAATGGTGTCCTCATCTTTCAAGCCACGGTGCCGCCGGGATGGGTGGCTGGCGAGCAGCACCCCCTGCAGGCCCTCGTCGGCCCGTGGGGCGGACAGTGGACCTGGTTCACCAATTTGATGAATATTACCGTGGAATAGGGCCGACTCGATAAATCCGCTTGCCATGGTGCTGCCGATCTCGTACTCTTCCCGAAATCCGTTCCACACTCTTCCGGGTAAGGTTGGAAAAGACAGTTGCTCGCTACCCTTGCGCTCGAAACCGGCTCGACCTTCGCAGGCAGACTCTTTGGCGCTCCCGGTTTTGCCGCGGGCGAGATCGTCTTTCATACGGGCATGACCGGCTACCAGGAGATCCTCACCGATCCGAGTTATGCGGGGCAGATCGTTGTCTTCACCGCGCCCCATATCGGCAACTACGGCATTCACAGGGGTGATTTCGAGTCGGGCAAGATCCATCCGGCCGCGGTGATCGTGCGCGACCACTGCCGCCGTACTTTTCACCACCACGCCGACCGCTCTCTCGACGAGTTCCTGCGCAGCGCCCACGTGACGGGGCTCTCCGATGTCGACACGCGGGCGCTCACCATCGAGCTGCGCGATCAGGGTACGTGCCGCGGCGCGCTCGGACCGGGAGAGGCGTGGGAGCTATTGGAGCGGGCCCGGTTGTTCCCGCAGATCGGCGCTGTCGACTGGGTCGAACGGATCACCACGGACAAGCCCTACGACTTCGAGGCTTCGGCCGCGCCTCCCGAAGGGGGGACGCCCTTCAGAGTGGCGGTCCTCGATTTCGGCATCAAGCGCAGCATTCTGACGCGCATGGCGGCCGAGGGCTGCTGCGGCCGGGTCTATCCGGCGCGTACGCCGATCGAAGAGATCCTCGCCGCGGGCGCGGAAGGGTTCTTTCTGAGCAATGGGCCGGGCGATCCTGCCTCGTTGCCCGATCTCGTGGAGGCCATCAGGCGCCTGCTCGGCGAGGACATTCCCCTCTTCGGGATCTGTCTCGGCCACCAGCTTCTCGCCCGCGCTCTCGGCGCCACCACGGTCAAGCTCCCTTTCGGCCACCACGGCGCCAACCATCCCGTGCGGCGCATGAGCGACAACCGCGTGGAGATCACGAGCCAGAACCACAACTACGCCGTTCCTGTCGATTCGCTCGACGGAGAGCTCGCCGTGATCACCCACGTGAGCCTCAACGACGACACGGTCGAAGGGCTCGAGGTCAGGGGACGGCCCGTCTACTCGGTTCAGTTTCACCCCGAGGCCGCGCCCGGCCCGCGCGACAGCCACTATCTCTTCCGCCGCTTCCGGCTCGACATGGCCGCGCGACGGGAAAACTCCCCGTCGCAAAACGCGCGACGGGAAAACTCCCCGTCG
>CAYXGI010000022.1:0-19286 GCA_964464495.1 uncultured Phycisphaerales bacterium
TGGCCCCTGTTGTAAAGACGCTGTCAAATTGACCAACACAAAGGACAGGAGAGGCTAAAAAAGACTCTTCTTGAGGTCGAGCAGCTCCATGCCGGACTCCGCACGTCCACCTCTCCACTGCCGCAGCAGGAGGATGTCACGAGCGTTTACGTCCCCTGAACGCTTCCAGAGCTTTTCGAGAACCTCGTCGTCGAGGTCCCTGTATCTCGTACCCTGAGAGGCGGACTTCTGCTGCCCCTTCATATTGTTGAGAAATCCTAATCAGCGTAATTTTACCGGGTGAAAAACTTATTTTTCATCGTCGCCCTATTCTATTGCAAGGAAATAAGTTCCAGATTTCGTTGGGCTGGCCATATTGAGGCGCCTCCTCTGGCCGGATCCCGCGCGAGGGTCTGCAAAAAAAAATTTAAGAGGTAAAATTATTGGCCAAGAAGCTTCTTCGAAACCAGCTCGTAATCGGTCCACGACCAAAGAAGCCGAAACGCATCAAAATATCTTGTTGGAGGCGCCAGGCGCTCAGGTGAACTCAGGGACGAAAAAACTCGATTGAGGTGGTGAGAGTTCATTTCGCATCTGTTTTTGTAAATAGGAAGCCGCTGGCAGGCCGCCGGCGGCTTCTCTCTTTAACATGCTGTAATCAATAGACCTGGAGACAGAGCGCGAGCAGCGCCGTGGAGTAGACGCGGCCGCCGTTGTCGCCCCAGGGATCTTTCTCCGGTGGCCAGGAGCCCCTGGCGCAGCCCTCCGTCGCCTGGTTGTTGACGATCGCGTCGAGCATCTTTGCGCGCCAGATCGTCCAGAACCGATCTTCCATCTGGACCATGGCGTAGGTTCCGAAATACCAGTAATAGTAGTCGATCGATCCTTTTCGCCTGTCCCATCGAGGCGGCTTGCGGCGGAGCAGCTCGGCTCCGGCTTCGAGCGCGTCGTTTTGTGAATCGACGGTATCGAGCTCCCTCGCGATCAACACGCGGCAGAGCATGGCGAGGGCCGTCAGCGACTCTGTTTCCTCGTAAACCCAGATGTTCTCGTCCCCCGGTTCCCTGGCCGGATAGGTTCCCTGCTCCATGTATCCGGTCCTTCCCGTGTCAGGATCGGTGAGGGAATCGATGTACCTCAGCGCATCCTCCAGGTCGAGATCGTGCGTTTCGAGATTGAACTTTCTGGCTGAAACGAGGCAGAGGACCATCCATCCCGTGACCGACATGTCGTTGGCTTCGAGCCCGTTGACAGTTCCGTCGTTGTAGCGCCACGCCTTTCCCGGATTCTTGGACGTGTGAATGTAATCGACCGCCTTCTGGGCGAAGCGCCTCAACTCGGGCGATCGGGAGAGGCCGCACGCTTCGATCAGCGCCAGACTGCCGATTGCGTGGTTGTACATGAAGTGAAGTCCCTCCTTGGGCACGAGACAGCCGTCGCCCGGGTCCTGGATGTCGCGCAGAAACTCCGCGCCGGCGCGAACCACTTCCTTGTAATGCCCCTGGTTGATCGTGTGGCCCGCGTTCATGAAGGTTAGAAGAGCGAGACCGGTCACACCCACATCGTTGAGCGGCTTGCCCCGCCCGGCGCAGCGCTGATCGGGCTCGCACTGTTCCCTAAACCCATCAGCGTCCCAGAAGCCGTCGGGATCCTGATGGCGCGCGAGCCAGTCGAGCGCCCCGCTCACCGCCTCCTGCACGGCGAACGCTTCGCGCTCGTCGGGCGGCAGGGGGGGAGTATTTTCTTGGGGAATTCCAGCAGCCGAGACGAGCAGAAGAACGAACAAGTTGCAGCCGATCACCATCAAGCCCTCACAGACGAAGAGTGTCCCATCCACGAGCAGTATACGCCGGGACCGGTCCGCGACGCAACACGGCATTGGGTAGGGGCTGCGGCTGGGCCCAAATCTAGAACCGCGCCCCGAGAATATTTTCGTAGCGATAGAAGACTTCGAGACAGAGCGTGAGCAGCGCCGTGGAGTAGATCCTGCCGCCATTGTCGCCCCAGGGATCTTTTTCCGGATCCCACGATCCGGCGAGGCATCCGGTGCGGCACTGGTTCTCGACGATCGACTTCTCCATCGCCTTTTTCCAGGCGCGCCAGTCGCTGCCCGCCATCTGGAACATGGCGTAGGAGCCGTAGTACCAGTAGTAGAAATCGATCGCGCCCGCTTCCTCGTTCCAGCGCGGGAGTTTTTGGCGCAGCAGGGCGGCGCCCGCCTCGAGCGCCTTCTCTTGCGATTCGAGATCGCCCATGGCGTGGCCGGCGAAGACGCGGCCGAGCATGGCAACGGCAGTCATCGCTTCTGTTTCGCCAAAGGGCCAGATCTCCTCGTCGCCCGCTTCGCGCGACGAGCCCTGTCCTCTTTGCGTGTAGCCTGTGCGGCCCGTGGCGCTGTCGGTCATGGCGTCGATGTAGGCGAGCGCCTCGACCATGGCGCACCGCGCCGGGGATGATTCGGAGAAATCGCAGAGGGAGGCGTCGCGCGCCGAGGCGAGACACATGATCATCCAGCCCGTGACCGAGACATCGTTCTGCTCGGCCGGATCGATCGCGCCGTTGTTGTAGCGCCACGCCATTCCCGGATTGCGGCTGGCGAGGACGAAATCGACCGCTCTCTGCGCCGGCTTCTTCAGGAGCGGCCAGCGCGAAAGAGCGTAGGCCTCGGTGAGCGCCAGGGTGCCGAGAGCGTGATTGTACATCCAGTGGGTGCCCTCTTGGGGAGTCAAGCGGCCGTCGTGGGGATCCTGAACGCTGGACAGAAAGCGTACCCCTCTCTTCACGGTTTTTCGGTACTCGCCGGAACTGATCGTGTTTCCCTGGCCGAGGAACGCGAGCAGGGCGAGACCGGTGACACCCACGTCGTTGAGCGGCTGGCCCTTCCCCGAGCAGCGCAGATCGACGCAGTGCGCGCTGAAGCCGTCGCAGTCCCAGAATCCTTCGGGGTGCTGGTGGCGGGCGAGCCAGTCGAGTCCGGCGCGCACGGCGCGTTCCACGGCCGGTCCCCCGCCGCGGCCGGCAGCGCCCGCGGCGCGCCGGAGAGCGTAGTGGGTGCCGCCATGCGTGTTTGTCACCGATATGAAGCCGTTGTTGAACCTGTCTCGCTCGAGCGAAATCGGCTCGTCGTCAAAGGCCTCTTGGTCGAAAGGCGATGGGGGATCGATCGATTCGTTGACCACCGGCTCCGCGTAGATCGATTCCGCCTCGTCGAACTTGCGGTCGATCTTCTCGTCCTTCTCCTCGGGGCGCAACGGCTCGACCCGGTCTACTCCAGGGATGATATCGCAGATTATGACCTCGCTCGTTGTCACCACACGCCACTCCATGTTGGCGAGAAGGAGTGCGATCAGCGCGTGGAAGATCACACTCGCGGCGAACCAGGGCGCGTCGCGCAACCAGTCGCGCATCATGTCGGCGAAGGCAAGGGATTCCCCCCGGATTGGTGCATTCATTGGTTTCCTCCCTGAGTGGTCAGCGGCCGGCCGAAGGTTGCGGCGGAGTCGAGCCGGCCTGATTTCGCTTGTCCGATCTTGCATTCAGTTCAACGGGCAGGTAGGTTTTTGGTTCGGAGATTTTCATTCGTCCGGCTCTTCGCTCAGTTGCCGGCACCCGAGGAGACTTCATCATGTTCCGCCCCCGCGCGTCTTGGGTTCTGTTGGTTCTCGCCTCTGTCTTGCTTCCCGCCGGGCTCTGTTTGGCCGGCGACGAAAAGGACTCGCCTCCCATTCGGCGAGGTATCTCGAGCGAGTCCTACATGTTCATGAGCTTCATGCACAACGCGGAGAGGGACTTTCTCGATCCCTGCTGGGAGCGCGTGGTCACCACCTTCGAGCAGTCGGGCATCATCGAGGAGATCGCCGGGGAGGCGGACGCCAAGAACGCCAGGCAGATCATCGACCAGTACTGGAGCTTGATCGATGCTGTCGACTGGTCGGCGTTCGTCTCGGACGAACTCGTGTACGGGATCAACGCCGGCTACCCCAATCACAGCCACACGGTGCTTGCCCGAATGCAGCCCGAGATCGCCGCGTCAAACTACAAGGCGCTCAGAGCTCTCTTCGAGGCCCTCGCGTCCCTCGACGAACACCTGAAGATCGCTGAATGGACCCATGGCCCTGCAAAGGCGTTGACCCTGGAGATAGAAGGAACACGCCGGATCGTGGGTCCCACCATCGCCCTGGCCGGCCCGGTCATCGTCTTTTCGACGGACCGCGGCAACGTGGAGACCGCCCTCGGCCTCGTTTTCGGCGGCGAGACCGACGCCCTCCCCATGGTGGAGACTCGAGGATTCAAGAAGGCGATCGCCCTGCTGCCGACCGCCAACGACTCGATCTTTTACATCGAGCCGCGGACGATCTTCTCCTCTTTCGAGGGCGTGGCCGAGATGGAGAAGATGAACCTCAACATCGGTGCCGATCGTTTCAATATCAACAGGCTATTTCATCTGATCGACGAGTTCGTCATCCTCTTCGAGCAGGTGGCGGCCACCGGGTGGACCGTCGATCAGCGGACCTACGAGGCCACCGTCGAGATCTACAAGGAAGGGTGGCGCGAGCAGCCTCTGGCCTTTCTATCCAAGGATCGCAAGGGGATCGAAAATTTCGAGAGGTTCGTGCCCCTGAATGCGGTCTCCTTTTCCATATCCGAGGGCGCCGAACCGGCCAATTTTTATGACATGGCCGAGGAAGCGTTGAGGACCATTGCTCCGCGGACAGCCGGGCAGATCGTTCCTCTCTGGGAGATGATTCAACAGCAGATCGGGTTTCACCTCAGAAACGATTTGCTGCGGACGATCGACGGCTCATACGTGAACGTGAGCTTTCCGGCGATTCGCCCGTCACAGTTTTCGTCGTCCGATTCGGTCGTGCTTCTCGGCCTGAAAGATTCCGAGTCGCTCGAGGCGCTGGTGGTGCACGGGCTCGGCATTGCGGAGAACATTCTCGCTGCAGCGAGCGATCCCGCCGCCCGCGAACGCGATCCGTTCGCCGAGGCGCTCTCGAGGACCAACTTCAGGATCAGGTTCATTCCGGTTGAAATCGAGGGCTTGCGCGAGGGCCGCAGGATTTTCCTTTCCGTTTTTCCATTCGTGCAGCCCCTTTTCGGTTTTTATGAGGACTACTTCGTGCTCGCCTCGTCCGAGGCGGGTTTGCGCACCTACCTCGAGTTCCTTGCCGGCGACAAACCCAACATCCTCGAGAACGAGGATTTCAAGGCGATCGGGCTCGAGATTCCCGAGCGCGTGGCGTCGATCAGTTTCGATGATCTGGGCGCGTCGATCGAGGGATTCAGCCAGATTCTGAGCATGTCGAGCATGTTGGTCATGATGATTCCCGAGGAAGACGAGGAAGCGCGGATCATCAAGCGCATCTTCGGTCTCGGTCCCTACCTGGTGAGCGTGGTCGACGCCATCGATTTCTTTGGCTATGAACTCTCCTACTCGACCTTTGATGAGGAAGCCGGTATTGGCCGGACCATGACAGTCGTCACCTATCGCCTGGACGATGAGAAGTAGGGGCGGCAGGATCAGGTCCGGTGATTGACAGGAGTCCGACCATGTCTTACTCGCTGCTATCCGTGATTTTTTCGTGTCTTTTGAGCGGCGTTCTCCCCGCGCCGAGTGATTCGGCTCTTGCCGCCGTGGGCGAGAAACCCTCCGCCCGCGTGCTCGAACATGTCGACCTGTGGACAAAGAGCGCCCACGCTGCCGACCGGCTCGAAGAGGCCGGATTCCGCGTGGCGCCCCTCCCTCTCGACCGCTCTCCGCTCGAGCTCGACGCCGATCTGATTTTCATCGGCTCCTTTGCGTGCGAGCATCCCGGTTACGCCGACTACATCGACCGGTATGGAAAGGCCCTCCACGATTTCGTGAGCCAGGGGCGCGTGCTGGTCCAGATGACGCAGGCCGATCAGATCGAGGCTGAGCCTCCTTTTCTCCCGGACACGCTCGAAGCCAGGAGAGATGACAGCGACTTCGAGAACGCCTTCGTGATCAGTCCTCGAAATCGGCTGCTCGCCGACGTGGCGCTCAGCGACGCTGGTCTCCTCCGCTTCGATACGACCCGCACGATCTGGGAGGCCTTTGCACACCAGGCCGGGTTCGAGGTGATTCTCGCCGGCGACCGGCATGCGCAAAAACCCGCTCTCATGGAAGGCGCCCTGGGCGGGGGACGCATCATCCTTGCCGCCCTATCGCTCGACAAGACTGACGAGAGCGCTGGTGCAGCCGATAGGGGCGACGCCGCACTCTTCGAGACGCGGCAAGCATTCAGGCGGACCTTTTTCAAGAATCTCGCCGCCCATGCGGTCAACGTGCGAGGCGGTCAAGCGGAGCGCCTCAACGTGACGCCTTCGCCCCTGAAGGTGCGCGACTACGTGCCTGGCTCATGGACGCTGGCCGTTCTCCCTGACACGCAGATATACTCGCTGCATCATCCCGGCCTCTTCTATGCCCAGACCGGCTGGATCGTGAAGAACCGGGATCGGCTTGCGATCGAGTACGTGGTTCAGCTCGGCGACACGGTGCACACCAACACCCACCGCGAGTGGCGCAATGCGCGCGACGCCATGAGTCTGCTCGACGGCGAGGTGCCTTACGCCATCGCTCCGGGCAATCACGATTACGGTCCGGGCGGGAGCGCCGCCACGCGCGACACCCTGTTCAACGAGTACTTTTCCTTTGACGCGGTCTCGGCGTGGCCCACCTTTGGCGGCGCGATGATCGATGGCCGCCTCGACAACACGTACCACCTCTTCGACGCGGGGGGGAGGAAGTGGATCATCGTCGCCCTCGAGTGGGCGCCGCGCGACGAGACAGTGGTCTGGGCCAACGGCGTGATGGAGAAGCACGCCGATCGCACCGGCATCCTGATCACCCACGCCTACATGAACAACAACGACCTGCGCTACGACCACACCGACACGCAGAATCCTCAGCGCTACAATCCCCATCTCTACAACACACCGGGCACGAAGAACGACGGCACACAGCTCTGGAACAAGCTCGTCCGCAAGCACAATTTCGCTTTCGCCCTCAACGGCCACGTGCTCGGCGATGGGACTGGGTACATGGCCGCGAAAAACGACGAGGGCAAGACGTGCCACCAGATCCTGTCCAACTTCCAGATGCGCACTCTGGGCGGAGAGGCCTACATGCGGCTCCTCGAGTTCCACCCCGACAGCCGCACCGTGCAGGTAAAGACCTACTCGCCCCTCCACGACAGCTACCTGCTCGAACCCGACCAGCAGTTCCAGCTCACCATTGACTGAGCCGATCTTCGATCGGAGCCGATCAGGGATCGACAACGATCTCCACCGGATTGGATGCCAGATCCCAGGGGGATTTCACCGCCCAGGCGTAGTGCATGGTGGTTCCCACCCACGTCGGAATGGACGGTGCATTGAGCTGCGCAGCCCCATTACCCGCGCCATCCAAGGTGCCGTCGAAGCTGGCGAAGACCGACGTGTTCAGCCGCGCCAGGATGAAGTTGGTGAACCAGTCCCTGTTGAGCGGAATCGTGGTCAGGCCGCCGGGCAGAAGGGTTCCGGGCGTCGTGCCCGAGAGAGATCCCACGAGGAGATAGTCCCTGTTGGCATTGGTCGCGCCGCCGTTGAGGGAGAAGTTGATCTGGCCGCCCGCGCTTCCCGAGAAGCTGAAGGCGTCGCTATCGAGAAGGCTGAAGCCGGTGGTATAGAGCGCGGTCAGGAGATCGGGAATCCCCCAGCCGTAGTAGTTGTCCGGGTTCGACGACTGCGTGGCGCTAAGGTGGAGCACTTCCTTCACATCAGCCGGTGTCCAGTCGGGATGGGCGTCGAGAAGAAGAGCCACCGCCCCGCCCACGAGAGGCGTGGACAGGCTGGTGCCGGACGCGTACGTGTAGTCGGACGTCCCGGACGCATAGGCGCAGAAGGTGTAGTACCCCATGGCGCACACGTCGGGCTTGATGCGGCCGTCATAGGTGGGGCCGCTCGACGAGAAATAGGCGAGTGTACCGCTCGAGTCGACGGCGCCGCACGAGATGACGCCGTCGCTGTCGGCCGGAGCGCCGATGGCGCCCGCGTACTGCCCGTTGTTGCCCATGGCGTTGACCACGACCACACCCTTGCTCGTCGCCCAGTTGGCGGCGATGGTGGTCACACAGGTCTGGCCGTCCATGTCGCTGTAGGAGTACCAGTCGGTGTAGATGAGCGAGCTCGACGCCACGTCAGCGCCGAGGCCCTCGGCCCATTCGATTCCGGCCGTCCACCAGTCCTCCTCGATCGGCACTTCCTGCGTCGTGTCCTCGGTCTTGGCCAGAAGGAAACTCGCTCCGTAGGCCGGACCGTAGAGGGTGCCGTCCTTCTTGCCTCCCAGCGCCGACCAGGTGTAGGTGCCGTGGTAGTGCTGGCCGGGATCGTCGCCCCCCTCGTTCTGCGTGTTGCCGTCGTTGTTGATGAAGTCCCACTCGGCGATCACGTCGAGGCCGGCGAAGGATTCGTGATCCTTGTAGTAACCGGTGTCGAGCATGCAGACGATCACACCTTCGCCATTGAACCCGAGATCGTGCACCGCGGGCACATTGATCTGGTCGAGCTGGGTCCACGAGTCGCCATAGTTCAGCGCGCGCGATCCCTGGGTGCCCTGTCTCGCCGTGGGCGGCGGGGCGACCGGCACGGGATTGTTCCGGTGAAAGGCGACGACGAGGTCGACGCGCACCACACAATCGAGGGCCGCGATGGCGTCGATCTTGGCGACCGGCGCTTCGACACTGATCGCATTGAGCGCGCGGCTGTCGGCTCGGTGGCGCGTGCACAGGGGAAGCACCGCGTTCTTGTAGGCCGTGCAAACAGCCAGATCCTGCGCGTCGACGAGCGGACCGTCGCAAACCTTGGCGCGGCGCCAGAGAGCGCGGGCGCTCAGCTCTTTCTGCCGCGCGGCGAGCGCAGCGGCGAGAGCATCGGAATCGGCGATCCCCTTGTCCCGGAAGTAGACCCAGACCTTGGCGGTCGGAGCATCAGGGTACGTGGTGAGCCACCGCGTGAGTTTGGCGGTCACCTTGTCCGAGTCGGGAAGATCGGCGGCGAATAAACTCGGTGAGAAAAGAGCAAACACAAAGACGAACACAAAAATGATGGAGAGATACTTCATGGGATGAACTCCTAGGATTATCGGCTTACCCAAATCATGATAGCATAAAATTCAAATATGTGGGCGGGTCACCAAAATTGCATTTTGGTTCTAAGTCCTTTGAATTGAACTTGTAGACGAGCCTGATTTCCTTCAATCGCGATGCGGCGGCTCGAAACCGCTGCGATCACCCTCCTGATGCAGCGGATCGTGAAAAGGTTTCAATCGATTTCAGGACGGTCAGGTTTTGAACGAGCGCAGAGCGTTCAAAAAAACCTGAACCAGATCAACCCCTCGCGGGGACTGAAAGGGCAGGAAGCGCGTCTCTCTTATTTGTTGTGATCCGCACCGATGGGACGGGTAGTCTTTCTGAAGAGTACCAATCCTCATGAAGAACCTGGAAGAACTCCTCACCCACGCCGATTTCGTGAACCGGCTCGCGCGCCGTCTCGTTCTGAACGCCCACGACGCGGCCGATGTGGCGCAGGAGACGTGGCTCGCCGGCATGCGCAATCCGCCGGCGTCGAAAGAATCGATCCGGGCCTGGCTGGCGCACGTGATCAGCAACGTGGCGAGCAAGGTGCGCCGCACCGAGTCGCGGAGGCTCAAGAGAGAGCAGCTCGTCTCGAAACCGGACCGAGCCCCCTCGGCGGCCGAGGTCGTGGAGAGAGCCGAGATCCGCCATCGCGTGGTAACCGCCGTGCTCTCCCTCGACGAACCGTACCGGTCGACGATCCTGCTCCGTTTCTACGAGGACCTTGCTCCGCGCGAGATCGCCGAGAGTGAACAGCTCCCCGTGGAAACGGTCCGCACCCGCCTCAAACGGGGCATGGCGCTCCTGCGCGAAAAGCTCGATGCGCTCCACGATGGCCGACGCGACGCTTGGTGCTTCGCACTCGGGCCGATCGCCGGGCTCAAATGGGCCGCGTCCGGAGCCACTGCTGGCGTCGGCGGGATCACTACACTTTCAGGAGGACTGATCATGACCGGCAAGATGAAAATCGCCATCGCCGTTCTTCTCGTTGCTGTGGCCGCTGTCGTGGTGTGGCAACTTTCGGACGGCGGGCCAGACGCACCATCGCCGTTGCTTGGCGCGGGCGATGCCCGATCGCAGCATACAATTATTACGAACGGGGAGGATGAAGAGGTCGACGGAGAATCAGGCCAAGGCGCTACCCGTAAACCAGAGGCCAGTCTCGAAAAGGTGGCGATCGAACCCGAGGGAATCACGATCTCCGGCCGTGTCGTCGATTCGGTCACCCGGGAACCGATTCCGGCCTTCGACCTCGATCTGAAACGCCACTATCTCGAAAACGATCCGCCCTGGATCGACGTGGCCCATGAAACAGTGAAGAACGAGAGAGGCCTCTTCTCCTACGAGACCGAATCGGCCGGGCGGCACAGGTTCTGGGTGCGTGCGTCGACCCACCTGGAAAAGAGGGTGTGGCTCGACATCGATCCCGGGCAGCGGCTCGCCCATGTCGAGATCGCGCTCGATCCCGGCGCCGCGATGGCCGGCCGCGTGATCGACGCGCGAACAGGCCGTCCCGTTTCCGGCGCCCTGGTCGGCGCCGTCAAACATCCGGGAGGATGCGATCTGAGCTGGGTGCTCTTTCTCGGACACGGCGAGCACGATGTGCATGCCGCGACCGACGAGCAGGGCCGGTTCGAGCTCCGCGGCCTCGAGAAGGGAAAGCAGACGATCGCCGCACTCCACCCCGCCTTTGCCGAGGGATTCGTCGATGCCGACCCTGCGGCGGGCGAGGAGATCGAGATCCGCCTCGAACCGGGCCACAGGCTTCACGGCACCGTGCGCGACGACGGCGGGCAGCCGATCGTCGGTGTCCTGATCAAGCTGTGGGGGAGAAACCTGCCTTTCGCGCGCGTGGCGCAGAGCGATCAGAGCGGCCGCTACAAGACAGGCCCGGTGCTTCCGGGCTGGATTCATATCGAGGCGGAGCCTCCGCCGGGTGGGGCGCGCGAGTTCGCGAACTTCACGATCGAGTCGAAGAACATCGAGCTCGTCGATCGTGACGTGGAAGTCGATTTCGGCCCTGATCCGGGCCACGTCACCTGGCGCGGGACATGCTACGATCATGACGGAATCCCTCTGAAGGGCGCCAAAATCAATGTATCGCGGCGTCACGATCAGGATTACCCGCGTTACGAACGGCTGCACGAGGCAAGAACCGACACCGAGGGCCGGTTCGTCATCAAGAAGCTTCTGCTCAAGCAGTACAAGGTCGAGATCTGGTATCCGCGACGCGTCGCCAAGATCGACTGGGACGATATCTCTTTCGAACACTTGGGAACAATCGAAAAGGACATCGTGGTGTCGGGCGGGATCGTGCGCGGCGTCGTGGTCGACGAAATCACGGGAGAACCTGTCGTGAGCGACGAGGGCCTCCTTCTGGCCATGACCTCCACCTTTCCCTACAAGACCTACACCTCCCGGCTCGACGAGAACGGTAGGTTCCTGCTGAGGGGACTGTCCCCCGAACACTACACGATCTCCTGCTCGATTCCCGACTGCCCCCGTCCCAAGGTCGATCCAGTCACCATCGCTGGCGCCGGGGACGAGATCGAGCTGCGCATCGCGATCTCTCTCGGCGGAACGCTGCGATTGAAATACGAAGGATTCGACGGAACGCGCCAGCGCAAGTTCTTTCTCTTTCTGACCGGGAGCGACGAATCGGAAATATCCCGCCGGCCGAGCGTTCTCAACATCAGGGGCAGCGGGTCTCAAATCATGCGTGTGAAGCCTGGAGAGTACACAGCAACGATCACCAGCGATGGCTTTCAATCGCTGACGCGAACTTGCACCATCACTCGCGGTGCAACCACCGAGCTCTTTTTCCAACGGGCCGACTTTGAAAAGGATCCGTCCATGGCCGAGGTTGCGGGCCGCCTTTCGTTCGCGAACGGATCGGTCGCCGCGGGTGCATGGATCTTTCTGAGCGGGCCCGGTTATCACTCGACAACCACTGATTCGGAAGGAGGTTTTGGATTCTGGGGTATGAGACCGGGCCGCTGGGAGGTGACCGTCCGCCTCGCCGATGGCGCAGAGTGCGACACACTCGATTTCAACGTTCCGACGGATTTCAACGATCCTTTTCAACTCGAGCTCGTGCTGGCTGTCGGGCGGGTGTCAGGCACGCTTTGCGATGCGCTCACCGGCCAACCCTTGAGCGAGGACAGCGCACGATGGTTCATGATGCTCGTTGACACCGGGTCGGACGAGGCTCATGGCTCCATCGGCAACCGGAGGGGATCGCGATTCGGCTTCGCTGGTGTTCCCGACGGCCGATACTACCTTTCGATCACGGCGCGCGGTTTCGCCGAGCATGCGACAGAACCTTTTTACCTGCTCGGCGGCCAGAGCATCGATCTCGGTAAGATCGCGCTCGAGCCGTCGGGTGTTCTCGACATCGAGGTGGTCGATCGGCGCGGTAGCTGCGTGCCCGTTTTCGGCATTGCGTGCGGGGAGCGCAAGTTGCAGTTCTGGGAACGCCAGGAACTGTCACCTGGAAAGTGCCGCTGTTTTTCCCTTCCTCTTGGAGAGGTGTTGATCACGGTCAGCGCGGAGGGATTCATCGGCCATTCGTCAAGGGTACTCCTCGAACCTGATCGGATCGGCACCCTTCGCATCGAGCTCGACGAGGAATAGATGTTACAGGCAAGCGGCCATCGTCGACCCATCTAACCACGATAAAGCAGTCTTCTCCTTTCATCATACCCAATGTATCGGGCCGGCGCGGTCCGGGCTGACGACAACACGTGAATACTGACGACTGAGTATATTTCTTGAACCACAGCCGCCGACCGTGACGTCATATAGGACAGTCAGTCGTTTTTCTCTCACGATGTTTGGGAATTGGATTCAAGGAGCATTCCTGTCGTAATCGATTCCGCAGGAAGACAATCGTATCGATCATGAAACCGGAAGAACTGCTCGCCCACGCTGATTTTGTTCGCTCCCTGGCCAGAAGTCTGGTTCTGGACGAGCATCGCGCTTCCGACCTCGTTCAGGAGACGTGGCTTGCGGCCCTTCAGCACCCTCCCAGAGCGAAGCGCTCGGCGCGATCCTGGCTTCAGCGTGTGGTGCGCAATTTTGCCGTTTCCTCTCACCGCTCTGAATCTCGCCGGGTAAAGCGCGAGAAAGCGGTGGCCAGGCCGGAAGGCACTCCTTCTGCAGACGACGTGATCGAGCGGGAGGAGGTGAGGCGGAAGGTTGTCGAGGCGGTCCTCGATCTCGAGGAACCGTACGGCTCGGCGATCCTGCTTCGGTACTATGAAAACCTGTCGCCCGATGAGGTGGCGGAGCGCCTCGGTGTTCCGGTCGAGACGATCCGGACACGCCTCAAGCGGGGCCTTGCCAAGTTACGTGCGCGTCTCGATAAAGTCCATGGTGGAGACCGGAAGTCCTGGTGCCTTGTCCTGGCGCCCCTGGCAGGTATCTCCGCGAGCTTCCAGCCGACCATTGCCACGGCAGCCGCACTCGGCACCGGTGCCGCCGCAGGCAGTGCGGGCGCCGCCACTGGAGCCGGTGCAGTCTCTCTCCTTCAAACCCCTTTCGTCGGAGCTCTGGCCATGATCGGCAAAGCGAAGGCATTGATCGCATCGGTTGTTCTGGTCGGCGCGGCAGCCGCGCTGCTCGTCATGTCGTTGGAGAATCCCGGCGGTTCACAGGGAACTGATGAAACGAGCGCTTCCTCCACCATAATCCAAGCATCAGCGAAGAAGGATCCTTCTGTCGTGGCGGAATCGGCTGGCCCTCCCGGCGCAGCCGCGCTCGAATCGGCACGGGCTCGCGAAAAACTCCTTCCTGTGGACGGCGAGCCGCTTTCAGTCAAAGGGCGCATCCTGAACGGGAAGATGGAACCGCTCGAGGGAGCCACGATCCGGATCGGAACGAGGAACTGGACCCATCCTTCATCTCTGAACAATACGAGAAAGAGCAGTGTCAAATGGGAGAAAGAGGGTATCGAATCTGCCGTGGACGGAACATTCGTCGTCACTGTCCGGCAGAGCCGTTTGCCCTTCACCTTTCTGGACGTTTCGAAAGAGGATCAGAGCCTTCCCAGACCGATCGCCCTTGCCGGGGCGACTCAGCAGCGAGGCAACCAGCTTCTTCTGGGTGATATTGTTTTATCGGAAGGCTTTTTCATCCGCGGTCGGGTGATCGACGAGCAGGGCAGGCCGGTTCCCCAATGCAGGGTGGGAGGGGGCACCCTTCCCCACGAATCCGGGTTCCACCTCAATGTGATGACGACCGACGACGAGAGTGCCTTTCTCCTGCCCAGGCGTGACGGGAGGGCGGTCTATGTCACGGCCTACCTCGAGGACTACGGCTGGAGTCTCTCCGAAAAAAGGATCGCACCTGGCACGGGAAGCGATCTGCCTGAAGTGACAGTGGTTCTGAAACGATGCGAGGCGATCTCGGGTCAGGTTTTCGACGGGGACGGCTCGGCCGCAGAAGGTCTGGAGATTCACGCCTTTGCGCCGATCAGGGGCGAGGACTACCATATGTACCTTCAGGCAACAACAAGCGAGGAGGGAGATTTCCGGTTTTTCCCTGCTCCAGAGGGAAATTACACAATCCTGGCAAAGGTCCCTGGAAGCTACACCGGCTTAGACGGAGTGCGCATGTGGACTGATTTCTTACTCGCCGATGAGGTGCAGCCAGGCGCGGAAGGACTGTCTTTGCACCTTTCCCCCCTGGCGAGTCTCGTGCTAGAACTCGTCGATGAATCAGGCACGCCCGTCACGATGGCGGGTTCGCTCACTTTCACGCAGCGCGAGGATGATCCGGACTACGATCCCGAAGCACCCGACTGGAGCCACAGATGGGAATCGAGGGAGCCGACAACAGACCGCGGCAATGGTCTTTTCGAATATGCACGAGTCAAGAAGGGGCTCTACGACCTCCGGATCTGGCACCGGAACTACCTGTCAACTACGGTCGAAAAAGTCGAAATTCCCGCTGGCATGGCAGAGGTGCGCGTGCAGGTCGAACTCCAGACCATGCAGCTTATCCGCGGAAAGGTGTACCAACCGGACGGTTCGCCCGCCCGCGGTGTGAAGGTACTCTGCGAGAGGACCGCACCCTATTCGGATGCCGGCTCTTCGCATGCGACTTTCACGGCCTACGGCTTGCGACGGCGTTCCGCGCGCATGGAGGGCGAAATCTTGGCCACCAATGGGGAGGGAGCCTTCGAGTTCCGCCTCAATATCTATTTCCATTATCCACGAAATATCTATCACCTCTATGCGATCGTCGATGACTGCGAAATCCCAATGAGTCCGCCGATCGAGCTCAGCCGTGAGCATCCCCAGGAAGAGTTGGAGTTCACGCTGCCCGATCTCGATCGGGTGACCGGCCGGATCGAAGGCTCGATCGTGAATGCCAATGGTCAGCCACTGGCGAACGCGCTGGTGGTTGCCTGGGATGGCGAGGAGTTCTTTTGCCGAGTGCGCGCTGACGACCAAGGCGCGTATGTGATCGCCGGGCTCCACGACGGCCGCTATATCGTCGATGGCCGGGCTCTTTCCACGAGTGCACTCCGGGAATATCGATTCAGCGAAAGAAAGTCTCTTCGCAAGGGGGCGGCAACCCTCGACAAGCTGAGTCCCTTCAACGCTGTTGTCAGGGAAGGGAATGCCGTATCTCTCGACGTGACCGTTGACGATCCCTGGAATGGCGCCCTTCACGGCCAGGTCACCTGCGGGAGCCGTCGGCTTCCGGTGGAGCTGAAAGTCTCTCTCGTCTGTCTGAATGAAGAGGGCCGGAGAAAGCAGCAAGGCACCGAATTCGAAAGGCCGACAGCGGGGGATATTTTCTCCTGGAGATGGGATCGGAGCTGTCACCAGGATGTCGATCCGCGGCCCGAATGGTTCCGTTTTCAAGATTTGAAAGCGGGCGCTTATGGTGTATCCGTGGCCATGTCGGGACGGGATCATCTAGGCAACTACATTATCAACCGTATTCTGGGCGTGGTCGATGTGGTTCTCGAAACCTCGGAGAACCGGCAAGTCTTGCTGGATGTGGGTCTGGGTTCGATCCGAGGCGAGGTTCGGTCGGCAGTGTCAAACGAACCGATTGCCGATGTCTGGATCGGCCTCATCCGGGATTCAGATTTCTGGCACAAGTACGACTCGAATACACAGGGTATCAAGACCGACCATGAGGGAGTCTTCTTCGATGACCTGGTGCCGGCTGGAGAGTACTATTTCTGGATCAACAACGACCGTTTCGCCACCTTGAAAATACCGGGCTTCGAGCTGCTTCCCGGCGGCAATCTGGAGGGGGTGGTCCTTCACCTGGAGCCAGCCTACACGCTGAGAGGACGGGTGGTCGTTCTGAATCAGGCCGATGACAGATCATTCCGCGGGTATATCCGCGTGGCCCCGACCGGCTGGGGGGGAAAGGATAGTCACGTGAAGGTCGCCGATGACGGCTCTTTCAATGCCACACACCTTCCTGCTGGTCCAGCAAAACTGTCGATTCATTGCCGAGGGAAGGAAACGATCACCCGGATCGTGGAGCTTCCACAGCAGCCGGAGGAAGAGCTGGTGATCGAGATCGAATGAAAGGGGCGCTTCGATCCCTCGCAGCTGATCGTGGAACAATTACCCTGAAATCGACGGTCATGATTTGTCTTTCCCGCCGGGACCGTTTAACCTAAGCGACTGGTTTTCTGTCTCCATGGAAGAATCGAGCACTAGAGGATTCGCCATGTCCGTCGACCGCCCCATGTTTATCCTCGGCCCGCCGCGTTGCGGCACCACGCTTCTCTACCGGTGCATCGGAAGCCATCCCGACGTGGGTTACTTCAACCGTGCCAACCGCAAGTTCATGCGCGCGCCGCGGCTCGCCCGGCTCCTGACGCGCCTCGGTATCTACGCCGACCACCCGCGCGAATCGCGCGCGATCTGGGATTTCTTTCACCAAGGGATGCACAACGCGGTTCTTGGCGCTGACGATGTGCGGTCCGGCGAGTCGGAGTGGTACCACACGATGATCGCGCGCGTCCTTGCCGCGCGGGGCGCCAACCGTTTCGTGGCCAAGCTCCCGTCCCATTCGGTGCGCGTGCCGTGGCTCGACGCGCTCTTTCCCGATGCCATCTTCGTGCAGGCTCTGCGCGACTGGCGCGCCGTGGTAAGCTCCACCATGGTCAAGCGGGCCAAGGACTTCGACGGCCAGTGGTTCGGCGTGCAGGCGCCCGGCTGGCAGGACGCGGCCAAGCTGCCGCCCGAGATGGGCGCGGCGTGGCAGTACAGGATGTCCCACGAGATTCTCGAGGAGCAGGCGTCGCTCTATCCGGGCCGGTTCATCAAGGTCTGGTACGAGGATCTCTGCCTCGACCCGATCCCGGTGATGAAGCGGGTGGCCGACGACTGCGGCCTGCGCTGGACGCCCGAGATCGAAGCCTCCCTGCCGCCCGACGTGCGGCCCCCGTCGGACAAGTGGAAGAGCGTCGTCCTGCCCGACATGATCGAAAAGATCATGGCCGAGCACGGCGAGGTTCTCAGCCGTTACGAATGGAGTGGGCGGGTCACCAAAATTGCAAAACAGTCCTAAGTCCTTTTTTTGCCAAAGCAAAAAAAGGACTTAGGACTGTTTTGCAATTTTGGTGACCCACCCACATTCCCACTCCCGCCGGAGCAACGCGTAGAGGTACTCGTCGCCCCACTTCCCTTTGAACCAGATATTTTCGACGAAGTGCGCCTCGCGCCGCAGGCCGAGCCGTTCGAGAAGCGCGATGCACCGTGCGTTCTCGCAGTCTGTGATCGCTATCACACGGTGAAGGTCGAGCGAACTGAACGCGCGGTCGAGTAAAGCGGTCACCGCTTCCGTGGCGAAACCCCGTCCCTGGTGGGCGCGTGCAAAAGTGAAACCGATCTCGCCCTGGCGCGGCTCAGACTTATCGAGTCGGAAAGCGAGGTCGCCGATGAGCTCTCCCGTCCGCTGCAGCTCGACGGCAACGGCCGCCCACCGGCCGGGAAGATCGACCGGGCCGTGCTTGTACCATTCGATGAACGCGCGTCCGTCGGCCTCGGTTATTCCCTCCCACGTTTGATAACGCGCCACCTCGGGATCGTTGCGGTAGGCAACGAGCGCGTCGAGGTCCGCGTCGCGCAAGCGTCGCAAGAGGAGGCGCGCTGTCTTGATGGGAACGATTCGCTTTGCGTTCATGGCCGAGGCCTCTTTTTTTTCTCTTGATCAGAACTGATTCTCGGCCCCGTCGCGCGGCCGCGTGTCGAGGAGAACCTTGCCCCAGAGGTAGAGCTGGCCCGGTTCGATGACATGGGGCACGCGGTCGCTTTCCCTTTGAAACTCCTCGTAGACGTGAACGACAAGCTCGCTGCAGTAGAAACGGCCGGGACAGTTGATCCCGAAGATACCGGGCAGATCGTATCCGCTCCCCACGAGGCCGCGCGCCTTGGCCACCGCTCTGGGGCCTCTCTTCTCGGTCGACCAGATCGGCCTGATCAGGATGAGCCGGTGGGCGTTGTGGACGAATTTCCAGAGGTCGGTGCGATGGACGCCCTCGGCCTCCGCCTCGATCACCTCCCAGCGGGTCCTGTCGAGAAGCGCCGCGTGGCTGAGCGGCGTGGTGGTGGCGCCGGCAACCAGCACGTCGCCCGCCTTGTAGCCGCGCGTGACGAGCCAGTCGCCGTCGCGGCCCGCGTCGACGATCCGCTTCATGAAGAGTTCGGTTTGCCGCGAGCGGAGCGGTTCGTCGGGAGGGGTCACCGACACCTGGCTCAAGCAGGAGGTGAGAGCGAGTAAGCAGAGGACACTCAACGATTTCATATCAAGCTCCCGCTCGTCTGTTCGAGCTGAATGAGTTCTGGATCCTGATTCCAGTATTTTCTTCGCTGCGAAGGGAGGTTGAGAAAACCACACGCCGCGCACGTTGCCTCGTTGGTCTCGAGCGGCTCGAAACAATGAAGGCAGTAGGATTTTATTTTTTTCAACGTGGCGGCGCTCCGAATTCGGTTGATTCGGCCCGGAAGATTCCCGGTTCCGTCATTCAAGAAACCTTCCTGCCTGGAACGGTCTCATCCATTATAGGGCGTCCCGTGCCTCTTCAGGTGAGGGGATTTCGGGCGGGCGGGTCACCAAAATTGCTTTTCACTCCTAACTCCTTATTGTGCGTCGCACAATAAGGAGTTAGGAGTGAAAAGCAATTTTGGTGAC
>CAYXGI010000022.1:19296-61352 GCA_964464495.1 uncultured Phycisphaerales bacterium
TTTTTTTTTCTCTTATAAATTTTTTTTGGCGCTCCAAAAAATTTGTTTTTTTTTTTAAATATTTTTTTTGGTGACCCGCCCGCATCTTACTCCACGCCCGCATCTTACTCCACGTTCAGTGTGTACACCGTCTCGCCGTCGATGTTGACGATCTCGAAGACGGCCTCTGGTTCGCTCCCGGTCGTGTCGAAGGAGAGCAGGCCGAAGGAGCACTTCTCGTTGTACCCGAAGAGCGCGCCCGGGATCAACCTGTGGGTATGCACATTGGTGAGCCGCGAGCTCATCAGGTCGTAGAGCGGCCGTGCGCCGTCCCTCTCGATCTTGCGCACGTCCGATCGGTGGCGGTCCGCGGAGAGAAGCACCACCCCGTCGACCCCCGCCTTCTCGATGAAGGAAAAGATCTCCTCCCGCTCCTCGGCGAAACCGTCCCACGTGTCGAGGCTCCCCGGTTTCGTTCCCGCCGCCCAGGGCACGGACGACGCGATGACCTTGAAGGCGGCCTTCGATCGCCGCAAGCCGAGCAGGAGCCAGTTGAGCTGGGTCTGGCCGAGCATGGAGGGATTGTCGATCTTCTTGGGATTCTGTCTGTAGAAGCGGCAGTCGAGCATGAAGAAGTCGACGTTGCCGATGGAGAACTCGAACCAGCAGCCGGGCGCCGCACTGCCGCGTCCGTACCCGGGATTGACCCAGTTCTGGCGAAAGAGATCGAGAACCGGCTTTTTCCACGCCGGCCGGTCGATGTCGAGGAAGCTCGTGCAATCGTTGGTTCCGAAATCGTGGTCGTCCCAGATCGCGTAGATCGGAGTCGATGCCACAAAGGCGCGAAACTCGGGCCGCGACTGGCGGCGGTAGTAACAGTAGCGCTGAGTGTCGGCGACCTGGGGCGTGTCGATGTAAACATTGTCGCCGAGAAACAGAAACGCCCGCGGTGCGCGGGAGAGGATCGTGGTCCACATCCGTTCGTGCTCGGGTGTGTAGCCCGCGCCGCCGCCGAAGGCGATGGCGAAAGCGCTCTTGGCGCCCTGCTCGGGCGCTGTGCGGAAGGAGGGGAGCGGATCGGGCGCGATGCGCCTCTTGCCCAGCAAGAGATCGTAGAAGTAAACCGTATCGGACTCGAGTCCGCTCATTTCGACGACCACCGTGTAGTCGGCGGCACGAAGCGTTCGAACAGGGCGCGACAGGGTCGCATCGTTCATGGCGGGCGATGTGGACACGCGAACAGCCACATCGATCTCGTCCGCGGTGCGCACCCAGAAACGCGCCCCCCAGGGCAGAATGGTTCCCACCATGGGCCCATGAAGAAGTGCCGCGTCCCGTGCCCGCGCATAGGCGCCAAAGGCGTCGGTCTCGTGGAGCGGCGCAAGAAGCGCGCGCGGACCGGCAAGAAACCGGCCGAAGGGAAAGCCCGCATCGACGGCAACTCTCACTACATCCATGGCGTCATCGGTCTTGCCGAGCTGCGACAGGGCGAGCACCTTGACATAGAGGGCTTCGAGGTCGCCTGGATTCTTGTCGGAAAACCGCCGGGCGGCGTCGAGCGCCTTCCGGGCTTGGCCGCCGGCCAGGTTTGTGACCATCTCCTTGTGCGCCTTCTTGTAGACGGTGCGCGGCTTTTGCTTCTCCGTCTGGCTCGAAGCTGTTCCGCAGGTAAGGATGGTCAAGGCGACAAGAGGGATGATCAGTGACCAGGGCTGTCTTGGGAGGGGCACGTTGTTCTCCATCGATGCTGTCGATTGCGGGCCGGGTTGCGAGTGTTTTCAATCCGATTCGATCTGCCTCTTCAGTGCGTCCACATCGAGATCCCTTATATACTCGATCAGCCCCTTCCAGATCGAGTGGTAACCGAAACCGCCTTCGGTCCTCTCCTTGATCGCCTCCTCCTTGGACCAGCCCTGGGCGGTGATTTTGACGTAGTCGAGGCCGTTCTTTACGCACTCCGACCGGTCCGAATGGAGCGAGCGAAGATTGATCACGGTCTTGATGCACAGTTTCTTCAGCGACGCAAAGCCGACCTCTTCGGGCTGGGTGCCGCGGTAGAGGGTGTCGCTGACCTTGTAAAGGTTAGGCAAGCCCGCAAGATCGTCGATTATGGTGAATAATCGTCGCCGACCGTGACGTGATCTGATCGGTTGTTCAAGGTGGGGAAGAGGCGCGTGGCGTTTCTCCCTCACCTTTCTTTGTGAGACGACTCGGAGCAGAGCACTTGGAGAATTTCGGCCACATGATTGACGATCAACGAGAAGTGGCCCTCGCCAGGCACGAAAGTGACCGTGCTGTTGGGAATCGCTTCGCCTTGGTTGCGTGCCATCGACGGGGGAACGATCACGTCGCATTCACCCTGCCAGAGATGGACGGGGAAAGAAATGTCGCCAAGCAAAAAGCCCCAAGGAGACGTGTAGAGCGCCAGATCGCGCGCCGGGCCCTGGGGGTGGGAACGACACGCTTCGCCCGCGGCGTTCAGGAAAATCGGTTCGACGTGGGGCTGCTGGAGCACCGACCTGTCCGGTTCGCCAAGACTGCGCGCCATGCGGCGAAAGAACCATTCGGGATTGCGCCGGATCATCCGGAAGCCCAGCCCGAATATGAGCGCGCCGAGCCATGGAACGGCGCGGTAAAGGCGCAGACCGAAGCGGTTCTGCCACACCATGCGATCGGGCACGCCGTGCACATCGATCGGTCCGAGTCCGCAGACTATTTCGGCGGCTGACAAACGCTCGGGGATCATTCGTGCGCAGACTGCGGCATAGGGTCCTCCGCCCGATGCGCCCATCACCATGAAGCGGTCGAAACCGACGAAGTCGTCGGCCACCTCGACCACATCGTCGGGCCAGTCGAGGATCGTCCGGTTCGGTTTGAAACCGGACAGTCCGTACCCGGGCCGGTCGAGCGCGATTACACGGACACCGAGCCGCAGGGCGGCAGCGTGGGCGAGCTCGGCCTCGAGCCGCGAACCAGGGAAACCGTGGAAGTAGAAGAGGGGTTCTCCGTCCGGCGTTCCGAACTCGGCATAGCCGAGGGTTCGGCCGTCGCGCAGTATTGCCTGCCCGTCACTCGCCATCGTCGTCGTTCTCGTTGCGCGAATAGCGGGGCAGGTCGCGCTCGGGCCGGCCGTGATCGCGGAACACGGTCATCCAGTGATCGAGCTGACCGTTGAACTCGGCGTCGTGGAGAACCACGTAGGGCAGGAGACAGCGGATGATGTTCAGTGAATCGACGAAGAGAACCCACCGCTTGTACTGATCGGGCGCCTTGCCGTCGGTTTCGGCCGTCCAGCCGGGGATGGCGTGGGTCACGATCTCGGGCGGGTTGTCCACTTCTTCGCAGATTGCCTTCTTCAGGGCGGCGATCCGCTCCTCGCCGAGCGCCCTGGGAAGGGCGAGCACGAATCGCTGGGGAACCCGCTCGCGCCTCAGCACATCGGCCGTCCGGCTCGCGGCGCGATGAGCCTGCGACACGACCCATTCCGGATCGTACTCGTCGCCGCCGCCGAGCCACGGCATGGGGATCCAGAGGAGCAGCGTCCCGTTGGACGCGCGGCGCAAGCCGAGGAGAGGCAGGTTCTGCAGATCGGGAAACATCAGGGCGTGCGGATTCAACAGGTCGAGCCCCAGGGGCGTGCGCGCGGCGCGGCCGAAGAGGTCGATCGCCCCGCGATCGGCGTCTTCGATCGCCCCGCGATCGGCGAGTCGGGCGCGATCGAACCGTTTCACGATCGGCTTCTGGGCCACGTAGGCTCCGTAACTCGACGCGAATCCCAGGTACCCTTCAATCGCCGCGCCATCGACCGTGTGATAGGTGCCCACCTTCTCGCCATTGATGAACGCCTGCACCGCGGCGCCCTCGACGAGCAACTCCAGGTCGAAGGCGCGCAAGGCGCGGGCAAATTCGTAGCCGCCCCCATTGACCGATCCCGGAAGGGCCCCATCGCGCGTGCGCAGTCCGTGAAGGCGCCAGCCCACGCTCTTGAAGGTCGGTTCCTCCTCGCTTTCGCCGATGGCGTACATCAGGTCGCCGGCGGTAAACTGAAATCGCAGATTATGATCACGCCGCGTGTAACCAAAGACCACGGCGCCCGACACATAAGAGGTGGTGAACTTGATCCTTGTCTTGATCCTGTAGGCGCCGGGCAGGGCCCAGTTCTTTGACAGTGCGAAGCAGTGGGCGCGGTGCGCGTTTCGGTCGATCAGCCCCGTCCCCTTGCGCGGTTTCTTGCGGCCCACGTGCAGATCGCCGTTGTCGCCCGCGAACCAGAGCTCTTTCACGCGGAACTCCTCGTAGCCTGAGAGGTCGGATTCGTCCCAGCCGGAGAGACCCGCGTAGCGCTGGTCTTGATCGAAGGGATGGAGCACCGCTCGGAGAGAGGCCCCCGCCGGCCGTTCGGGCCGAACAGCGCCGGCGTGCTCCAGGCCGAGCCACGCGGCCAGGCGATTTCGGTCCGCTTCGAGCGCTTGGGCCGCAATGTGGTGTCCGCTCTGGTGATAGTCGGCGGCTGCTTCCTCGAGCGCGCGCGCGAACTGCTTGGTCTGGCGCAGATAAAATCCGAAGGGAGCGGGCTGCTCGCACGTTGCAAAGGGAAAGAGATTTGCCAGCTCGAGGACCCAGGCCGCGTCCTTGTGGCCCGCTTTCGCGAGCACCTTGCCGAGAGCCTGTTCGGCGCGCGGAAATCGGCCGTCGATCGAGAGCCCCCAGATGAAGGCGCGGATCGCCTCCTCTGTCTTGCCGAGGTCGGCGAAAAGAAATCCCGCCTCGCGGCCGTGATCCTCGCCGAACCAGGGTTCGGCCCGATTGCGCGACCAGGTCCAGGTCGGCTCGTCGTAGACATAGCCTTCGCCGGATCCGGAAGGCACCTTGTGCGTGTAGCGCTTTGTCCATGGCTGGCGGGTTTTCCAGTAAAAGCCCTGGATAAAGGTGTGGAATCCCTCGGCGAACTCCTTGAGCCCGTCGGGCCGGCCTTCCTTTTTGTCGGCAAAGAGTTTCACGAAGAAGGCCTTGGGATTCTTGCGTCCCGAGGGCGCGTTTTGCATGAACTTCTCGAGCCGCTCTGCAAAGATCTTCTTTCCCTCCTCTTCCCACGTGTTGAGGTAGACGTAGAGCGCGTAGCCGGCCACGTAGTTGTCACGGAAGTCCTCGAGCTTGCCCTCGATCAGTTCGGTGAGTTTCTTGACGTTGCCGTAGCCCTTGATGAAGGTGCTCTCGATCGTGCCGAAGCTGCAGTGGTTGGGCACGAAGTCCCTGTCGCGCGACGTGCCGTAAGCGGCGCCGGTCCAGACGGCGCGGCCCTCCATGAGCCAGGCCGGCATGCCGGGATAGAGCGTGCCGTCGAAGCGGTGGGTGAGCTCATGGGTCAGACCATGGCCGAGCCCCTCGATCGTGCCGCACGAAAAGCGCATGGTGGTCGTGTCCCCGCCCTGCATGCCGCCCGCCCACCAGAAGGGCGCGCCCTCTGATTCGAGACCGTGCGCCTCGGGCACGATGCGCACGATCCCCTGCTTTTTTTCGAAAGGATCCTGCCCGAACCAGCGGGCCAGCCGTGCGTGGTGGTCCTCAATCGTGCGCGCCACGCCGAGAAGCGTGGCGTAACCGCAGTCGGTCTCGACGCGGTAGCGGTCATTGGGAGAGACAGCCACGGCAGGATGGGCAAAACTGGCGTGATCGCGGGTGAACGCCTCGCCCTCCGTTTCCTCGAGCCACTCGAGTTCGTCCACGGTCCACGGTTTGCCGATGCGGCGGCGGAGCTGCTCGCGGGCGCGCGCCATGCCGGCCGCGCCCACGCCGCGCACGCGGTCGATGCCCGATGGGCGCGGTCCCTTGAGGTCCTTGAATCCCGTCTGTACCCCGAGGCCGTGCAGGATGCGCGCCGCGCGGATGGCTGTCTCCGTGCGTTCGTTGGAGAGTGCTGTCTTGAGAACGATCTCGATCGCCTTGATCACGGGATTGTAGAACCGTGAGGTCACGGTGAGCGTTGGTTCGAGTTCGCGGGCCGGACCCTTTTCGAGGGCCGGAGACTGACGCGCCAGATCGAGCGCGAGCCGTCGCGCCCAGAGAGCGACGAGGAGTTCGTGGGGATCGCGGCCGGCGCGTTTTGTCCGTTCTTTTGCGAAAGCGACCAGTTCGGCCACGGCCCGCGCCCGTCCAAAGGCGATCTTTTGCAGGTGGGGATCGTCGGTGACGAGAAGGTCCTTCACGTCCTGATCGGGCTTGACCCGGCCCTCCACGTCAGCCGCACTCGCATACCAGGCGTGCGACCAGAGAGTGCGCGCATCGGGGTCATCGGCACCGAGAGCAAGGAGTTGCCCGAGGATTTCCTTGGAGTGGGGCGCATAGGCGAGAGCCTGGCAGAACTGGCGGCACGCTTCGCCCTTGTCCCCTTTTTCGAGCGCGAGGCGGCCGAGGCGGATGTGATCGTAGCGATCCTCGGTCGCGCTGCGGGCGATCGCGCCTGCAGCGCACGGGATGAGCAGGGCGAACCAGACGATCAGAACCACGCCCGCAACCGCGAGCGGCAGGCGGCCTGTTCGTTGTCTGGTGCCCCTCGTCGGCATTGTTCCGTGACTCCTTATCGTTTCATTTTCCGGGGGTGCACATTCTACCCCATGGAACAGCAGCCCGCGAACGCAGATTCGCGATCGAGACGTCTCGATGGATTCTCGGCGAGAGTCATGTGGACAAGGCGTGTGCGGAGAGGTCCTGTCAGTGGGACTCGTGCACCGGGCGCACGTTGGTCACCGAGCGGAGGAGGGTGCCGATGCGGGCCTGTTTCTCTGTCAGCTTCTCCGGATCTTCGTCGAGCAACCACTTGAGCTCGCCGTGAAAGACGAGCTCGGCTTCGCCCTCGTAGCCGAGCATGATGAGCGTGATGAAGAGGTTCGCGGCCGACAGGGTCCGTTCGGGATCGTCCTTTTCGAGGCACTCGTTGTAGACGTGGTACAGAATGCGCTGGACCGTGCACGCGCCGGGCAAATCCTTCATGGCGAGAAGGAGCGACGCGTACCGATTCATCGACAGAAGCGTGACAGGATCGGTATCGCCGAAGGTGGTGCGGCTCACGTCGACTGCCATCTTGTAGAGGTCGCGCGCGGCTTGATTGTCTTCTTCGGCCTGGAGCCTCGCGGCGAGACGGTTGACCACGTTCACCACCGCGTGGGGAGTGCTTTTCAATAGCGATGCATTTCGAGCGATCTGTGTCTTGACTCTCTTTGCCAGATCGGGCGTGTTTCGAGCCGCGAGGCACTTGGCGCGGAGCGGGCATGTTGGATCGTCGGCCCCATTCTGTCCGCCAGACCTGGCGATCAGGATCGCGTCGAGCGACTGGGCCAGACAGCCCTGTTCGCTGTCGATCATCGGCGGCCGGTTCGCATGGACTTCCAGTTCTCGGCGTAAGGCACAAAAGTCGTGCTGATCGGAGACACAGTCCTTGCCGGCGAAGAAGACGAGGATCTGCCTGCCGAAGAGTGCGTCAGCCATGGCCAGATGCAGATTCTCGTGGCATTTCGATCCTTCCTGCACGATGACCGATGGACCGCGTTCACCGCCGAGGGCGGTGTAGAGAGCCTTGGCGCTCTCCGGCGCCGAAGGTTCGGTAAAAAAGATCTGGATCGGTTGCTGCATGTCGATTGCTTTCTCCCAGCGGCTTCGCCTCGATTTGTAACTACTTCGGATCTTTGCCGGAATGACTTGATCGATCTCACTGGAGATTTCCTGTTTGGATGGCCGCCGGCCCATGGAGTCCCGCAAGGACGGTTCGGTGGTTTTGCTGGAGCCTTAGTTTTACGCACACTGCATAATGCAAAATGCATATTGTTTTAAGTCGTTTTATTCAAGGAGATTAACAATTCGACATTCGCGAAAGAACTCTGATTTCCTCTGAGTGGTTGACAAGTGGGCACCTTTCGATTATTACGATGTCGTATTATCCGATATCGTATAAGGAGACGAAAAACATGTGGAATGAAACCATTGCTCACGGATTCGAACTGACACGGTTCACGATGGTCACCAACATGGACGGGATCGACCACGAACAGAGCCTGATCCGTCCCACATCGTCGACGGAGAGGAGGCCTGATGTGGGCGGCAGTTGCCTCAACTGGAACGCCGGCCACATTCTGGCCACGCGCGATTATTTTGGTGCCCAGATCGGGACCGAAACTTTTCTGACCAAGGACGAAGTGATGTTCTATGACCGCGGTTCGAAACCGATCGGCCCCGGCTCGGAGTGCGTGGCGCTCGAACGGATCGTCGAGGGGCTGGAAAAAACATCGGCCGAAATGATCGCGAAGATCCTGTCTTTCAACTCAACCGACCTGGAGAAAATGCTCGATCCCGAGGCGTTTCCCATTCCCGTGGAGAAGCCGTCGCTCGGCAGCTTCCTGACGATCTGTCTCTTTCACGAGAGCTACCACGCGGGACAGATCGGAATCTGCCGCCGCCTCGTGACTGCCGAAGGCGGAATAAAATAGGATGAAGCCGCTCAAGGTCCTGTCGCCTCTTCACAAGGCGTCGCGCCAGATCGAAATCCATCTCGCCCAGGAGATCAAGCCTCTCGGCGTGAGTCCCGTGGAGGGACACCTCCTCGCATATCTCTACAGCTATGAGCCGTGCCCGATCGCCGAGATCCATCGCGTTCTGGGCACGCGGCGCTCCACGCTCACCTCTCTTCTCGACCGTCTCGAAGCCCGCGGCCTGGTGTCGCGCGACGCCCATCCCGACGACCGCCGATCGTGGATGATTTCCCTGCGCGAAGAGGGCCGCACTCTGGCGGCGAAGATCCGCCGCTCCCTCGAGTCGTTCGAGGCCGCGATCATGAAAGACATCGCACGCCACGACATTCAGGGATTCGAACGCCTAATGAAGAGCATCGCCGACGTGACCTCTGTCGACGTGAGGTGAGTAAGACAGCGGCAGTGAAAAAGGGGCGTTTCGATTTCCCGGCTGGGTCGGATCAGGAATCGGGTGGAAGCACCAGCTTGAGATAGCGTCTGAATGCGGCGATGTCAGGAAAATCGATGTCCGCTTCAAGGCTGAAGCGTTTTTGTCTGTCGTGAAGGATACAGACCGCCGCGCACCGCGCATCGCGGCAGGCAAGAATGTCGTAGCGCGAGTCGCCCACGCAGAGCGTTTTGCTCTTCGCAACGCCCAGCCTGCGCACCGCCTCGGCCACGGGCGCTCCCGAGGGTTTGTAGAATCCCGAGTCGCGCGACAGGACCACGTCGAAAGCGAGGCCGAACCGGTCGAGCAGGTCGCGCACGTTGTCGTCGGAGTTGTTCGTGACGAGGGCGGTCTTGACCCCCTTGGCCTTGAGAAAAGCGAGGAGATCGGCCGCGCCCTCTTTCACGCCCGCAGCGCGGGTCGCCGTGTGCTCGATCTCTTGCAGGATGCGCCACTTGGCCGACCGCTCCGGTTCGGCAAAGCTGTTGAGCTCGTCGATGATCGATCCGCCGTGCGTGCCGAGGGCGTCCTTGATCGCCGCCCAGTCGTATCGGGAGTCTATCAGGGTGCCGTCCATGTCGAAGACGCATGCTTCGAGTCCGTCGAGCAGCCATGCCTTGAGAATCTCGTCCCGCTCGAAGCGTGGCAGGGTGGTGCGCGGCTCGCCGTCAGCGTCGGCCGCCTGCGCGATCCACGTGAAAGGAACGCCGCAGCGGACCATGGCCGCCTCGACCGCCTCCTTGCCGTCGGGTCTGCAGCCGACGAGCAGGCTGCCCGAGCCGATCAGACCGAGGGGATTCATGCCGAGCGCGGCGCAGACGGCGCGCGTGTCGTCGAGAACGGGCACGGCACTCTCGTCGACGTCGATAAAACAGCCCGACGCCTGCGCCATCTCGTGGAGCGCCTCGCCCACGCCGCCCTCGGTCACATCGTGGAGCGCGGTCACCGCGTCGCACGAGGCCGCGCCCGCTGCCTCGGCCACAACACAGAGCGGCATGCCGCCCGCGGCGGCCGGTTCGCCGAGGGGCCGGTCGAAAAAGGAGGCGAATTCCTTCTTGAGGATCGCTGTTCCCTCGAGCCCGGCGTGGCGCGTCATGCCGACCAGGTTGCCCGGCCGGAGTCCGCCCGTGGTGATTGGCCGGCCCGTGACGCGGCCGAGCATGGTGCCCACGATGATCGAATGGCGCAGACCGGGAGTGACCTCGGTGTGCCCGCCGATGAGCGCCACGCTCAGGATGTTGCACGCCGTGCGGATCTGATCGAGGAGCTCGGATACGCGCTTCTCGTCCGCCTCGTCGGGCGCCACGAGAACGACGGCGGTGAAGAAGCGCGGCAGCGCGCCGCGCACGATCACGTCGTTGGCGTTGACGATCACACTGAGAGTGCCGGCCTCGTGTGAGGTGAATGTGATCGGATCGGACGCCACGGCCCAGACCTCGTCGCCGAACTTGACCAGTGCCGCGTCCTCTCCCTGCGCGGGTCCCAGTATCACCTCGGGCGGCAGGTGCGTGCGCACCTTCTTAGCCACTTCTTTCCAGGGAATCTTGCCCGGCGGATAGTTCTTCATGAGCGCCTGCTCCTTTCAGCCGCTCACGACGGGATTTTCGAGAGCGCCGATGCATGAGATCTCGATGCGCGTCCGATCGCCCGCGGCGAGCCGTACCGGCGGGTCGCGGTAGATGCCCACACCGCCCGGCGTCCCCGTGGAGATCAGATCGCCGGGCAGAAGGGTGATCGTCTGCGACAGGTAGGAAACGAGAAAGGGCACGTTGAAAATGAGGTGGCGCGTGTTGCTCTTCTGACGCACCTCGCCGTTGACCGATCCCGTGATGTCGAGGCAGTGGGGATCGGGAATCTCGTCCCGCGTCACGATCCATGGCCCCATGGGCGCGAAGGTGTCGAAGCCCTTGGCGCGCATCCACTGCTTTTCCCTGTTCTGCGTGTCGCGCCCCGACACGTCGTTGAGAATGGTGTAGCCGGCCACATGGTCGAGAGCGTCAGCCTCGGAGACCTTGGTGGCGCGGCGGCCGATCACCACGGCCAGTTCCGCCTCGGCATCGGTGAAGGTCTCGAAAGCCGGATCGGGAAGTTTAATCGGCTCGCCGTGGGCGATCACCGCCGTTGAGGGTTTGGAGAAAATTAGGGGCCGCTCGGGGATCGGCTTGTTCTGTTCCTCGGCATGGTCGCGGTAGTTGAGGCCGACGCAGAGGGTCTTCGATGGATGGACCACGGGCGCGCCGAGCCGCACCGTGTTGCGCTCGACACGGAATTCATCACTTGCTCCCGCAGCGTCGGCCGCTGACTCGAGAAGATCGCCGGCGAGGAGCTCGATCATGGTCCGTGGCTGTTCGCGCAGCGCTCTCGACAGGTCGATCAGGTGCGTCTCGTCGATGATGATGCCGGGGCGTTCGTGCCCCGCGCGTCCGAAACTGACCAGTTTCATTGAAGTCGTCTCCCTTGCAGGGTTAGAGCCCCGCGTCGTTCAAGATCCGTTCGATTCCACCCTTGGCGATCGGATGATAGATCGCACCGTGGCGATCGTAGAAGTCGCGCGCCTTACTCTTGCACCATTCCGCCTCGGCCAGCGCGCGGTAGAGCGGCTTGAGGTAGAGCATGCGGCCCACCGTCGACAGAATCCTCTCCGTGCTGTGGAGCGCGGCCTCGTAGCCGCTCGGGAGCGCTTTGGCGAGGAAGGCGACGACAAGATTGTTGTTGCGGCTCGATTTCAAACCGAAGAGCTCTTCGAGAGCCTTGCAGTCGTCGGCGGGTATCGTTGAGGGCAGGTTCTTGAGAAAGAGCTCGATCTGCTCCGGTTTCCAGCGCGCGACCGTGTCGGCCGAGGGCACTGTGCCCTTCTCGTAGGCGCTCATGGCGGCGTCGACCGCATCGAGCAGTGTTGACTCTATGGAGGGCGCGCTCTCGGGAAAGCCCGGCTCGAAGAGCCACTCGTCGATGTCGACCGCGTCGGCCGCGGCGGGGAGCTCCTTCTTCAGGAAATCGACGAACCCCTTGGTGTCGAGCGACTGGAAGCGGAAGGTATCGATGTACTTCTTGATGAAGGGATCGAAAACCTCGCGTCCCACCGCCTGTTCGAGGGAGATGATGAACGCCGCGCCCTTCTCGTAGGGGATGGTGGAAAAGACCTCGTCGGGATCGATGCCTTTCTGGGAATAGTTGAGGCGCGTCGGATCGGAGTCGATGCCGAAGAGCTTCATGTCTTCGAGCATGCTCTTGCGGCGGAGGGCGCCCTTCATCTGGGCGTAGTTCTCGTCGTCGAGGATCTCGAGGATGCGGCGCTCGGCGTAGACCGTCCACCCCTCGTTGAGCCAGAAATCTTCCCACGTGGCATTGGTGACGAGGTTGCCCGTCCACGAATGGGCCAGCTCGTGCACGACCACGTTCACCATGGAGCGGTCGCCCACGATGAGTGTGGGGGTGAGAAAGGTGAGGCGCGGGTTCTCCATGCCGCCGTAGGGGAAGGAGGGCGGCATGAGGAGCATGTCGAAACGGTCCCACTCGTAGGGGCCGAAGAGCCCCTCGGCCTCGGCGATCATCCGCTCCGTTTCGGCGAACTCGTGGGCGGCCTCGTCGACCACCTCGGGTTCGGCGTAGATCCGCGAACGCGGGCCGAGATCTTTCGCGGCCAGATTACCCACGGCGAGAGCGAAGAGATAGGACGGGATCGCCTGGGGCATGTCGAAGACGCACACCGTGCTGTCGCTCATCGACGACGTCCCGGCCGCACTCGGCCCCTTCTGCGACTCGATCAGTTCCGCGCCGTCGCAGACATCGACCCGCTCCGCCGACATCACCGCGGTGAGCGGTGCGGGAACGATCACGTCAGCCGTGTAAGTGAAACGCACCGACGGCGTGTCCTGGCAGGGAAACACGCTGCGCGCATGGAGCGCCTGGCACTGGCTGAAAAGATAGGGATGCTCGCCGCCGGCCGTGAGCTCCGGGGCGAGCCACTGGAGCGCGCTCGCACCGGGCGTGGTCTCGAAATAGATGGCGAACTCCGATTGCGCGCCGAGATCTTCGAGATGAAGGCGCTGGCCGAGAACGCGGTCCTCCTTGTCGATCGACCAGTTCACCTCACCCGCGGGGGAGTGAACACCCGCAATCGTGAGATCGCGCAGGTCGAGAAAAAGAGAATCCTTGACCGGGCGGTCGATGGTGTAGACAGCGATACCGCGAATCGATTTTGCATCGAAGTCGATGTCGAAAGTGAACTCGATATGTTCGATCCGTCCCTGTTCGAGATCGGCAAATGAGTGGGGGTCGATGGATGGCATGAGAAAGGGTTCCCAATAAAGATGTCTTCAGTACAGAATTGAGGTTGAGCCGCAATCCGATTCAGAATAATGACCGCTCACGTGGAAGCAAGCCTGAATATTCTCGGGGGCCACGATGGGCCGCAGGTCGCCGTCGATGGGCGCGTGATGGCGTTGTAACGTGCCTCACGGCGATTTCGGGAAATATTCCCCGATTTTGAGCCTGGAGAACGAAACATCAAGCACAAAGGGAACATTTTCGGCCTTTTTGGTGGCCCGCATTTTTTTTTCTCCCCTTTTGGAGCGGTTGGGATTACATTGATATTGAATCAAGTTTCTAGGCGGTTATACAATATCTTGCATTATGTCATTGAACGAATATCAATATATGCCACTCTGCCCCTTTCTTCACCGTTCCGGTGAAGAAAGGGGTGGCAGTTGAAGAAACCGGAATTTTAGCCGATCCGGTCGAGACATTCTGAGAGCGCTGAGCATTCTTGGCGAAGGGTATGATTGACTAGGGCATAGCCTGAATTCAGTGTTTTGATGTTTGTTCGGGAGCGGGATCGACGTGAAATTTACCCTTTTTCACGTCAATGTCTGTCGGTGGCGGTGCGAAAACAACGGGATGCTGGGAGGGAATCGGAGATGGTCATCAAAACGTCGAAAAACGGAAGGGGAAATTCTTCACAAGAGCGTACCGTGACTGGCGGACTGACGATCAGATCTGTTTTCTGTCCGTCCCAGTGCGACGATCCTTTTTCCACGGTGGAGTGGGATGACCGGTCGGCCCAGATCAGGGGCGAGGCGGGCGAGGTCGTGTTCGAGCAGGAAGGGTGCGTCATTCCCAAGGACTGGAGCCAGCTCGCAACCAACGTGGTGGTGAGCAAGTACTTCTACGGCGAGCAGGACACGCCCGAACGGGAGCAGAGCGTGCGCCAGCTCATCGAGCGGGTGGCGGCAACGATCGCCGAATGGGGATGGCAGGACGGCTTCTTCGCCACACTCGACGATCGCGACCGGTACTATCGCGAGCTCGCCTGGCTCTGCCTTCACCAGTACGGGTCCTTCAATTCGCCGGTCTGGTTCAACGTGGGGCTTTATGACAAGTACGGCCTGACCGGTTGCACCAACGGATACCACTGGGACGTGGAAAAGAAAAAGGTCAAGCGCGCCAAGGGCGCCTACATGACCCCCCAGGTGTCGGCCTGCTTCATCCAGGCGGTCGAGGACTCGATGGAAGGGATCATGAACCTCGCCACGAGCGAGGCGATGCTCTTCAAGTACGGATCGGGAACCGGAACCGATCTCTCCCCCCTGCGCAGCCACCGCGAAAAGCTTGCCGGTGGGGGCAAACCCTCGGGCCCGCTCTCCTTCATGAAGGTCTACGACCAGATCGCGGCCGTGATCAAGTCGGGAGGCAAGACGCGGCGCGCGGCCAAGATGCAGTCGCTCAAGATCACCCACCCCGACATACTTGAGTTCATCGAGGCGAAGCTCGTCGAGGAAGCCAAGGCGCTCGCCCTGATCCGCCAGGGCTACGATCCGAACTTCAACGGCGAGGCCTACTCGTCGGTCTTCTTTCAGAACGCCAATTTTTCCATCCGCATCACTGACGAGTTCATGAAGGCCGTGGAAGAGGACGGCGACTGGACCACGCGGTGGATCACCGATCCGAGCAAGGAGGGGCCGACGTACAAGGCGCGCTTCCTGCTCGAGCGCATTGCGGACGGCACATGGAAATGCGGCGACCCGGGCCTCCAGTACGACACGACGATCAACTCGTGGCACACCTGCCCCAAGGGCGGCGCGATCAACGCGAGCAACCCGTGCAGCGAGTACATGTTCGTCGATAACTCGGCCTGCAATTTGGCGAGCCTGAACCTGATGAAGTTCAGGAGCGACGATTGCACCTTCGACGCGCAGCGATTCCGCGATGCGGTGAACATCTTCATCACCGCCCAGGAGATCGTCGTCGATCGCGCCGGCTATCCCACTCACGATATCACCGAGAACAGCCACATGTATCGCCCTCTCGGCCTCGGCTACACCAATCTGGGCGCCCTGCTCATGGCGTCGGGCCTTCCCTACGACAGCGACGAGGGACGCGCTCTCGGCAGCGCGATCACGGCGATCCTCACGGGCCAGGCCTATCTCACGTCGAGCCGGATCGCGGGGATTCCGGCGAGCGATGCGTCGCCCGGGCCGGCCGGGTTTACCGGACCCTTCCCCGGGTACGGCGAGAACCAGGGCCACATGCTCGCCGTGATGGAGATGCATCGCAAGGCGGTCGACGACATCGGCGATACCTGTCCGCGCGATCTGGTCAAGAGTGCCCGCACCGTGTGGGACGAGTGCATCGAGAGCGGGATGGCTCACGGATACCGCAATGCCCAGGCCACGGTCCTGGCGCCGACCGGTACGATCTCGTTCATGATGGACTGCGACACCACGGGCATCGAGCCTGACCTCGCCCTGGTCAAGTACAAGCAGCTCGCCGGCGGCGGCATGCTCAAGATCGTGAATCAGACCGTTCCTCTCGCGCTCGAGATCCTCGGCTACGACCCGGCCGCGGTCCAGCGGATCACGGCCTACATCGACGAGTTCGACACGGTCGAGGGGTGCACGGAACTCAAGGACGAAGACCTGGCCGTGTTCGATTGCGCCTTCAAACCCAAGAACGGGGAGAGGTCGATCGGCTGGCGCGCCCATGTGAAGATGATGGCCGCCGCACAGCCCTTCCTCTCGGGTGCGATCTCGAAGACGGTCAACATGCCTCACGAGTCCTCGGTGGAGGATGTGATCGAAGCCTACATGGAAGGGTGGCGGCTCGGGCTCAAGGCTCTGGCCATCTACCGCGACGGCTCCAAGGAGAGCCAGCCCCTCTCCACGACTACCGAGGAGCAGGAGGCGGAAGAAGAAGAGACGGGGAGGAGACCGAAAAAACCTTTCCGCCGCCACCTCGCCGACACGCGCGCGTCGATCACGCACAAGTTCTCGGTGAGCGGCCACGAGGGTTACATCACGGTCGGCCTCTACGAGGACGGCGAACCGGGCGAGATCTTCATCACCATGGCCAAGGAGGGATCGACGATCGGCGGCCTCATGGATGTCTTCGGCACGGTGGTCTCCATGTCGCTCCAGTACGGCGTGCCCCTCGATGTGCTCGTCAAGAAGTTCGCCCACAGCCGTTTCGAGCCGGCGGGCTGGACGAGCAACAAGGACATCCCCATGGCCAAGAGCCTCGTCGACTACATTTTCCGCTGGCTGGGGATCCAGTTCATTCCCGGCTACAGGGAAAAGAATACACCCAAGCGCGACATGGCCGACGACAGCGGCGATGTGGCCATGCTCACTGTCGAGGCCGTGTCCAAGGCCACCGACAAAAACGCGGCCAAGACCTCGTCAGCCGGGACAGCCGGAGCGAGCGCGGCCGGCATGGAAGAGCTCGCCCGTCTCCAGGCCGAGGCGCCGCTCTGCGACAATTGCGGCGCGCTCACCGTTCGATCGGGAATGTGCTACCTCTGCTACAACTGCGGAAGCACCTCGGGCTGCGGCTAGACCAACGAGAAGCAATACCCAGAGGAACACCGACCAGACCAGCGCATGCCGGGCACTTCGCCCGGCATGCGCTTTTTTTTTGAAAAAGGGCCAAGTTATTCTCCCGACTTGTCGATAGGTGGTTGTCCTTAGAATTTCTTCTAACGTTTCCAGTAGCCGGATGAGAAGTCCGGTTTCTATGAACCCTGCTGCTATGCCAGCAATTGTCGACAAGGAGAAGCACAATGGAATGGGAAAAACGTTCAGCATACGTCTACATCAAGACCTATAACGGGAAGACCGAGGCCGTCTACGACAAGATCAAGGAGTTCGGGAACACCATCGGTGTGTTCATGACTTCCGGCAACTACGATCTCGTCTGGTGGGTCGACACTCAGGATGTCAAGGACGCCTACAACTGGATCTCCCAGGTGCGCGGCTGGACCGAGGTCGAGTGGACCAGCACTTATCAGACCTACTATGGCTACAGGAACGAGACCGGTTACTGGGAAAAGCCCTACATCGGCTGGTTCAAGGTTCGCACCAAGGATTTCCGCGCCACCTACGACGAGTGGCAGAACTCAGAGTGGGTCGGCGTGGCCACGAGCATCACCGGCGACTATGACTGGATCTGCATGTTCTACGGCGACACCTACGAGGAACTTTACAAGTACATGTACGAGCTCAAGTCCAAGGGCTATGACTACGAGTACTACCCGGTCCTCAAGTCCTTCTGGAACACCGAGTACCAGCAGAAGTGGCAGGAGTTCACCACGACCACTTACCAGACCCAGAACTGAGAAACATCCTTTTCCCTTGCGAGGGAGGATGTGACACATAGACAGAGGGGGGACAGGATTTTGATCTTGTCCCCCCTCGCTGTTTTTCGCACCGCCGCGATCGTCTTTGCCCGCCCTTTCATCGCCGCTAACTGTTGTTGATCCCATGGGTGCGCGACTGGTCACAGGCCGATTGTGCTGCCCCGAATCGGTCGACTAACATATGGGTAAGCCCCGAACCGTTCCCAATCCCCTGGGATGGACCGGCGCTTTTTCAACGTGCTGCTCTTGGGAGACGATGATGAACGAATCGCCGCACCGCGGACGATGGGCCGCGCTCAAGGTGCTCCTTGCAGGAGCGTTTCTCTGTTTCTCGGTTGAAGGCGCTCTCGCAGGAGATGACCGTCCAGCGGGCGCCCACGCCGGGAGTGACACTGACGCGCGCGTCGAATGGACCAGGACCTTTGGCGGCCCCAACGTCGACTGGGGATGGGCCGTGGAGCAGACGACCGATGGCGGATTCGTCTTTGCCGGCGAAACGGGCTCCTTCGGTTCGGGCTCCTTCGACGCATGGCTGGTCAAGACCGACGCCGATGGGATCGAGCAGTGGAATGCCATCTTCGGGGGCGCCGCAAAGGACGGCGCGCGCGCTGTGCGCCAAACCGCTGACGGGGGTTATATTCTTGCCGGATATGTCGATTCCTTCGGTTACCCGGGCCACGACTTCTGGCTCATCAAAACCGATTCGGACGGCGCAGAGGAGTGGAACAGCATCTTCGGAGGAACGGCGACCGACATGGGCACCTCGGTCAGCCAGACGAGCGACGGCGGCTATGTGGTCACGGGACAGACAGCGTCGTACGGCGCTGGCGCCTACGATGTGTGGCTCATCAAGACCGACAGCTCGGGACAGGAAGAGTGGAACACCACCTTCGGCGGAACAAACAGCGACTGGGGCGGATCGGTGCGCCAGACCGATGACGGCGGATACATACTCTCGGGCGATACCGCATCGTACGGACCGGGCGGTTTCGACATGTGGCTGATCAAGACCGACGCGGGCGGCGGCGAGGAATGGTCAGAGGTCTTCGGCGCGGCAGACGCCGACGACACCGCCTACTGTGTGCGTCAGACCGACGAGGGCGGGTTCATCCTGGCAGGGTACGGAGTGTCGCACCAGACCCACGTGGGCGATGTGATCGTGATCGAAACGGACAGCGACGGGACGAAACGCTGGGAAGAACGCTACGGCGGCGTGGACAATGACTGGGGTTTCTCGATCGATCAGACGAGCGACGGCGGTTTCGTGATCGGCGCCTACACGCGCTCTTTCGGAGCCGGTAACTACGACTTCTGGATGATCAAGGTGCCGCCGTCGGTTTATGTTTTCGACGACACCGATGCAGCGTTCACTCTCTTCTCCGGTCCGTGGAGCACGGCGTCTCATCCCAGCGCCTTTCTCGGAAGCGGGAGATTCACACCCGCCGGCGTCGGGAACAAGGCGGCCGGGTGGCGGGTAGACGGCTCGATTTTTCCCGGGACCTACGGTGTTTTTGCGTGGAAGTTCGAGCATGACTATTCCCACCTGATGGCGACCGACGCTCACTTCAGGGTTCATGATCAGACCGGTCCTTCGTCGTGGATCGTGTTCGATCAATCGACACCGGGCAACGAGTGGCTCCCTCTTGGCAATTTTGTTTTTACAGAGACCTCGATTCAAGGCGTACTGGTCACGGACAATGCCAACGGATTCGTGATCGCCGATGCCGTGAAACTGATCTTCAGTAATCGGTGAGCGTTGCGGCCTCCCCTCCTCTTTCCGGCCGCGTTTGCACGCGAGAGCCGCGTCCGAACCCCCAATGAAATCTTTGCAAAAACACATCAAACCTGTAGAATAGAATTACCTGTCGCACACAACACGCCCTGATTCAGAGGAGGATGACGCGATGAAGAAATTCACGACGATCGGATGCATCGCTCTCTGCGTTCTGTTCCTGACCGCGGCCGCACAGGCAGCGACGTGGGTGGTCAAGCCTGACGGAACAGGAGACTTTCCCACGATTCAAGCTGCGATCGATGCCGCCGCCGGCGGGGATGTGATCCTTCTCACTGACGGTCTCTTCGTCGGCGCCGGCAACAGGGACATCGATTTCAGGGGCAAGGCGCTCACCGTCCGTTCGGCGAGCGGCCATCGCGCCGCGTGCATCGTCGATGCCGAAGGAACACCCGGTGTTCCGCGTCGCGGCTTCGATTTTCAGTCGGCCGAGGGCAATGACTCGATGGTGAGCGATATCACGATCAGAGGCGGCTCCACCGATGACTGCTGAGGCGACGCGAACGGCGGCGGAGTACGCTGCCAGCTTGGCTCTTCTCCTTCCCTGATCAATATTTTCTTCGTCGACAACAATGCGTGCGGCGGCGGCGGTGCGATCGAGTGCGGCACAGGATCGCCGGTCATTGACGGCTGCACCTTCGTCAACAACTCGGCAATCGATCTTGTCGGCGCAGGAAGCGGCAGCGGCGGAGCGATCTGCAACAACGGTGCCGCCACGATCACGGACTGCGTATTCGACACCAACTGGAGCGGCGCCACGAGCGGCATGGGCGGTGCGATCGTCAACTACCAGGGTGAGCCTCTCATCGCCAACTGCCTCTTCGTGAACTGTTCGAGCAACGTGGGCGGCGGCGTCTGCTTTTCCAAGTACAATGTGGCGTCGCTCTACAACTGCACCTTCTGCGCCAACAGCGCGACGACCGGGGCGGGCGTGGGGCTCTACTACGCCACGACGCTCACACTGGTGAACACGATCATCGCCTTCAGCACCCAGGGAGAGGCAGTGGCCGGCACAGGCGCCAAGACGCTGGTCTGCTGCGACCTTTTCGGCAATGCGGGCGGCGACTGGGTGGGCGACATTGCCGGCCAGCTCGGCGTCAACGGGAACATCTCGGCCAATCCTCTCCTTGCCGATGCAACGAACGGCGACTGTCACCTCACGTGGAACTCTCCCTGCCGCGACAGCGGGGACACAGACTCTCTGCCGCCCGATTTTCTCGAAGATTTTGAGGGCGATCCGCGCATCGTGCTCGGTGCGGTCGACATGGGCGCCGACGAGTACTTCTATCACCTTTATCACGGAGGATCGCTCGTTCCCGGACAGGCGATCACCTTCAAGATCGTGGGCGCGCCCACCATGCCCGTTCTTCTCGCCATGGGATCGGGGATTCTCGATCCGCCGCTGCCGACAGCGCACGGTGACCTCTATCTTCCCCTGCCGCTTCTGGCGCAGTTTCCGCTGGGAACTGTTCCTTTCAGCGGTGTGCTCGCTGTTCCGACCACTGTCCCCCTGTCGTGGATTCCGGGTGCGGAGTATCCTTTCCAGGCCCTGGTGGGACCATGGGGCGGCGCCTACACGCGGCTCACGAATTTGATGGTGCTCGTTGCCGAGTGAGACGGGCCGGAAGACAGGTCGATCTCATGAGATAATAAACATCGACATCGCGCCGATCGTGGCAGAATACCATCAATAAAAGCCCATGTTAATATTCAGCAGCCCCACTCGATAGACACTGATCAAGAGGCGCACCCTTTAGCCGAACAGAGTCGGCCAGTGAAGGAGCAGAGACCCATGTTCGAGAATTGGCGAACAAAGAGAAGTATCGAAATCCCATTCCGGCCCGAAGCAGGCCAGGCGATCACTCTCCTGCTCGTGGGCGTCGTGTCAGTCTTCGCGCTGGCAGCGCTTTTCGTCTTCGAGACGGGTCAGACCGCGAGGATGATCGGCCACGATTCCTCTGGAGTGAGCGACTCTTCGGAATCGTGCCTGTCATGCCACGAGTCAGAGCGATCCGATTCGATCGAGTCCTGTCCGTCCACGCACCATTCCATGGTCCGCGGCGACGGGCTTGCGCCGCGCGCGCCCAATGATCGGTTCTTTGCCGAACGCGCCTTCCCCCAGGGCCGGATCCCGCGCGATCAGTGGCTGGCGGCCAAGAGTCAGGCCGCGTCGATGAAGGCGCAGCGCAGCGGTCGGGCGGTGACCTGGACCCAGCGCGGACCGACCAACATCGGCGGGCGGATCACCGACGTCGCTGTCGATCCGACCAACGAAGACACGGTCTACGTGGGAGCGGCCGAGGGTGGGGTTTTTCGCACCTTCGATGGCGGGCAGTCGTGGACGCCGGTCTTCGACGACCAGCCAGCCCTCGCTGTCGGCGCCGTGGCGATCGATCCTTCCGATCCGAACGTGATCTACGCCGGAACGGGCGAGGTCAATCCCGGCGGAGGCAGCCTCGCCTACGGCGGAATGGGCCTTTTCCGTTCCACCGATCAGGGGACCACGTGGACTCATCTCGGTCTCGACGAGACGGGCGCCATCGGCCGCATCGTGATCGATCCGACCGATTCGAACAGGATCTTCGTGGCCGCCATGGGCCAGCTCTGGGAGGACAACCCGGAACGGGGCGTCTACCGCACGACCGATGGGGGGGCCACGTGGCAGCAGGTCCTCTTCGTGAACGACCAGACAGGGTGCGTCGATCTGATTCTGCGTCCCGACGATCCCGACGCGCTCTACGCGGCCATGTGGCAGCGCTATCGCCGGCCCGAGCGCTACACTTACGGCGGCTTGAGCTGTGCGGTTCACCGGAGTGTCGATGGCGGCGACACGTGGGCTCTCGTGGGCGGCGGCCTGCCCGGACCCTCGTCGCTCGGCGGGCGGATCGGTCTCAGCCTCTGCAGGACACAGCCTGACGTGATGCACGCCATCTACGCCGACAAGACGGGATACTTCGACGGTCTCTACCGCTCGACCGATGGCGGCTACAACTGGACGCGCACCAACGACGGCGCGCTCTCTTACGTGTTCTCGTCGTACGGCTGGTGGTTCGGCAATGTGCGCACCCACCCCCTCGATCCGGACATGATTTATGTTCTCGGGCTTCCCTTCTACAGAAGCACGAACGGCGGATCGACCTACTCCGATGCCAGCGGCGGCATGCACGTCGACCACCACGGCCTCGACTTCGGCCCCGGCCTCAGTCCGGTGATCTACAATGGTAACGACGGCGGCGTCTACCGCTCGACCAATGGCGGAACGTCGTGGACCAAGCGGTATGATTTGCCGCTCACCCAGGCCTACCGGATCGCTCTAGACGCGAACAATTCGAACGCGCTCTATCTGGGCGCGCAGGACAACGGCACCTGCCGGACGCTCACCGGATCGGTCAGCGACTGGAGCACGATCTACGGCGGCGACGGGTTTCAGCCTCTCGTTCACCCGACCAACTCCAACTACATCTGGGCCCTTTACCAGTACGGCGCCCTCGGCTTCTCGAGCAATGGCGGCTACGGCTTCTCGAGCGCCACGACCGGCATCGGCTACAGCGACCGTAAGAACTGGAACTCGCCCCACGTTCAGGATCCGACCGATGTGAACAGACGCTACTTCGGCACGAACAAGCTCTACCGGAGCACGAGCAACACGAGCTGGTCGGCGATCAGCCCCGATCTGACCAACGGCCCCCATCAGGGTCAGTCGGGCCAGGTCGACGGGATCGTCCACACCATCGCGGTCTCGCCCCTCGACGGGGACGTGATCTGGACCGGCAGCGACGACGGCGTGGTGCATGTGACCACCGACGGCGGGAGCAACTGGACCGATATGTCAGCGGGCCTTCCCGAGAGATGGATCACGTCGGTGCGGGCCGATCCCAGCGTGCGCGAGACGGCTTATGTCACGATCTCCGGATTCCGCTGGGCCGAACCTCTTCCCCACGTTTTCAAGACAACCGATCTTGGCGTCACATGGGTGTCGATCTCGAGCAATCTTCCCGAGGCGCCGGCCAATGATTTCGTGGCTGACCCGAATGTTTCCGGCCGCTACTTCGTGGCAACCGACGTGGGCGTCTACGAGACCGCCGACGGCGGGACCACGTGGCACACCCTCGGCGCCAACCTGCCCAACGTAGTGGTCACGTCGCTCGCCTTCGACGAACCGAACAACGAGCTCTATGCCGGCACTTATGGCAGGAGCGTCTTTTCCTGCTCACCCGAGTTGGGAACGATCTCAGAGTACGGCACGGGCCTGGCAGGATCGGGCGGCTACGTGCCCACCCTCGGCGCGACCGGTTATCCTATCTCGGGCGGTGAGGTGACATACGAGGTAGCGGACGGCCTCGGCGGCGCGCAGGCGTACGCCCTCGTCGGCCCGAAACGCGCAGGCTTCCCCTACATGGGCGGCACGCTCCTCGTCTGGCCTCTCTATACCACGATCCCCTTCACCCTCGATGGGTCCGTGGGCGTGCCGGGCGCCGGCACCAAGTCGATCGAGACCACTCCTTACTTCTCGGGCCTCACCCTGCGCTACCAGGTTCTCATCGCCGACAACGGCGCGGTGCAGGGCGTGTCGATGACCAACGGATTGGAGATTGTTTTTCCCTGATAAAAAAATGAAGCGGCCCATCGAGAACGACGTTCTTGATGGGCCGCTTCTATTTGGACCGGGATGGCCCGGGGGAAAATCGAGTATTACCAAAGAAACCAAATAAGAAGCGCGTACCGAGGGTGCTCGGTACGCGCTGTTCACCTCGAGGCTTTCTCCAGATCGAAGTCACATGAGGAGAATCCTCATCCCTGTCGATTGCAGCTTGATTGTTTTTCGAGCTGCCGAACCCCGGGAGCCTGTCAAAAATAGCGGGCGCCTTTCGGCACCGGCCAAGGTTTTTTATGTCAACAGAATCGTTTTTCTGATTGTCCCGCTGTTTTGACTGTCCCGGTTGATGCGTCTCGTCGTTGCTGTTGTACTTTCTTTTAGGCGTGGGATTTCGGAGAGTAACACTTCCTTCCGGCATTTTGAGGAATTGACATGAGCTCGCCGATCCGAGGGAGGCTTCATATCAATCACAATTTAATTAATTGTGATTGAACAGTTCGACAGTAATCCGACAGAGGCGATCGGGAGTGTCCTTGACAATGAGATCAAGCCCGTCGAGGGACAAACACAATCCCCGTGGAGTTGAGTGCCGCGAACGGCTATACTTCCGGCCACGCATCTTTGTCTGATTCGAGCGGAGAATTCAATGAGACCCCACCATGTCGACCATGAGCTCTGCGACCTCTGCGGGCTTTGCGAGAACATCTGCGGCCGCGGCATCTACTCGGAGTCAGCCGGTCGGATGAATTACTCACCAGGGGAGAGGTGCATCGATTGCGGCCAGTGCATCGCGATTTGTCCCCGCGACGCCCTGATCCACGAAGACGGCACGGTCCCTCCCCTGATGAACAGGGACACCCTCCCCGCCGCCGACGACCTGCTCCACTTCTTTCGAGCGCGCCGTTCCACGCGGCGATTCAAGAAGGACGTACCTCCGCGAGAGCTCCTCGAGGAGCTCATCGAAGCGGCCCGCTACGCGCCGACAGGCACGAACCGGCAAGCTGTCAAGCTCTCGGTCGTCACCGACCAGGACCTCATCGAAGGCCTGCGCAAGGCGATCATGGCCCGCTACGGCGATTACGAACGCCACCTCGCCAGCCCACTCAAGCGTTTCTTCCTGAGCGTCTTTGTCGACCGCCGCCTTGGGAGCCCCGGCTTGCGGGCCTTTCTCAAAAACTTCATGGACGGGTGGCGCGGCGGCCGGGACGTGCTTTTTCACGAGGCTCCCGTGGCGGTCTTCGTCTCGACGGGACCTGAAGCGTCCACTCCCAAGGACGACTGCTGCATCGCGCTGCACCAGATGACGCTTTACGCCGAGCGCCTCGGCCTCGGGTCCTGTCTGCTCGGCACGGTCGAGGCGGCCTTCGGCAAGACGCGCGCGCTCAACGACCTGATCGGCGTGCCGCGCGCGAGGTGCGTCATGGCCGCGGCCTGCTTCGGCTATCCGGCAGTGCGATTCAAGCGTCTCACGGAACGCAGACCGATCGAAGTGCAGTGGATCTGAAGCGATCGGGCTAGATCATTTGCCGCGCTGCGTCGACGATCGCGTCGTGATCGAACGCCATGGGGGGGAGATCGTCGAGCTCATGCCAGCGCGCGTTGGCCGCGTCGCTTCCCGCGCGCGGTGCGGTGCACTCGTCGAGCCTCGTCAAAAAGGCGACAGTGATGGTCCGGCCGCGCGGATCGCGCCCGACCGCACCGAAGGCGGCGATCTGCTCCAGGCCGGCCGCGTCGATTCCAGTCTCCTCGCGCAACTCGCGCGCGGCGCTTTTCGCCAGTTCCTCGTCGAGGCGGACGAAGCCACCGGGCAGCGCCCACCGCCCTTTGAAAGGCTCCGTGCCGCGCTCGATGAGAAGCACCTTCGAGCCTGCCGCACCGGGCGCGACGGCGACGACATCGACGGTCACCATGGGGCGCGGGTACTTGTAGGTATGAGCCATGACGACCCTCCGGGTTGCATCGAGCGAACTAAGAGATATTATGAGGCAACCGGGCGGGGATGTCCAAGCCCGGACGAGGCTGCGATTCTCATTGCAAGGAGAGTCATGAACCAGACGCGCGCCGATGAGCAGGCTCAAGCGTTCGATCTCTCGGCGCGCACGGCGTGGTTGATCGTGGCATTCCTCTGCGCGGCAAGCCTCGCCATCCGCATCACCTACTGGTTCGAACTCCAGGCGAGCGACCTTCACGTGCTGCTCTTCACCGAATCGCTCGACTCCTTCATCTATCACGACTGGGCACGGCGGATCGTGGCGGGCGACTTCCTGCTGGGGGACAAACTTTTTACCCTGTCACCCTTTTACAGCTATGTGCTCGCCCTTGTCTATGGCCTGGCCGGGTCGGACATGTTCACCGCCATACTGGTACAACTGCTTCTAGGCGTTGTGGGGATCGCGCTCATGTACGCGGCCGGCGAGGCGGTCTTCAACAGGCTGACCGGCGTTTTAGCGGCCGCGTTCAGCGCCTTCTACGGCTACTATCTGCTCGTCGAGGGACTGGTTCTGTCCGAGGCGTTTCTGCCGGTGGCGACGGCGTTCTTTGTTTTCTGGACAGCGCGCGCCATGAAGCAGACGAAGCTCTGGCACTTCGCCCTGTCGGGGTTGGCCGTCGGATTTCTTTTCTCGATCCGGCCGCAGTACTTTCTGGTCGTGCTTCTGCTGCCACTCTTCGGACTGATCATGGCTGGCCGCCCGAGCCGTCCCGACCTGCCCGATCGCAAGACCATGGTGCGCCGGCTCGCGTGGGGCGCGCTCGGCGCCGCGCTCATGGTGGCGCCCCTGACGATCAGGAACTACGCCGCCACCGGAGAGCCGGTCCTGCTCACCTTGGCCGGCGGCGTCAACTTCTACATCGGCAACGGCCCCGACGCCACGGGCACATGGCAGGTTCCGCCGGGATTCCGCATGACCCAGGCGGGTATGTTCGAGGACTTCGCAAAGGCCGCCGGCGGCACCGAGTTCGAGGCCGCCCACTCCGCCCACTGGTTCAAGAAGGGTCTCGGGTCGATCGCCGACGATCCTCTCCGCTGGGTGCGGCTCATGGGCAAGAAGGCGGCTCTCTTCTGGAACAAGGCCGAGGTGCCTGTCAACTTCGACATCTCCCTTTTCGAGACGCACCTCGCCAGCACGCGGTTTGCGTTCATCCCGTTCTTCGCGGTGGGGGCGCTCGGGCTGCTCGGCATGGCGCTCGCGCTCTACTTCCGGCGTGCGGGATGGCTTCTCGTCGTGGTAGTCGGGTACTTCGTGGGAATGATCCTTTTCTTTGTCAGTGCCCGCTACCGCGTGGCGGCCGTGCCCGTCCTCATTCTCTTTGCGGCCTTTGGCGTGGAGCGGGTTATTTACATGGTGCGTTCCAGGAAATGGGTCGGCTTGAGTCTGTCCGGCCTGGTGCTCGCCCTTGGACTCACGCTCACCCTCTGGAATCTGGTGCCGCCCGTGGCGGCGGCGAGCCAGGGAGGCCAGTACCGCTACATGGCGATTCATTTCGGCCGCAACGGCGATAACGCGCGCGCCGAGAAGTGGGCGCGCGAGGCGCTGCGCGTCGAACCGTACAGCGCCGAGAACTGGGGCACACTCATCACGGCTCTTTTCGATTCGGGTCGCCTCGCCGAGGCTGAGAACGCCGCGCGCCAGGCATTGAACGCTGTCACCGACCACCCCGGTCTCTGGATGCTCTACGGCAATGTTCTCGAAAGCTTGGGCCGCAAGAAGGATGCACGGGAAGCGTTCGAAAAATCCGAGGCGCTGGGCGGGCCGAGGCCGGGTCGTTAGAACTCCCGCTCCCCTTTGCTCGACCGGATGGGATGTGCTAAGACGGAACTGTTCCACCCGGACACCGATCGAGTCTATCTCAAGGAGACACCAATCGATGAATATCCCCGCACCCGTCCGTCGCGCCATTTTGCTGGCCGGTCTGGTCATGATCCTCGTAACGATTTCTTCCCAGACTCTTGCCGAGGAAGCTGTCGACAGCGGCGCTCTCAATGTACCGGCAGAATTTAGCTGGAAGCAGGTCGGGTCCGAATTCGGGCTCTCCTATCGCGGCGACAAGATCTGCGAGTTCGAGCTGCTGGTGGGCGATGGCGATGGGTGACGCAGAAGCGGCCCCCATGATGTGACGATGGGCAGCTCTGTCCTCGGGTCGGACAGAATAGTCCAGCATATCGCGCTCACTGCAAACGAAGATCAGGAGCTTCTCCTGCGCGGCACCGTCGTTGCCGGAGCCGAAGCCCTGGCGGCCGAAACCCTGACGGAGGCGCAGAAGCGCTTTCCGCTGATTCGCAGCAGTGCGGGCCGGAGCCGCAACCTGCGCAACAACGCGGTCTACGACCGGACCTTTGACTGGGTGCTGATTGGTCCCGGCGACGGACGAACACGGATCGAGCCGATCGGGCCCGATGGCGCGGAGCGCCGCTTCTCGTGGCAGAGCGGGGGAAAAACGGTGGAACTCTCCTTCCGGCCGCCTTCTACCAGCGCCACAAGAATCTGCCCCATTACGAGCCGTGGACATACAAGGTGTGGAAGGGATCGATCGCGGGCTGGTGCTCGTGGTGGGCCTACCGCCGCGACTTCGATCAGCCGACACTCGAAAGGGTGGTCAAGGTTCTGGCCGAGCAGAACCTCGCCGACTTCGGCTACCAGTACATCCAGATCGACGACACCTTTCAGACCTCCATGGGGATGGCCGACGGGTGGTTGCTCTGGGACGAGAAGAAGTTTCCCGATGGCGCGGCGGGCGCGGTGCGGACGATCCGCTCCGCCGATTTCGATCCCGGGATCTGGGTCTACTCGGCGTTTAATGACGAGGCTGCCGCGCGCGCACACCCCGACTGGTTCGTGCGCAATAGTGAGGGCGAGCTGTTCAAGGGACCATGGGTCGGCTACGGGCTCGATGGAAACAATGCCGAGGCGGTTGCGGCAGTTGTGCGCAACACGGAGCGCGGCTTCCGCGAGCTCGGTTTCCGCTACGTCAAGATCGATTCGCTGCGCCACCTGCTCTACGACTCTTACCATCACGCGATTGATCACCTCGCCGCGCAGGGTGCGCGCCCGGCCGACACCTTCCGCCGCTACCTCGGCGCTGCGCGCGAGGAACTGGGCCGCGACATCTTCGTCCTTGCCTGCTGGGGGGTTCTGCCCGAGGCGATCGGCATCGCCGACGCCTGCCGCCTCGGAGGCGACGGTTTCGGGCCGGCCACGATGCAGCAGTACAACTCGTGGAACGGCATCGTCTGGCGCAACGATCCCGATCATTGCGACATCCTTCCCACGCACAAGCCGAAGGAGAAGGGCAACGTGATCGAGGTCGAGGGTGTCGAGGCGTGCCCGACCGACGCGATCCAGCGTCCCTGCCTCGTCTCGATGGCGAGCGGCATGCTGATGCTCAGCGACCGCGCCGAGGTCTACACCGACGCGCGCAACCTCGAGGGCATCAAGCGCAGCGCGCCGATCGTTTTCACCGTGCCCGGCCAGCTCTACGATTTCGATCCGCGCAAGACCGACACACTCATCGCCATGGAGCGCACCGAGATCGTTCACGGCGGCCCGCCGAGCCCGATCGACGCCGATCAGAACGGCGAGGTGTGCGTCTGGTGGATGATGGAGATCGAGCGGGCCTTCGAGTCGTGGACCGTGCTTGCCCACTTCAACTGGGAGCAGGAGGAGTTGGCGGCGACCACGGTGACGATGAGCGATCTCGGTCTTCCGGCAGATCGCGCGTTTCTCGTCTACGAGTTCTGGACGAAGAAGTTCCTCGGCGTGTGCAAGGGGAGTTTCGATGTGCCAGCACTTGGACCGGGCGGGACGCAGATCTTTGTCTTGCGCGAGCGGCTTGATCGGCCGCAGCTCCTTTCCACATCGCGACACATCACCCAGGGCGCCGTTGACGTGCTGCGACTTGGGTGGGACGCGGAGCAGAAAGTGCTGTCCGGTTGCAGCGCGGTGATCAAGGACGATCGATACGAGGTGTTGGTTCACGTTCCGGCCGGGTATACGACCCAAAACGCCGAGATCAACGGAGCCACCACCGAGATCAGTGGTGACGAACCACTGATCCGGATCGCCGTTACACCCACAGCCACTGGACCGATGAGCTGGTCAATGTGCTTCCAGATGTGAAAAGACTTTCCGCGTTAAAAACTCGAAATAAAAGGTTTTTTGAACCGGATTCATCAATTGCGGTGTATTGTTTGTTAAGCAGAATTTCTACCTGCACATCACGAAGAAGCGGGGCAGACGCTTTCTTTGTGCCTGAGCTGAGGAAGTTTTTTTCTTCTCCCGAAAGGAGGCCCTTGATGCGAGTACTCACACTCTTTCTGGTGGCGGCCATTGTCGGTTTTCTGGCTGCGCCGGGACTGTCCCAGTCGATCTACGTCTGGGACAAGGACCACAACCTGCTCTTCGCCGATCCCGAGGGCGGCGGCAATGTGGATGCCACCTATGGCGTGAAGAAAGCCCTCGATGAACTCGGCTATGCCTACACCTTCGGCGCGACTCTTCCAGCCGACATCAGCGGCTACGACGTCATCTTCGTCATCATGGGATCCTATTGCTGAGGCATGACGGACTATGAGCTGACTGCAGGGCAGCAGCAAGATCTCGTCGGCTTCCTCAATGACGGAAAAGGCCTTTACATCGGCGGCAATGACTTCGGCTATTTCAATGGAGGCGACCCTATCTACAGCATGTTCGGTTGTACATACCTCGGCGACCACACCGATGTGACCAGCCTTGCCGGACAGACCGATACCTTGCTCGATGGCTCGACAATCAATTATTCCAACGCGGGCTATCCGGGTGATTATCTCGACTGGATCGGATCCGCCGGCGGCGACCTTCTCTACAAGTGCCAGAGCAGCCGGTACCGCGCCGTGGCTTATGCCGGCCCGGACGGGACATATCGTGCGATACACTCTGCCTTCTGGTTCGGCGCCATGAAGAACGCGGGCGCATCCCACACCAAGGCCGAGATCATGGCCGCCTACATGCGCTACCTCAGGGGCGACACCCTGGTCCGCGCCGTGGGCGACGAGATCTCGTGCGCTTCTGGCGGGGACGCCAATCTCATGATGGAGCTGATCCCGACCGTCTCGGGAGCCAAGTACCTTATCGCCGCCTCCATGTCGGGAACGACACCGGGCACGATGATCAACGGTGTGAACATTCCGCTGAATCAGGACAATTTCACCCAGTTCGTTCTAGACAACCTGAACAAGCCCTTTTTCGCCAACTTCGCCGGACGTCTCGACGGGGCGGGCCGCGCGGTGGGAGTGTTCGATTCCCTGGGGCCGATCGATCCGGTCTGGATCGGTACGACGATCCACTTTGCCGGTGTTCTTTACGATCCGGTGACCTGGGCGTCGAACGCGACAGCCGTTAAACTCGTTCCATGATCGGCTGAGACATTCTGTACCGTATTGGTTTTCACGAACAAAATAAACGGCGCCTTCGGTCAAAGGTCGGGGGCGCCGTTTTTTTGTCTCAGCTCACGATCCGATCGACGCGCCGGTTCTGCTGCTTGATCTCGTGGATCAGATCGTCGTAGCGCCGGATCTTCGACACGGCGCGGTGGGTGAGGTAGATGCCGAGGATCACCAGACCGGCGCAGAGGGCGAAGACCGGTATGGCCAGGTGGATGACGTCGAGGATGTCGTAGTACTTCGACGTGGCGATCAGAACGCTCATCACCGAGAGGGGCAGGGCGAAGACCGCGATGCCGGTGCGCATGGAGGCGAGCGAGGTCCGCTTCTCGGCGAGGAGGAGCTGGACCTCGTTGATGATCAGGCTTTCCGGTTGTTCTTGTTTTTCCGATTCCAAGGGGGCCTCTTTTCTTTTTGGCAGAAAGATATCATACCACCATGCCATGTGGACGTCGCGTTCGGATGGGGATTCTCCAGGATCAAAAAAGCCCCCTCCTTCCGGGAGGGGGCTTTTTTTTTGCGGTGAAATGGTGTCGATCACAACGCCCATGGGCGGCGTGATCACATCATCCGATTAGTACTCGGCGCGCACGGTCCAGAAACCGTAGGGCGACTCGTCCGGCGGATACTGATTCGCGTACAGGTTGACCGGGTCGAAGGCGTTGAGCGTGTTGGTGCCGGTGTAGAACGCGGCGCCATACACGTACTGCACGGAGCCGTCGATCGCCAGGCAGTACTCGTAAGCAGCGTGGTGCAGGTTGTAGGCCACGTAGAAGTTCGGCGTGGTGATGGTGCAGGGGCACGCATCCCAGTAGTGAACGTCGGTGTCGACGTTGCCCACAACACCGGTGCCCTGGGCCAGCAGGGTGGCGTTGGTGGGATCGCCGAAGCTGGTGGCTTCCCAGACGTAAAACTCAGTGGGGGTCCCGTTACCGGGAGCGTAGTTCGCGTACAGCACCGAACCGAAGATCGTGCCCACGTTGGTCAGGTTCTCGCCGCCGGGAATGGTGTCGAAGCAGTGCATGCCGACCATGTCGCCGCCGCTCACCCAGCAGAGGAGGTTGTCGGTCGTGCCACTGTCCCACTTGTACTCCGTGGGTGGAACGACCACATCGAATTCAACCACGTCCATGTCGTAAATGGCGCCGAGATCGAGCTGACCGTTGACAATGGTGTCGAGGGCCAGGTAAGCCTTGTAAGAACCGAGGGGAAGCGCCATGTCGAGAACCGTGCCCGACCAATCGAGAAGGCCGCTGCTCCAGGCCGCATGGCTCAGATCGGGATACCAGTTTCCGTACTGCCAGGTCCACCACGTGCCCGAAGGAGCCTTGATGGCGACCCAAACATCAACGGGGTACCCGAGAAAACCACGGGCCTCGACGTCGATGGTGATCGTGCAATTGGTACCCTCGAAGACTTCGATGGGGCCGTTCTCGCCGTTGCAGTCTATGTCGAGCCTGGGTTCCTGCGAGCCCGCGCCGCCGGCCGCCCACTTGAGAGCGTTCTCGAAGAGGAGGTAGAAGTCGCCGCCGAAGTCGGTGCCGTAGACGCCCCAGCTCTCGTAGGCGGGGAAGATACTTATGGCGCACTGGCGGCCGCCGGTGACGTCATCGATCGCGATGGCGGGCGTGCCGTCAGACCAGTTTCCGAGCAGGGTGCCGGCCGCGCTCACGGCTGTTCCACCCTGGTAGCTGCCGAAGAGACCGGTGATGCTGTCGGTCACCGGGTGAGTGACGACCGAGCCCATGTCGAGCCAGTCATAGGTGTACTCGCATCCGCCATTCTCGATGAGGGGGCAGATCGATTCCATGAGGCCGTAGCCGTAGCCGCCCCATGTGGTCCAGTCCTGCCAGATGAAGGTGCCGTAGACCACGTTGCCCAAGGAGTTGACCACGAAGTCGTAGAGGACGTCCCCCACATTGGGGGCGTTTCCATAGATCCCGTTTTCCATGAGAAGGACCACATCGTAACCCTCGAGCTGAGTCACCGTGGGGGTAGCCGAGGCGCACTCGAAGGTGTCGAAGGTGATGTCGAGCATGTTCGCCTCGAAGAAGGCTTTCGTGTTGGTGAGATCGCCTGCGTAGTTCGAGAGCAAGAGGCATGAAATCGCGCGGTTTCCGGCGCCCTCGACGAGGGGTGATTGCGGCGCATCGGGGAAGCCGGTCGGAACTGCTCCACGCGTTCCGGTCAACTTGTCCCCGGCCATGGCCAGGCCGGCAAGAAGAATGATGAATACGATCGTGGTGACGCTTCTTTTCTTCATTTTGTACACTCCTTATTCTTCCACACTCGGGTTCTGCCTGCCACATGACAGGCGTAACGGTGCCAGATCTGCGGGATCTTCATGATCGCCGCGGCGTCGACATTCGAACAACGTCGGGAGCGAGAGTGCCATGCAGTGGTTTTCAACCAAGTTTCGGCTTGGCTCGCGGATTCAAAATGTTTCAGTCGTTCTTGTGCCAACACCAAGGTCCCTATCACGTGTCCCTATTTTACCGGTTGCAAGAGGGAAACGCAAGATAACAATCAAACGCATTTGATAGATAGTTTGAACGGTGCGTGGTGATAAATCTCGACAGGCCAGGCTGTTATTTTTCTGGGCCAAGGCTCGATATCGGCGGCGGCGCCAGGTGGTCTTGTTGCCGGTCCTCGGTGTGGTTTTGTTTGTTCGCTGCCGCAAATGAGTATGCTATTCTCAGCCACCCGACGCAGTCTGAGTTCCTATTGAGAGGCGACCTGTGAAAGCCGCGATTGCGCGCTACGCCCGGCTGATTCTCGGTTGGCTGATCCTGGCCGGCTGCGCCACCGTTTTGGCCGGCTGCGGCACCGAGGCGCCCCGTCCCAATGTGTTTGTCATCACAGTCGACACGCTGCGCGCCGACCACCTGTACTGCTATGGCTACTTCCGCCGTACATCGCCCACCATCGACGCGCTCGCCCGGGACAGCATTCTTTTCGAAAACGCAGTCTCGCCCATGGCGACCACCCTGCCCGCCCACGTGACCCTCATGACCGGCACCCTGCCCCGCACGCACGGCATTCTGGGCAATTTCCACGCCTTCCATGTCCCGCTGCAGGCTGACGCCGGTGTTCGGACGGCCGCCCAGCTCTTCAAGGAGATGGGCTACACGACCGCCGCCTTTGTGAGCGCTGCCGTGGTCAAAAAGGAGACCGGGCTCGGTGCGGGCTTCGATCATTTCGACGAACCGCGCGCCAGTGAGCGGCGCGCCGCGGCCACGACTGACAGGGTCCTCGCCTGGCTCGACGGGCAGCACGAGAAGCCTGTCTTTGTCTGGATCCACTACTTCGATCCCCACTGGCCGTTCGAAGCACCACAGCCCTTTGCCGGCATGTTTCGCAAGGATGCCGGACTGGTGCAGTTTCTCGAAGAGCGCGCCGTACCCAATCCTCGGAATCCAGAGGTCGTCAAATGGAACAACGGCTACGACTGCGAGATCGCCTACACAGATTCACAGCTCGGCCGGGTGTTCGAAAAGATTCGCACCATGGGCTGGTACCAGGACGCGGCCATCGTGCTCACCTCGGACCACGGCGAAGGGCTCGGCCAGCACAAGTGGTCGGGCCACGGCCGCATCTGGAACGAGCAGCTTTTCGTGCCGCTGATCTACAAGTTGCCCCGCCGCCTGAATCTCGAAGCGGATCACCGCCCTGAAATCACCGGGCTCGTCGACGTGCTTCCAACCCTCATCGCCACTCTCGAACTCCCCGTGGCCGATGGCGCGCTGGGCCAGTTTCAGGGAATCGATTCCCTCGCGGGCCGCTCGGAGTCGAGAACCCTTCTCTCGGAGCGCACGCAAACGCCGGAGCGCTGGGGTCCGGGCGACCGGTATGCGCTCTTGAATCTGCGCTGGAAGTATCTTCTCCACACTGAAGCAGAAGACGAGCTCTACAACATGGCGACCGATCGCAACGAGACGCGCAACGTTATCGACGCACATCCCGAAGAAGCCTCCCGCATGCGACAGCGAATCGTGGAGATCATCGAGAACTCCGAGCGCCACGCACCGGGCCTCGACCGCAAGGACGGCATCGACCCGGCCCGCGAGGAGCAGATTCGCAAGCTCGGCTACGGCAAGTGAAATCCCGTCATTTTTTCGTGTCCGCGGCGCTTACCTTCCAGGACGCTCGAGTCCGCCCTTAATCGAGGTGCTTCCGAGCGGCTCACCGAGACTATAAGTGAATATGTTTTGTTTGATAAACATTTTTTAATTGGTACAATGAGCGGCCGGAAAGGGTCGTTGTCTTGTTCGCAAATCCAGATTTCGTTCAGGAGAGGGACCATGAGCTTCAACATCTCGATCGTGCTCGTTGTGACTGTTTTCTTTGTGACCGCCGCTCCACTGCTCGACGCGCAGAAAGCCGGCGACACGGTACCCGCGAGCGCAACCGCCGCGCTGAACGGCCCCGTGAGCAACGCGCGTTTCTACGTCCGCGACAGGACCGCTGGGTCTCTGTCCTGGCTGCCCGGTTCGGCAGTGAACGTGGCTCAGAATCCGAGCTTCGAGGACACGAACCTCCTCCCCTGGTATCCGGCCGGCGCGTCGACGGGTACCGTGGTCCACGTGAACGATCCAGCCACGGCCTTCGACGGCGACAAGTACCTGAGAATCGAGAATGACACGGGCGACATCACCGCCGTCATTCAGCAGGTCGATCTGGTCGCCCTCGGGCTGGTTCCGGGAGACAGGGTGATCTACTCGGGCGCGGTTCGACTCGGCACCGGTTACTACTGCGAGAACTGGACCGACGGCGAAGCCGAGTTCCGGATCCAGTGGTTCGACAGCGTCGGCGGCCAGATCAGCTCCAGCACTGTCAACGCCCTCGGCGTCTTCAAGGAATGGACCCTGATGGCCGAGAGGTTCGAGATCCCCGAGGGAGCGGTTGAGGCCGAAATCCGGTTGCTCCTCTATGAGCCGGCCACGTTTGACGGCGTGTCGGCCGCCTTGTCCTACTGGGTCGAGTTCGACGCTGTCGGTTTCTACAAGGAACTCGACGAGGAGACTCTCACCAGGACCTCGCCCACGCGGTGGGTTGGAGACAACCTTGAAGTGACGGTCACGGGCCTGGAGCCGATCGCCAACGGCGTGCGCATCATGGCGAAGCTCGCCAATACCGGCACGGCGCGGCGGGCGCTCGACCTCGGCTTTTTCGTGCCCACGCTTCTGCAACGCGGCCAGATCCCGACGTGGCACGAGGGCTTTCGGAGCGCCGTGCCGGCCGAGTCGGGAATCTACACCAACGCCGAGCCGATCGGCCCCAACTCGAGCTGGCCCGTTCACTCCTACTATCCCTTCAGCGCCCTCGAATCAGGGGGGCGGATCCAGTCGCTCGGCGTGCCGCTTCACATGCCCCGGGCGTGCCACACCGGATTCGACGCGGACAGGAGCCGCCACTTCATGGAGTTTCACGTGGGCCTTCTCGGATCGGCCGAGACCGACTACGCGGACTACACCTTCGCCATCGACGTGGTGCGCCTCGGGTCGAAATGGGGTTTCAGGGAGGCTGCCCAGAGTTATCTCGACCGATACGGCGACCTGATCACCCGGCCCTCGGTCATCGATTACGAACCGGGCGCATTCTGCAATCCCACATCGGTCCTCTTCGAGGATTACATCGAGGAGATGGGCGGGCTCTATTTCCAGACGATGGGCGGCAGCGAGGTCGACGACTACGCGGGCCGGTTCCACGCCCTGCTCTACTCCTGTCCCTGGGGGCTCCGTTTCCCCTACGGGGACCCTCCCTGCGCCCTCGACTTCGATACGATCATGGCCGAGTTCGACACCTGGCTCGCCGGCTACAACGTTCCGGCGAGATGGCAGGACCAGGCAGCCCACGGCAGGGCGCACAGCACCATGTCGACGCGGGCGCTCTCGAGCGTCCTCACCTCGGACGCCGACACGCAGCATGGGATGTACAGGCTGTCCACGAACCTCAACCCTGACATTCCCCTGCCCCTGAGTGGCGACTGGACCCATAACGCGGCGACGGGTTACGAGCTCTACGCCACCGAGATGTACAAGGGTCCCACGCCGCCCAATACCTACGTCGGTGTGGAAGCCGACCTCTACATGAACCACAACAGGTACCTCGATTATACGGAGGACCACATCCTCTGCGACAATCCTCACGGCCTCGTCTACGGCCTCGGCACACTGGCGCCGGCAGCGTGGGGGGGGCTGAGCGATCTGCTCTACGTGGCCGAGATGGACGACCACCTGTCGAACACGACCGGACCGCTCCAGGCCGGCAACCTGCAGATTCATGGTTTCGGGCACGTGGCGCTCGCCATGCCCTACGTCGATATAGCCGGATTCGAGTGCAGCGCCATGCGGTACAACGACTACTGCGGCGTGCCCGAGGAACAGTACTTCCGGCGCTTCGTGATGAACGACCGCTGCATGAGCCGCATCTACTGTCCCTTCGCCGACTACTTCGATCCCTACATTCCCGACGGGGACGAGATGCGGATCTTCGACGAGCTCACGGCGATGGCCGCCTTTTACGGATTCTATCCCACGCTGACCAAGCTCTACGCCGAACCGGTCTATTTCGAGGGGAAGATCGATCCCGTGAACGACGTGCCCCTGCTCGCCGCCGAGGTGAACAAGTACGTTCCCACGCTCTACGACCTGAACCTGGCCGGGTGGGAGGCGATCACTCTGGCCGCCACGAGCCACGACGATGTGTGGATCGAGAGATTCGGACCCTCCGTCGATGGCGGCGACGCCATGCACTTCACCGTGCTGAACAATCCCTTTCACACCATCACCAACGAGGAGTCGTTGCCCGACTGGCCGCCCGGCGACATCGCCGTGGACAGGGATATCACCGTCACCATCGAATCGCCTTTCGATCGCGGCTTGCGCGGCAACCTGACCATCTGGGAACGCCTGAGCGACGAGTACTTCTATCCCGGTTATGACAGCGGGCTGAGTTCCTTCTATGCCCAGGGCGACTGGGACGGGCTCGTGATTCAGGAATCGGATCAGACGGCCTTCACCATTCCGGCGAGGGATCTTTTCACCTTTTCCGTATTGAGCAGCATGGTGGTGGACAACGACAAGGTGACTCCCGTCGTGTCGAAGGACGATTCTCCCCACTTCGACAAGACCGGAAGCGGATGGACCGACTGGGAAGATCCGGCCGGCCATGACGGCGAGGCGATCTACACGACCGTCTCGACTCCTTCGCCGAGCGCGACCTACGCGTGGAACGTCATCGAGGCAGGCACCTACGAGGTGGACGCCTTCTGGCCCGACATCGGCCAGGCCATGACGGCGGCCCGCTACGAGATTTTCCTCAACGGTTCACCCGTGGGATCGCCTGTCGATATCGATCAAAAGGGTTTTTTCGGGTCCTGGCAGAATATCGGAAGCGTCACCACCACGGCCCAGTGGCCGGGGGCCGATATGGTGGAGCTCAAGGTGACCTACACCAATCCGGGTGCCGTGGAAGCCCTGGTTGTGGACGCGGCAAGGCTCGAGTGAGTCAGGTTGATCGTGATCGCCATTCGTCGACGCCGCGCACAAAGGCCGCGTGGTCCTCGAGCAACACATCTGCGTCGGGAAACTCGATCTTCTCGTTGTAGGGCGTTCTGATAATGGCGCACACCATGCCGGCGGCGTGGGCGGCATCGAGACCTTTCTGCGCATCTTCGACCACGAGGCACCGTGCCGGCTCGACGCGCAGAAGCCCCGCCGAGTAGATGAAGATGTCGGGCGCGGGCTTCGTGCCGAGGCCTTTGAGCCGTCCCACCACCGCGCAGGGCGGCTCGCGGAATCCGGCGTGCTCGAGGATGGCGTGAATGTCCTCGGGAAAAGAGTTGGACGCAATGGCGCAACGCACACCGCCCTTGATGAGTGTTTCGACAGCGTCCATCATCCCGTCGAAGAGCTCGATCTTGCCCTCGCGGCAGAATTCGCTGTACGCCACGCGACGCTCGGCATAGATGGAGGCCGCATCGTCGTCGGTGAAGGGAAGCTTGTGGCGTTTGATCTCACCCGCCACTCCCTCGCCGCGGCAGGTCCAGTACTCCCAGTACTCGTCGCGGTCAATGGTGTGGCCGCGCTTGGCGAATCCGCGGCTGTAGCTTTCGAAGAAGTAGGGCTCGGAATCAGCGATCACACCGTCGAAGTCGAAAAGAACGGTGTCACTGTCGGCGATTATCTTGGCGAGCATGCTGCCCCTCCCCGGGCATGAGAAATGGTTGAATCACGATCACTCTCTTTTACATTTTTCCTCTGCGCCGTCCCAGGCATTCCCCAAAAACAACACCGCCCCACAAGGGGGCGGTGCCGTCAGGATGTCCTCTATCCCGTTGACTGGTCGAGTCCTTCTCTGTTTTCGACAAGTCGATGTATTTTGATGCCCCGGGTCCAGGCCGGAGGTGATCGATGAAAGGTCACAGAGAGCGTAAAATACCAGTAAGCCGCTATTTTTTAGCGGATTAAGGTAGTGGTATACCGTTCGACATCTGCGCGAAAATTGAGTTGCTTATTTTCACTCAGTACAAGATGAATCATAAGCGAACAGGTCCGACCTTCCAAATGGAAAATACGTAATCATCCTGCCTACTCGGATTGTCGTCTGCTATATTTGGATTTATGTGAGAAAAAAAATTTCCCTCTTCGACGAGTGGGTTGAGTTCTTTTCAAGTTTCGCTCGCGAGCACGGCTGATTAGGATAGACGGGCATGAGACAACATGGCGCAACAACCAGACTTTCCCCTCTGACCGCTTTAATATTATCAGCCCTTTTTTGGGGTTTTGTCGCACCCGGCGCCACTCCCGCGGCCGGCGCCGACGATGACGAGCCGCGAGCCTCGTCGTGTCTCACCTGCAAGGGCAAGGGCACGATCGAATGCGACCGCCACAAGAAGGCGGTTTTCGAGATCGAGAAGGGAGTGCTCCGCTGCAGCGAGACGGTCGCCTGCCCCAAGTGCCACGGCACCCTCCGCATGCGGTGCCCGCGCTGCAAGAACGAACCGAGCGCAAAGATCAAGAAGGCCTGGGAAGAGGGCCAGGCCTGGTTCGCCAAGACGAGCGAGATCGACACCTTTCTCCGGAAGAAAAAGGGCAAGGTCGTTCACGGCGAATCGAAGCACTTCATCCTCAGCTATGACATCCGGAAGCTGCCCGTGGGGAGGAAGGGCGTGAACATGCACGGCGGCATGCACCTCTATCTCGATCGGCTCGAGAAACTCTATGTCGACGTGTGTGGCGATCTTGGCGTCAATGACAGCGACTTTCTCGCCAAGACCCACGTCATGATCTGGGAGCGCGAAAGGGACCTGGTCAAGACAGCCAACAGGTACTGCCACCAGAAATCGAACACCAAGTCCTTTCTCATCGGCGCCAAGCCGATCTTCACCATCTTCTACAACAAGGGATACCTCCACGAGGAGTTCGAGCTCCACCAGGCGGTGGTGCACAACGTGGTGCACTGCCTCCTCTCCAATGTGTGGGACGGCATGTGGCCCGGCAATATCAAGGGCGGCTGGCTCGACGCGGGCTATGCGCATCATTACGAGCTCAAGTATTTCGGCCATCTCGGCGGGGTGCGCCACTACTGCTACCGCGAGGGCGACACGAATGCGATGTTCAAGTTCGGCAAGTGGGAACCGTCGATCCTGCTCCTGGTGCAGAGAAAAGAGACCGAGTCCTTCCTGTCGATCGCCGTGAAGAACACGGACAACCTCACACCGGCCGAGCACATGCACGCCTGGAGCTACATCGACTTCATCCTCCGCGAGCACCCCGAGAAGTTCGGCACCGTGGCGCGTCTCGTCAAGGAGCGCAAGCCGATCGCCGAGGTGATGAAGAAAGGGATGGGGATGAGCCCCTTCGCCTTCGAGGAGAAGTGGAAGGAGTTCGTCAGGGCCGAGTATAAGCTGAAACCCAAGAAGAGGAAACGGAACTGATCGATCATGCGAACAGGCTCGGAGCAAGGAAACGCCATGGCCCAGAACTTCAACTTTCCCATCGACGTGAGAGACGGCCGCTATTGTGAAACCATCGACTCGGTCGAGCTCAACTGGGTGCGCAAGAGGATCGAGTACATCCTGATTCCCGAGGATGTGATCAAGAAGCGGATTCGCTTCATGGCCAAGCAGATCACCGACGACTACCGCGACTCGGAGGGTCTCGTGATCGTCACCGTGCTGCAAGGCGCCCAGAAGTTCGCCGCTGAACTCGCCTATCTGGTGGACAACGAGTACGTGCAGTTCGATTCGGTGCGCCTGTCGAGTTACGCCGGCGATCAATCAACGGGCGAAACGAGAACATCGATGCTGCTCAAGAACGACATCGGCGACAAGGATGTGCTCATCGTCGAAGACATCGTCGACACGGGCCACCAGATGGAGGGATTTCTGCACAACGTCCGCACCGACCTGCGGCCCCGTTCCTTGAAGCTCGTCTCGCTCATGGACAAGCCCTCCCGCCGCGATGCGGAGCTCACCATCGACTACTGCGGTTTCATCATTCCCAACGAATTCGTCGTCGGCTACGGCCTCGACTTCAACGAAAAGTACCGCAACCTCCCCTTCGTGGCCGTGCTCAAGCCGGTGGAATATCAGTCTTAGCGGGCGGGTCACCAAAAATTAAATTAGGGCATAAGTGCGAAAAAGAATTTTTGTGGACCGCCCCCAAAGAGACCAAGACCACACCCC
>CAYXGI010000022.1:61362-73793 GCA_964464495.1 uncultured Phycisphaerales bacterium
GGTGTGGGGGTTTTTTAATTTTTTTTTTTTGTTGTTTTTTTTTTTTTTTTTTTTTTGGCCCCCCCGCCCGCTAAGAGACGATGACCACACCCTCGCTGACGCGGCGGAGCCGTTCGGTGCGGGCCTCGGCGAAGCGCTCGATCCCCTTCAAGATCCACTCGGGTGTGAGACGTGCGTCATCGAGCACCTGGGGGATCGACCCGCCCGTGCGCCAGCAATCGTCCCAGTCGGAGCTGAGGGCGTACTCGTCGGCGATCGGTCCGAGCTGCCAGCACGCCATGCCGCTCCGCGCGCCGTTGGTGATGTACGTGGCATCGATCCATTCCTCCTCGGCCAGAACGCTCGTCCGGTAGGCTTCGGGCTGCATGAGAAAGAGCTCGCGGCTTACCGAACAGATGACCTTCACGTTCGGTCCCGAATCCCTGAGCACGGGGAGCACTTCGATAAGGCCTGCCATGGCGCTCGCTCCCTGTACGATGACCACGCCTTCCCTGGGCGCTGACCGGTCGAAATCCTTGACCACGTAGGCGCCCCTGCCTGCCTCGAAATGGGACGGAACCGAGAGCCGTGCGCGGTCGGGAATCTCGATCTGCGGCCGCGCCAGGTGGAGGGCGATGATCGGCACGTCGGTGCGCAGGGCGGCACTCAGAGCGGGCGCCACCTCGTTGTGCTCGAAGGGGTGAAGGTTGATCACACACCCCGCCGGAAAGAGCTGCGTCACCTGGGGCGCGAAGATGCCGAAGTGAGTGCGCGAATCTTCGGCTGTCTCAGGGCCGGAGTGGCCGGCCACCCAGATTACCTTTCCCACCTTGAAAGGCGAGTCCTGCGCCACCTGCGAGAGAAGCCGCAGGGGGCCGTATTTGAGGTAGGAGAACGCCCCGTAAGTGGCGCACACACCGAAGTAGCCGGCGAAGGCGTTCTCCGGATCGTCGGAGAAATTCACGCACGCCATCCCAGCCATGAGGCTCGCGTTGGTGAACTCGGTGATCTCCTGAGGCAGGAGCGCGCCGGTCGGATTGTCGTTGCGGTCGTACCGGCCGAAGCCGGGAATGTCGCCGAAGTCGTCGGCAAAACCGGACACGTTGATCGAGTCGGCCAGGTCGGCGGCGCAGGCGACGAAGAGGGGCCGCCCGTACTTCTCACGGCCCACGGCGTTGACGTAGGCGCCGAAGCGGCCGAAACCCTCCCTGTTCGACGATCGTGTCCCCGGCTTGACAAAGATCTCCGCCGGAAACCGTTCGGGATCGGTCAGGCTCGGGCTGTTCATCGGGTCGAGCTTGCCGTCGATCGTGAAGTTGCGAATCTCGTCGGGAACGCTGTCGCCGATGTCGGCCAGGGTGGTGGCGAGGTACTCGACGAGATCCTCGTCCGCGGCGAGCACGTCGGTCACGGTCTTGAGATGGGAGCGCGTCAGCTCCTCGCGCGCGCCCCGGTCGTCCGATCCGGCCAGGCCGAAGTTCTCGAACTCGACACCGTACCTGTCCTGAAAAGCGCGTTTCGTCTCCCAGAACTCGGGGCTGCAGAATGCGTGCGGTTTTCCATGGGAATGATTGTCATAGACGCCATAGCCGCGCCCCTTGCGCACGCGGCTGTACACCATGCCGGGCGGGGCGTTGACAGGGATATGGTCGGCGATATTGAGAAGCGCGGCCGTGACCGCGTCCCAGTCCTCGCCGTCCATGGCGCCCGCCGTGCGCCAGCCATGAGCGCCGAACCAGTCGTCGGGCTTGCCGTGAACCACGGAGTGGATCGGTTGATCGTCGATGCCGTAGTCGTTCCAGTCGACGAGAAAGATCAGGTTCGACAGGCCGAGCCCCCAGGCCGAGTTCATGACCTCGTGTGTCGAGCCGGCCGTGAGCCCCCCTTCGCCCTCGAGCACGAAGACCCGTACGTCCCAGGCGCCGGCGTGCTTGAGAGCGAGCGCCTGCCCCACGGCGGCCGGACCGCCATGACCCGACGGCCCCGTGTTGAACTTGAAAAAGAGCGTCTTGCCGGCCATCTCGGCGTGGCCGGGGAGACCGCCCTTCTGCCGCAAGGTGAGCAGGTCCTTGGGAAGCAGAACGCGCCAGAGCTCCTTGGGCAGGCTGAACCGATCGTTTTCGGTGCGCAGCCGCTGGAGCCGCATGCTCTCGTTGAACAGAGCGAGGAGCGCGTAGACCGCCGGATTACAATGGCCCGCCGAGAGGATGAACCGGTCGCCGAACCGCTTCCACGGCTTGCGGATATCAAAGCGCATCACGCCCGACAAGCAGAGCGCGAGCAGGAGATGCACCTTGGAGCGCGAGCCTCCAGGGTGGCCGCTCTGCGACAGATTCAGCATGATGTCGATATACTGGTCCACGATGTCCTTGGCTTTTTCCCACCGCGGGAAATGAGACCTCAGTTGCTCGAGAGAAGGAATTTTCATATTTTAGTATCCTTATTCCCACGACCGGGAAGCAGACCTCGTGTCGCTGCACGGTCATCAGTACTATATCGGAAATATGATATCCCTTTTTGGGATAATTTATCGTTGGATTTATCAGAGGCCGATCAAGGTGACAGACAACCTCTTCGCGGTTGCTTGCGGCTTATCGGCGGCTCTCTAGTGGTCTGAAGCAATACTTGTGTTTTGTTCGTTAGTGAAGGAGAGCTGATGAAGCGCCTTGAGGCAATTTCCCGCAAGGACGTTCGTATCGCGGTCGGACTCATCTCGGGCACGAGCGCCGACGGAGTCGATGCCGCCGTGGTCCGTATCAAGGGATCGGGCGAATCGCTGACACTCAAGGTCCTTCACTCGAGCACGCTCGCTTATCCAGACGAACTCAGAGGGCGGGCCCTGGCCGCGGCGAGCTTGACCGCCCCCGACGTCGCCGAGCTCCATTTCGAACTGGGATGGATCTTCGCCGGCGCAGCCCTCAAAGCGATCGAGGCGGCCGGATTGAAGCCCGCCGACGTCGACGTCCTCGGCTCTCACGGGCAGACCGTCTGTCACGCCCCGCCGGGGCAGCAGGAGAATTACAGGAACTCAAACCCCGAGGAAGGATCGATCCCGGGCCGGGGTCTCGGTACGGCGAATTGCCGGGAATGCCCCTCGGGCGCCACGCTCCAGCTCGGCGACGGCTGCGTGCTGGCCCACGCCACCGACATCGTGACGGTCAGTGATTTCCGCGCGGCCGACATGGCGGCCGGCGGGCAGGGCGCGCCCCTGGCGCCCTACCTCGACTGGGCGCTCTTCGGCAAGCTCGAAGGCCCCACGGTGGCGCTCAACCTCGGCGGCATCGCAAACATCACCATCGTTCCCGGCGTGGAGGATCTGCCCGCCGGCAAGGGGCTCGAGAAGGTGGTCGGCTTTGACACGGGGCCGGCCAACATGGTTCTCGACGGTCTGGCCCACAGGCTCCTGCCGGGCGCGCCGCCCTGCGACAAGGACGGCAAAGCCGCGGCCCACGGAGATGTCATCCAGCCTTTGCTCGACCGTCTTCTCGCCAATCCCTATTTCAAGAAATCGCCCCCCAAGTCGTCGGGCCGCGAGGACTTCGGCGACGAGTACGTGGAAGAGTTCATCAAGCTCGGCGAAGGCCATCCCGTGGAGGATCTGCTCGCCACCGCCGCGGCGCTGAGCGCCGAAACGGTGGCCGCCGCTGTCAACGACTTCATGGACCCCTCCCTCTATCCACCGGCGCGCATCGTGGTCTCGGGCGGGGGAATCCACAACTGCCCGCTCATGGCGATGCTCGCCGAGCTCTTCTACCCGATCCCGCTGCAGTCGTCGGCCGCCTTCGGCGTGTCGGCCGGCGGAAAGGAGGCGGTCCTCTTCGCGCTGCTCGCGGCCGAGACCCTGTCGGGCAAGGCGACCAGCCTGCCCGCGGTCACGGGAAGCGCCACCCCCGGGGTGCTGGGAAAGATATCCCTGCCGTCGGACTGATTTCGACCTTCCCGTCGGACTGATTTCGATTCCTTGAAATTTATCTCCCTTTATGGCTGAATCAACGGTGGCGCCCGGACCCCGCGCAGACTCGGGCTGTGCGTGCTTCTCGACTTGCAGCCCGAGGTCGACGGCCACATCCGGACTCACCCGAGGGGAGACGTATCATGATGACCACGAAAACCGATAGGCCACAGCGGGAGAAAGACGAACCGATCCTTTCGCTCCCGGCGATCGTGTCCATTCTGGTCGCCACCACGGCGCTGCTGATCTTCGTGGTGATCATCGCCCAGAAGCTCGACGGCTCGCGAAACGCACAGCCCGATCATGGCGGCCAATCGGCCGACGCGGTGCTGGAGAACTTTTCCGGCACGGGGGAGGAGGATTTTACCATCGAAGTGCCGGACCGTTCGTTCCGCCACGCGGCGCCATGGGGCGGGGGCACGGTGACCGGCACGGTGTGCGCGTCCGACGGCACGCCATCGGCGGGCGCCGTGGTGAGGGTGATCGCCCTGCCCGATCAGGTCGGCTACTGGGAAGCGGGTGTTTCCAGCGTGCGGACCGGCGAGGACGGCGCTTTCGAGATGCCTCTGCCCTTCCCCGGGGTCTTCCGCCTGCTGGCCGAGAAGGGACAGGCCCGATCGTGGATCGACGGCGTCTCGCCGGGAGCCACCGTGAAACTCGCGCTCCACGATCCGGCCCAGACCACGGTGTGCGTGGAAAATATTGATCCTGCCGCGCCCGCCGAGGCGGTGCTCCGCCAGGTTTATCCGGAGAGCGGCCTCGAGATCGACGGAGTCCGCCGCGGGATGAACTTCGTCTTCGACCAGACACCTCCCGGCTACTACTTCCTGTCGATTCGCGCGGGCGATTCCTTTGCCGAATGCGCCGTGGAGAGCTTCGCCGGCGAGGCGGCGCGGGTCAGCCTTCTTCTGCCACCCGCTGTCGATCTTGCCGGCGTTGTGAAGGACGCCTTTGGCCAACCCCTGACCGATGCGACGGTGACCGCCTCTTCCGCGGCCACGGGAAAGAGAGTCGACCGGGTCGTCTCGGACGGTGACGGCGCGTTCTGTCTTTTCATGCCCGTCGGCGTCTATCGACTCGAGGTGGACAAGAAAGGATTCCTCTCGACCCACGTGCCCATGGCGCGGCCCGGCGTGCCGCAGGAAGTGGTCCTCACCGAGGGCGCTCTGTGGACCGGCCAGGTCGTCGACGCGCGAGGCGCGGCCCTTGCCAACGCCAGGGTGCGCGTCGAATACGGCGCGCCGCTCCTCGGCCGCAGGCGCCACCGCGATCTCGTGGTTGCGCCGACCGGTGAGTTTCTCTGGCGGTCGGCAACCGATCAGAAGGAGCGGTTCCTCGTGTCCGCGCCTGGTTTCGGACCGCGCTGCTTCGAGAGTGTCATCCCCGCACACGGCCCCGCCGCGCGGCTCGAACCCTTCGTGCTCTTCGCCCAGACCTTGACCGTGGGCGGAGTGGTGCGCGACGATCACGGCGGCTCAGTGGCCCAGGCGCGCGTCACCCTCGTTTCCGACGCGGTGCCGCCGGGCAGTCCGGTCTACCGCGAGATGTCTGCAACGACCGACCGCAGCGGGCTCTTCCAGTTTCCCGATGCGGCGAAAGGCCCTTTCAGTCTCTATGTCGATGGGGGCGGATTCGGGAGGGCGATGAAGAAGCTCTTTCTCTCGGGCGACGAGCTGATCGTACTGTCCGTTCCCACGAGCCGCGAGGTGGCGGGCGCCGTCACCGGGAGCGCGGGCTTTCCGCTCGAGGGTGCAGCGATCAGTCTCTCTTCGGGCGGGCGGGATTTCACGGTCCGATCGGACAGACAGGGCCGTTTTCGGTTTACCGATGTTCCCGAGAAGACAGGGCCGATCGCGGTCAGGGGCGGCGCGGCAATGGCCGCATCTTCCGGAGACGAACTCGTGCTGACCCTCCCCGAGGGCGGGGCGTTGGCAGGTCGGATCGTCGACGAGGAAGGACGGCCCGTTCGTTATTTCCGTGCCGCGGCGCTTCTGCCCGGCGAGGGGGCGCGCGGTGCGAGGCCAACCTGGGTGACTGCCGACGGCGAGGGACGGTTCCGGCTGACCCTGCCGGCGAAGCCGTCGGCCGTGCTCTTCTCAAAGCCGGGATACGAGGATCTGCTTCTCCCCGGAGAAAACCTCGTGCTCGACGGCCAGACGTACAGGCTCGAAAGCGGCGGTCCGGTTCAGATCATCTGGTCGGGTATCAGCCGGGCGTGAAAAGGAGGATTGAACAGGTATGGCGCACTCTTTTGGATCGAAGCAGTGGATTCTGGTTGGCGTGATCGCACTCCTCTCACTCTGGTGCACGGGCTGTTTTTCCTATTCGGTTCAGCTCCGTGACGAGGACTTTCGCAGCGAGATCGACTTCAAGCGCGTCTTCGGCGACAACGATGTGAAGCAGACGCGCAAGGTGGTCGAGGCCGCCGTGCAGGTCGGACCTTTTACCGAGATATTCGTCGATGGCGGCGCGGCAACTTTTCGCTGGAACGAGGCCGGACCCGAACCCGAAGGTGACGGCTGGGTGCTCGGTGTGGGCGCGCGCGCACCGCGGCCCAAAGAGCCGGGGCCGGGGGTCGACTGGCTCGCGCGGTTCGGTTACATGAGCGCCAACGAGAACATGATGCTCGTCGGCACACCCGTCGATTTCGATTTCAAGGGCTGGGACACCGATCTGATCCTCAGCGGTTACTATGCACTCTCGGCCGGCGCCAAGTGGCTCGTGGCGCCCTGCGTGGGCGCCTTCTACAAGGCTCAGGACGGTCGCATGTTCATGGCCAGGCCGATCGGCGCAGTGGGATCGAACCACACCTCCTACGAGTACAAGTCCCTCGGAACCTACGCCGGATTCAGGGTGGTGTCGACCCACGATTTCGGTTGGGATCTGCGGGGCGGGATCTATACCGGCACGAGCGACACACAAGGGTGGGTGCTCTCAGCGGGGATTCACTTCTGACGGGTTCGATTTACGATCCTCTTGCTATCATCGCTTCTATTGAGGCGACAGCCCGTCCGCGGTGCCCGTCAGAGAATGTGTCGTATCCCTTCACCAACACTCTGAAATGATTGAAGCCATTGATGCTGTAGCTTCTTGACCAGCTGTTCTGCGGACCGCTGTATCCCGGAGCGGAGATCCATTTCCGGGCGATTGGATCGTGAGCCTGGATGGAGACTTCCAGTCCTTTCCACAGACAGGGGATTCCCGGTTTATGATGTCCCGGTCCACCGAAAACAAGAACATCGGCCCGATCGCCGGCGGTGTCGATGTCGATAGTGAGCTCGACCCAGATGCCGCAGTTTCCAAAGCCCTTGTCGTGGTGCGTTGACGGCCTTTGCATGCTGAGAACACTGGCCGCGCAAAGAACGACAAGGAGAAAAAAGATCGTGTTTTTCATTATTGATCCTCCCTGTTGAACGTAAATTGTAAACTCTTTCAGGTCGTTGAGAAACAGATAATCAGGTTCAATCCCGCGGAGAAGAGAGGCGGATCATGGTGATCGATCGACGAGATTTTCTCAAGACAACGGGACTGGCGATCGGCGCGAGCCCGTGGATCTCATTGTGCGCTCGATTCGGCGCGGACGTGACCGATGATTACCGGCGGCTCGCGCCGGCTGATAAAGAATTCGCCTCGGAGTGGCTCGAGTCGCTGATCGCGCGCGGCGAGCCGACCGTCTACACCGATCCGCGCGCGCTCGAGCAGATCGGCATGCCCGTCGGCGGACTGTTCGCCGGCACGGTCTATCTCGGAGGCGACGGCCGGCTCTGGGTGTGGAACATCTTCAACCGGGACCGCGAGGGGATCGTGCCGCGCGAGGTGGTCTACAAGGGACAAAAGCTGCGCATGCGCGGCGGCGCCAATTATGTCTCTCCTGCGCCGCGCACCTATCCCTTCGAACAGAACTTCGCGATCCGCGTCGACGGCGCACTGCGCACATTCGACAGAGACGGCTTCGCCAAGGTCAGCTTCAAGGGACAGTACCCGATCGGCGAGGTGACTTACGACGATGACGGCTGTCCCCTTTCGGCCACCCTGGAGGCCTACTCGCCTTTTGTTCCTCTCAATACACCCGATTCGTCGCTGCCCGCCACGGTGATGTCCTTCACTCTTCGCAACACGAGCGAAAAGACAGTGAGCGCCGATGTCATGGGATGGATGACCAACCCGATCTGCCTGCATCACCCGGACCAGATCGGCGTGCGGCGGAATGATGTCGTCGCAAGCGACGGCATGACGACGCTGCTCTTCTCGGCCGAGGCGAAGCGGGAGAGGTCATCCGATCCCCGACCGGATATCTTGCTCGAAGGTTTCGAAAAGGACGCCTATGGAAAGTGGACCGCCGCGGGCACGGCCTTCGGTGCGGGACCGGTCAAGATGGCCGACATTCCCGACTACCAGGGCGATGTGTGCGGCGAGGGCGAAGGGGTCGTCAATTCGCACGCCACCGCCCCGGGGAGCGATGTGCGCGAGAAGGACGGCCACACCGGTGTGCTCACGAGCCCTGAGTTTACAATCAAGCGCAAGTACATAAGCATGCTCGTCGGCGGCGGCAGCCACACGGGCCGCACCTGCGTCAACCTGCTCGTCGATGGAAAGGTCGAGCAATCGCTCAACGGCGACAACAACAACCGCATGCGCCCGAAGGCGTTCACTGTCGCCCACCTGGAGGGAAAGCAAGCTCGGATCGAGGTCGTCGACAAGGAGAGCGGCGGCTGGGGCAACATCGGCCTCGACCATATCGTGTTCACCGACAATCCGCACACATCGGAAAAGCTCGAAGATCTGCATGACTTCGGCACCATGACCCTCTCCCTGCTCGGGAAGGCGAAATCAACCGCCACCGCCGGGATGCACGACGTCGGTCTGTTCGACGGCGTTACAGCCACGGCATCCGTGCCGCTGAACGGAGATCTGACGGGCGGCGTGTCTCGTCGGATCACGCTGAAACCGGGCGAGAGCGAGACCGTCGATTTCGTGATCACCTGGCATTTCGCCAACCTGTCGGTCGCCAACATGAAAAACGTCGGGCGGGAATACGCCGCGCGCTTTCAGGACGCCCCCGATGTGGCCCGATATATCGGTGAAAACTTCGAGAGCCTGTCGACAACGACGCGTCTCTGGCGCGACACATGGTACGACTCGACCCTGCCCCACTGGTTCCTCGACCGCACCATGGCCAACACCTCCATCCTCGCCACCACCACGTGCTACCGTTTCGAGAGCGGCCGTTTCTGGGCCTGGGAGGGGATCGGCTGCTGCCACGGCACGTGCACCCACGTCTGGCACTATGCCCAGGCGCCGGGACGCCTCTTCCCCGATGTGGAACGGCGCCATCGCGAGGAGGTCGATTTCGGCCTCGCCTTCAAACCCGATGGCGGCATCGGCCATAGGGCCGATCTGCATGGCGCCGCGCACCCGGCCCATGACGGACAGTGCGGCCGGATCCTCGGCGCATATCGCGAACACCAGATGACGCCGGACAGCGCGTTTCTGAAACGCAACTGGCCGAAGATCAAACAGGCCATCCAGTACTTGATCGACCTCGACGAGAATGGCGACGGCATCATCGAAGGCGCGCAGCCCAACACCCTCGACGCGGCCTGGTACGGCAAGATCTCGTTCCTCGTATCCCTCTACCTGGCCACGCTCCGCGCCGGTGAAGTCATGGCGGCCGAAATGGGGGACGCCGAGTTTACCGCGCGGTGCAAGCGAATTGCCGACCGTGGGGCACAGTCGATCCTCGCGCTTTATAACGGCGAGTACTTCCACCAGGAACTCGATCCCGAGCACGCCGATGTCATCGGCTGTGGCACCGGTTGTTACATCGACCAGGTCTTCGGCCAGTTCTGGGCCCACCAGGTCGGCCTCGGCAGGCTGTTCGACGCGGACAAGCAGAGGTCGGCCCTGCGCGCTCTGTTCAGATACAACTTCGTGCCCCACGTGGGGCGGTTTCGCGAGACCTTTACCCGCGGCCGATGGTACGCCAACGACAACGACCAGGGTTTGATCATGTGCTCCTGGCCGAGGGGGGGGCTGAATCCGGCCTGGCACGAGAGCTGGCAGTTCATGTACTTCAACGAGTGCATGAGTGGATTCGAGTGGCAGGCGGCGGCCCACATGATTTCGGAAGGACTGCTCACCGAAGGCCTCGCCCTGTCGCGCGCCATTCACGACCGCTACGATGGCCGAAAACGAAATCCCTACAACGAGATCGAGTGCTCCGATCACTATGCGCGCGCCATGGCGAGTTACGGCGCCTTCGTGGCGGCGAGCGGTTTTGAACACCACGGTCCAAAGGGCTACATCGGTTTTTTTCCCAAATTAGGGGCCGGCGACTTCAAAGCCGCCTTCACTGCCGCGGGCGGCTGGGGAAGCGCGCAGTTGAAGGCGGGACAGAGCCGGGCGGAGCTCAGACTGACAGTCAAGTGGGGACAGGTTGGAATCGAGACGATCGGACTGCCCCGAGCCGGCAAGCGGGCGACAGTCACACACGACGGCAAAACGCTGAAATGCACTGCCCGCACCGAAGGGGATAGGCTCCTCGTCAGGCTCGGCAATCGCGTTACAGTGGCTAAGGGACAGGTTCTCGAGGTGTCAACGGGGTAGGTGCACTCGACTCAATCGGGAATCATCTCCACCCGCGACAGCATGGCGCCGTGGATCTGCCCGTTCGACGCCACGATGCGGCGCATGTTCATGAAGTCGTTGCCGCCGAGGTAGTCGGTCACCCGGCCGCCCGCCTCCTTGACGATGAGCGCACCGGCGGCCACGTCGTGGGGCGAGAGGTGAGGCTCCCAGAATCCGTCGAGCCGGCCGCAGGCGACGTAGGAGAGATCGATCGCCGCTACACCCATGCGCCGCAGCCCCTGCACCTCGAGGATGAAACGGCTGAAGGCATCGACGTTGTTGTCCTTCACGGTGCGCCGATTGTAGTAGAAGCCCGTGGCCAGCACGCAGTCGCGCATGTTCTGCCGGTCGGAGACGCGGATTGGCTCACCGTTGAGAAACGCGCCCTTCCCGTCCTCGGCGAAGAAGAGCTCCTCGAGGCGCGGCGCATAGACCCCGCCGCAGTGGGTGCGGCCGCCGTCGACGTAGGCGATCGACACGGCGAAGAGGGGGAGTGAGTGGGCGAAGTTCGTGGTGCCGTCGAGGGGGTCGACGATCCAGTGGTGGCTCCCCTCGTCGTCGAAGGTTTCTTCCTCGGAGTGAATCGTATGCCCCGGAAAGGTCTCGCGGATGCGGGCCACGATATGGCGCTCCGATTCGAGATCGGCCTCCGTGACGAGATCGATCTCGCCCTTGCGGCCGATCTTGTCCGGATCGAGGCGCGCATAGTGGGACATGAGAATGTCGCCCGCCTCGACAATCACCGATCCGATGAATTCCGCAGGTGTGGTATCAGCCATTTTTTCTCCTCCCAGCTTGTCGTCCATAGTACACTTTTTCGATTCTTCGAGAAGGAGATAACATGGCCGAACGCTCTGAGTCGGTCCTGATCGTTCACGGAGGCGCGTGGGATATCCCGTCTGCGCAGCATGCGGCCCATCTGGCCGGCATGGGCGCCGCGCTCGCCCACGGCCGCCGCGTGCTCGAGGGGGGCGGTTCGGCCCTCGACGCTGTCGAGGCGGCACTGTCGATCATGGAAAAGGATCCCACCTTCGATGCGGGCCGCGGCTCGTGCCTCAACACCGACGGGTCGGTCGAGATGGACGCGTCGATCATGAACGGCCGCGACCTGTCGACGGGCGCCGTGGCCGCCTTGCGCAACTTTCTCCACCCTGTTCAGATTGCCCGCCAGGTGATGGAGCGCACCGAGCATGTTCTGCTCGCGGGTGAGGGGGCCGCCGCATTCGCCCGGCAGGCGGGTTTCGAACCGGTCGACCCGATGGTGCTTCTCACCGATCGCGAGCAGGAGCGGCTCAGAGAGTTGCGCAAGGACGACGGATTCCGCACGCCTTATGCATTCGGCGCGGAGCGGGACCATCCGCCTGACGCGGGCAAGAAGGGAACGGTCGGCGCCGTGGCACGCGACGCGCACGGCGACATCGCCGCGGCCACATCCACGGGCGGCACACCCAAGAAGATCCCCGGCCGCGTGGGCGACTCGCCCCTGATCGGGTGCGGCACCTATGCCGACAATCGCGCGGGCGGTGTGTCGGTCACCGGCTGGGGCGAATCGATCATCCGGATGGGAACGGCGCGCACCGTGATCGAACATCTCCGCGCCGGCGAGAGCGCCGAGGACGCTGCCGAAGCCGCGCTCAGGGAACTGGCCGGTCAGGTCAAGGGCCTCGGAGGTGTGATCGTGATCGACAACGCGGGCCGCCATGCCGCGCCCTTCAACACACCCCAGATGGCGCGCGGCTGGTGGCGGGCGGGCATGGACGCTCCGTACGTGGCGATCTAGATTCTTCAGCCGCTTTCCGCAGCATAGGTGCAGACTCACACTGCACCGGAGGTGCAGACGCTCACTGCACCGGAGGTGCAGACGCTCACTGCA
>CAYXGI010000023.1:0-72019 GCA_964464495.1 uncultured Phycisphaerales bacterium
TCCGGTGGGGGAGCATGTCGATCACGTCGATGAGACGGATCAGGCCCGCCGTGCCGAGCTCGCGAAAGAGGTTCTTTGTCCCCGGCGCGGCCTTCATCAGGTAGCGGGCCTGGTCGAGGCCCGACTTGTACTTGTCCTCGTCGCGCACCGCGACTTTTTCTTTTCCCGAGACGCGGACCGCCTTGAGATTCTTGGCGCCCCACACGGCGCCCGGGCCGCTGCGGCCGTAGGCGCGATTCTTGTCGTTCATCACCGACGCGAAGCGGACCTGATTCTCTCCCGCCGGCCCGATGCAGAGGACGCGCGAGCGCGTGCCCTTCTCCACGTCGGCAAGGAGCTTATCGGTGGTCTCGTGAACATCGAGGCCCCAGAGATCGCGCGCGGGGAGGATCTCGATCTTACCCGGAGCGAGGTCGATCCAGACCGGCTCATCGGCCTGGCCCTTGATGACGAGCACGTCGTGGCCCGTTGCCTTGAACACGGGCGCCCATGAGCCGCCGCAGTTCGAGCTTCCGATGATGCCGGTGAGGGGCGATTTGAAGACCATGTGTCCGCGGCACGCCGTGGGAGCGTTGGTGCCGACGAGCGGGGCGACGGCGATGACGAGGGCGTTGTGGCCGCTGAGCGGTTCGCAGCCGGGATCGACCTCGTCGACGAAGATGCGCGTGGCGAGCCCCCGGCCCCCGAGGTAGTGGACGGCGGTTTCCGATTTGAGCGGCCTCGTCCGCGCGCTGCGTGTGGAGAGATCGATTTCGAGAATCTTTCCGTGGTATCCGCTGAGGGATTGATCGCTCATTGAATTTTTGCTCGCTCCTCAAAACGTCTCGAGTACTGACGACTGCCCAGTGGGTCCCGAGATTTTGACTCTCTCGCCGCGGCGATTCAATGATATAGTGGTTGGTTCGAATAAATCCAAGACTATGTGTCCTTGGCTTTTCCGGATCTGCGATCATGAAAAAGTGGAATTTCCTGATCTGGCTCGTTTTGCTCGGCGCGGGGTGCAGCTTGACCGGCCAACCCGATCATTCCGCAGAAAGCCTGCCCCATGGGGGAGGCTCTCCACCCGAAGGCCCTTTCGTCGTCGTTCTCGGAATCGCCCAGGACGGCGGCGTGCCCCAAGCGGGCACAAAAGACCATCCCGGGTGGACCTCGCCCGAATACAAGCGCCACGCTGTCGCGCTCGCCATCGTCGATCCCCTTTCGTCGCGGCGGTGGCTGATCGACGCCACTCCTGATTTTCGCGAGCAGCTCCACAGCCTCGACGAGATTTTTCCAGTCGACGCGAAACCGGGCCTCGACGGGATTTTTCTCACCCACGCCCACATGGGCCACTACACCGGCTTGATGCATTTCGGCCTCGAGGTCATGGGCACTCGAAAGGTTCCGGTCTTTGCCATGCCGCGCATGAAGAAGTATCTCGAAACCAACGGCCCCTGGGATCAGCTCGTCCGTTACGAAAACATCACTCTACGCCCACTGGCGCACGAGGAGGCTGTCTCTCTCGGCAACGGCATCACGGTCACTCCCTTTCTCGTACCCCACCGTCAGGAGTACTCGGAAGTGGTCGGCTTCACCATCGAGGGACCGAACCGCTCCGTGCTCTTCATCCCCGACATCGACAAGTGGGAGGACTGGGACGCGGAGGGGGAGCGCATCGAGGAGTGGATCGCCGCCGTCGATACGGCCTATCTCGACGGAACCTTCTACGACAACGGTGAAATCCCGGGCCGCGACATGTCGGCCTTTCCCCATCCCTTCATCGCGTGGAGCATGGATCGATTCAGCTCTCTCCCGTCGGCGGAAAAATCCAAGGTCCGCTTCATCCACCTCAACCACACCAATCCGGCGCTCCGGAAGGACAGCGCCGCGCGCCGCACCATCGAGGACCGCGGTTTCCGAGTGGCCGAGGAACTTGAAGTGCTTTCGCTTTGACAGTCGATCCGATCGGAAGAATTGACTCTCGCCAAGCCGCTAGTTCAGACCGTCCAGTTCGACCTTGGTGAGAGGTCTCTCGCGATAGAGCGACAGGATCAGGTCCGCCGCATCGAGCCACGAGATGCGGCTCGTGTTGATCACCAGGTGGTAGGCGGTCGGGTCGTTGATGTCCCTGTTGAAATGGTTCCTGATGAAACCCCGCCGCATCTGGTCGTCTGCCTGGACCTTGCCGGCCGCCTCCGCCTCCATGCCGCCTTCGCGCTCCATGGTCCGCCGAATCCGGTCGTCGTACTCGGCCGTGACGCGCACGTGGAACGCTTCGGTCTCCCTCAGGATGTGGCACGCGCCGCGGCCGATGAAGACCGCTGGTTCGAGGAGCGACAGGGTGCGCACGATGCGGGCCAGGGTGTGAGTGTAGCCGCGGTCGTCGATGATGCGATTGTTGAAGAGTTGCTCGGTGAAGGCGGAGATGAAATTCTGCCCACCTTGATCGAGGAACTCGATGAGCTGCGACTGAACATTGGTGCTCTGGCTGATCGCATCGACGACTTCCCTGTCGTAGAGCTGGAAGCCGAGGGATTCGCACAGGGTCTCGGCGATCTCGTCTCCGCCGCTACCCTGGGCATAGGAGATCGTGATGGACGGCGGGACAGGCCGCGGTTCGGCGCGTTGCTCGAATTCCTTCCGGGCCTGGTCCCTGAGACGGCGCCCGGTGAGCCAGCGCTGGACATGGGACTCCACTACGGTTTCGAAGGTAGGCATTTTGTCAATCCTCCATTAGGGAGTACGTATGTTTACTTGTTATAGCCGACTGAATTGATAGGTCAAGAAATCAGTCAGATTTCGATCAGATCGTCCTGCAGTGCGCTCCGGCGCCGGCGCGCCGGCATTGACAGTCCCTCGCGCGATCTGTATGACAGGGAAAGGTTGGACAATTCGTTCTGTGACTCGAGGGGAGCTGCGAAGCCATGTTCGAATTTCTCGGTCTCCATTTCACGGCGATCATCATCTTTGCCGCCGTGGTCCACTTCGCTTTCTTCCTCTATCTGCTCCGTGACCGGTCGCGCAAGATAGCCGAGCTCAAGGCCTTCTTGCAGAATGTGGTGCGCGGTTTGTCGCGCCACTCGGACATCACGCCCGCGGTTAGCGTCGACGATCAGATCAGCCGCTACATCAAGGACTGGGAAGAGGCGCTCACCGATCCGAACGGGACCGGAGCGCGCGAGGAGCTCAAGCGCAGCGGCATCAAGGACGAGCAGCGTCCCTACCTCGAGACCTCCCTCGAAACGAAGTACAACGTGGTCCGCACGGCGATCGAGTCCTACCCGCTCCTCGGAATTCTCGGAACGCTTTTCGCCATGGCGCTTGCACTCAGTGAGGGCGGGCCCTCGGGAATTGAGGGAGGCGCCCAGGACATCACCCACATCATCAAGTCATTCAACAGCGCGATTTGGTCGACCGTCTGGGGGCTGATTTTCGCGGTCGGTTTCATGCTCTTCAATGCCTCGGTGGAGACAGGTTTCGACCGGCTCAGGGAACACAGGATCGCCGTGCAGGAGATCATCGCCAAGACCAAGCAGCTCAGGCTCTCGGCGGATACGTGAAAGATATGAAGATCCGGCGCCGCATCACGCTCCAGCTCACTCCGCTCCTCGACCTGCTCCTCGTCGTGATTTTCGCCCAGTACATCCATATGGAGCAGACAGCCGGCCGGCAGGTCGAGGCCGCGGCCAGCGAAGCCCAGGTGCGTATCGACGCGATCGGGGAGGAGATCGAGACCGCCCGGAAGGAGCGGAGCGACGCCGACATCAAGCGGCTTCAGGCGTTCGAGGAGCTCAAAGGGAGAGACGAGACCCTGACCGAGGCGCGCGGCGAGATCAGCGCCCTGCGCACGCGCGTCAAGGAGCTGGAGATCTCCTCCGAGGAACAGCGCCGGCAGCACAGGGAGGACCTGACGCGGCTCGGCCGCATCGCCGCAAACCTCCTGCGCATCGATCCCGTCCTCTTCGCCGAAACGATGGAGTCCCTTCCGGCCGACGAGGTCCGCGGTCTGAAGGAGGGCTTCGAGGATCTCAGAGGAAAGTCGGCCGAGGCGCTGATTCGCCACCTGCGCGAGATCGACGCGATCCGCAAAAGGTGCGACCTGTGGGAAGTCCACATCGAGACGGAGGGCCGGATCCTCTTTCGTTTCACCGGCGCCGATGAGGCGGACTCGTTCTGGGCCGGGAGCAGCGAGGACTTCGTGCTCAAGGCGCAAAAAGGCATCGCCCGGGCGGCGGAACCGAAAAGCCTCGTCTTGATTCTTTTTAGCTATTCGGACGCCACGTGGGGCGCCCGGCAGCCGGTCGAGGAGGGTGTCGACCTGCTCAAGATCTGGCTGCGCAAGGAATTCACGGGGAAGGCGTTTCACGTGGCCCGCATGGGATACTCCCTGTCGCCGCCCTGAAACCGAGAATTATAAAGGTGACTGTCATGGCCAGACGCAAACCGGTCATTCTCATCTCGGCCGCCGCGGTCGTTCTCATCGTTGCCGTGGCGGGTTCTTCGCTTCTCGATTTCGTCGGCCTCGGCTCAGGTGATGGATCGTCCGAAAAGTCCGACACGCCCGGCGTGCCTGCCGTCGAAGAGACCGCTCCCGAGAGTGTCGACCGGAGCCCGCCGCCCGAGATTCCCCCCGAGCCGACACGCCCTCTGCGGATCGTTGTCCGCGATCGGGATTACTTTATCGCCGCGCAGAAGGCGACACTCACGGAAGCGCTCGCCGCCGCGGCCAAGGTCCCGGCCGGGAGCGGGCCCACCGTGGTGGTCGAGCGCACGGCGAGCGCGCGGGCGAGCGCCGAGGAACTCCTGACCCGTTCTTTCGAGGAGAAGGGGATCGACTTCGCCTGGGCCGAGTAGACACCGCGGCTGATCAGCATGCCGCGGACGGTGCGTCGGCACCGAGAAACCCGCCATTCGCGCCTTTCGCCGCCTTGCCAAATGTGATAGTTTGTCCCGACTGGTTCTGGCCGGTCGGGCCGGACGCGTACTCAATCCGGAGTTTTTGAATGTATGAACCGGACCAGCCTCCCCAGCCACGGGAGGTGACTTTTTTCGGACATCCCTTCGGGCTGTCCACTCTCTTCTTCACCGAGCTCTGGGAACGCTTCAGCTTCTACGGCATGCGGGCTCTCCTCGTGCTCTACATGACCGCCGCCGTTGCGGGGACCAACGGCGGGCTCGGCATGGAAGTCAACACGGCCACGGCGATCTACGGCCTCTACACCTTTGCGGTCTACGCTCTCGCCCTGCCCGGCGGCTGGGTGGCCGACCGCCTCCTGGGGCAGCGCAAGACCGTTCTCGTGGGCGGCATCATCATCGCTCTCGGACATTACACCCTCGCCATCAACAGGATCGAAGCCTTCTACGGCGGACTGCTCCTTGTCGTCATCGGTACGGGCCTGCTCAAGCCGAATGTGAGCGCCATCGTGGCCGAGCTCTATCCCAAGGGCGGAGCGCGCCGCGACGCGGGTTTTTCGATCTTCTACATGGGGATCAATGTGGGCGCCATGACCGGGCCTCTGCTCTGCTCCTACCTGGGCGAGGAGATCAACTGGCACCTCGGGTTCGGCGCGGCCGGAGTCGGCATGACGCTCGGATTGATCTGGTACGTGTGGGGCGCCCGTTTTCTGGGCGAAGCGGGCAAGCTCAAGGAGGACTTGGTCTCCGCCGAGGAGCGGGCGAGGGCGTGGCGAAAGTTCTTCTTCGGCATCGGCTTCGTGGGGCTCATCGCCTACATCCTCTATGGCCTGAGTTCGGGCGATCTCTTTCCCTTCGCCTATCTTTCCACTGACGGCGCGCCGCTTCTCGAGTTCGGGATCGTCGACTTCGCCGAGTCGACGGGCGTGATCATCGTGATCCTCGCCATCGTCTACTTCGGATACACCATCATGTTCGCCTGCCGCGACGGCCTCGAAAGAAAGAGGGTGGGACTCATCGCCGTGCTCTTCTTCGGGGCGGCCATGTTCTGGTCCGGTTTCGAGCAGGCAGGGTCGTCGATGACGCTCTTCACCGAACAACATACGGACAGGGTCTTCTTCGGCACCGAACAGCCGACGGGCTGGTTCCAGGCGATCAACCCGCTCTTCATCATCATCCTCGCTCCCGTGATCGGATCGATGTGGGTCTGGCTCGGAGCGCGCAATCCGTCTCTGGGCGTCAAGTTCGCCCTCGGCCTGATTCTGCTCGGCGCCGGGTTTCTCGTCATGGCCTGGGGGGCGACCTTCATCGAGGAGGGCAAGGTCAGTCCCAATTGGCTGGTGGTGACCTATTTCCTCCACACCGTGGGTGAGCTCTGCCTGAGTCCCGTCGGCCTGAGCGCCATCACCAAGCTCTCGCCCAAGCGACTCGTGGGGCAGATGATGGGCACCTGGTTCATGGGAGCGGCGCTCGGCAACCTGATCGCCGGGCTCGTTGCCGGCTACATCGAGAGCCTGCCCATGGGCGAGCTCTTCACCGCGGTGGCCGCTGTCGCCGGCGGCTGCGGGCTCGTGTTCTTCCTCTTCTTCAAGCCGATCCGCAACCTGGCGGGAGGCGTGAAATAGTCATGACAGACGGCACGGTTCGGCCATCATTTAGGAGAGGCCATGAAAGTTGAGACCACCGCGCTCGATGGCGTTTTGATCGTCGAGCCTGACCTGTTCCAGGACAAACGGGGATTCTTCTTCGAGACCTTCAACCGGAAGAGGTATGCCGAGGCGGGCATAGACCGGGTCTTCGTCCAGGACAACCTCTCCTTCTCGACGAAGGGCACCCTGAGAGGTCTGCATTTTCAGATCAGCCATCCCCAGGCTAAGCTCGTCCAGGTCGTGGAGGGGGAGGTGTTCGACGTGGCGGTCGACATCCGCAAGGGGTCTCCCACCTTCGGAAAGTGGGCCGGAACCCATCTCTCGGGCGACAACAAGATCCAGTTTTTCATTCCCGAGGGGTTTGCTCATGGTTTTGCGGTGCTCAGCGAGACAGCCCTGTTCATGTACAAGTGCTCGGCTCTCTACGATCCTGCCGACGAGGGCGGGATCATCTGGTCCGATCCGGAGATCGCCATCGACTGGCCCGTGACCGATCCTGTCGTGTCCGAGAAGGACCAGCGCTATCCGCGGCTCGCCGAGCTCGGTCACGAGCAGCTTCCCAAGTGCGGTGGGGGCGCGCCATGCGGATCGCACTAGCCGGATCGAAAGGACAGCTCGGCTGGGAGATCGAGAATCGCGCCGGCAGCCACGGTTTCGAGGTTTCGCCCGCCGATCTTCCCGAGCTCGACATCACCGATCGGAGCAGCGTCGAGGAGTGGATCAAGCACGCCGCGCCGTCGGTCGTGATCAATGCCGCCGCTTACACCAACGTGGACCGGGCCGAGGACGAGGAAGCGCTCGCCTTCAGAGTGAACAGCGACGGGCCGGCCAATCTGGCCGCGGTCTGCTCGGCGCATGCGATTCGGCTCGTCCACCTGTCGACCGATTTCGTCTTCGACGGCAAGGCGACCGAACCCTACGAACCGGACGCACCGGTCGCGCCCCTCGGCGCCTACGCCCGGAGCAAGGCCGCGGGCGAGGAGCAAGTCAGAAACCGCCTCGTCGAACACGTGATCGTGCGCACGTCATGGCTCTACGGCGTGCACGGCCACAACTTCGTCAAGACGATGCTGCGTCTCGGAGCGGAAAAGGATGTGCTCGGCGTGGTCGACGACCAGTACGGCTCGCCCACGTGCGCGGCCAACCTGGCCGAGGCTCTGCTGAAGATCGCGGCCCGGATCTGCTCCGGCGCCGATGTGAAGTGGGGAACCCATCACTACTGCGACTCGGGAGTCACCACGTGGTGCGGACTTACCCGGGCCATCTTCGATTTTGCCCGTCAGTACGGATCGGCCCACATTGCGCGGGTCAATCCGATCACCACTGCCGACTATCCGACCAAGGCGCAAAGACCGGCCTACTCGGCTCTTGATTGCAGTTCTCTCGAAAAGAATTTCGGTATCGCCACACCGCCCTGGCAGGAGAGCCTCGAAGAAACGATCAGGCAACTGCTCGTCTGATCGCTCGCCATTCCTGATCCTTCCAGCAGGCTCTGAATATGAACGAGGCTGCCTCCCCCGAGTCATTCAGTCTCGGTGGAGACAGCCTTGTGAGTACCGCGGGTGAGATAACCCCTAGCGCGCGCCGCCTTCGGCCCTCTGATCGAGGAAGGTGGCCGTGACCCACGTTTCGCGGAAGCCCACGCGCTGGGCGCTGAGCTTGACCGGCCGCGTCCTGCCGGACTCGTCGATGATCTCGGCTTTGCCCGGCGGAACCCTGTTCCACTCGGCGGGAACGAGGAACTCGATCTTTTCCTTCTTGTCCGTCCTGGGCTGATTCACATCGCACACGTCTTGCCTGTTGATTCGAAGCTTCATGGGTCTGCTCTCCAAGGAATCTTAACGTCTCTTTTCAACCGTTATAGGATTGTGTCATGAGTCTGTCAATAAGGCCCAATCGCCTGTCGACTCGTTCCGTTCTTTCGGAAACAGCAGGCCTGCAGGTTTTGTGGCAGGCGCGCCGGGAAGGACCGTGATCGAGGACGATCAGGTTCCACTTGTTCCCATCGTCAAAATTCGTTCAGGAGTTGAGCCTAGTTCGACAAAATGTGGCGGTCAATATTCCGCTTCGAAGGCGTCGATAAAAACGAATGCTCCCTGGGAGGCGGGATTCTTGGTTCCCGTGGCAATGATTCTGATGGAATGAGAGCCCGCGGCGAGACCCGAGACGGAGAAAAGAACCTCCTGCCACTCGGGCTGCGACGCATAGAGGTCGACCTGGCCCTGATAGACGTCGTCGATGTAGACGTCGGCGATCCCCCCGGAACTGGTTCTCACTCCGATCCACTTGATCGATGTCCCGGAGAAGAAGAGGCGCGCCTCGGCGTCGGTTTCGTCGGTGAGAGCCACCGACCCGCCGGTGGCAAAAGGATCTGTTTGTTTGTCCCAGGTCCCATAGTAGTAAATGAACTTGCACGTCTGGTCGTAGTGGCGGACCTTGAGAACCCGCTCCCACGAGGCGCCGCTGTCGGTCGTCCTGACCACGCCGTCCCAAGTGCCGACGTAGACGGTGCCGTCTGTCGAGAAGGCGGGCGAGATCGCGATCCGGTGGACGAACTCCCCGTCCATGCCGCTGTAGCTCCAGGTGTCGCCTCCGTCGATAGACTTGAAAACACCGCGGCTCTTCGTGGTGGCGAACACGGTGCCGTCGAACGCGAAATCGGGAGAGATACCGATCGCCTCGATCACCGCGTTGTCGAGACCGGTGTTGACCATTTCCCACGACGTACCGTAGTCGGTCGATCTCATGACGCCATGGCCGCTGGCGCCCGCGAACACCGTTCCGTCGCTCGCGTAGGAGTCTGACACACAGAGGTAGTTGATCAAAAGCCAGGGGCTGACCTTGGAGAAAGTGTCGCCTCCGTTCTGCGATCGGAAAACACCGTACCGTGAGCCGGCGAACAGGGTTTGGTCGGACGGATACTCGGGGGAGACGGCGAGGGAGAAGACGGAGTAGGGCGCGGAGAGGGGATCGTAGGACAAACCCCCGTCGGTCGACTTGTAGATGGGGATCTCGCCTACCACCGAGTTGCCGATGAACAAGGTCTGGTCGGTGGCGAATCCCGACGAAATGGCCATGTATCTGATGTAGATGTAGTGGGAGGGATCGACCTCGATGAACTGCCACGAATCGCCTCCCGTGGTCGTTCGGTGAACGGATTTGTAGTATCCGGCGAAGGCGGTCTTGTCCGTGGCATAGGCCGGGCTGATCGCCATGGGATCGGCGTAGACGTTGAAGCAGCCCGTGTTGACGGCCTTCCACGAATCGCCGCTGTCGCGCGTCCTGTACACGCCCCCTCCATAGGCGCCCGCGAACACGGTCCCGTCGGTGGCGTAAGCAGGGCTGCAGACCACGCTGCGGATCATGTTCTGGTTGAAAATGTTGAGGTGTCTCCACTTGGCCACGTCATCTTCCGACTTGTAAAGCCCTTCGAAGGAGACGAGAACCACGTTCCGGTCCACCGAGAAACCGGGAGAGAAGAGGAAATCGAAATAGTGGACCTCGGTCTGGTCGGTCTGCTCGTCGAGCCCCTCGTTGATCATGGTCCACGACGCGCCCTCGTCGGTCGATTTGAAAAGTCCCACCTCCCTGGAACCGGCCAGAACCGTCCCGTCGTTCGTGAAATCCGGCGAGAGCGCCACGGTGGCGAACTCGAGTTCGGGAAGGCCCGCGTTGCGGCTCTGCCATGTGGCCCCGCCATCGATCGATGCGTAGATGCCGTACCCCCACGTCGCGGCATAAAGTGTCTGATCCTGCCCGTACGTGGGCGACAGGGCCACTGAAGTGACGAAAAAACCCGCGTGAGGCGCCGGCTGGAACCAGTTGAGGCCCTTATCCACCGACTTGAAGAGACCGCCGGCCGTACCCACAAAAAGGGTTTGGTCCACGTCGAAGTCGGGTGAGAAGACGAGGCGAAAGATGTAGCGGGCCTGGAGGCCCTGGTTGGCCGAGAACCACGTGGCGCCCCCGTCGGCCGATCCCAGCACACCGTGCTCCTCCGTTCCGTAGCAGACGATCCCGTCAGTGCCGAAAAGAGGAGAGACGGCGATGGTGCGGATCTTCGACGATTGAACGCTCCCGTTGCAGAGCTGCCACGATGCGCCGCCATCGGTCGTCTTGAAGAGTTCTCCTCCGTCGGTTCCGGCGAAGACGGTCTCGTCCGTGGCGTAATCGGGCGAGAAAGCGATGCTCGACACGGGATAGGGCGAGATGCCCTTTTGTGATGTCGACCATGTCTCGCCCCCGTCCGTCGATTTGAGAAGAAAGTTCTGCATGAAGGTCACGCTGCAGAACAGTGTCTTGTCCGTTTCGAAAGCGGGGCTCATCGCCGCGGCGGGCACCGCGTCGTGAGGCGTATGTGCCTGGCCGGTCGTGAAAAGAAGGAGAAAGACAAGGAGGGTGAAACAGGTTCGGACCGACATGGAATGGGACTCCAAATGTGTTGAAATTTCAAGAAATCCGTAGGCGTTCCCGCTGTTTGAATTTATGCATATATGTAAGTCTTTGTCAATAATATAATATGATATATACGTCCTCCTGTCCGCTCGGCGAAAAGGACCGGTCATGTCGGTGCGCAGGGCTTGGCGGTTGCGCCCTCTTGATAATGAAATTCTATTTGAGAGACTGTGCTCGAACGGGACGATGCCCCGAAATGCGTCGTGGGCGCGGCCCGTCAGAGTGGGAGAAAAAATGGGTTTTCGAGTGCGCCCATCAACGGCGATCCTTCTTCTGATCGCCGCTCTCTGCGCGGCTGTCTTGTACGTCGGCGGGCTGTGGCCCTTTGCCGGACCCGCCGGCAACGTCCTGCTCATCAGCATCGACACGACGCGCGCCGACTATCTCGGCTGCATGGGGCGCGAGGGGGGGATCACACCCCACATCGACGCTCTCGCAGCCGAGGGTGTCCTTTTCGAGAACGCGATCACTCCCGTTCCCGAGACCCTGCCGTCGCACAGCACCATGCTCACGGGCACCGATCCCGTCTTCCACGGCGTTCACCGGAACGAGAACTACTGTCTCGGACCGTCCAATGAAACCCTTGCCGAACGGCTGCGGGAGGAAGGTTTCCGCACGGCGGCGATCGTCAGCTCCTTCGTACTCGACAGGCGATTCGGCCTTGACCAGGGATTCGACACGTACAGCGACCGGTTCGAGGAGGGGAGCGGCTCGATCGGCATCAACGAACGGCGCGGGGCGGAAGTCACCCGCGAGGCGGTGAGCTGGCTCGCCGAGCAAGGCGATCGGCCTTTCTTTCTCTTTCTCCACTATTTCGATCCGCACATGACCTACGATCCGCCCGAACCCTTCGCGTCCCGTTTCGCGGGCGAATCCTATGCCGGCGAGATCGCCTATGTCGACCACTGCATCGGCCAGGTCGTGGCCGCGCTCAAGGAGCGCGACCTCTACGATTCGACGTTGATCGTCGTGACCAGCGACCATGGAGAGATGCTCGGCGAACACGGCGAACTGACCCATTCCTATTACATCTATCAGAGCGCGGTCAGGGTGCCGCTGATCTTCAAGGCGCCGCGGCACAAAATCGGCGTGCGGACGCACGAAGGCGCCGTGCGGAAAAGCGGCCTCGTCGGTATCGTCGACATCGTTCCCACGGTGTGCGCGCTTCTCGGGATCGATCCTCCCCTCGATGTTCAGGGCGTTGATCTCTCTCCGTCATTCTCCCCCTCCGCGGAGACAGACAGGGAGCGCTACATTTTCTGCGAATCGACGACGCCGACGGCGTTCAGGGCGAATCCTCTCTTGGGGCTCGTCACCCACGACGGCTGGAAGTATATTCTCACCACGAGGCCCGAGCTCTACAACCTCTCCGCCGACCCAGCCGAGGAGACCAACCTCGTGGGACACGAGAAACGGCGCGCCAGGGCGCTCCGCCACCGGCTGGAGCAAATCGTCGAGGACCAGACCCGCGCGCGCGCGGACCGCGAGGAAGAGGGCCGGCTCGACCTCGACAGCGCCGCCCGGAAGCGCCTCGAGTCGCTCGGCTACGTGGGCGGCGCGGCGCGGCTCGATCTCGACATCGATCCCGACCGGGACGATCCCAAGGACCTGATCGACTATCACCGGAAAGCGTCGCAGGTCCTGGCATTCCTCGGAACGCGGCAGTACGACCGAGCCGAAGCGCTCTGCAAGGAACTGGTTGCCGATCGTCCCGATCTTCACGCCGCGTGGCAGATGCTGGGCAACTTCGCCATGCTGAAGCAGGACTATGCCGCCGCGGTGAAACACTCGGAGGAGGTTCTGCGCATCGCGGCCGACGACCCGCTCGCCCTCTATCGTCTCGGCTACGCCCACAACAGGCTCGGCCATCGCGCCGAGGCCAAGGAGACCTTGGCCCGGTTGATCGAAACCGAACCCGACCACGCGCTCGGTCTCCGCGATCTCGGTCTCTTGCTGCAATCAGAAGGGGATTATGGAGGCGCAAAAAGCAACCTGGCCCGCGCCGTGGAGAGCGATCCCGATGATTTCATGGCGCTGCGCAACCTCGCGTGGATCCTGGCCACCCATCCCGATGAGGAGATTCGAGATGGCGCCGAGGCGCTCCGGCTCGCCCGCAAGGCGATCGATCTGGTGCCGCGGCCGGGTGCGCCCCTTCTCGATACGCTCGCCGCCGCCCAGGCAGCGGCCGGTCTTTTCGATCAGGCCGCGACTTCGGCCGCGCGCGCGCTCGGCCTTGTCGATAAATCGAACGACGCCGCCCGCGCGGCGGCGATCGAAAAACGCCTCGCGCTCTATCGCCGGCGCAAGGCGTTTCTGCTCGATCTCTCGTCGTCGGGCGGCGAGTGAGTCGGTCTGATTTACTCCTCCTCGGCCAGTTCGAGAAGAGCCTTCCGCAGGAGCTTGTGCTCGTCGAATCGGGTCACGAAATCGGATTCGCGCACGCCGCCCTTGGCGCGGATCAGAGCGACGAGTGATTTCTTCCGGGCCGCGCCCCATCGTTTGACGTTGCGAAGTGCCAGAACGAGCGGGCTCCACCGTGTCCACGCCAAACCTTCGCCCGGGGAGAATCGGTGGAGCGACCGGTTGCCGAGGAGCTGGGCCGCTTCGCGCGCGCAGATCTTGAGACCACCCTCGCGGTCTGCGCCGAACCGTTCGGAGAGGTAGCGCGAGACGGCGAGCCCCACGTTGCCCACCGAAAAGCGGCCGAGCACGTCGGCGCGTGGCTTCTTCAAGTGGAAGTACATGTTCTCGGCCGTGAGTTTCTGGAGCGTGGCGATCGTCGATCTGTGCCGCGGGTCGGCCTTCTTTTTTGCCAGCTCTCCCTTGAGCACGCGGCGCACACCCGCGTCGTGGGGCCGGAAACCGAGCTTGTAGTAGAACCACCACGCGCCCGAGTGAAGGCCCTCGGGATTGTTGTGGCCGAGCTGGTAGGGATCGACGATGAAGGTGTCGGCGCCGAAGATGTTGTGGGCGATCGACAGGATGCGGCCGTAGACCTTGGCCGAGTCGGCGCCCCGGAAGGTGTCGAACACGTTGTAGGCAATGGCCGACGATCCGAAGAGCGAGCTGACGAGCACGTAACCGGCGGGGATGCCGTTCTTGAGAGTGAGCATACCGTAGACCGCCTCGAGCAGGAGGCGCCGCTCGGGAACGGCGCTGAAACAGGCGAACTGGAGCCCCTCGCCGCAATCGATGAGCCGCACATCGCTCTTGTCGCCGTGAACGAAGACGTCGAGATCGCGACTGCGCGTCACCATGGCGGCGCGGGCCAGATCGATCAGCTTCTGTCCCTCGCGAGGCGGCAGAACGGTCACCGAGTCGGGCGGGCGCTTGACGTCGTCGGCGATCTTCGGCCGCGCGCGCGACAGGGGCTCGGTCTGGTAGACGATCCTCGCTGGCCCGTACTTTTCGTTCGTGCGCGCCGGGCTGGTCGGCCCGGGTGCGAGACGAAGCGGCACGTCGATGTCCTCGTAGACCGTCTCCGTGCCGAAGGAATCGGACCTGAACGCGCCGAAGCGCTTGATGAGGAAAGCGGCGTCGGTCTCGTGCGGTCCCTTGAGATGTTCGATCCATTCACTCAGGGAGTAACCGATCTCGTCGAGAGCGGGTGTTTCGCAGTAGGCAACGAGGAGATGCAGGATCTTGTCGAGCCTCTCCTTGCGCTCGAAAGCCTGCCAGTCGACAAAGAGCTGGCCGGGCCAGTGTTTGGCGAGCCAGGCTGCAGTGAACCAGAAGAAGGGGTAGAAAATCTCCGTTCCGGCGATGCCCGTGTCTACCAGCTCCTTCCGGAAGCGGCGGAGGTCATTCCTCTCGCTGAAGGCTCCGAGCGCGCCTTCCACGCGGGCGAGCAGAGCTTCATCATCGGGGAAGGCGCGCAGGAAGCAGAGAGCGTCGTGAAACCCGGCCACCTCCTTGGCGCTTCCCAGGCGAGATCGTGCGATCCGATCGATGAGATCGATCTTTGATCGGCTCTCGCCTCCGCCGAACTTGTCCTTGAGATTCTCGAGCTGTTTCAAGAGTGCTTTCGCGGTGTGCGCCATTGACGAAGACCCCCAAAAGTGTGTTGCCCAACCACAGGCCTGTCGACCCGGCGGAATCAGGTTACCAGATCGTCCCGGCCGCCTCCATGGACAAAAGGATATCGTGATGGTCTGTCATTTGTCCGGAGCCTCCGGCGGCCGGCTTCTCGTTGCGTCCCTGCAAGGCCGCAAGAGGAAAGTGTTCCCACCGATGCGGCCGGCGAGCAGCGCGATGGCCGCGCCCACGGCGCCGACCATCCCGGCCATTTCGATCGTGACGTAGAGCACTCCCAGAACACCGCTGACCTCGATGCACGTCGCCCACGTCACCGGAACGGTGTGCTGCATCTTGACCAAGACGGCGCGCTGCAGCGAAAGGAGGACGGAGAGCGGAGGAATCACGACGAGAATCCGCGCCGGTGTCAACGCAAAGCGCGCGAGTTCGGGAGAGAGACCGGAGATCGACTCGAACCAGACCGTTGAGAGGGGGCTGAAGACGATCGTTCCCAGCGTCAGAGTCGTCACCGTGCCGAGAATGAGGCCGAATTGCTTGAGCAGCCTGTAGTTTTCGGCTTTCTCGCCGAGCAAGGCGATCACCGTCTCCTGGAAAGAGAGCCCCAGCGCCCGAAAAATGAAGACGAGGGCATTGACCACGGGGATCACGGCGAGCGATTCGAGGGGGAACCGGCCCTGTCCCACGAAGAAGGTCACCATGGGGTGCACGGCGAGCGAGATCGTCGATGTCAGGGCGAGAGGCCAGTAGAATCTTCCGATCTCGCGATAGGTGTACCCCTCCGGCCGGGAATTGTTTTTCCGGGCGTTGCCCGAGAGCAGGCCTGTCACGGCGTCGGCTGCCATCAAGCGCGCCGCAACCGCCTCGATCGTGACCCCCGCGGTGAGAGCCGCGGCGCTCACGATCGCGCCGGGCAGATCGAGGGCGAAGTAGAATCCGAAACCGACGACGCACATCGTACCGAGCCGGATCGCCGTGCCGAAGGCGACGCGGCGGGTCTGGCCGTTGGCGATGAGCAGCCCCTGGTAGAAGCGCCGATAACCGATCGCCGCCGGCCAGGGGAGAAGGACGACGAGCGCCGTGTGGACCAGGTCGGCGACGCGATCGGGGAGACCGATCAGGTCGCGCGTGATGCAGTCCATTCCGGGAGTGAAGAGCAGCGCGGCCATGACAACAGTGATGGCCGTGTTCAACAGGTAGATGAAGTTGCGAAGGCGCAGAAAGGTCGCCCGATCGCCCACCAGCGCGGTCGACGCGCTCATGATCATGATGACCGGCGCCTCGATGATGATGGCGATGGCGATGGCCACACCGTGGGCGGCGAGGTTGACCTTCGGCTCGACGAGGCGGGCCACGATCGCGGCGAGAATCGGGCCCTCGAGGGCCATCATCAGCCAGGTGAGCGCCAGGGGGAACCAGAATGCCGCTACCTTCTTGAGGGTGAGCGGATCGCGCTTTCGGGAAAGCGGATCGCGCGGACTGGGAGGTTCGTGGCTGGGTCTATGGCGCGGCATCTCTTCGTTTCAGGCGAATCGTGAAATGGGGCGGTCTGTAAAGAAGGCCAGTCTATGGCCGGCAGGAGAGAAAATCACCAATCACCTGAGAATCTCTGTTTTGATCTGATCCTCGAAGATTTCGAGGAGGCTCGCGCAACGCTCGCACAGTTTGCGGTCGGGAGCGCCTCGCCCGAGGGCGAGCGCTTCGATCTCGGCCAGAGTCAGGCAGTGGGCGCTCCGCCGGTTGATCAGAGAGCTCTTCTCGTTGAGTGTGCGCCGCTGGACGATCAGGTTTTCGAGTTTCATGGTGTGTTGCCTTTGCGTGTCTCTATGGCGTAACCGTGATAGCGCAGGCAGTTTGCGAGCGATTCACGAGACCGTTTGAGCTCGGTCTGGATCAGCCTGATTCCCTTGTCGACGACATCGGCGATTTCGTTGGTCGGCACGTCGAGCAGGTAGCGGAGCTCGAAGATGATCTGGCTGTGGCCCGGGAGCTGCTCGATGCAGAGGTCGAGGATTTCGCGCAGTTCGGGATCGTTTTCGAGGGATGGCAGATCCTCGGCAGAGAGGGCCTGGCCATCCTTCTTACTGCTCTTGGAGACTGGACCGCAAGTCGGACGCCCGGCGCGTTCTTTTCGCCGTGTGATCCTGTTCGCATATTTTTGCCTGTTGCGAACGAGGTCGATCTTGAGATTGTGGCACACCGTGCGGATCCACGTCTTGATCGATGGCACGCCCTTTCCCAGGAGCGACGTTCGTTTCAGGTAGACGCGAACCAGCGCCTCCTGGGCAATCTCATCGAGCATCTCGCCTTTGATTCCAAAGATGATGAGGTATTTTTTGACCTGGCGTTCGAACGCGGGCAGAGCGTCTTCGAATGCGCTGTCCGCCTCCTCGCCGCCGGCAAACCTCTCAAAGGCTTCGTCTTCGGGGCGGCCCGAACGGGTTGATTGTTCTCGTTTGTTTTTCATATATAAAAATATTTCAATACTTTTGCGTTTTGGGCCGCTCCACGCATTTTGTCTTATAGACCCTCTCTATTCAACGGACGCTTCAGGCGCCCGGCGCTTCCCTTCCAGCTCTGGCGTTCCAACTGTCCTCGCTCGCCGCGGAGTGCGTTTCCGCCCAGAGCGGAGTGCGTCGTCGCGCGTAGCGTAGACGCGTGAAAGGGAGATTGATCATGAAGTTGAACATTCTTGTTCTCGTGACCATTGTTTTTGCGATCACCGCCTTCGGCTTTTCCGGCTCGGAGGTGACAAAAGGAGTCGATGATCGGGCGGTCGTCCATTCTGCGCCGCAGGGTGTTGCTCCTTGTGGGCTTACGGTCAACGCGTCTGTGACTGTTGCCTCCGGTTCGCTCGTGATTAACGCATCTGGCGAAGCTGGCTATGATTGCACATGGATTGGGATGGATGTCTATTTCAAGATGCGCCATAGAAGCACAGGTCTTTGGATCCAATTTCCCACATATTCGGGCGCCTCGGAAACCTACCAATCCGGCACATACTCCACGTCCGCTTTCGATCGCTTTCGGGTTACGGCGGATGCTTTTGATGAGCCTGAATGGCATTGCTCGGGATGCGAACACCATTCACCGGCTGACAATCACTTTGCGTCGACCACAGTGGCCGGAGATCTGTGATTAATTTTGCTCGGACCTATCCAGATGTAGCTGGATCTCACCGAGATCGCTTCTCTCTCCTTGCGCCACGAAGAAGGATTCAGATTCATAGGGCTCGTAACCAGAGGCGGTGACAAGGAATCGGATTGAGCCTTCGGGGAGACCGATGACCTCGGCTTCGCTGCCGCATCCAGTAACAATCGTTTTCCGGTTGTTAACATTGCCCCGCGCGCGCACGGTCCAGGAAATCTTGTCCGGTAAAGGTTGACCCGTCATTCGGTCGCAGAGTCGCAAACCGGCTCTTCCTAAAGGGAGATCGATACAAAGGACGATCGAATTGCGCTGAGGTTTGTTGGTGATCTCGCTCGGAAAGATGTACTCGGAGTCGTGTCTGGCTGGATCCGATTTGTTGATTGCACTCACTCTTACACTCCATAGACCCATGGGCAACCCGTGGAGGAAGAATCGGCCTTCGGCGTCCGTGGTGATGTTCGGGATTAGCGATCTCAAGTCCTGGCCTGGCGAAGTCAAGGAGAGTATTGCGCCTTTGATCGGGAAGCCGGCGGCATTTCTGAGGACCCCTTCGAGTATGGTGGTCGTTGAACCTGATTGAAGATCCGTTCTGTCGATTTCCAGCTCGGTTAGTTTTTCGTTGACGATCTGAATGTCTCGCTCTGCTGCCGGATTTCCGCTTAAGAAAAACTCGGCAATCCAGAATCCCTGAGGCACCATGCAGATATAGTTCAATCCTCCATTGGAGTCGATCGCGTTGTCGCGTTCCATAGAAGAGAGCCGCAGATCGAGAAGCTCGTCACTCTTAAAGCCGGTGCCAATGAGGCGTAAAGTGCCTTTGGCGGGTGCGAAGAGAGGAACATTTCTGATGGCCACCCCCGCGTTGATCTCGAATGTTGTGCAATCTCCGGTTTTGGTTTCGAGTTCTTTTTTTATGGAGGGTCGTTCAGCAGCATGTGAAGAACTGTACTGGTACGACAGAACGTAGGTCCCCTGCGGTAGCCCCCTCAATCTGAACGTTCCCTGTTCTCCAACCCTGGTTTGGTACACTGCCGAAGAAGATTGAGGATCGATGGCAGTCGCTATGACAATTCCCGAACGTGCAGGGATTTGTCTAGGTCGGAGAAAAATCTGACCGTCGATCGATCCGCCTGAAATCGAGAGTGCCGAGCGGGATTTGTGATTCATTTCCGGGAAAAAAGACGATGATCCGGTACGTTGTTCCAGGTCGGATTTTCCGGAACTCGAAAAAACCCTCACTGTCGCACAACGCGCTCTGGGTGACCCTGAGAGAAGGCGCTGTCGCCAGGATCGTCCCACCTCCTACAGGTTTCCAGCTCTCGTCATAGAAGGTCCCCTGCCTGGTGACATGATCCTCCGAAGGCCCGAAGTCGACCTCTACATCTTCGTTGAAGATCTGGATTCTCCTGGACTCCATGGTGAAGTGTGCGACTGAAGACTGGGTGGTGTTCTCAAGGTTCTGTTGTGAACAAGACGCCCTGACCCAGGGGTAGGATCCTGCGATCATGGGCGGTGTTTCATAACGGCCGTCTGGACCAGAGAGAACCGATATCCGTAGATCGATCCCCTCTCCCGAAATGCTAATAACGGCTCCCTGCAAAGGCTTCCCCTCGTCGGACAAAACTGTGCCGAACATCCTGAATCCACGCACAAGTCTGATCTCAATCCCCGCGGCTTCAGGCCAAGCTTTGGTCGATACCTGGGCATAGTCAGGATGAGAAGCGACTACCTTGGCGGCGTCTCTGCCGAGCCCCCTGAGAGTGAAGCACCCATCACTGTCAGTCCGGTCGTGAATTCCACCCCCGGGCGTACCGAGCAGGATCTTGTCCAGCGAGGTGCCGTTCTTGACTCCCACGACCGCGTCTTTAATCGGTTCGTTGGTTTCGCTGTCCACTACCCGACCCGAGAGTTGAAATCCAGGATCGAGTTCGATTTTCAGGTAATTGGTTTCGCCACTTGCAGGAAACCTTACGGCAACGTGCTTGATCATGTGGTGGGCCGTCCTGACGGAAAGCTTGTACCAGCCGGGTCGTCCATCAGAGGGCAAAGAGAAGAGACCTTCTGTATCGTTAAACTCCAGAGTCTTCTCATCTAAAACAGGCGTGTTTAGCATACCCGCAACAGGCGACAATCTGAGATCAAAGGACTCGATCGGCTCGCCGGTCACGAGATCGGTCACGCGTTCGGAAAGCAGAGAATGCGTCGGTGGTATGGCGACCTTCTGAGTCTCCTCTTTGCCGAACGAGGAGCGCCCGCGGTCGTTTCCCGCGAGATCTTCGGGAGGCATCTGCATGCCGCCCTGATTGACCCGGCCTCCCGCAGGGCCAAAGGCGTCGGGCCCGCTCTCCTCGGGAAAAATGTTCCAGAGCGAGGTCAGAAAGATCAGCGCCGTGGCGGCCACGAGACCGACGAGTCCCAGCTTGAGGGCCGCAACACCCACCCCGGAACTCACGGCCACCGTCGTCGCTGTCGTCGACGCGCTCGCTGCCGAGGTGGCGAGGCTCAAGCCCGCGACCGGTGCGAGGGCGAGCTTCCACGATTTCCGATCTCCGCCGAATTCATTGTCGAGTTTTTTGCGCAACTGTTCCTGGCCTCTCTGGAGCCAGGTTTTGACCGTGGTGACTGGCGCGTCGATCTCCCTGGCGATTTTTCGCGGTGGCATGTCGTCGTAAAACCGTAGGAGAATCGCTGACCGGTAGGGGTCCTTGAGGGTCATGACCGCGTCGAAGATGAGTTGCGTCTGGGCCTGCCGTTCGAAGACATCCTCCGTCGACCGGACCGCCTCAGGCACGGCGACGACCTTTTCCCGTTTGTATCTCCGAACAAAACTCCTCTTCTCCATGCGGGCCAGATTGTGCACCACCTTGGAAAGCCAGCCCATTTGCGGGGACTCCTCCTTCGGCGGTTTTTTCAGAGCCGCGAGCCAGGTTTTCTGAGTGAGGTCATCAGCGCTGCTCTCGTCGAGGACGAGGCTGCGCGCCAGAGAGCGAATGAATTTCGAGTGATCGAGCAGAGCTTCAGAGTTCACGGTGATCCATTAATCATTGGAGTTTAGAGAGTTGTCTACCCTGTCCACGCTCAATCCTCTCGGAAAAACACCGGAACATGGCAGGGACGAAATCATAAACATTCCTCGTGCCAAACCGCTAAACTCAATGCCAGCAAACTATAAAGGGACTCACACTTTTTGCGCATCCCTGCGATTTTCCCGGGAGGAGCTGTCCTCCAGTCGATCAAGGCGCTTTCCTGTGACGGGGCATATTATAGCAGTTTTTTGATGGATTCTGCAATGCTCACTTTATCTGGAAAGAGTGAGTCCCTTTTCGAGACCGCGGAATTTTACTTTTTAGAGAGAAAGTGATTTGCACTGATCATGATTACACAACCAGCACCGACAGGACATCGATGAAAGATTTTCACTCAAATACCGGTTCCAATGGGAAACAGCACGATCGAGGCAGCGGTCCGCTCCAAACCGACTCCTCCATCAAGCGGAAACTGGTGTTTCACCTCTTGCTTGTCGCGGCATTCAGCGTGCTGATTGTCTGCGCGGCGTTTGTCACCCACGAGTTGATTTTTGCCGCCGAAGGAGATCCGGTTCGGGCCGCTCTGGTCGCCGCGGGCACGGCGCTCATATCCCTGCTCCTTGCCGCTCTTCTGGCCCATCGGCTTCTTCGAGACCCATCCCGGCGCATTCTCCAGTTGGTGGAGACGACGCGGATCGTCTGCGCCGAGAGAGATTACGCGGCGCTCGATGAGTCGCGGCTCAAGTCGGAGATTCTCTCCAATGTGTCGCACGAGATCCGCACGCCGATGACGGGTGTCATGGGCATGATCGATCTCGTTCTCGACAGCGACCTCACGGAGAAGCAAAAGGACCTTCTCGAAACAGCCAAGACGTCGTCGGAAGCGGTCATCGCGGTGATCGGCGATCTGCTCGACTTCACGGCCATGGAGACGGGCCGAATGCACTTCGAGATCGTCGACTTCAATCTGCGCCACCACCTCTCCAGGATCGAGAGCGCTCTCGATTTTCAGGCGATTCACAAAGAGCGGCACTTCGCCTGCCGGATCGGCGACGACATGCCCTCCCTCTTGACCGGCGATCCTGTCCGGCTCCGGCAGATCATCTTCAACCTCGTGGGGAACGCGATCAAGTTCAGCAGTCACGGGCAGATCGTTCTCAGCGTCGAGAAGGAGTCTCAAGCCGCGAACAAGGTACGGCTTCATTTCACTGTCACCGACAAGGGGATCGGAATCCCGAAAGACAAGCAGAAGCAGATTTTCGAGGCTTTCACTCAGGTTACCGACTCGGCCCGGGGCCGGTACGAGGGAATCGATCTCGGCCTGGCGATCTCCTGCCGCCTCGTCGAACAGATGGGCGGAAAGATCTGGGTCGAGAGCGAGGAGGGAGAGGGGAGCGTCTTCCACTTCACTGTCGACCTTGCCCTCCAGGCGCAACCTCAAAGGTCCCCTTCTGATCGGCCCTAAAGCAGATTCAAAATCTTACCGTTCTCTGGGTTCTACCCGCGCTCATCCTCTATAATGTTGCTGTTGTCTCGTGATCGACGAGACCTGTCAGCGACAAGGAGATACCGATGAGAGGGATGAACCGCCGGAGTTTTTTAAAGAGATCGGGGCGACTCCTGGGCGCAACGGCCCTGGCAGGATCGCCAATCAACTGTTTGAGCCTGCCCGCCCAGCGGGGATTCCGCTTCGCCATGTGCAACGAGAGCATGCGCGCCCTGAGCTGGCGCGAGCAGTGCCGCATCATCGGCAGCGCGGGCTACACGGGCGTGGAGATCGCGGCCTTCACTCTCGTCGACGAGGGGGTGCAGGAGATCACCGCGGCGCGACGCGCAGAGATGGTTCAGATCATGGACGACTCTGGAATCGTCTGCGCCGGTCTCCACTGGCTTCTCGCACCGCCTCCCAGGGGTCTTCACTTCACCGCGCCCGAGAGAGAGGTGCGCGACCGGACCGTGGTCTACTTCAAGCACCTCATCGATTTTTGCGCCGACCTCGGAGGCCGGGCGATGATCTTCGGCTCGCCCAAGCAGCGCAACGCGATCGGCATTCCGATCAAGGAAGCAACGGGCTACTTTGCCGAGAGCCTCTCGATGGTGGCCGATCACGCCCGGGAGCGGGAGGTGATGATTCTCATCGAGCCTCTCGACAGGTCGCAGACCGACGTGGTCAACACCCTGTCCGACGCCCTCGCCCTGGCCGAGGCGGTCGATCACCCCGCGGTGAGCTTCATGTTCGACTTTCACAACACGGCCGACGAAACAGAGTCCTTCGAGACCCTGATCAGAAAGTACTATTCCCACATCGGCCACGTCCACGTGCAGGAAATGGACGGCCGCCATCTGGGCACGGGGACGGCCCGCAGCGACTTCAAGGGGGCATTTCGCACTCTGCGCGAACTCGGTTATGACAAGTGGGTGTCTCTCGAGGTTTTCGATTTCACCCCGTCGGGCAAGACGATCGCCGAGGAGTCGATGGCCGTGCTGCGAGGGTTCTGAGCCCGCGGTGCGCTTTGAACAGCAACGGAGCACGATCAATGAGAATCCTCGCCGGGCCAGCGGCGGCGGCAGCACGGCCGACCACCTCCTCACCGTACTCTGCCAGCCGGCCCACGCCGTTCTGTTCTCGGAATCTTCGTCGATGGATCTCGGCAGAAGACATGCAGTACGTCATCTGAAGATTCAGACTGGAAAACGAATCGAGATGAGTCCGTGGCTAAATACCACGGGGTTTACGAAACGGACTGGAAGGAGAGGGCATCTGAAGTCAGCTGGGCATTGGCTGTGCCGGCAGAGCGTCCGAAACAAGAATCCACAGCGGATAGCACCACCAGACATCTATCTCTTCGGTTCGAGGATCACGCGCCGTGCGTCGGGCGCTGACCATTCGATCATGACTTCTCGAAGGACCGGGTAATCTTCGGCCGCGATCGATTGGCGCACCGAGAGATTCCGTACCGCCTTGAACACCGCGCCGTCAGTCGAGATTAACCTGTTCATCGAAGCGGGGAGGCCGATCATCTCGGCGCTCTCGGGCGCGACGACAACTCTGGTTCCCTCGGGAAGAGCGAGCTCGAGAGTCACCGACTCGGTCACGGCGCGCGGCAGCCTCAGAGGGGTGGCGCGCGTCTCGGATGCGAGGGGAATATGCATGTCGATCGCCCCGCCCGGACAGCCTGGCAGGGTGAACTCGATCAGGCCGTTGCGCGTGGTGAGCGCGACGGGCTCCTTGATCGATCCCACGAAGACCGATTCGGTCTCGCTGAGAAGCGCGGTGCGCACATCGCCGAACACGGCGCCGGAAACGAGGCGCGCCATGCGCTGCTTGGCCCAGGCCTCCGATCCGCCCGTGAGCTGCAGGAAAGGATTGAGCGCCCCGGCCACGGTGAGCCGCACTCTGCCGGTGAGGCGATTCTGTTTGTCGAGGGAGAGGTCGAGGTCGGCCGTCACCCTGTTGGCGCACTTGCACGATTTCGGGAGGGTGTGGAGCTTGTCTCCTTTCGAAAGGGGAGTGAACAGCGTGCGTCCCGCCATGCTCTCGTCGACGGGCGAGTCCGCGACTCGGGCCGGATCGAGGACGATCGCTTGCGCTGCTGCACCACCGGGCGTGCACACGACACGGCACTCTTTGAACTGATGCCACGAGGGGACGTCGTCGGCAACGTTGCCGTGGCGCGACAGGAGAGCCGGCTTCGCGCAAAGCCCCGTCTTGCGGAGGAGCGCCACGAGAAAAGCCGCCCTGTCGAAAGAGGTGCCGAGGCTCGACGCGAAGGTCTCTGCCGCGGGCCTCAGGCGATAACCGAGAAGGGTTGGATCGATGGCCACGCCGGCCGTGTCGTCAGCCACGAAGCGGTTGACGGCCCGCATGAGAGCCACGGGATCGTCAGCCTTCTTGCTGATCGCGGCGAGCTTCTCGTCGGCTGAGCCACCAGTGTGGCAGGCCGCGTCGAATCGCTCGGCGAGCGTCTTGGCCGCCTCGTCCCAGGAAGGACAGGTGGAGAAGACGAGATGGGGCGCGAACGCGGCGCTGTCCGCTTTCATCGCCTCGCCAGGTACGAGGGGAAGATCGGTGAACGTCCACGAGTAGGTGATGAAGCTGCCGCCGTCGTTGACCACGGCCTCGACGTCGCTGTTGAAGAGGCGGCTCTTGAGAGCCGTACCCTTGGGCACGTGGATGTCGACCTTCTTCTTCAGGATCGGGTGCGAGTCGGCGAAGATCTCCTCGCCCATGAGAAAGGGCACAAAGCCCGCTTTCGAGCGGATCTCGTAGTCGAGCTCGAGCACCGCCTGCCGCTCGGTACCGAGGTGGGTGACCACCATCTCGCGCAGGCCCATGTAGGGAGGCGCCATGCGGCAGAAGCCGGGGAGCACCTCGTTGAAGGCGTTGGGCGTGGAGTCGACCTCCTTGCCGTCGGCCATGGTGGTCCGGCTGCGGTAGATCTTGAGTTCCTGGTATTCGGGATTGTAGACGATGAAGCTCTCGCCCAGCAGGCGATGGAACGAGTAGTGAGTGAGGAGCTTGACCTTGTGCGAGTGGCGGTGGACCAGACTCCCGTCCTCGTTGAGCGTGTACTCGTCGTGCATCTCGAGGTAGACCGCGTCGGCCCGAGCGCAAAGGTCATCCTTTGCGGCCACCGTCGACACGAGGCTCGAGAGCCAGAAGACGAGGAGAACGGTCACGATCGATTTCAGTACTTTGTTTTTCATGGTTCTTGTTCTCCCTCGTTATCGGCCGAGCACGACCGCGTTGTTTTTCATCTTCTTCACACCGCGCACAGCGTCGCCGAAGTTCTCGTGATCCGAGGCTTCATAGACGCGCTTCTTCAGGACGAGCGTTGCGTCGTAGACGAGGCGGCCCGCGTCGTCGATCGTGTAACCGCCCTCGAAGGACGCCGCTGTCCCGTCGACTGAACCGTACTCGGGGAATTCCTTGACCTCGTACCCCGCGGGCAGTGTGATCGTCTCGTCGAGCTCGAGCAGACGCGAACAGCGCGTCTTGAACCCGTACTTCCTCTCGGGCCGGTCGATGTCCATGGTCATGAAGTAGGACGTCCTCCCATCGGAGAAGGGGAAGCGCGCCACGCAGGGGGTAAAGACGATGCGGTCAACCGTTACGATCGCGTAGTCGGGAATCGTGTACTCGATGGTGGCCGTGATCGGCTCGGACATGTCGTAGGGATCGTTGAAGTCGAGGCAGTCGATCGTGGCGCGGGGCGAGATGTCGTGCATCGCCTTGTCGAAGTAGCTCCTCCAGAGCGCCTTGTTCTTGCGAACGAAGGCGCGCCGCACGCGCGCGTCCGACTGGCCCTCGGCGGTGAGGGTGAAGGTCCCCTTGAGCGTGCCGCACGAGCCGAGGCGCGACTCTCCCTTGATCCGGAAGTAATGGTTCTCGGGCGGGCTGATCGGCGTCTCACACAGGTCCGATCCCTCGGGCACGCCCATGAGGTAGTTCTGCTGCTGCTCGGCGCTCGACCAGAGCTCGCGCACGAAGGGCACCCACGTCGGGTCGAGAAGCTGGTAGTCGCCCTCTGCGTGCTTGAGGATGGTGACGCAGTGGTTGAACTGGTCGGCGGGGATGTAGTCGATGCGCGATCCGGCCATGGTCATGGCCGGGTAGGAATCGAAACCCGCCGCGCGCAGCATGGTGACCAGCATGCCGGCCTTGTCCTTGCACACGCCGCAGCGGTCGTGAAAATTCATCTCCCCCGAGTGGAGGGTGAAACCCTCGCCCGGTCCCATGCTGATGCCCGAGTAGCGCATCTCGTCAGCCACCCAGTGTGTGAGAGCCGACACCTTCTCGGCATCGGTCTTGCAGTCCGTTGTGATCTCGTCGACCTTGGCCTTGATCTCGGGCGTCCACTCGAAGCTTCCATAGTCCTCGTTGACCCCGTGGAACCAGAGGCTCTTGGCCTTCCAGTCGGGCGACGTCGAGAGGAGCAGCTTGGTGGCCACGTCCGACGCGGCCAACGAGTTCGGCTCTCCCTTGAAGGGCTTGATGTCGCGCTTGGTCCAGACGTACTCCGTCTTGTCGCCCTTGGGACGGACCGCGCAGGTCACCTCGCCGTTGTAGACCTCGAACTGGAGGGGCTTGTCCTTGGGAACGAGCGCGGTATAGGACTTCTCCCGGGTCGGCGTGCCGCTCCAGAACTGGACGATGTCGTAGAAGTGGCCCCGCATGGGGGGGATGTAGCGCTCGTCGTCGTCTTCGGCCAGCAGCGCATAGGTGAATCCCTTGCGGAAGGTCTTCACGTAGAGCGCGTCGCCCGCCTCGAGGCGGCCCACGGGAATGATGATCTCCCGCGCGCCCCAGTAGATCATCCGCGCCGGCGCCGGATAGTCGATGACCCTGTCGAGGGGGATCTCCACGGTCGTGCCGTCCTTTTTCAAAATGCGCGCCTCGCGCACCTCGATCTTGGCCGAGAGCGGATCGTAGTTGAAGGTCACCGCCCGCAGATCGCGACCGCCGCGCCGGGTGAGCGCTTTCCAGAGCTTTTCCTGATCGACGTAGGTGAGGCCCGTGTCCTGCACGTCGGCCACTGTCCTGTCGAAGACGATGACCTGCGACGAGCCCGGGTAAACGGCCGCGTCTCCGGCCTCGTTGATGAGGCGGCGAAGGTCCTTGTCGTCGGCTTCGACGGCCTGGAGTCCCGCAGCCGTGAGCAGAAAGAGCAGGGCTGGCACGATGAAGATGATGGGTCTAAGTTTCATGGTCAATCCTCGAGTGAGTTCACGAAAAAGGAGGTCTCCGGACCGCAGCCGCGGCCGGATCGCTCCCGTGAGTTTTTGAGGTGCCGCCGCGCCCAGAGGTTTGTTCAGGGCTCGAACCTGTGCGCGGAATCCTCGAATTTAAGGAACGGCCGCCGAATTGCAATCAGAAATCAGCGACATATAAAAATGTCTTGATTTCAAACCACCCGAATCGCGGCGTTGTTTTCCTTCCGCGCGCCGCAGTCAGACCTGCTGCCTTGATCCATTCCGCATGACGCGAACAGCGACCGGTAACCCCTGATCCCGGCCGGACGCAACGGTTTAGCTCCATTTCGATATCGCCACACCGCGGGCATTCTCCAATGAACTGAAAAAAAATTCGCGCCGCGCCGTTCGGTTTCAATCCTGTTGCTTTTTCTATTAACGGAGTCGGCGATGGCGACATTGGACTCGACGCAGGAGTAGACCGGCCTGAATGAGTAACAGATCCGGCGAAACCTACGAGCCGGAAACCAGGGTACGGGAAATGATAAAAAAAAGCCGCTCGGGCCCGTTCGCTTTCTCGACTTTTGCTTTTGATTCATGAAGAAGCCCCTGGGGCAGCCTCCTCGCGATCGAGAGTCCGGCTGTCCGCAATGCGGGCTGGGAGAATCGTGTCTCGCGTTGTGCGCGGGGAAATCCTCGTGGAGCTTTCTCTGTCGGCAATGCAATGAAGAAGGAGAACAGACCATGGTGACTTCAGAATGGACTCGAACCGGAATAAGGGCTTTTTTGCTGATCGCGGCGTTCGGCGCGATCTGCGCGTGGAACAGCGGGTCCGCGTCGGACCAGGATCCGGAGCTCGCCTGGGTGCGGCAGTTCAATTCGCCCGCGCCCGGAAATGGCTGGGCGTACGGGGTGGCAGTGGTCGACTCGGGAGTCTACGTTGTGGGTCAGGGGCAGGGCTCCGTTGCGGGCGACATCTCCGTCAGCAATGGGATGCAGAGTTACATACGAAAACTGGCCCTCGACGGGAGCGAGATCTGGACAAAACCTCTGGAATTCACCTCCTTCTATAGCTATGGGGTTGCGGCCGATAACCAGGTTGTGTGTATCACGGGGAACGTTTCCGACGTGTTGCCCGGCCAGACTGCACATGGGGGATCGGATGCCTTTCTGATGGTCTTCGACCCGGACGGGAACGAGCTCTGGACCAGGCAGTTCGGAACGTCCTCGTCCGATTATGCGACGGTGGTCGCGCTCGACAGCAGCGCGATCTACATGGCCGGTGCCACACAGGGCTCCTTTCCGGGCTTTGCCAACGCGGGCAGGGAAGACGTCTTCGTGACGAAGTACGATCGAAGCGGAAACGAGATCTGGACAGTCCAGTTTGGAACCACCCTCGAAGATCTTGCCAGAGCGATCGCTGTCGACGGTTCGGGAAACGTTCATGTGGGTGGCCGGTGGGAAGGGGATTATAGTTTTTACTCCAAGGACGCATTCGTCGCGAAGCTGGATGCTGGCGGAAACACGAGCTGGTTGAAGGTGATCGAGACCTCCAGTTATGACAGTATCTATGGCCTGGCCGTGGACAACGGTGATGTGTACGCGGCCGGTTACACACTGGGTACCCTCCCGGGACAAACCTCGTCCAGCGGGTATGACCCGTTCGTTCAGAAGCTCGACTCAGACGGCAACGAGGTATGGACGCGGCAGTTCGGGACTCCGGCGTCCGACGGGAACCGCGGCATTGCGGTGGACGCCTCGGGAGCCTACGTCTGCGGATCAACCTATGGAGCCCTCGGAGAGGGCTCGGCCAACGAGGGAGACCACGGGGATTCCTACGTGCGCAAGCTCGACGCGAGCGGAAACACCGAGTGGACCACGCAGTTCAGCACCCTCTACGGCGGATTCGACCGTGCCACCGCCCTGGGAGCAGACGGATCGGTGTACGTGGCGGGCACGACGAACGGCGCCCTCGAAGGGGAGACCCGGATCGGGTACACGGACGCTTTCCTCATGAAGATGGAACCGAACGGTGACACGGCCTGGACGAACCAGTTCGGAACGGAGAAGAATGACAGGGCAAAAGGTGTTGCAGTGGTCGCGAGCGGCATCTACGTCACCGGCTACACCTACGGGGACATGACCGGCCAGTCGAATCCCGCCTACATGGATGCTTTTATCCGGAAATTCGATACTGACGGAAACGAGATCTGGACCCGGCAGTTCGGAGAGATCCACAACGAGGACCCGCAGGCGATCTGCACCGACGGCTCCTTCCTCTACGTGGCCGGAGCGACGACGGGCTTCTTCCCGGGCGAGACGCATGCCGGAGGGCTGGATCTGTTCGTGTGCAAGTACGATCTCGACGGCAACATCGTCTGGACGCGCCAGTTCGGGACAGCGACCTATGAGCGCGCCTACGCGGTCGCGGTCGATGCTTCGGGCGTGTACGTGACGGGGACCTGGGCCGCCAATAATTCGAGGGGAGGTCGCGGGGATGCCTTTGTGCGCAAGTACGATGCGAACGGGAGCCTGCTCTGGACCCGGGAATACGGAACGGACTGGGAAACCGATGCCGCCGGAGTCGACGTCGACGATTCGTTCGTCTTCGTGTGCGGATCGGTCACAGGATCGCTGGTCGATCCGAACGGTCCTCGAAGTCCCGCCTCCTACGTCCGGAAGTACGACTCCGACGGAGGCGAGCTCTGGACTTTTGAGTTCAGTTCCAGCTCCTTCAACACGACCCGAGCCGTGGCTGCCGACGGACCGAGCACGTACGTCGCGGGCTGGACGCGTGGCGCCTTTCCCGGATACACTGCCGGCAACAACGACATCTTCGTGGCCAAGATCGTGACCGACGCGCCTCCTGTCGCGGTCGCCGGTCCGGACCAGTCGATCAGCCACGGCCAGACCGTCTATCTCGACGGGTCCGATTCCTTCGACGACAATACCTCCTTCGGCAACCTGCTCTACGCGTGGCAGATGACCGAGATACCGGCTGGAAGCACGGCCGTGCTCGTCGACGCTGACACGGCCACGCCTCACTTCGTGGCCGATCTCGTGGGCGCCTACGTGGTCGAACTCGTGGTCACCGACGGCGCGGGCCTTCCCAGCGCGCCCGACTTGGTCGTTGTCTCGTCCCTCAATGTCGCACCCACGGCCGATGCGGGCGCCGACGGCATGACGTTCATCTACAACAGCCTCGCTCTCGACGGAACCGGGTCTTTCGATCCCGAGGGCGATTCTCTCGGCTATCTCTGGACGATCAAATCGGCACCGGAGGGAAGCCAAGCCCAGATCACCGACCCCTCGGCGGCCGAGCCGAGCTTCATTCCCGATCTCGATGGCGAATACGTGATCGAGCTGACCGTTACCGATCCCTATGATGCGTCCGAGCCGGATGAGGTGCAGATCCTCGTCCTGTCGAACGCCGACTACATCCAGGCCATGATCCTCGACGCCCTGGAAATCGTGAAGAGCCTCACCCCCGAGCAGGTCACCACCAAGGGCAACAAGCAGGCACTGATACGGCTGCTCCTCACGGCGACGAGCCATGTGGGGAAGTTCAACTACAACCAGGCGCGCTCCCACCTCGTCAATGCGATCTCGCGCACCGACGGCTGTCCGCTTCGCGGAGGGCCGGACGGAAACGGGCAGGGCAGGGACTGGGTGCTCGACTGCGACGCGCAGTGCCAGATCTACGTTCTCCTGAACAACGCGATCAGCGCCATGCCTTGATGAAGAGAGGAGTCGATTGACTTCCAGGTTCTCATCGAAAGTTACACCAAGAGGCGGGAATCCTTCCCGCCTCTTGGCAAATCGCTGATGTCACTCCTTTCGGTCTATTCCACGGTCAGCACCATCAGGTTGGTGAGCACTCCATTCCAGTAACTCCACGGACCGACCAGGGCCTGGAAAGGAAACTGCTGGCCCATGCTCCACGCTGCAGGCACCGTTTTTGTCGTTGACAGGATGCCTGTTCCGGGAACGTTGCCGAGATTCCAGCACCTCAACAGCGGCAGCGGAAGGTAGAGAAGCCCGTAAGAAGTGTTCATCGGCGGATTCAGGATGCCGCTCCCCATGCCGAGCAGAACGGGCAAACCTGGAACACCCACGACCCTGATGCTGACGGCACCGCCCGGCGCGATCGCGCCCACGTGATAGAGGTGGTACCAGTACTCGTCAGCGCCCATGTCGGCCGTTCCGTAACAGATCCTCGGATCGCCCTCGAAATCCTCGGTGGGCATTTCGGGGGCGGTGTTGGCGCCGGTGTTCTTGCACGGTGAACTACTGGTGAGATGATAGTCGCCGCCGCCGAAGAAGAGAGGATTGGCAGCGATGTTGCCGGTTCCGGGCCAGCCGCCCATCACGTCACAGTAGGTCACTGCCCCTCCGCCCGAGATCTGCGGCCAGTTCAGCGCGGTGTTGTCCCAGACGATCGTGTTCGTGATGACGGGCATGCCGTTTCCGCAGTCGATCCCGCCGCCATTGAAAGCAGCGGAGTTGGCGCAGATCGTGTTGTTGGTGATGAATGGCGAGGCGGCCACGCACCTGATCCCGCCGGCGTTGCAGAGAGCCACGTTATCGGCGATGACGTTGTTGATGATCCGGGGGGTTCCGAGCCAGCAGTAGATCCCGCCCCCGTGTCCGCCCGGCATCCCGAGGACGACGTTGTCTCTGATGATGTTGTTTTTCATGGTCGGCGAGGAGTGGGAACAGTAGATCCCGCCGCCGCAGAAGAAGCCGTTGGGAGGACTGATGTCCGTCCCCGATCCGTTCATGATGGTGAAACCATCGAGCACGGAATTCGGCCCTTCGCCGCCGGCGAAGATCACCACGCTTCCCATCATGCTCCCGTCGATGAAGGTGACCGTGGGGCCCAACTGGCTCTGGACCGTGATCGCCTTCCCCAGGAAGTCGATGTTCTCGAAGTAAACCCCGGGCAGGACCGTGACCGTGCTTCCCGGCGGGAGCGCGTTGATTGCCCCTTGAATCGTTGGATAGTTGCCCGGAACGGTCTGCGAAAAGGCCACAATCGGAAAAAGCAGAACAAGAATCAGGATCACGAGAAATCTCATGATGCCCTCCTTTCGACGAAAATAGGTTGCGAAGCCTCTTGTCGTGCGCGAACCCCTGACCGGCTTCGCCTTGCGTTTTTTATCCATCTCGGGAGAAGGCTTTCAGGGTTCGTCTTTCAATCGGCCTTCCCAGGTTGACTGCGCAAAACAGGTATCGAGAGGCCAATTGATTCCGAAAATTTAATGTCCAGATCGGGATCGGTGAAAACGCGGGCCCGGAATGTCGTTTCAAGTAATAGGAGGCGGTTCAGCCTGCCCTGCGGCTTCTCGAAGCAACAACCAGCGAGCCGCCTCGATGATTCACGGAGGATCGAGGTCGCGCAGGTGCGAGGAAGGGCAATGGTGGCGAGACCTACTGGAGGGAACTCCCCGGCAAAGGACCTTGCGGCCGGGGTGACGAGTCTTCTCACGGCTGTTCATGCCGGTGATTGCGAGGCGACGAGCAGGCTTTTCTCGCTTGCCTACCGGAACCTCCACACCCTGGCCCGGGACGCCATGCGAAGGGAACGCCCGGGTCACACGCTGCAACCCACGGCGCTGGTCAACGAGTTCTATCTCGGTCTGGCCCGAAAAAGGGGCCGGCAATGGGAGAATCGGAAACACTTCTTCAATGCGGCCGCCCTGGCCATGAAGCGCATCCTCATAAACCGGGCCCGCCGCCGGAAAGCCGCCAAGCGGGGAGGCGGTCACTACCGCGTCCATCTCGACACGTCGTCCGAGCCGGCCCAACAAACAGCCGGCCAGGAGAAATACTTGAAATGTCTCGAGGATCTGGTTCTGGCACGGAGACGCTTTGAAAGTTCCGCAGGCCATGGGCGGATGTGCAGAGTCCTCGATCTCCACTTTTTCGGTAACCTGACTCTTGATGAAACAGCCATGGAGCTCGGAGTCTCGAGAACGACCGTCAAGAACGATCTCGCCTACGCGAGAGCCTGGATTTTCCGGGAAATGAAGAGGATGGAGCGCGATGGACGCTGACCAGAGCGAGAGGATCAGAGGGCTCTTTGTTTCCGCCCTGGGGCGTGAAGGGGCGGGAAGAGCGGCCTTCGTGGCCGAGGCGTGCGCCGGCGATCCGGCGCTCGAGGAAGAGGTGGCGTCCCTTCTTGCGGCGCACGACGAGGCGCCCGACTTCGTCGAGATCCTCGAGCGGTCGCGATCGATTGAAAGAGACCTGGCACAGGGAACCAACCGCCCGCCGTACGAGCCGGAGCCGGACCTTCCATTCGACAGGCTCGGTGAGTTCCGGTTGATCCGCCGGATCGGCGAGGGCGGCATGGGTGTGGTCTACCTCGCCGTGCAGGAGTCGCTGAACCGGCAGGTTGCTCTCAAGCTCATCCGGCCGGAGCGGATGGGGCTGCTCGAGGTGGAGGCCCGCTTCAAGCGGGAGGCAGAGGCGATCGCCGAATTGCGCCACCCCAGCATCGTAACCGTGATCGGAAGCGGCAAGGAGAAGGGGGTCCGCTACTTCGCCATGGAGCTCGTGTCCGGCCAGGGGCTCGACGCGGTCCTGCGCGAGGCGTCCTCCCGCCAGGAGAAGGTTCCCTTGCCCACGGTCCTGAAATGGATCCACGAGATCGCCCTGGCCCTGGAAAGCGCCCATCGGGCCGAGATCATCCACCGGGATGTCAAACCCTCGAACATCCAGATCACAACTGACGGACGCGCCATGCTCATGGACTTCGGTGTGGCGCGGCTCGGGAAGCTCTCCACGATGACGCTCACGGGACAGTTTCGCGGCACGCCCCACTACGCGTCGCCCGAACAGGTGAGGGCGAAGCGGCACGAGATCGACGCCCGCACGGACATCTACTCTCTCGGGGTGACCCTCTACGAGGCGGTGGCCGGGCGGGTTCCCTTCGAGGGAGAGACGTCGGAACAGGTGCTCCAGCAGATCAGAGAAGTGGAACCCGTTGCGCCGCGCCGCCTGAATCCCTCGGTCGTGCCCGGCCTGAACACGGTGATCCTGAAAGCCATGGAGAAGGATCTGGGAAACCGTTACCAGACCATGAGCGCATTTGGGGGCGATCTTCAGAGGATCATCAACGGCGAGCTCCCCCTGGCCAGAACGCCCGGACTGATTTCCTGGGTGTGGAAGCGGGCCAGGAAGAATCCGCCTCTGAGCGCGGCCGCACTGGCCATCGCCTTTCTCGTGATCCTCGTGCCCTGGCTCATCGTACTGAAGGAAAAAGAGAAGAGAGAGATTGCCGTAAGAGCCGGGATAGAGATCGACGGCCAGCGCGAGATCGCCGACGAGCGCTATGCGCGGATCATCCGCCTTTCCGACGTGAAGCGTCTCGCCGACCTCGAGGCAGAGGCGAAGTCGAGGGCGCTCTGGCCTGCCCGCCCGGACAGGATTCCCGACCTGGAAGCATGGCTGCAGAGGGCCGACGAATTGCTGAACCGGCTGGACAGCCACCGCGCTCTGCTCGACACGCTGCGGCAGGAGGCCATGTCCTCCGGACCCTGGGTCTTCGACGAAACCGAACTGCAATGGTGGCACGATACGCTTGCCGGGCTGGTTGTCGGGCTGGAGGCATTCTCCGGCGAAGACGGAATCGAGCAAAGTGTCGAGGAGAGGCTGGCTTTCGCCGCGACAGTGCAGGAAGAGAGCATCGACAGGTATCGCGAAGAATGGAACCGAGCCCTTCTGTCCATCGCCGACCGCCGCGAGTGCCCGCAGTACGAAGGCCTGGTCATCGAACCCCGGATCGGCTTCGTTCCCCTCGGCCGTGACCCGGACTCGGGACTCTGGGAGTTCGCCCACTTGCAGACCGGCGCGATTCCCGAACGCGGAGCGGATGGCAAACTCGCACTCACGGAGGAGACGGGGCTCGTTTTCGTGTTGATCCCGGGAGGCACCTTCGACATGGGCGCTGTGCGGCCTTCCGAAGATGAGCCGCCCGGCTCTCCCAACAGGGATCCGGAAGCAAGGCCCGACGACGGCCCCGTTCACCAGGCGACTCTCGAGCCTTTTTACATCTCCAAGTACGAGATGACGCAGGGACAGTGGTTGCGGTTCACGGGCGAGAATCCGAGCCATTACGGGCTGCAGCACAGCTTGGGCGGAAATCAGCACACTCTGCTCCATCCCGTGGAGAGGGTGAGCTGGGAGGACTGCGACAGGGTGCTGTATCGGCTGGGGCTGCGTCTTCCAGCGGAGGCGGAGTGGGAGTTCGCTGCCAGGGCCGGAACAGCAACGGTCTGGTGGACAGGGAACGACAGTCACTCCCTGCAAGGAGCAGCCAACCTGTGCGACGCGTTCTTCAAGAGCCACGGAGGGCCTTCGAGTTTACATTACGAGGAAAGGCTCGATGACGGCTATACATCCCATGCACCGGTGGGCAGCTTCCGGCCGAATCCCTTCGGATTGCACGATGTTCACGGGAACCTCTGGGAATGGTGCCGCAATTCCTATGCGCGGTATGACGGCACGTCGAGCGATGATTCCGCCTCCGGCCTCTGGGTCGTCCGCGGCGGAAGCTGGTTCGACCTGGCTTGCATGAGCCGGTCGGCGAACCGCGGCGCGAACGGCCCTGGCAGCCGCAACAACGTTCTGGGCCTCCGGCCGGCAGCTACCTTGTGAGAAAATGGGACAGCCTGGTTCCCCTGACCGTGACGATCTCGTGGGCGAACCGCTGATCGAGCAACCGGCCGAGAACCGCGTCGTCGATGACCTGCGGTTCGCACCGTGTGGGCGCCTCCTGATAATTGACGGAGAGCACGATCTCTCCCCCGGGACGGAGGATCCGGTGGATCTCGTCCACGACCGCGCCGAGATCGTCCACATGGTCGAGAGCATTGCGCGAGACAGCCACGTCGATCGCACCGCTGGCGATCGGGATCTTCTCCGCGCCGCAGGAGAGATAATCGACACCGTGGCCGGACATGTCGAAGAGGCGCTCGTACCGGTCGACGAGAGGATCGATTCCGAAGCGCTGCCGTGCCTCGAACAGACCGATGGCGCCGTGCGGACCGCACCCGATGTCGGCCACGACCCTGTCCTGAAAGGACTCCTTCTCGATCCCGAGATAGTGGCAGTAGAGCTGAAAGTAGAGATCGCGCCAGTAGGCGATCCCGCCCCTGGCGGCGCCACCGGGGGTTGCGTCACCTGGGGTGGCGAATAGTTTTTTCCAGAAACGCAGCTCGCGGTCGTTCTTGACCCTCTTCTTGCCGAACAGCAACCTTTTGAGCTTGTTCACACGAACACCGTTTCTATTGCCGCGTTACCCACACCGGCGACGACCATGCCATGGAACCGTTCTCTTGCGCGATTTTGGTCATGTACCACGACGTTCCCTCGGGAGGTTCCGTGTCCTCCACGAGGAGAACCACTTCGACCCCGTCGCACTCGTGGCGGAAGCAGACCGCGCCGTTGCGGATCACCTCGACCGATTCGAGCGTGTCCGTTCCCACGGCGTGAACCACGACGGGCACGCTCTTCTCGGTCCAGACAACCTCCGAGCCCATGGGGGCGTCGGCAATGCGCGAAAAGAGAATGATCTTTTCCCCGCTCGTTCCGTAGACGTGGCGCCTCTTGAACGCGCCCCACACCGCATCGCGCGTCAGCTCGGGCGCGAAGAGGCCGAAGATGCCTCCAGCGGGCGCGCCCACCGTGCGCTGGCCCGGATGGCCGTCGTGAGTGTCGCCCGAGCCGATGATGCCGAGTTTGTAACCCCTATTGAGCGCGTCGAACACGAAAGCGCCCCTCACCGGCCGGTAGATGCACGACGCGCCTCCGTAGCTCTCCGACGATCCGTGCACCGAGCAGATCTCGACGAGCCATTCCTTGTTCCCAGGCGCATAGGACCAGTCGATCGGAACGGGGCCGCCGCCCGTGTGATGGGCGATCGTCATCGCCTCGTACGGCTTGAGGCATTCCCAGAGCGCCGTCGGAGTGCGGCTCTTCTCGTCGAGACAGTTGAAGATCGGGCCGTCATCCTCCCTGTAGTAGACATTGCGGTGTCCCGTCTCCCAGTTGGTCCACTCGTAACCGAGGAAGGTGACGAATGAGCCCGGCTCATGGGCGTCGCGCGCGGCGCGCTTGATCCTCTCCCAGGGCGCGCCGTCGATCGGAAAGGTGCCGTACGAGTCGTGGTCGGTGAGCGCCGCGATGTCGAGGCCAGAAACGCGCCGCGCAAAAGCGTAGTAATCCTCGGGCGTGCCCGTTCCGTCGGAGAGGCGGGTGTGTCCGTGGATGTCGCCGAAGTAGAGGTTGAATTTTCGTTCGCCCTCGCGGCAGATCAGAGGATTGCTCTTCGCTGTTAGTGCGCGCGACGCCACGGCGCTCACCTCGAAGAAGTAGATCCCCTCCTTCTCGGGAAGGGTGATCGACAGGGTGCGCGCGGCAGGCTCCGTTGCAATCCGCTCAGGCTCAAAAAGGGACATCTCCGTTACCGTCTCGTCGTTGCACACGACACGCACGCCGAATGCCTCGTCCTCCGGAAAGAGCGCCCAGTTTCCCAGCCGGTCGACGCACGCGATGGAGAGCTCGATCGTCTCGCCGGGCCGCGCCTGGCAGGGCGCGTTGACCTCGATCCGTTCGGCCGCCCTGGGTAAAACAGTAATCCGCGGCGAGTCGGGCACGGTGGCATAGTGACCGTCCCCCTCGGCGTCGACGAGCACCTGAAAGAGCTCCTCCCTCTCGGCGAACTTGTCGGCCGTTGCATCGTGGTAGACAAACCGCAGTTCGTCGCCGGGGCGCAGACCCTTGTCGCCGGCGCGCACGGCGATTCGGTTCAGCCCGAGCGTCTCCACCTCGATCGGCCGATCGGGCGGCGTTGTGGCCACGTCGACGAATCCGGGCACTGCGTCGTTCTTGCTCTGCGCCGTCGACCAGCCCCACCAGGGCGAAACCTGGAGAATGACGAACCCGCCCGGCGCGACACCGGGATCGACCGCCGTCCACGTGACGGTCCACGTCCGGCGCGCGAGGATCTCCACCGGCCCGGCCGGATCGACAGTCACCGTGCCCCGGCCGTCAGCGTCGGACGGGCTGCACGCAAGGGGCGGCTGCAACTTGGCGAAGGGGCTGGCGCTGACCTCGGAGGCGCCACCATCAGCGGGCTCGTCGGCGCAGCCGGCGAAGAGACAGATCAGAACAAGAAGGATGATCGCAATCAGGAGGGAGCCGCCTTTCGTTGCAGGGCTTGTTAAACTGGAGTTCATCGAAAATACTTCTCTATCTGATAGCATTTTTCGAACTGACGTCCAGTCCCATCACAACTCCATTACCTTGTCGATCTCGGGCTGCCTGAAGAGCGGCTCGAGGGCGTTGACCGGCGTGAAGAGGGTGGCCGACTCTTCCTTGCGGCAGAGAACGAGGTGGTCGCGGCTGAACATGTTGGCCAGGATCGGCGAGTGGGTGTTCATGATCACCTGGTGGCGATCGCGGCCGGTGCGTTCGTGGAGGATCTCGGCCAGGATCTCGAGGCGGGCGGGGTGCACGCCGTTCTCCGGTTCTTCCAGGCCGATGAGCGCGTCGGGCGCGCTGCCGGCGATCACGGCGAGGAGTCCGACCACGCGGAGTGTGCCGGCTGACGCGAGGCGCGCGGGGAGCGCCTTGCCGTTCTCGCGGATCAGGAGCCGGAGGTCGCCCGTACCCGTGTACGAAACATCGACGCCCTTCACGTCGGGCACGAGACGGTTGAGGTTGTGGTTGAGCTCGGCGAAGTCGTCGGGCCGGCGCGCCTTGAGCGTGTTGAGGCACGCGGCGAGGCCATCGCCCCACGGATCGGGAAGGACGCGTTCCATCAGGGAGGAGTCGGCAGCGAGCCGGCTCGGATTGAGGTGAAAGAAGTTCCACCCCGCCACTTCCTCGCAGAAGGCGGCCACATGCGGGTGGTGGGGGACGTAGAGCGGCGCCGACACGGCCGTTCCCCTGGTGCGCGCGGGCACATTCTGGTCCTGTCCCTCCATGCGGGCCTGGATCTCACCCGCCTCCTTGGCGATGAACGGATCCCGCCCGAGACGCACCATCCCGTCGCGGCGGATGGCGGTGAGCTTCTCGTCCTTCACGCGCAGGCTGCCCGTGTCGGTGGAGAACTCGACGGTGAGCGCGTAACGCAGGAACTTCTCCACCACCTTGCGCCGCGTGGCGCCATGCTCGCCCGCGATGCGCACCGACTCCTCGACACGCGCCATGGCGCGCGGCGAGAGCCAGACATCGACCTCGAAGGTGAAGGAGGTCGTCTTGTTCCGGAGCAGTTCGGAAAGTCCCCCGTCGGCAAGGCGGAAGGCCTCGATCGCCGCGCCGCGGTGGGCGTCCATCGCCTCGGACAGCGTGGGCAGGAGCGCCATGCGCTTGAGGAGTCCGAGGGCGTCGAAGGTGTTCGTCTTGCCCGAGGCGTTCGGACCGAAGAGAACGGTCAGCGGTTCGAGAGGGAGTTCGGCATTGTCAAAAGACTTGTACCCTCTAATCCTGAAGCGGCGGATCATCGTTTGCCCTCCTGATTCTTACCCTTCTTCGTCGAGCGCCTCCCGCTCCTTCAACCAGTCCGGTTTGTCGAGCGCGATCTTGACCATCTCCATCATGGCCGGATCGTTGGTCCCCAGGCCGCGCGCCGCCGCGGTGGCGATGTGCGTCGCCTCGCGGCCCGGAGCCTGGGTGAGCCTGTTCTCGGCCTCGGCAAGAGGAACGAGCTTTTTCTGCTCGCGCGCCTTCACGATCCACTCGTGGCCGATCGCATCGATGGCGACGGGATCGGTGGAGAGGAGAATCTTGTCGCATTCGAAAAGCATGTCCATGCGTCCCACCTGGGGACCGCCGTCGGCCAGGCCCTGGAGCGCGTCGAGAATGTGGAGTTTGATTTTCTTGCGCAGCGCCGGAATGCCCATGATATCCGCGATGTGGGGATCGCAGCAGTTGTCGTGGCACAGCCAGGGAGTGTCGATCACGGCGTGTGAAATGTTCTTGAGCGCCAGGGTGACACCCGCGCAGGCGTGGTCCTTGAGCACGGGAAGATTGATGATGGCGGTGAGCCTCTTCGTGACCAGCTCGGAGAGCTTGATCTTGCCCCAGGAAAACTCGATCGGATCGGTGTCGAATCCGGGCAGGGGCTTGCCTTCCAAGTAGTGCTCTTGCCGCAGCGCGGGGGTGCAGGCCGCGTAGTGCAGGCCGCCCTCCTCGGGTTGGAGCGTGACGCCGATCTTGTCGAGATAAAATTTGCGCAGGTATTCCTCGACCTGTTCCCACACGAGAATATTTTCGTCGGGCACGCCCACCGAGCGCACGCCGTCGATCACTGTTTCGAGGATCGCCCGGTGTGTGCCCATGATCTTCGCGCCGGCGGCGTTGGGCTTGAGCCCGACCACGTCGTCGGGTTTGACGAAGCACCCCCACGCTTCCTTGAGCGTCTTCTTTTGCGTCAGTTCCATGATGCCCTTCTCGAGCATCTCGCGCACACGGTCGTCGTCGGGTGTGCGGGGATTGATCATCGATCCGGGCGCGTGAACCTCCACGATGCAGCTTTTCAAACCGGGTGCGGCAGCGGCCGCGCCCTCCTCGGCCTCGTCGGTTCCGGCGAAAAGATCGGCCGAGGCGGGAAGCACGCTCAGCGACGCACCGGTGGCCGCCGCCCGCTTGATGAAATCTCTGCGATTGAGTTGATCCGACATGAAAGTCTCTCCAGTTGTTTCGAGCCCGGGGGGAGTCGGTTCGATCGGTTCAGCCTACAGGGGGCAGGCGTTTGAAGAAAGGATAAAAACGTGGCAGACTCGGCGCCGTGGGAACGGCAGGTCCGGTGCCGTGGGACCTGTCAATCGTCGACCGAACCGGTGTAGCGGCAGGTGGGGTAAGTCGAGCAGGCGAGGAACTCGCCGCGCCGTCCCTTGCGGATCACGAGCTTGGCGCCGCAGTCGGGGCATTGGGCGTCGGTCTCCTTCGGCTTCTCGCGCAGCTCGTCGGGAATGGGTTTGGCGTTGCGGCACTTGGGAAAGGCCGAACAGGCCATGAACTGCCCCCGCGGTCCGCTGCGGATCACCATGTCTTCGCCGCACTTCGTGCACTTTTCGTCGGTGGGGATCGGCTTCTTCTTTTCCACGGGCTCGCCGTTGGAGAGCGAGATCGTGTTGCCGCAATCGGGATAGCCGCTGCAGGCGATGAAGCGGCCGCGCTTGTTGAGCTTGTAAATCATCGGCTTGCGGCACTGGTCGCAGTCGCGGCCGGCCGGTTCCGGATTGGCCTTGAGATCGGTCATGTTCTCATAAGCCTTCTCGAGATCGACGGAGAAGGGGGCGTAGAACTCCTTGAGAACCTGGAGCCACTCGGACGCGCCCGCCTCGATGCGGTCGAGAGTGTCCTCCATCTGGGAGGTGAACCCCGTGTCGATCAGGTTGGGAAAATGCGCCACGAGCTGATCGATGACGATCTCGCCCAGTTCGGTCGCGTTGAACTTGCGCTCCTTGAGCGTGACGTATCCCCGGTCCTGGATCGTGGAGATGATGTTGGCATAGGTGCTCGGCCGGCCGATCCCCTGGCGTTCGAGCGCCTTGACGAGCGTCGCCTCGCTGTAGCGCGGCGGCGGCTGGGTGAAGTGCTGCGTCGCGTCGACCGAATGCCGGATGAGCGCGTCCTTCTCCGTGAGACCGGGCAGGGTCTGGGCGTCCTTGTCCCGCTCGAGGCCGGTGATGGCCAGGTGCCCGTCGAAGACGAGCGCCTTGCCCTTGGCCACGAAGATCAGGCCGTTGGCGTCGATATCGAGGCGGGTGTGATCGAACTCGGCGGGCATCATCTGCGAGGCGACGAAGCGGTTCCAGATCAGCTTGTAGAGGCTGTACTGGTCCGAGGTGAGATGGGACTTGATCGTGTCCGGTTCGTGATTGGTCGACGTGGGGCGGACCGCCTCGTGCGCGGCCTGGGCGCCCTTGCGCGCCGCGTAGGTGTTCGGCTTCTCGGGCAGATAACGGTCGTCGAAGTTTTCCGTGATCCAGCCGCGGCACTCGTCGAGCGCCTCGGGCGCCACGTGGAAGGAATCGGTGCGCATGTAGGTGATGAGGCCCGTCGATCCCTCCGATCCGAGGTCGACGCCCTCGTAGAGCTGCTGGGCGATGAGCATCGTCTTCTTCGCGCTGAAGCGGAGACGAATCGACGCCTGCTGCTGCAACGTGCTCGTGGAGAAGGGCGGCAGGGCGCGCTGCTTCTTGCGGCTCTTGTCCGCGGCCACGACCACGAATGGGTGCTCGTTGAGCCGTTCGAGGAGCGCATCGGCCCTGACCTTGTCCGGTATGGCGCGCACCACGCGGGGCGATTTTTCCGACACTTCCTCGTCGCCCTCGTCACTATCGTCAGCGCCGCCGAGCCGCACGAACTCGGCCTTGAACGGTTCATCCTCTTCGTTCTTCTTGAGGAGTGCCGTGATCTTCCAGTACTCCTCGGGCGTAAAAGCGCGGATCTCCTTCTCGCGCTCCACGATGAGCCGTCCGGCCACCGACTGAACGCGGCCCGCTGACAGACCCTTGGCGATCTTCTTCCAGAGGAGGGGGCTCAGCTTGTAGCCGACGAGCCGGTCGAGGATGCGGCGCGCCTGCTGGGCGTTGACCTTGTCCATGCTGACCCTGCCCGCCTCGTCGAAGGCCTTGACCACGGCCGCCTTGGTGATCTGGTTGAACGCCACGCGAAAGGCCTTGTCGTCGTCGAGGTTGAGGGCGTGCACGAGGTGCCAGGCGATCGCCTCGCCCTCGCGGTCGGGGTCGGGCGCGAGATAGACGCGGTCGGCGTTCTTGGCCGCCTTCTTGAGCTCGGCGAGGATCTTGCCCCGTCCGCGGATCGTCTGGTACTTAGGCTCGAAGTCCTTGTCCACGTCGATGCCGAGCTTGCCCTTGGGCAGATCGCGCACGTGGCCCATCGAGGCCTTGACCGTGTATTTCCTTCCGAGGAGCTTGTTGATCGTCTTGGCTTTGGCAGGTGACTCAGCGATGATCAGCGATTTACCCATCACGTCCTCCTGGCCCCTGTGGAGCGCACTCGGTCTGCCCGAATATCCGGGAAGCGATATCGTCTCTCTCATGGACTGTCAAGCGAAAAGAGCCCGCCCGCCGCGACGGACAGCCCGAGGAACGGGAAATTCGGAGCCGCCGAAATCCGACTCCGCCTCTGGCCAGAAGCGACGTTTTTTGATAAGAGAGGGACTGACCTGAATCCTGCTGATCCGTCAACGGGCCGCGTGCCCGCAAATCGCCGGGCTGTGCGCCCGCAAATGAAGGGAGACTTCCTGCATGAATCCGGCATCGATCGATCTGTTGAAGCGACTCACCGAGGCGAGCGGCGTCTCGGGCGATGAGAGCGCGGTGCGCGCGATCTTTCTCGAAGAGCTCCAGGACCGGGCCGAAGTGCTTCGCGACCGGATGGGGGGGATTGTCCTGCACCGCAAGGGCGCATCGTCCGCGCCGCGGATCATGCTCGACGCCCACACCGACGAGATCGGATTCATGGTGCGGTCGGTGACGCGCGAGGGGTTCGTCAAGTTCGTCACCATCGGCGGCTGGTGGAACCACATCATCCCCGGCACGCCCGTCAACATCACCACGCCCAGTGGAGTCGTCCCCGGCCTGATCGGGAGCAAGTCGCCCCATCTGCTTTCGGCCGCCGAGAAGAACACCGTTCTCCAGGTCAGCGACATGGTCGTCGATATCGGCGCGTCCTCGGAGAGCGTCGCCAGGGAGATGGGTGTGGCGCCCGGCCAGTGGATCGTGGTCGACAGTCCATTCCGCACCATGAACAACGGCAAGATCCTGGCCGGCAAGGCGTTCGACGACCGCGCCGGGTGCGCGCTTCTCATCGAGGCGATGAAGGAGCTCGACGGTTTCCCCTGCGCGCTCTACGGTTCGGGTACGGTGCAGGAGGAGGTCGGCTTGCGCGGTGCGCGCACCGCGGCGACGGTGATCGAGCCCGACGCGGCCATCATTCTCGAGGGCGCTCCGGCGGCCGACACCTACGGCAGCGATCGTGACAACAGCCAGGGACTTCTCGGCAAGGGCGTTCAGATCAGGCTCTTCGATCCCACCATGATCGCCAATCCGGGCCTGGGGCGTTTCATGATCGAGACGGCCGAGGCCGAGGGCATTCCGTATCAGTTGCTCGTTCGCGATAAGGGCGGGACCGATGCGGGTGAGATTCACCTGCACGGGCGGGGGGTGCCGGCCGTGGTGCTCGCCGTGAGTGTTCGCTATGCGCACAGCCCGATCGGGTTGATTCACGCTGACGATTACGATTCAGCGCTACGGCTCGTGAAGGCGGCTGTGATGGGGCTTGATGCTGATCGGGTGGCGGGGTTTGTGCCGTAAGATAGAAATACCTCTCGCCAAGAACGCAGAGAATCGCGAAGACGCGACGAGCGCCAAGAAACATGGCGATAAAATCAGGGAAAAAAACCAGGGGTATTTGACTCGACCTCTGTGACCGCTGGTCGTTCACGACGTACTTATGAATATACTTCTATAAGTGTGTTCGGTTTTTGGGAAACCGGTACGATCATGGCGTATAACTTCTGCGTGAGTTCAATTGGGGAAAGAGGAGAGGTATTGTGTTTATAAAGCAGTGGGCATGTTGTTTGGTTTTTGTCTGTGCCGTTGCTGGCGGTCGGGCTGCTACGATCTACGTTCCCGATGGTTTTTCCACCATTCAGCATGCCATCGACTTTGCATCGACCGGTGATGTCATCATCGTCCGGCAAGGGACCTACGTGGAGAACATCGATTTTCTCGGGAAAGCGATCACTGTCAAAAGTGAAAAGGGTCCCGCCCTGACCATTATCGACGGTGGAAGTCCGATCGACCCGGCGAGCTGCAGCGTGGCGTGTTTCAGAAACAAGGAAGGTCTCGATTCGGTTCTCGATGGATTTACCCTCTTCGAAACGGAACGGGAACTCTGGTGAGCGGAAACCAGATGGTAGGAGGAGGGATCTTTTGCGATGACGACGCTTCGCCGACCATCATGAATAATATCATTGAGTCGAACCATGCCGAGGACGGCGGTGGACTCTGTTGCGGTGGGACGAACAGCTCCCCCACGATTTCTCACAATCTGATCAGGCAGAATTGGACTTATTGGGGAAATGGCGGGGGCATCACCTGCGGGGGAAATGGCTGTCCCATAATCGAACACAATGTGATCTCCGATAACTATGCCATGGATCGCGATGGAGGCGGACTCGTGATCTGGTATGACGCTCCGGAAGTTAAACACAATATTATCGAAGGCAACATCGCCTTCGGCGGCGGTGGCGGTATTCTGTGCGTGGGACACATCAACGGCGTGATCACCAGTAACTTCATTGTCGAGAATTCGGCCAACATGGGGGGAGGAATTCTTTGTAGCACCGCAGCGTCGCCAGAGATCTCCGGAAACATCATTATGGAGAACAGAGCGCACTGTTGGGGCGGTGGCGTCTGTATTTACGGGAGTTCCAGCCCACCCACGACAAACAACCTCATCGCCCGCAATTGGGCGGGAATCAAAGGCGGTGGCGTTTCGATATCATCCGTTTGTTTACTGGCGAACAACACGATCGTCGGCAACGAGGCGGTTGGAAAAGGGGGTGGAATTCATTGTGAATGGGATACGACCACGGTGGTGAATTCTGTTTTATGTAACAACAAAGCCGCCGCAGGGTCGGAGGTTTACCTTGCTTATATCGCCAATAATCCTGCCTGTCTATCTATACGCTATTCCAATGCGAGAGGAGGCCTGATTCCAATGCGAGAGGAGGCCTGGACTTTGTGTATGTCGAGTCTGGATGCAGTCTCGATATCGGCCAGGGAATGATCGATGAAGATCCGCTTTTCGCGGATATCGACAGGGACTACTTCTATTTGAAACAAGATCCCATCCAACCGGGCATTTCGAATTCCTGCGTGGACGGGGGCGATCCAAGTTCGCTCGTGATCGAAGGCTCCACGCGTATCGATGGCGAACAGGACACGGGCGTCGTGGACATGGGTTTCCACTATCCGGTGGACAACACACTGACCGTTCCCGATACCTATGCAACGATTTAAGAGGCTATCGACAGAGCTGTTGACGGGAACATCGTTTTCGTCAAGCCGGGAACTTACTTCGAGAACATCGACTTTACAGGCCGGAAGATCTGGGTGGTCAGTGAAAAGGGGCCGGCAGAGACCGTTATCGACGGCATGACAGCCGGGAGCGTGGTCACATTTCAAAGTCAGGAAGATCAGGATTCCATTCTCGAGGGATTTACGATCTCCAACGGGAGTGGCCAGGCTCCTTCAAAGGGCGGTGGTATATTCTGCAGTTCGTCATCTCCGACGATAAGGAGAAATGTCGTCAAGCAAAACGCCTGTTACAGCGGCGCGGGAATCTACTGCTGGAATTCTTCATCGGTGATTGTCGACAACACCATCGAGCAAAACATCGCGGATTTTGATGGCGGTGGTGTCTGCCTTGTCAATTCCGACTCGATCATCAAAGGGAATATCTTTCGCGGAAACGTGAGTTACGTGGGAGGCGGTATATACAGCACAGACTCAAGCCCTGATATATCAGAGAACTACATAACTGAGAATTACTGCGCCATGGGAGGAGGGGTAAGTATGGGGCCCGGCTCACCCGTTTTGATCGATAATCTCATCACCAAAAACACAGCTGAGTGGCAAGGCGGAGGGGTCGAGATCGGAGCCATGTATTCGGGAGCGGTCAGAAGAAACATCATCAGTGAGAACAACGCGCCGAGCAATGGGATCAAGGGCGGCTATGGTGGCGGAATCTACTGTTACAACTGTTCTGTGACTCTGGAAGAAAATGTTATCTTCAAGAACACCTCGGTTGAAAAAGGAGGTGGCATCTATCTGGCAAGCCTGTCGTATCTCGGTTTGATCAACAACACGATCTCATCGAACACCTCCAATGAAGGAGGAGGCGGAGTCTACGCGAGCTATGGTTCATTGCTGGAGATCCACAATACGATCATGTGGAACGACTGGGCTCCTGCCGGTAAAGAAATCTACCTCAGCAATTGGTGGGGTCTCCCCTCCACTCTCACAATCAGCCATACGAACCTGGGCGGCGGAAAGATGTCGCTTCACGTCGATTCCGATTGCACCGTAAATGCCGGTCCCGGGATGATCGACGAGGACCCTCTCTTCGTTGATATCGTGGGAGGTGCCTTCCATCTCTCCTGGTCATCGCCGTGCCGGGACAAGGGGGATGATTCACTGGTCTCCACGGACGAGGATATGGAAGGCGATCCACGCATCGCGTTCGGCTGTGCCGATATGGGGGCTGACGAATACTATTACCATCTTCATCACAGCGGCGATGTCGTTCCCGGCGGAACGATTGATTTCACGTTTGTCGGTTATCCTTCCGCACCTGTGCGGCTCGCATGGGGGCAGGAGCTCCTCGATCCGCCGATCACCACCCAACATGGCGACCTGTTCGTCTGGCCGCTCGAGTGGTCCTGCAATATCGGTGATATCCCTCCGAACGGAGTGCTGAACGTACCGGTCACCATCTCGCCCAGCTGGGCTCCAGGGACTCAAGCCCATCTGCAGGCTCTCGTCGGCCCATGGGGTGTGCCATGCACCGGTTTGACGAACCCGGTGACTTTGACGGTGGAATGACATCACCCGCACGATCCCTTCCAGCTTCGGTATAAAAGAAATGTCGCCGTGGCCGAATCCCTTTTTTGTGCGTAAAATGTCCTGATTGCGCAATCCCTCGAACTTCTATAAACAGCTGAATATCGACAGGAGATCTGTGGTGGGATCGATTCGAATTGTCATGGCCGCGTTTTTTGTTTTCTTTCTCGCACAGCTTGCTTTTGCTCAGGAAGCCGGTCTCTTCGACGAGTTGGATACAATCTATCCGGATAGCTCAGGCGTATCAGGCGCTGATCGGATGGCGGTCGATACAGCGCGCGGGGTGCCTGCAGGCGTGCTTGTGATGATCTCCGAGCTGCCGGCCGGCGCTGAGGTGGTGTGGCGGATCGAAACGGGTGATCATCCCGTTGCGGCCGCGCGGGCGTTCCGCTTGATCGATGTGCCGGTGGAGCAGAACACGGGCCTCTCGAGCCGCACCGAGATTTTCGACAAGAAGCCGAATCCCCACGTGATCCGCAAGGCGCCCTTTCGGATCTTCGAGGCGCTCGAACCGGTGGGGCGAACGGTGCGCGCCGGTGATGGGGGTGTCCTTGCGCTGCGCTTCGAGGTGCCGGTCGCGTCCGACGCGCCCGTGGGCACGAGCGTTTACGGAGTCAATCTCGAATCGGGCGATTGGCGCTGTACGCTCTGCTGGGAATTGACCGTTCACGCCGTGACCGTTCCTCCGAGCGGACCCCACAGCCCGGGATACACGAACTGGTTCAGCCCCGACCTCATTGCCGAGCGGCACGGGATCGAGCCGTGGAGCGAGGCTTTCTTTGAAATGCTCGGCCAATACGCCGACCTCATGGCGCGCGGTCGGCAGAACACCTTCTGGATCCGCTGGGGCGATTTCGTCACCGTCGACGAAAGCGGCAAGGTGTCCGTGAATGTGGCGCGCCTCGAACGCTACGGGCGGATCTTTCGTGAGCGGGGCTTCACCATTGTCGAGGGCGGCCATCTCGCCCACCGGCACAAGGGGGACTGGTCGTCGCCGCGGCTCGACGTTCAATTGACGGGCAGGGACACGAGCAGCGACGCGGGTCGCGCCGACGTGGGCGCCATTCTCGACGCGGTGAGCGCCGCGCTCGACGAGACAGGGCTCCTCGAAGGCGCCGTCTATCTCCAGCACATCACCGACGAGCCGACCGACACCAATGCCGAGAGTTACCAGGCGCTCGCCGCGCAGGTGCGCGCCCACATGCCGGGCGTGAAGATCTTCGAGGCGACCATGTCGCGCGCGCTTGTGGGCGCTGTCGATCACTGGTGTCCCCAGGTGCAGAAGTACCAGCAGCACCGCGACTTCTTCGAGGAGCGCAAGAAGGCGGGTGACGCTGTCTGGGTCTACACCTGCCTCGTGCCGGGCGGGCCGTGGCTCAACCGGCTTCTCGATCAGGAACGGTTGCGCCAGGTCTATGTGGGCTGGTCGCTGGTCAAGTACGATCTGGCCGGATTCCTTCACTGGGGGCTGAACCACTACCGCAAGGGGATCGATCCCTTCGAGCAGAGCGTGGTGCCTCACGGGAATGGGCCGCCTAATTACTTGCCCGCGGGCGATTCGCACGTGGTCTACCCCGGGAAGGAGGGACCGCTTTCGGGGCAGCGTTTCGAGGCCCACCGCATCGGGATGGAGGATGCCGAACTTCTCCGGATCGCGTCGGCACACGATCCGACGAAGGCCGGTGGGCTCATGGACAAGGTGTTTCGCGCCTTTGATGATTATGAGACCGATCTGGCCGTCTACCGCGCCGCGAAAGGCGAGCTATTGCGGATGGCTGCGTCGTGCTCAGCGAAACGACTCCGCGTGCTGACCTACAACATCCACCATGGTGAAGGCATGGACGGGAAGTTCGACTACGACCGCCTCGCGGCGGTCATCGCGTGCGCCAAGCCCGATCTGGTCGCGCTCCAGGAGGTCGATCGCGGCACGCGGCGGGCCGGCGGGGTCGATCAGCCCGCCCTGCTCGCCGAGAAGCTCGGCATGTACCAGGCCTTCGGCGAAGCGATGCCCTATTCGGGCGGCCAGTACGGCGAGGCGATCCTTTCCCGATACCCTTTTGAATCGGTGACCACTCACAAGCTCTCCTGCGCATCGGGGCAGGAGCCGCGCGCGGCGCTGGCTGTTTCGGTGAAACCATGGGGCGAGAATTCTCCCGCGATCCAGTTCACCGGAACCCACCTCTGCCACCAGTCTGCCGCAACGCGCTTGCGCCAGGCGGCTGAGATCGACGCAGCCCTCGCCGATTGGGAGGGGCCCGCCTTGCTCGCCGGTGATTTCAACTTCGGGCCCGACACGGCGCCTTACCTGCTACTGGCCGAAAAATGGAGTGACGCGGCGCGGCTCAAGAGCGTGGAGACACCCACCATGGGCGCCCACAAAGCGCCCGAAGAGCGCAGGTTACGGATCGACTACATCTGGATTCGCCCGTCGCGCGGTCTGAAGGTCATCTCAGTTGATGTCATCGAAGAACCCCTCGCAAGCGATCACCTTCCCGTCCTGGTGGTGGTAGAGGAATCGCTCCCGGAGCAGTCGCTCCCGGAATAATTCTTCCATGGCATCAATGTAGCTTGATTCCATGGAAGATCTGTTCCCGGAATGGTAAGTGGAGGAATTATTCCGGGAGCAGTTTCTGCTTTAACCCGCCGAGCGTGGTGCGGCAGTCCTTCAGGTCAGCCTCGGCCTTTTCGGCCTTTTTCGACTCGGACTTGTAGAAGGTCATGTAGGGCTCGTAGCCGGCGCGGATTTTTTCGAGTGTGCCGTTGATCTCCTTCTCGAACTCGCTCGATATCGTCTTGCGGAACTCGAGGGTGAGCGTGTCGACCTTGCGCGAGAAATCGGCAATGACGCGCCGCTTCTTGGCGGGCAGGATGAAGAATCCCGTGAGGGCGAGCACACTGGCGAGCAGGATGCCCGACACGTCGAGAACGATGGCGCTGAAGATGTGGGTGAGCAGCGCGCCGAGCGCCACGGCGCCGATCTCGACGCCGAAGAAACCTAAGATGCTCCGGTACGACGTGCTCAGGACGCGGTTGCATTCTCCCTGGATGTCGAACTCCTTGACTTCCCGGTCGAACCCGGCCCGCACCTGGCCGAAGACCTGCTCGCGGTTGTAATTGAAGGCGAGATCGGTGCTGCCCAGAATCTTGTCGCGGTACTTGTCCTTCTGCACCCGATCGGTGAGAAAGGACGCGGTCCGCTCGTAGAGGGCGATCGACTCCTTCATGAGCCAGTCGACGGCGCCGTGCATGGTGTCGCTCACCCGCTCGCGCAAGTCGCCCACCACCTCCTTCTCGAAAAGGCTCTGAAACTTCTCGGGCTTGCGCATGAGGCCGATGTTGCCGACCCGGATTTTCTCCTCGAGGAAATTCTTTCCCCGCCGCTCGAACTCGCGCAGGATGTCGTAGATCTCGGTGATGAAGCGATGGTTGCGTTCTTTCAGGTCCTCGCAGGTCTGCTCCACCTGGCCGTCGAGCGTGCCGAGCGACTTGAAGTCCTCCTCGAGCACCCGCCGCCGCTCGGCCACCACACCATCGAGCGTCTCGGCCACTGCCAGGCCGGCATCGACGGGTGAGAGGAGCTTGAGGCGCAGCTTCTCCGTTTCGGTAAGCCGTTCGCGGATGAAGGTCTCCACCGCCCGCAGCCGGCTCTGCTCCATTAGAGCCTCATCGCCCTCGGTCTTGGCGCGGTACGCCTGCTTGGCCGACACGGGAAAGATGAGCGGCTCGATGCCGAGCTTTTCCTTGAAGTTCTTGGCCAGGTACTCCTCGACCTCGTTGATCTCGTCCTCGTCGCGCGTGTCGATCTTGGTGAGGAAAACGACGATGTTCTTGCGCCAGCGCCTCGATATATAGTTGAGGAACTGCCGCTCCGATTCGGAAAAGGGCCGGTCGATCGACGAGACGAAGAGGATCAGGTCGGCGCGCGGGATGTAGTCCTCGGTGATCTCCTGGTGGCGGAGCACGATCGAGTTGGTGCCCGGCGTGTCGACGACGCACAGATTGCGCAAAATCTCGATCGGAAAGAGCCGCTCGATCACGAACTCGTCGAGAACCCGCTCGCGCACCTCGTCGCCGAAGGTGAGCACGTTGATCTTGTCGGTGACCGGTGTCGGCCCCTCGGGGCAGACCTTATCGCCCAGAAGAGCGTTGATGAACGCCGATTTGCCCGACTTGACCTCGCCCACCACCACGAGCAGAAAGAGCTCGTCGAGGTGCTCCACGATGCTCGTGGCATGGCGCGCCGGATCGCTCCCCGGATCGAGGCCGGCCGCAATATCTCGGAGCGCGGTGAGCACCGCGCGTTCCTGCTCGAGAATCTCGGCGTGTTCCGCCTTGAGAATGCCTTCTGACGTCATCGATTTTCCGCTCTCTGTCGGGGGGCCTGTGAAAAACGCCCAATATAGCCAAAAAGGGCGCGGCCGATCAGCATTTTTATGGAAAGAGGCCCAAAGCGGAGATATTGTGTTCTGTTTACATATTTCGATTCAAAAACCGGTTGCTCGATTGGAGGATTCAGAATGGGAAGCATCACATTCGGCGCCGAACAGGCTGTCAAGAACTGTGTCCGGCTCCAGCCGGGCGAGAAGACCGTGATCATCACCGATCGGAGCGCGGAGCACATCGCCACCGAGATCAAGCGCTTCGCCGAGGAAATTTCCCCGGGCAAGGTCTACTCCTTCCTCATGGAAGAGTTCGGCGAACGCCCCGACGACGGCAGCACGCCTCTCGCTTTCGCCCCCGCGATCGGCGTGGAGATGAACGACGCCGACGTGAGCTTCTACTGCGCCTCGGGCAAGAAGGGCGAGCTCCAGAGCTTCCGCATCCCCATGATCCACGAGGTCGAGAAGAACGATAAACTCCGCCACGCCCACATGCCGGGCATCAACGATGAGCTCATGTGCACGGGCATGTCGGTCGACTACTCGGCCGTGCAGGAGATGTGCGCCAAGGTGCACGAGATCGTCAAGACCGCCGAGGCGATCACAGTGACCAATCCGGCAGGCACGGAATTCACGGCCCACTTCAACCTCGACTGGCGCTGGAAGATCTCCGACGGCAAGATCCGCAACACCGACTGGTCGAACCTGCCCGACGGCGAGATCTTCACCTGCGTCAAGTCGATCGACGAGGGCGTGATCGTTGTCGACGGCGTGCTGGGCGATTACTTCTCCGAGGAGTACGGCCTGCTCGCGGCGACGCCGATGACGCTCGAGATCAAGGATTCGCGCGTGGTCAACCTGACCTGCGACAACGAGAAGCTCGCCAAGGAATTCAACGAGTACATGAAGCAGGACGAGAACGCCAACCGGATCGGCGAGTTCGCCATCGGCACCAATATCGGCCTCGAAAAGCTCGTGGGCAACCTGCTCCAGGACGAGAAGTTCCCCGGAATCCACGTCGCCGTGGGGCACGGCTATCCGGAAAAGACCGGCTCCGACTGGGAGAGCCAGGCCCACTGCGACGCCGTACTCAAGAACACGACCATAGTGGTCGGCGACCGGACCATCATGAAAGACGGCACCTTCCAGATCTGAGGAGAGACCATGACTGATATCACGAGCGTGCCTCTTCTCGATCTCAAGGCGCAGTACGGGCCGATCCGCGATGAGATCCGCGCCAAGGTCGACGAGGTGATGGACAACCAGGCCTTCATTCTCGGCGCCGAGGTCAAGGCCTTCGAAGAAGAGTGCGCCGCCTACTGCGGCGCGCGCCATGCGGTGGGGGTGTCGTCGGGAACGGACGCGCTCATCGTGGCGCTCATGGCGCTCGGCGTCGGACCGGGCGACGAGGTGATCACCTCACCCTTCACCTTCTTCGCCACGGCGGGAAGCATCACGCGCCTGGGCGCCAGGCCGGTCTTCGTCGATATCGAGACGGACACCATCAACATCGATCCGGGCGCGATCGAGGCGGCTCTCACGGCAAAGACCAAGGCGATCATGCCGGTTCACATCTTCGGTCAATGCGTCGACATGGACCGGGTCAACGCCATCGCCGAGAAGCACAACCTCGGTGTGATCGAGGATGCGGCCCAGGCGATCGGCTCGGAATACAAGGGGCGCCGCGCCGGATCTCTCGGTACGGTGGGGTGCTTCTCGTTTTTCCCCAGCAAGAACCTGGGCGGTTTCGGCGACGGCGGCATGGTGACCGTCAACGACGACGCCTTGGCCGAGACGATCGCCCTCCTCCGCGTTCACGGCGCGCCGGCCGGATACCTTCACGGAATGGTGGGCGGAAACTTTCGCCTCGACGCGCTCCAGGCCGCTGTGCTGCGCATCAAGCTCAAACACCTCGACGGCTGGACCGACGGCCGCCGCCGGAACGCCGACGACTACCGCCGGCGCTGTGAGGCCGCCGGCCTGACGAGCGATGAAATCAAGCTTCCCGTGGAGGTCATGGACCGCCACATCTACAACCAGTTCGTGATTCGCGCCACCGATCGCGACGGTCTGCGCAACCATCTGACCGAGCTCAAGATCGGCAACGCCATTTACTACCCGCTTCCGCTCCACCTGCAGGAGTGCTTCGCTTTTCTCGGCTATAGCGAGGGGGATTTCCCCGTGAGCGAGGCGGCCGCCAAAGAGGTGCTCGCCCTGCCCGTTTACAACGAGCTGACCGGCGAGCAACGCGCCTGCGTGGTCGACGGGATCCGGTCTTTTTACCGATGAAAAAGGAGATTCACATGAAATTCAGAATCCTTGCGGCACTCGCCGCCTTTTGCCTGTTCGTTCCGGTTTTTTCCGTTGCCGGCGAGGAACCCACAGCCGAGGCAGCCGCCAGCTTTGCCAAGGGGCAGGAACTTCTCCGGAGCGGCGACTTTCCGGGCGCTCTCAAGGCTTACACGGCGGCGGCCAAGGCCGCTCCCGAGAACAAGGAGTACATCGAGCGCGCCATGGTCGTGCGGCGGATCATGTCCTATCGGAAATTCGCGGTCGAGAACCCCGACTCGCCCAAGTGGGGTGAGGTCGTCCAGTCGCTCCACGTCTTCTACGTGACCCAGGGGCTCCTGAACGAGGCGCTCACCCTCGACAAGAAGATCCATGCTCGGACAAAGAGCGCCGCCTCCGCATCGCTCCTGGCCGAGACGCTTCTCGAGCTGGGCAAGAACGAGGAGACTGTCAAGCTTCTCGCTCCCTTCGAGCCCAAGGCCGGCACGGAGCGGACGCGCGTCTGCCTCGGCATCGCGTTCGCCAGGCTCGGCGAGAAGGAGCGCGCGCGCAGACTCGCCACGGCCTGTCCCGTGAAAGCCGAGGCGACACCGAGCCACCTCGTCGACCAGGCGCGGCTCAACATGCTTCTCGGAAAGAAGGCCCAGGGAATCAAGGCGCTCACCCTCTGCCTCGAACAGCTTCCCAAGAGCAGGCACGAGACGATCCGGACCTACGTCAACGGCTGCGCCGACTTTGGACCCTTCCGCAAATCGAGCGAGCTCGGCGTGGTCATGCAGACCAAGTCGAAGGTGTCCGAGTCGTCGTGCAGCAGCGGCGCCGATTGCGGCAGCTGCCCGAGCAAGGGGGGGTGCGACTCCGAGAAAAACACCAAAAAAGACACCAAGAAAGCCGTCCCTCAGAAGACGCAGAAGAAACCGGCCAAGGGCGGCTCCTGCTGAGGCTAATGCAGAGGTCTCCGGTACGGAGACACGCTCAGCGATGAACAAGACGAACACCGTGGCGCTCGCCGCGGCCGCTCGCGCGGTCGCGGCGAATGTCGATCGACCTCTCGCCAACACGAGGAGAAAACATGGCAGACCAGGACCGGCAGAAAGAGCCCCCAATCGAGAATGAGACTCCCCAGGCCGAGGGCTTTTCCAGCACCTTCTGGTTCCTGAACGGTATCGAGGCCTTCGAGCGGCTCTCCTACTTCTGTCTACGCGTGATGGCGCCGATCTACATCATGCAGGTGGGGGAAGCGAACTCGGGCGGGCTCCACCTGACTGCCGTGCACAAGGGAACGATCTATTTCTGGTGGTTTCTCTTCCAGTCACTGTTGCCGATCGTCACGGGCGGCATCGCGGACCGTTACGGCTACAAGAAGATTCTGACCTTCTCGATCGCCATGAATACGGCCGGCTACCTGGTGATGGCGTACTGTCACAGCTACACCGGATTCTTCGGCGGCGTGATCATGCTCGCCACGGGCACGGCGTTCTTCAAGCCGAGCCTGCAGGGATCGCTCGCCCACACCATGGGAGCGGCCAAGAGCTCCATGGGCTGGGGGATCTTCTACTGGGTGGTCAACGTGGGATCTCTCGTGTCGCACTTCATCGCCGCGCCGATCATGGCCACCAGCGGCGGCGACAAGACCGCCGACGCGTGGGAGCGGCTCTTCATCGCCTGCGCCATCTTCAGCGCCATGAATTTCCTCCTCCTCTTTACTTTCAAGGATGTGCCCTCGGGAGCGTCGAAGGACGAGAATCCCTTCGAGGTGCTCTGGCGCACCCTGGTCAATGTTCTCGATCCGCGCCTCATCACGTGGCTGCTCATCATGTCCTGCTTCTGGCTCATGATGTACCAGCTCTGGGATCTGCAGCCCAACTTCATCGAGGACTGGGTCGACAGCTCCATGATCGCGGACTTGATCCCGGCCGGCGTGGCCCAGAGCATGAGCCTCGTCGAGCAAAACGACTACGGCGAGGCGCGCGTTCCCCAGCAGGTGCTCATCTCGCTCAACGCCACGATGATCGTGCTCTTCGTGGTGCTCGTGTCGTGGCTGGTGCGCAAGATGCGCACCCTGTCGGCCATGTTCTTCGGCATGATCATGGCCACGGCAGGTGTGGTTGTGGCGGGTATGACCGGCAATGGCTGGTTCCTCCTCCTCGGGATCGTCCTCTTCTCTCTCGGCGAGATGCTCACCGGTCCGAAAAAGCAGGAGTACCTCGGCCTGATCTCCCCGCCGGGGAAGAAGGCGATGTACCTCGGCTACGTGAATATTCCCGTGGGAATCGGCGGCGCCTTCGGTGCGAAGATCGCCGGTTGGGTCTACGGCACGTACGGCGAAAAAGCCACGCTGGCGCTCAAGTACCTCATGGAGAAGACCTCCTATGGCGCGGAGCGGGCGTGGGACGGCTCTGTCGACACCCTCGTCGCCGCATCGGGCATCGAGCGCAACGACGCCTTCGAGTTTCTCATGAACCATATGCAGCTCGGCGGAAGGGAAGCCACCAGCTCCTTTGGGATACCTATCATCCGAACCTCTACGTCTGGCTCCCCTTCGCCGCCATCGGTGTGGTTGCGGCCATCGCCCTCGCCATCTTCGGACAGATGGCCAAGCGGTGGAAGGACATGAATGCCTGATCGATCAAAGGGATTGCGGGAATGAGTCTTTTCTTCAGGCGTTACCTGCGACACGAGCTGAAGGCCTGGAAACGTGACGGCCTCATCGATGAATCCCAGTCCGCCCGGCTGACCGAGCGTTACGCGCTCGACGCGCTCGACGACGAGGCGCGCTCCACGCTGATGAACACGATCTTCCTCGTGGGCGCCGCGCTCATCGGCTGCGGCGTGATCGCCTTCGTCGCCGCCCACTGGGAGGAGATATCGAGAACGCTCAAGGTCATCGCCCTTCTCCTCGCCATGGTGGCCGCTCACGGGGCGGGCTACTGGTTCTGGCGCGTGCGCAAGGAGCCGCGCCCCCACCTGGGCCACGCCCTCACCGTTCTGGGGACTCTGATCTTCGGCGCCAACATCGGGCTCTTCGCGCAGATCTTTCATATCAGCGGCGATCCGCATCAGGCCTTTCTCGCCTGGGCGGCGGGCGCACTGGCCGTGGCGTGGGCGCTTCAGAGCGTTCCCAATGCGGTCGTTGCCGTTGGCGCGTGCTTCGTGGGATTCTGCCTCTACGTCGATCAGACGGGGGAGTCCTTTTTTCTCTTTCCCCTGCTGGCCGGTCACTTGCTCTTGCCTCTCTGTTACCGGAATAAGTCGATCTTGCTCTTTTTTCTCACCCTCATTGCGCTCACCACGTCGATCATCGTCAATGCGACGAACCTCGCCGGTGGGGTGGATTGGCGGATCACGCAGCCCTTCGTCTCGGCCTTCACGGCGCTCTGGCTCTACGGCCAGATCCATCCGGAGAACGGCCGCTACCCGGTCTTTGGCCATGTGGCGCGCAACCTCGGAGCGCTTGGGGTCTGCACGATGGCGTTCATTCTGAGCTTTCACGAGGTCGCCGATGAGGCCGCCTGGGCGAGCCGAGGTACCGTGGCTCTTTCCGACGGCTACACGAGGGCATCTCTCGTTCCCCTGATCGCCGCGGCATTCCAGCTCGTTGTGGCGGGATTCATGAAACCGCGCCGCCTCACGGCGTGCGTCCTGCCCCTAACCGCGGGCGGAGCGCTCTCTCTGGCGCTCCTTGCACCGGAGCCGGAGATTTATGCGACGATCGCAATCAACGCCGTCGCGCTCGGTCTCGGCGCCTACGGCATCGGCAAGGGTCTTCGAGACTATATACGCCTGCCCTACTGGGCGGGCCTGCTCTTGGTGGTTCTGCTCATTACGGGGCGCTTCTTCGAGTACGAATCGCACCTGCTCATCAAGTCGGCGGCGTTCATCGCCGGGGGGGTGGCGCTCATCGTGGCGGGGATCAAGTTCGAGAGCCGCCTGAAATCGCACGGCGCGGGCGGAGAGGAGGTGACCCATGGTTAGACACGTCCTCTTCATCGCCGCCGTCGTCGCCCAGCTCGCCATCCTCGCCTGGAGCCCCTTGGAGAAGTGCCTGATCCGCGCCGAGGGCACGGTCATTGTGCTGCGCACCCGGCCGGTCGATCCCTACGATGTGCTGAGCGGGTACTACATGACTCTGAGCTTCGAGATCTCCGAGCCGGCCGGGCTCGAAGACGCGGGAGTGGCCAAGGGAGAGACGGTTTTTACCACGCTCGCACGCGGCGACGACGACGTGTGGAACGCGATCGGCGTGAGCAATGCATTGCCCGACGATCTCGCCGAGGGACAGGTGGCGATCAAGGGACGCTACATCGACATCTGGCGCACGAGCGTGATCTACGGCATCGAGAGGTATTACGTGCCCGAGGCGATGCGCGCCGAGATCGAAGAGGCGATGCGCGCCGAGATCGAAGAGGCGATCCGCGCCCAGGAGCAGCAGATCCTGGTCGAGGTTGCTGTCGACGAGGACGGAGACTCGAGTCTTTTGCGTTTGCGCGTGGGTGACAAAGTGTACGAGTACTGAGACGGAGGTGATTTCATGAACCTGATCGACGCAATGAACGACGCTGTCAAGAGCGCCATGAAGGGCGGCCGCAAGGACGAGGTCGGCATCTACCGCATGCTGATCTCCGAGGTCAAGCGGCTCGCCATCGACCGGCGGGAGCGGGACGAGATCACCGACGAGCTCGTGATCGAAGCCCTCACCAAGGCGAGAAAATCGCGCCAAGACTCGGTCGAACAGTACCGCGCCGCCGAGCGGGAGGAGCTGGCCGCCAAGGAGGAGGCCGAAATCGCCATCATCGAGCAGTACCTGCCCGCCGGCCTCTCGCCCGAGGAGCTCGCCGCGATCGTCGACGAGGCCGTGGCCGAATCGGGCGCCGTGGGCCCGAAGGAGATGGGCAAGGTGATGAAGGTCGTCATGCCCAAGGTCAAGGGCCGCGCCGACGGCAAGGAGGTGACCCGGCTCGTGATGGAACGCCTGAAAGGATAGAACCTGAGAGGATAGGTGATGAAAAAATTGCTTTTGATCTGCGTTCTTCTCGCAGCCTGCGCCGCGTCAGGATGCGCGCTCTTCGCTCCCGACAGCCAACCGCCGCAGTCGGTGCGGATCATCGCCCACCGCGGTGCGGCGAGCCTTGCGCCCGAGAATACCATGGCGGCTTTCGCAAGAGCGTGCGCCGCGGGCGCGCACATGTTCGAGATCGACGTGCACCTCTCGGCCGACGGTGTGCCGGTCGTGATTCACGACGACACGCTCGAGCGCACCACCGACATCGAGAACTACTACCGGGAATGGGGGCTTCAGGGCAAGGTCCACGTCTCGTCCCTTCCCCTGTCGAGCCTGAAGATCCTCGACGCGGGCACGTGGTGGGTCAAGAGCGATCCATTCAAGACGATCGTCTCGGGTGCGGTCACGATCGACGAGGCCCGCTCCTACCGCGGCGAACCGATTCCGACGCTCGACGAAGTGCTCGGCTTCGTCGACGCCGCCGGCGTGGGCGTCAACGTGGAGATCAAGCAGATCCCCCGCTTCTACGACGGTATCGCCGAGAAAGTGGTCGCCGCGATCCAGAGGATGGAAAAGAAGAACCTCGTTCTCGTCTCCTCCTTCGACAACGAGCTCTGCCGCCGCGTGAAGGAGCTCGATCCAGACATCGCCGTGGGGCCCCTGTGCGGCGAGCGGATCGCCGATCCGGGCCGCTACGTGAGCGATGTGGTCGGCGGCGAGGCCTATCACGTGGCGCGCAGCGCGCTCGGGTGCAGCGACGGCCGGCCGCTGGCCGATCGGCTGATAAATGCCCGCGATATCGAAAGCGCCCACGACCACGGCGTGGCGGTGAACGTGTGGACCGTCAACGACCGGGCCACCATGGTGCGCCTCATCGATGCGGGCGTGGACGGCATCATCACCGACTTTCCCCAGGTTCTCGTCGAGGTGGCGGCTCAGAATAGGCGTTGAGTTGCGCCGCCCGCGGCATATGGATAGTGGTGTGCGATACTGTTCGGCGTTCCCGACTTCTCAAAAGGAATGGAAACATCATGAAACGAATCCCGTTGCCGACCGCTCGATCCACGATCATTCTCTCGACCTGCCTGATCCTCACCGTTTCCACTCTGTTGATTGCCCAGGACAAGAAAGCGCCCACCCACGCCGAGATCGCGGGCGAGGCGGCGCTGAAAGCCACGGCCGACCAGCTCAAGGAAACATTCATCACCGCCCATCTTGACGCGAAGATCGAAACTGGGCGCAACCTTCTCTGGTGCGCCACCTTTCAGCTCGCCTGGAACGAGCTCTGCAAACTGACGGGCGGTCCGATCGAAATCGACGGCGCTCCCGAGTTCGCGCGATCGCTCAACGCACGATCAGTCGAGGCCGGCGATCTCGACGCGAAGAGCTTCGTGGCCATGGCGGGCAAGGTGGAGGACGGCATTCTCGAAGAGATCGCCAGAGCCCTGGAAGAAAAGTTCGAGGGCCTGGCGAGCCCCGAGCTCTTGCCCGCGCCCGGCGCGCTGCCGACATCGTGGTGGGTGACTTATGCCTATCTGTTCAAGCACCTGCCCTTCGAGTTTGCCTTCACGCGCTGGAATCGTCCGGCCATGTTCGGTCAGAAGAGTGTAGCCGCTTTCGGCATCGACCAGTACTTCCGGAGGCAGAAGGCCGAGATCAAGATGGCTTCGCAGGTCTCGATTATCGACTTCAAGAGCAACGACAATTTTCTGATCGAGCTGAAGACGCGGTCGAAAGATGACCGTCTGATCCTCGCCAAGATCCCGCCGGCCAAGACGCTCGCCGCCACGATCGAGGTGGTCCACGCCCGCCTTGCCGAGGGGAAGCGCACCGCCATGGGCGAGATGGAGACGCTCTGGATCCCGGTGCTCGATTTTGACGTCTTGCGCGATTACACCGAGATCATCGCCCGGGACGAAAAAGAGACCGGTCTGCCGATCGTCGTGGCGAGACAGTCGATCCGCTTCCGGCTCGACGAGACCGGCGCCGTGCTCAAGAGCGAGGCGATCGGCGCTCTCGGCGCACGGGCCAATTCCTATCTTTTCAACAAGCCTTTCCTGATCCTCCTCGAACGCCGCGATGCGCACAATCCCTACTTTGCCCTCTGGGTCGACAACGCGGAGCTGCTCGTGCCCTTCGCAAAGAAGTCGGGCCAGTCGGGCCGGTAGCCGGCGTGGGGTGATTGGTTATCCGAACCGCGTGTAGAGCGTGTACCCGACGCTCACCAGGGTCACGCCGAGGGCGAGGATCATGGTGCCGTTCCACAGAAGCGCCGCCCGGCCGCGCGGCCGGGCATCACCGAGGAAGCGGCTGCTGTTCTGGAGAAGGAACCAGCCGATGTAGGCGATGGGCAGCATGACGAGCCCGATGGTGAAGGCGGGGAGCGCCACCCACATGCCCATCTTCTCCCAGAGGATCACGCCGACAAAGGCCGGGGCGGGGATGAGGCACGCGAGCCGGTAGCGCCAGCCGTCCGGTTCGATGCCGAACATCTCGCACACCGCGAAACCGGCCACGATCATCTGGAGGGTGATCGTGCTCAGCGCCATGCCGAGGACACCGAGACCGAAGACGACGCGGCCCGCCGCATCGCCCACGCCCGACGCGCCGATGAGCACGCCGGCGTTCTCCGGCCTGATCTGCTCGGCGGCGAAGGGGGTGCCGTGGATCGTGCTTCCAGCGGCGATCACGATGAGCGAGGTCACCAGCGTGTAGGGGAGCAGCATGCCGAGAACGAGGTCATGGCGCGCGAGGCCGCGGTGCTCGCGTCCCCAACCGCGGGCGAGCAGCGAATAGCCGAAGAGGAAGGTCATGTTGATTCCCACGGCCGCGCCGAAGGCGCCCATCACCTTGGTCACGCCGGCCTGGTCGGTGGGAATGTAGAGAGGCACGAATCCCTTGAAGAGAGCGCCCCAGTCGATCTTGCCGCCGATCGCGCCGCGCGCCACCACCGCGCCGAAGGCGAAAATGATGAGCCAGACAAAAACCTTGAGCGTGCGCTCGTAGACCCTGATCCCGCGCAGCCCGCGGCCGTAGTTCCAGGTGATGGCCGTGCACAGAAGGAGAATCACGAAGCCCACGGCGAGAAGAAACACCGTGCGCGCCGCGCCGTCAGGCTCCCATCCCGTTGCCAGGACGACCATGTCCTCGCTCACGCCCGCGGCGAGCGAGTACTGGGGCAGGTGGAAAACGAAGGTGGCCACCAGCGTGGCGATCGCCCACGCCCACGCAAGGCCGGGATGCAAGAAACGGCTCATGGCGTGAAAGGGCCGCACGCCGGTCGACAAGGTCTGGTGGGAGGCGGCGGAGAGCATGATGACGCCGACCACCATGGCGAGGGGTTGCACCCAGAGGAGCTGGTAGCCGTAGTGGGCGCCGAGATAGAGGGACGCCACCGCGCTTCCCCCGCCGAGGGTAAAGGCGCTTTGCAGCCACCCCGGTCCACTCAGTGCGAAGTAGCCCCGGAGGCGGGGCACGAGGCCCTTGGCGTTCAGCGCGCGCAGGGTTTGTTTCTCATTTGCGAGCGCCTCGGGATCGGCCGCTGCGCCTCCGGGCAAGCCGCGTCCTCCGGACAAATCGCGCACCGTCGATTTCGGATTCTTTTCGTCTGCCATCGATATCTGGCCCTGATCGGGCTATGCCTTTCCGCTTTTGCCGGCCTTGTTGTGAAGGATGTCGAGCACCGTGGGATCGACGTGGAACATGCCCTCGAGCGTGATCCGTCCGAGGTTGCCGATCGAGTCCTCCACGGTGCGGCCCACCACGCCCTCGTCCTCGGCCAGCCCGTAACCTCTCAGCGCCATGAGACTCGAACGCATTGCGGCGTCGACGGAGGTGATGGTTTTCAGTGCGCAACCCGGCTTGGCGCCGTCGCAGATCAGTCCGCCCAGATCGCCGATCACGTTGTTCACCGCCAGGGTGATCTTTTCCAGATCGGGGCCGGCCTGCTGATAGACGATTCCCGCCGCCGCGGCGATTCCGGCCGCCATGGCGCAGCCGCAGATAACGGCCAGCTCGCCGGTGAAGCTCTTCACGTAGGCGTTGACCGCGTGGGTCACGGCGATGCTCTTCAAGATCGTCTCCTCGGAGACGGACATCTCCGTGCCCACACCGTGGAGGGTGAGAATGGCCACGATGCCCTGGTTGCCCGAGCCGCCCGATGTCATGACCGGCTGATCGACGCCCGCCATGCGCGCGTCGACCGCGGCCGCCACGCGGTTCTTGGTCCGAAAAAACATGTCGTCGGCCAGAAAGCCGTCCTCCTTCATGCGCTGCAGTTGCCTGGCCGTGCCTTCGATCGCGAGGCCGCGTTCGGCCATGGCCCTGTTCATCTCCACGCCCTTTTTCAGGAAAGCCATGTCGTCCCCGTCGAGGTCATCGGCGAGAGCGAGAAGGTCGGTGAAGGCGAGCGTCTTGAGCTGATCGCGGTAGGCGAGGTCGGCGGCGCCATCGCCGCTTGCGTCAGCCTCGACGAGGCGTGCGCCGTCCTTTTCGATCAGCGCAATGTGGGTGTGGGCGTCGGCCAGAACGCAGCGCGCGTTGTGCGATGCCGAGGCGAGAGCAACCTCGACGCGAAAGCCCGACTCCTCGTCGAGGCACGCCGTTGTGCACGCGCCGGAATCGACGAGGCGGGTCGCTTGGCGGCGGACCGTGTCGGTCACGCGGCTCAGCAGTTGCAGCTTGGCGTCGGGCGCGGCCAGGAGTGCTCCGAGCGCCGCGGCGATGAGGTTGCCCTTGCGGCCTTCCGAGTGGGGGACGGTCACTGCCGCGCCGTTCTTGTACGTGCCGCGATCGACCTTGAGAGAGAGCGTCTCCACCGGTTCGCCGAGATGGGCGGCGGCCACTGCGGCAGCGTAGGCGCACGCGATCGGTTCGGTGCATCCCAGCGCGGGATAGACCTCATGGGTGGTGATTTGCTTGTAGAGGTTCATGCGAAGAATCCTTCCGCTCCGTCCCGGTAGTCAGAGCGTGCCCAGGACAGCGCGTGGGGGCCGGCCAGGTGAGCGAGCTTTTTTTCGAGGTTTCGCTGTTTGTGAGGAGCCATGGCGTCTTTCTTCATTTTGTGTGCGGCGCGTAGGTTGCCCTCACGTCGCGAAGCAGGTTTCGGGCCGCAGGGTATTGGCCTGGAGATCGGCTCGCTTCGGCTCTGCTCTCGGCCGCCGCACTGCCGATTTCGATCCGGCCGCGAAAGAGGATAATTGTCCTCTTCCATGATATGGGTTTGAACGCAGTAATGGTAGACGCCTGCGGCGAGCTTTTCGCCGGCGCAGTCGACAACGATCGTGTTCGCGCGTGGAGACCTGCCTCATCTTCGAGCCAGATCACGGTCTGGTAAGAGGGTTCGAACTGGAGATCGAGGTCGTTGGTCCCGGTCAGCGCGAAGGAGATTTCGAGGCGGCCGAGCGGGCGTTCCGCGTCCGCCGAGCCGCACCCGGCCAGGACGCAGACCGCGATGACCACCAGTAAAGCGGCTGGCGGGCCGATGACCCTCGTCGATAGCGGTTGCGCAGTTGCCTCTCGATCCATTCGGTCCATCATACGCCTCCTGATAGCCGGGAAAAAAGCTTGAATTGCTCTTGATCGTGCACACAATGCGTCACACAGAGTGCGTTACACAGAGTGCGTAACGGCCGAGACGGCGGGAGACTCACATGATCAATCCATTTCAGTACGGCGGTGTCGTGGGCGAGGAAGCCTTTTGCAACCGTATCAGGGAACTGTCCGACCTCGCGCGCGCCATGGAGAACGGCGAGAGGCTCTTCGTCTACAGCGAGCGGCGCGTGGGCAAGACATCGCTCATCAAACTGGCTCTCGACAAACTGCCTCCGAAAAAGTATCTCACCGCCTACGTCGATCTCTGGCCGACCGATGGCGAGGCGTCCTTCGTGGCCGCCATGGCGCGGGCGATCACCGAAAGTCTCGCCGGCACGGCGGACAAGATGCTTCAGGGCGCGCGTGATTTTTTCGGTCGGCTCACACCGGTTGTGAGCGCTGACGCCGACGGCAATCCAAAAATATCATTCGGGATCAACCGGATCGGTTCGCCCCTTCCCGAGCTGGACGAGGTGCTCGCCGCGCCCGCGCGAATTGCCGCGCGGCGGAAATGCCGGGTGGTGATCGTCTTCGACGAGTTCCAGCGGATCCTCGAGTATGGCGGCGATCTCGTGGAACGCAGCCTGCGATCCGCCATCCAGCACCATGGAGAGGTGGCTTATATCTTTCTCGGGAGCCGCAAGCACCTCATCCAGAAGATGTTTCTCGATCAGACGCGCCCCCTCTACCGCGCGGGGGGGCATTACACTCTCGGCCCGATCGACACCGAGGAATGGGTCCCTTTCGTGATGGAGAGGTTCTTCAGGTCTGATCGCTCCGTCGATCCCGATCTGGTCCGCCGGATCTGCGAGATCACGGGGGGCCATCCCTTTTACACGCAGCATCTCTGCCATGCCCTCTGGGAACTCTGCGAGAGAGGTGGATCGGTCACCGCCCGGATGATCGATGGTGCGCTCGACCTGCTCCTCGAGCGGGAAAGCCACGCCTACACGTCGCTCTGGGATTCTTTCGCCCTCAATCAGCGCCGTTTCCTGAAAGGCCTCGCTGCCGAGCCCGAGGGGGTCAAGGTCTTCTCCGCTGATTTCGTGGCCGGCCACGATCTGCGCTCCCCGTCCAACGTGCAGCGCGCGGTCGACGCCCTCGTCGAGCGCGATGTGATCGATCGCGACAAGGGTACCTTTATCATCGTGGACCGGTTTTTCAGAATCTGGATCGATCGCACCCACCCGGAGTGATGGGGGCTATCTCACCGCACGCCAACCAGCCGCGAGCCTAACTGCCAGATCTTGAACAACGGCAGCGTATCCGGGATCGGCAGCCACGTTGCTGTTCTCCTGGGGATCGGTCGCGTGATCGTAGAGCTCGCACGCCGCGAGCTCGCCCGACTCCCAGTGAGACCATTCGACATAACGATACCGCTCGGTGCGGATGGTACGCCCCATGTAGTCCTTGCCATCGGGCGATTGCCAGATCCCGTTTCTCAAGAACTGGCTGAAGGCAGCCGATTTCCAGGCACGGTGCGGGTCATCGAGGAGCGGCGCGAAGCTCTTTCCTTCCAGCTCGGCGGGGATCGCGAGGCTTGCCAGATCGCACAGTGTGGGATAGATGTCGACGAATTCCACGAGCCGGTCCGACGCGCCTCCCTGTGCGCTTGCACCGGGTGCGCTCACGATCAGCGGCACGCGCGTGTCGATTTCGTAGTTGGTCATCTTGCCCCAGCTCCGATGCTCGCCGAGCTTCCAGCCGTGGTCGCCCCAGAGGACGACGATCGTGTTCTCGCTCAGTCCGAGTCGGTCGAGCGTATCGAGGAGCCGCCCGATCTGGGCGTCGATATAGCTCACCGAGGCGAGATAACCGTGACGCAGCAAACGCGCCCGGTCTTCGGTCAGCGGGCCGTCATGGGGGATCGTCGCATTCCGAAAATCCGAGTAACCGCGCAGCTCCCTCATGTTGTTGATGGCCATGACCGGCGCGTTGTGCGGAAGAAAGTCATTGTCCGCCAGGGCGATCTCATCCCGGTCGTACATGTCCCAGTACTTCCTGGGTGCATTGAAGGGAAGATGGGGGCGATAGTAGCCCACGCCAAAGAAAAAGGGTTCTGAACGCGTTGCGAGCTCGCCCAGCTTTTCCACGGCGACATCGGTCTGCGCGCCATCGTAATAGGCGTTGTCCGGCACATCGCAGCACTCGGTGGCCACTGTTTTGAGGTACCACTGGCCGAGCCGGTCGATGTAGCGCTCGGCCCGACCCTGCGCGACGATCTTGGCTTTTCGTTTCTCCTGGAGTTCGATGTTCTCCGGCCGGCAATACACGGCGTCGGGGTCGAAAGGGTATCCGTCGACGTGCAGCTTGGGCTCGCTCCACGAGAGACGATCGGGCAGGGTGTTGTGATAGATCTTTCCGATTCCGACCGAGTGATAACCATTCTGCTTGAAGTGCTGGGGGAGCGTCACCGCATCGGGCAGGTTGTTGCGAAAGTCGGTTCGCAGGTCCCACACCCTGATCGTGTCGGGCCTGAGTCCGGTGAGCAGACTCGCACGCGATGGATTGCACACGGCCTGCTGGCAGTAGGCCCGGTTGAAGGTCATTCCTCTCGCCGCGAGGCGGTCGATGTGGGGTGTCTTCGCACCAGAAGTTCCATAGCACCCGAGTTCGGGACGCAGGTCGTCGACGGCGATGAAGAGCACATTGGGCCGCTCATTGGCGGTGTGCGCCTCTGAGAGAAGCCCACATCCCGGAACCGTGCCGAGCGCAGCGCCAGCCGCCGCCAGGCGCATGAAGCGTCTGCGGCTGATTGTTGTGAGACCGTTGTCGGTTGCCATGGCTGATTACTCCGGTAGACGGTGGGCCTTGTCGAGCGCGCGGCGCACGTCGTCGGCCATCGGTTTGAGATCGAGGGCTCTTTGAAGAGTGGCCACGGCCTCGGTGCGGGCGCCCTTCTGCCCCATGATCTTGCCGAGAATCACGAGCGCCTCGTAGTAGAGGGGATTGATGTCGAGCGCCTTGCGCAAGCTGGCGATCGCCTCGTCGGTGCGGCCCGCCTGGCCGAGGGCGAGGCCCAAAAAGTAATGCCCTTCCTGGTACTCGGGGAAAAGTGCGGTGCATTTCGCGAACCAGGTCGCCGCGACCGCTGGGCGCCGGAGATCGATCAGGTTCCACCCCACGCTCAGGTAGACGTCCATCTGCATCGGGTTTCGCGTCGTCGAGTTTCCGAAGAGCCCGAGTCCCTCACGCACCCGGCCCTGGCGCAGTGACTTCTCTGCTTGCAGGTTGAGATTTTTGAGACCGACCCAGTCGAGTTCAGTGCCGGCCACACTGCCCGGCGGTTCCTTCACGTTGGCGAGGACCTCGGCCGGGAAGTCGGGAACGTGACGGCGCAGCTCCTTCAAGTCGGTGAAGATTTTTCGCAAATCGGGCTCCGCGGCGGTGAGCGATGGGGGAACGATCCCGAGCACCGCTCTCGGAGAGTAGGGAAAGTTCAGCACGCGGCCGCCGGGCCAGAATGAGGAGAGCAGGTTCTTCTGATCGGTGACCACCTCGCCCTGGCCGTAGATTTTTCTGAGATCTGCGTCTGTCATCACGATGCGCGCCATGAGGTGGGCGGGCGTGGGCACGCTGATATTGTGAAGGTCGCCGCGTACGCGCTGATCGCGTTCGAAGCGATCGGCCATCGTGGCCAGGTCGACGGGGCTCCTCGATCCGACGAGAATGAACTCCCTGTCGAATCCGGTGATCAGGAGCGCATAAGGAAAGGCGCGCACGAAGGTGGACACGATCAGCCGGCCCGCCTTGGGCGGCATCTGGTAGATGGGCAGCCACTGGGTCATGCACCCCCTGGGCGTCAGGTGTTCGACCACGTCCTCGTAGTATTCGAGGGAGTAGAGGCGGCTGATGCCGTGCATGAGGGGCGGCGGCGGCTCGCTGGTGATCAGGTCGTAGCGCTCGTCGGTCACGGCGAGGAAGCTGCGGCCGTCGTCGTGAATCTGCCGCAACCGCGGATCGTCGAAGACGCGGTCGTTGTGAAAGGCGAACTCGGGCGCCGTCTCCATGATGTTGCGGCTCAGATCGACCACGTCGATCCGCTCGAGGCAGGAGTGCTTGGCGATGGCGCCGCCCGTGTTGCCCACGCCGAAGCAGATGAGCAGCGCCTTGCGCGGTTCGGGCTGGGCGAGGAGTGGAAAGTGACACATGAGCTTCATGTAGCGCTTGGCCTGGGGGCCGGTGTCCGACATCTGGCCCGAGTCGAGAAAGACCGCATCGCCGTGGGGGAACTCGGCCACGAAGGTGGAAAAACCGGTGCTCCCCTTGAGGCATCGCGTTTCGGTCTTGTGGAGCCTGTCCGAGGGCATAAAGAAATCGTGATCAAAATCAGCGGGCGTGAAGAAGGCCGCAACCCCGACCGCGCCGGCAGCGGCCACGCTCTGCACCGCGAGAAGCTTTCCCGAGCGTTTCAGCAGGAGAAGAAAAACGACCATGATGGCGAAGGTCAAGGTCATCAGCTTGAAGGCGAAGAACATGTTGACCAGGGGCGCCACCCAGGAAAAGACGATCATCCCGGCGAGAAAGGCGATCGTGTTGAGACCGTAGATCCGGCCGAGGTGGCGGCCCTGCTTCTGCCCCGCGTTGCACAGAAAGGGCAGGAGCAGCGAGATGCAGAAATAGGACGGGAAGACCGCGAGCCCCGTCACGGCAAAGACAGCGAGGTTGATCACCAGGCTGCCGTCCTGGTCGATCGAGAAGCGTTCGGCCGAGGTGCTCGAGAATTCCTGGAGCCAGCCCGCCACCGGGGCGAGGAGATAATTCATGACTATTAGGAAGAGCCCGAGTCCCACCACGGCCAAAGCCTTGAGATGAACGAGCCGCCACCGCACACAGCGATGGACGAGTCGGCTCGCCAGAAAGATCGCCGCGATCGCCCAGAAGCTGACGAACGCCATGGCCGAGCCATTGTAGATCTGGACGAAGTGGATGCGCCGGAAAGCGTCCGCCTCGAGCGCGCCCGAGAGAAAACCGGAGATCACGGCGCCGGCGATCAGGACGCCGTAAGTCAGAGGGGCCGCGGCTGGCGGGCTGTCCGCTCTAGCTGTCGGGTTGTCCGCTGCGGCCGTTTGGGGCGTGGCGCGCAGGGGGGCTTCATCGGGCGGCTCCTCCTTGCAGCGCTCCTCGATCCGCCTGCCTTTGGCGAGAAAGAAGAGCCCGAGCAGAACATTGCCCGCGATCATCGCGATAAGAGTGACATTGGTCCCGAACTGGCGCAGCAGCACCCATTCGCAGAGGAGCACCGAGGTGCAGGCGCCCAGGGTGTTCCACGCGTAGAGCGACGAAGGAAACCGAGCGCGCTTCACGAAGACGTTGCACAGGAGCGGGTAGGTGACACCCATGAAAAAGCAGGGCACGGCCACGCTTAGCACGGCGAGAGGAATCTTGAGAAGCTGGTACGAGAGGAGGGGCTCGTAGATGCCGTCCTTCAGCGCATAGGGAAAGGTCCCCATCAGATCTGCCGGGATCAGCGATTCGATGTAGACGAGGAGCACGGTGGTCGAGATCAGGATTTCGAACATGCCGTAGATCTGAAGATTCCCCGCCCGGGGCATGGCGCGCCGCAGGGCGTTGCTCACGGGCCGGCTGAAGAGCGCGCCCGCGCCGAGCCCGGCGATGAAGCAGCAGATCACGAGCACGAAGGTGAAGGTGCTCGAACCGAAGCGGTCGACGAAATGGCGCAGCCACACGACCTGGTAGCCGAGGCTCAGGAGGCCGGAGAGGGCATAGCAGAGTAGCAGGATTCGCATGGAGAGGACATTAATGAAGGCCGCGGCGCTTGTCAATCTCCGATGACCGGATCATCCCCCGAAAGCCGGATAGATCACTTTTAGGCGATCGCCGTCTTCGAGTCTCTGCAGGACGTCGGCCACTGTGGCGCCATCGGGAAACTCCTTCTCGATACCGTAGACGATGATTTTTACAGGAGTCCCCAGAGGAAGTCGAGAACGCCGAGCAGCTTCAGCGATGCGAGCGCGGCGAAAACGACGAGGAAGGAGCGCACCCAGCCCGCGCCCTTCTTCACCGACATGCGCGACGCCACCCATGCGCCGGTTGCATTGCCCACGGCCATGACCAGCCCGGGAAGGAGCGCGACCTGGCCGTTGGCGAAGAAGATGGCCAGCGAAATCACGGTGAAGAAGAGGATGATGAAGAGCTTGACCGCGTTGGCGTAGACGAGGTTCAT
>CAYXGI010000024.1:0-71669 GCA_964464495.1 uncultured Phycisphaerales bacterium
AGAGCGGGTGCTGGCCGATGTGGGAGGCGATGATGAACTCGAGCCGCGCCAGGCCGACGCCCTCGTTGGGCAGCCGCGCCGCGGAGAGCGCCTTGTCGGGGGAACCGACGTTGAGCATGATCTTGGTCCGTGTGGCCGTGATCTTTTCGAGGTTGACCTCTTCCACGTCGAAGCGCGGCGTACCGCGAAACACGGTGCCCTGCTCGCCCTCGACGCAGCTCACTGTCACAGTCTCGCCCCGTTCGATCGTTTGTGTTCCCGACTCGGTACCCACCACACAGGGGATACCCATCTCGCGCGCCACGATGGCGGCGTGGCAGGTGCGGCCACCGAGATCGGTGACGATTGCGGCGGAGCGCTTCATGATCGGCTCCCAGTCGGGGTCGGTCATGCGCGTCACCAGAACCTGCCCCTCCTCGAAGCGATCGATCTGGCTCACATCCTTGAGAAGAGTCGCCGCGCCGCTGCCGATCTTGGTACCCACGGGGCGGCCCTTGGCAATGACCTCGAAGTCGTCCTTTTCGTCGACAAAGAAATAGCGCTGGTAAGACACCGCACGGGAATGAATCGTCTCGGGCCGCGCCTGGAGAATGAAGATCTCCTTGGTCTCGCCGTCCTGGGCCCACTCGATGTCGAGATAGAGGCTCCGGCCGTACTTGCCCCGGTAGTGCTCCTCGATGGCGAGAGCCTGTGCGGCGAGTTCGGTGTACTGCTCGTCGGTGAGGAGTTTTTGCGGATTCTGGATCACCTTGCACTTGTGGCGCAGCACGTAGACTTCATCGGGCTTGACCTCGCCCTGCACGATCGCCTCGCCCAGCCCCTTGTGCGGCGTGATCAGGATCAGGTTCTCGTTGCCCGTCTCCGTGTCGACGGTGAACATGACACCGCTCACTCCGTCCCAATCGGCGCGCACCATCTCCTGCACACCGACCGACAGGGAGACCTCGTCCTCTGGAAAACCGTTCTCATGGCGGTACGACATGGCGCGCGCCGTGTAAAGGGACGAGAAGCACTTCCTGATCCGGTCGAGGAGTCCCGGAAAACTTCCCACGTTGAGAAAGGTGTCCTGCTGTCCGGCAAAACTCGCCTCGGGCAGGTCCTCGGCCGTGGCCGACGACCGTACCGCCAGGGTGCGGTTCTTCTCCAGCCCGCCCAGCGCCGCGCGGATTTCCTCCTCCAGGCCCCTGTCGAAGGAAATCTCCTCCACGATGGCGCGGATCTCGCGTGACACCTTGTCGAGGAGTTTCACGTCCTGATAACGGTCCTTTTCGAGGAGCGCGATCTTCTCCGCGATCTTGCCCTTGAGAGGCGCCATGAACGACTCGAAAGCGCTCGTGGTGATCACGAATCCATTGGGAACCTTGACCCCCTCCAGGCGGATCAGCTCACCTAAAGAGGCGTTCTTGCCGCCCACGAGGGGCAGGTCGTCGAGGCCGACGTCGCGAAACCACACTACATTGGGTTGGGACATGAGCATTCTCCCTCATAGGGCGGGTAATGAAAAAATCCGCAAGACGATCCCTGTGTTCGTCCTTCGCGGCAGTCTGGAGATAGACACTCCATGGCTCTCGATCGAGGCGTACTGGTTCGTGGTTTTTGAATGTTACCGCCGACGCCTTTATATCCGATCGACAGGAATATTTCGCAGAAGAATATAAAAGAATTCAGTATAAGCCCCTATGTCGCCACGCACGGCGGGCGGCATGGGGACCGCCGGGAATGTTCTCAAGGACCTGTCGCAACTTGTCGATGTGAAAGGCTCTAGGTATGCACTGGAGAAGGTCTCCAGCCGCCGAGTTCAATCGCAACACATTAGAGCGGGATCACTCGTTTGGTGACGAAACCCAATCTCTCCACGAGACGCTGTCATCGGTGCGGATTCACCGTGATCGAACTCATCACGGTCGTGGCCATTCTGGGAACGGTGAGCGTGACAGCGCTCGCCATGTTCACCGGCAATGACGAGTACCGCCTCGACGCCACGGCCAAGAAGATCGTCTCCGACATCCGCTACGCCCAGCAGCTCGCCATGGACAACCACGGCAGCTACCGGATAACTTTCAGCACCGCAACGGACAGCTACGTGCTGTACGACAAGGATTCGACCACGACTCCGGCGAGGGATCTCTTCACCGGTTCCAACTTCACGATCCAGCTCGGCTCGGATATCTACTCCGGCGTGACTCTCACCCAAGCCGCGTTCGGTCTATCAAATTACATCGAGTTCGACGATGACGGGGCAGCCTCGTCCGCGGGAAATATCACGATCTCCACCGGCAGCTTGACGCGATCCATCTCGGTGCTCGATACCGGCCTGGCCCGGATCACAGTCCCCGCAGTGGCCGTGGCGGAATGACGGTCCAATGAAAAGGAATCGAAAAAAACAGTGCGCGGGTTTCACTCTCATCGAGCTCATCTCGGTGATGACGATCCTCGGCGTGATCGGAACCTTCTTCGCCAACACCATGCAGATCGCGGGAGAGGCATACCACACGGTCACCGTGCGGCAGGAACTCCTTCGCGACGGGCGAATCGCCCTCGAAAAGATGACGCGCGAGATCCGACTCGTGGCCACGGCAACCGGTGTCGACGCGACCACGCTCTCGGCGAGCGAGTTTTCCTTCCGGGACCGGTACGAGAACACTTACACCTACACCCTGAGCAGCGGCTCGGTCCTGCGAAACAGCGTGGCGCTTGTCGATTCGGTGGCGTCTCTCGCCTTCGGCTACTACCAGAAAGACGGGTCAGCGGCCACGAGCGGCAACACGCTCCACTCGATCGAGGTGGCGTTCAGCCTGTCGAAGAACGGCGAGACCATGCCCTTCAGGACAACGGTCGTGCCACCCGCCTTCGACTCGGCCAATACATGCTGGACAGAACGATGAACGCACGCAACCGCCCCAAATCTATCGTCACCAAAGACCAGGCCGGCTTCAGCATGGTGGTCGTTCTCGTTCTCTTTCTTTTTCTCGGAATCGTGGGCGGATCTCTCTGCTCGGTCCTGTCCGAGGCGACCGTGAGCGGCCTGAGCCGTCTCCACTCGGCCAAGGCCCACTACATCGCCCAGTCCGGGCTCCAGTGGGTGCTCTACAACCGGACCAGTTTTTCCGGGGAAGCCTCCTTTGGCGGAGGCACCATGTCGCTCGTGGAGAAGAACCAGTGGCGCTACGAGGTCAAGGCCGTGGTGGGCGACACGGAGCGTCGCGTTCGCGGTTACCGGTCGATGGAGTATTTTCCCGGAACGCGCGATGAGAACACTTCACCGGAGGACATCCACTTCCACGTCCAGAACCAGACCGGCTACTGGATCGGATTCGACAGCTTCAAGATCGAGTGGGCGGGACAGACCGCCTACTATGCCGAGGTTTATATGACCGAGAATAACGAGACCTCTGTGGAAAAGGTATGGGATAGCGGCTGGCTTGGAGGATACAGGGGGGGATCGGACGAGAAGATGTCGATGGGATTCACGCGCTGGGTGGCGCCGGGAGAGACGGTGGAGGTCCACTTCAAAGACTTCGAGTCGAGCCGGTACGGCGGCCTCGACAGAGACATGAGTGACGTTCCACTCAAGCTCTACTTCTACAATGGCAGCTACAACTACCAGTTCACCGTCGTGGGGGTCGATTGACGATGAATCGCAGTCGAGGTTTCACGCTCATCGGGCTCATCACGGTCATCATCGTGGGAGCCATCGCTGTGCCGCCCATGATGGTGGGGCTTTCGAGCTGGCTCGACACCGCCCACCAGTCGGAGCGCATGGAAATCGCCGTGCAGCTCGCCGTCGATCTCATGGAGGAGATCCTCGCCCAGGACTTTGCCGATCCCGACGGGACCGACACCGAGACATTGCGCGCCGATTTCGACGATGTCGAGGACTACAATGGCTGGTCGTCGTCACCGCCCAAGGACGCCCAGGGAAACAGCCTAACGCAGTATTCGACCTACACCCGGTCGGTGTCGATCATCGGCGTGCCGCAGTGGGATCTCACACCCGGCACCCCGCTCGTTCCGGGAAGCACCGATTTCATGGTCGTCACGGTCCGCGTCGACTGGGACGGGGATTACATCACCCTCGATGCCATCAAGGTCGATTTCAGCGACCAGTATTCTTATTACTTTCCCGACCACAGCTAGAAAGATGTCCCTCCACTCGGTGGCGATTGGGAATGAGACGGCACCTCTGTCGTCGATCGCCATCTCGAGGCTTTCAGGCTCTGAGCCCGAAGTTTTTCCGAGCCATGGCCGCGATGGTCCGGCCGATGCTGATCGACGCGGTGGCCGCCGGCGACGGCGCGTTGACCACGTGCACCATGCGGTCGGCTTCGACGATCCGGAAATCGTCGGCCAGCTTGCCCTCGGCAGTGAGCGCCTGGGCGCGCACCCCGGCTCCGCCCGGATAGACATCGTCGGGTGTGATCTCGGGAACGAGCGTCTGAAGCGCGGTCACGAAGGCCTGCTTGCTGAAGGAGCGGTGGAATTCGCCCGCCGCCATGCGCCAGTACCTTGCCGCCATGCGCCAGAATCCGCCGTAAGAAAAAATCGAGAGGGTATCGCGTAGCGAAAAGCTGCCCTTCGAATATCCCTCGCGCTTGAAAGCGAGTACCGCGTTGGGCCCGGCCTCGATCCCTCCGTCGATCATGCGCGTGAAGTGCACGCCCAAAAAGGGAAAGCGCGAGTCGGGCACGGGATAGACGAGATGCTTCACCAGGTGCCGGCTGCGCGCCACGATCTTGTAGTACTCGCCCCGGAAGGGAATGATGCGCACCCCCGGGTCGACACCGCAGAGGCGCGCCACGCGGTCGCTCTGCAGCCCGCCGCAGTTGACGAGATAGCGGCACTCGATGTCGCCCGCCGTCGTCTCGATCCGAAGCCCTCGGGCCGAGCGCACGCAGCGCGTCACCCGGGCGCCGGTCCTGATCGCCCCGCCCCTGGTGCGCACCTCGCCGGCATAGGCTTCGGTGAGGGCCGTGAAATCGACGATGCCTGTTTCGGGCACGATCAAGCCCGCGATCCCGGCAATGTGGGGTTCGCGCTCCTTCATTTCCTCGGGACCGATCCGCCGCACACCGTCGAGCCCGTTGGCGAGGCCCCGCCGTTCGAGCTCGTCGAGGATAGGAATCTGGCTTGCGTCGATGGCCACGACCAGCTTGCCGCATTGTTCGTGGGCGATATCGTGTTCGGCGCAGAAGCGGTAGAGCGCGTTGCGGCCCTCGACGCAGTTGCGCGCCTTGAGCGATCCCGGCTTGTAGTAGAGGCCGGAGTGGATCACGCCGCTGTTGTTTCCCGTCTGGTGGGCGGCGAGACGATCTTCCGCCTCGAGAACGATGATCGAGAGATCGCCGCAACTACTCAACGCCATGGCCGTGGCAGTCCCCACGATCCCCCCGCCGACCACGGCCACGTCAAATTCATGTCGATCGTAACTCATTTACAGCGCGCGCCAGACCACGCTCCGGCCCGACGTTCCATCCTGGGTGAAGGCGATGTACAGCTCTCCGGCGTCGCCCACGATTTTTGCATGACGTCTCCTCCCAAAGACATCGCTTCGACCGGGGCCATGATAGCGAATGAGGGTGGGCCGAACGAAAAAAAACAGAAGCCCCCGGCCGGCAGAGGCTTCTGTTGTGAATGTCCGAAGACGTTTTGCCGTCTTTCGATTCGGATCACCGCGGGCGGGTCATTTTTCGACCTGCTCCGGTTCGGAGGGCTGGACGATCCCCTTGGCTCGTTCGAGGATCTGAGCCTCGGGATCGAGGTCGACAGCTTTCTGCCATGCCTCGTCCACGTTTTTCTGATCACCCAGCACGCGATGGGCCATGGCGCGGAAGACAAAGTTCATGACTTTCCGGTCCTTCGACTAGTAACGTCTCAATTTTATCCGTCCACTCTTTCCGAAATGTTCCAAAGGGCTTGAGGCGCTGTTCTGCAGGGCGTACCCTATGGGCTTCGCGACGACCAAAACGAGCAGCCGCTCAATTTATGATCCGGAGTGATCCGGGGTGATTCGGAGAGAGAACCCATGAGCGAATTCGATCGCAGAGATTTCATCAAGACCGTCATCGGCACCGGCGCTGCGCTGGGAGCCGTGTCACTGACCAACTGTGCGGCCTTGAGACCTGGCACCGGCCGGAGCGCGGCCGCACTCACCGCACCGCCCCTCGAAAGGGTGCGCGTCGGCCTCATCGGTATCGGCATGCGCGGCAGCGGCGCCGTGGGCCGGCTTCTCAAGATCGACGGCGTCGATCTCGTCGCCCTCTGCGACATTCGCGAGAACAAGGTGGCGGCCGCCTCCGAGCGGATCGTCAAGGCCGGTAAACCGAAGCCGGAGTGGTTCGTCGCCGGTGATGAGGATTTCAAGCGGCTCTGCGACATGGACCTCGACCTCGTCTACATCTGCACACCCTGGCGGTGGCACACGCCCATGGCGGTCTACGCCATGAAGGCTGGAAAACACGCCGCCATCGAGGTGCCCGCCGCGGTCACCGTCGACGAGTGCTGGGAGCTGGTCGACACGTCGGAAGAAACACAGAAGCACTGCATGATGCTCGAGAACTGCTGCTACGGCGCCAACGAGCTCATGGTGCTCAACATGTGCCGCCAGGGAATCTTCGGCGAGCTCACCCACGGCGAGGCGGCCTACATCCACGACCTGCGCGGCCTCAAGTTCAACGAGAACGGCTATCAGGGCATGTGGCGCCTCGATCATTCCAAGCGACGCGACGGCAATGTCTACCCAACCCACGGTCTCGGCCCGGTCTGCCAGTACATGAACGTCAACCGGGGCGACCGCTTCGACTACCTCATGTCGATGAGCTCGGCCCAGCGCGGGATCAGCGCCTACGCAACCAAGAAGTACGGCGCCGACGATCCGCGCGCCACGCAGCACTATGCGCTCGGCGACATGAACACCACCATCATCCGCACCATGAAGGGGTGCACCGTCATGGTGCAGCACGACACGACCAGCCCGCGCCCCTACTCGCGCCTCAACCTGATCTCGGGAACGCTCGGTACATTCGCCGACTACCCGGCGCGCATCGCGCTCGAGCCCAACGCCCACCATTGGGATGAGAAGAAGCTCGCCGAATGCCGCGAGAAGTACGCCCACCCGCTCTGGAAGCAGGTCGGCGAGCTCGCCAAGCGCGTGGGCGGCCATGGGGGCATGGATTTCATCATGGACTTCCGCCTGATCGACTGCCTGCGCAAGGGGCTGCCCCTCGACCAGGACGTGTACGACGCCGCCGTGTGGAGCGCCGTGGGCGGGCTGAGCGAGATCTCCATCGCCAAGCGCGCGGCGGTCGACTTTCCCGATTTCACGCGCGGCCAGTGGAAAACGATGGAACCCCTGGGCATTGTCGAGGTCGTCTGAGAAGCCTGCTCGGCGTCTAAACTGCCTGCTCGGATAGGATAGGGCGATGATCATCGAGCTCGAAAACGTATCCAAGTCGTACGGTCCCAAGCCCGCGCTCCGCGGGGTGAGCGTCGCTGCCGCACCGGGCGAGATCCTCGGCTATCTCGGTCCCAACGGTGCGGGCAAGACGACAACGGTGAAGATCATCAACGCCACCTTGCGACCCGACGCGGGCAGGGTGACCGTGTGCGGTCTCGACGCCGGATCGGATCCGGTCCGCGTCAAGAGCTGCATCGGCTACGTTCCCGAGGTGGCGGCGCTCTACGAATCGATGACGCCCACCGAGTACGGCCGCTTCGTGGGGCGCCTTCAGCGTCTCGACGAGACCGTGCTCGAACGCCGGCTCGACACCTTCCTCGAAATCTTCGGCCTCCGCCCGAACCGCCACGACCTGATGGCGACCTTCTCCAAGGGAATGAAGCAGAAGGTCCTGATCCTCACCGCGCTCCTTCACAATCCGCCGCTCGTGATCCTCGATGAGCCGCTCAACGGTCTCGACGCCAACGCGGCGCTCCTCCTCAAGGACATCATCGCCCGCCTCGCCGCGGGGGGGCGGACCGTGTTCTACTGCTCTCACCTTCTCGATGTGGTGGAGAAGGTCTGCGACCGCGTGATCATCCTCAAGGAGGGGCGCGTTCTGGCCGACGGGACCGTCGACGAAGTGCGCGCCCTGTCGGCGAGCGGCAGCATCGAGGGCGCTTTCAGCGATCTCACGTCGAGCACCGACTGGGGCGGACTGGCCGTTGAGTTCGTGGACGCACTTGGCGACCTCGCCCCGCTCGGCGACATCGAGGGGCGGCCATGAGCCGGCTCTTCGACTCCAGCCAGTACGGAACGCTCCTGAGGGCCGGTCTGCGGCTCAGCCTCACCGGATCGCGCGGCGAGGCGGCCGAGCAGGACGGCTCGGGCGAGGATGGAAGCCGACACCTTCTCGGCGCGGCCTACAGCTTGACCTTGAGCACGATCGTGGCCGCCCTTCTCTTCACCAATGCTTCGCCGGGGGAGTTTCTCTTCTTCACGATCTCCCTCTCCATGGTGTTCACGGCCACGGCGGTGATCGGCGAGCTGGCGGGCGGGCTCTTTCACCCACTCGATCTGGCTGTCACCGGCCATTTGCCCGTGAGCGGATTCACCCGGTTCGGTGCGCGCTTCACCGAGCTCGCCGCGGCGCTGATGGTCCTCACGTTCAACCTTAACCTGACGCCCGCCATCCTCTTTGGCTTCGTGGCGCAGAGCGCGGCGGCGCCGATCGTCTGCATGGCGGCCGGATTCTGCGCGTCCCTCTTCACGGCCGGCGTCTGCCTCGTGGTCTACTCGCTGCTGGCGCGCTTTCTGACGACGGCCCAGTTCCAGGGCGCCCTTCTCTACCTGAACATCTTCGTCTCCCTGGCGATCCTCGGGCTTTTGTGCAACATCGGACGGCTGATCGAGGCGAGCGCCGTGGTCACGCAAGGCGCGGGCGGGCAGCAGCTCCTCTTTCCGCCGGCGTGGTTCTCGGGATCGGTGCTCGTCCTGCTCGGCCTGCCCGGAGGAACGAGCGCGTCAGTGCTTTTCGCCGTTGTGGGATTGGCCGCCGCTCTGCTCCCCCTCCTCGCCGTGGCCGTGGGATCGGAAAATCTCCTGCACGCCCTGTCGGGCAGCCGTAGAGCGGCCCGGGGAAAGTCGGCGCCGGGCAGGGTGATGGGCCTCTTCGAAAGGCTCTTTGTCCGGCCCGACGAGAAGGCCGCCTTCGAGTTCACGGCGGTCCATCTCGCGCGCGACCGGGGCTTCCGGCTCAAAGCCTACCCGATCCTCGGTGTGCCGGTCCTGATGATGGTGATCAGCCTCTTCGAGAACAAGGACCCCCTCTTCTTCATCCTGCTCCTCTACCTGATGAATCTCTACCTGCCGCTGGTCGTCTCCTTTTTGCCCTTCGGAGATTTCTTCCGTGCCGGGTGGATCTTCGACGCGCTCCCTGCCGCAGGGCCGCAGTCCTTCGCGCGCGGTGCGGAGAAGGCCTTCGTCTACCGCATCATGCTCCCCCTCGGTCTGCTGAACGCCGTGGTGCTCGCCTTCTTCATGTCGCCGTTGACCGGACCGCTCCACGCGCTCTTCGCATTCCTGGGCGGCCTCTTCGTGGTGGGCGCACGGTTTCGTAAGCTCGTCGCTTACCCCTTCTCGCGCGAGTTTCGCGGTGTGGTCACCAATGATTTCACCGGTGTTCTCTTCGGTTCCCTCGTCGTTTTCGCGGCGCTGGCATGGATTCAGCTCGCGGTGAGCGGGTCGCTTCCGCTCTTTGTCGGGCTGATCGCTGGGATGGCGCTGCTGCACAAGTTGCGCTATCGGGTGCTGTCGCGTGAGGAGGGATTACGATGAAAGGGATCTTGCGCGCCTATCTTGCCCTGTATGTTGTTTTCGCGATTATTGCTCTGCTGATCGGGTTGCTGGCGGGGTAGGTGCCACCAATCGATCAAAAGAGCCGCCCCACCAGCTTGGCCAGCCCATCGAGGTCGCGCGACTCGCAGATATCCTCTGCAAGAGCCTTGATCACTCCGGCGTTGAGAAGCGCGGTCTGAGCGCTTTTCCAGAGGCGGGCGGCTTTCTTCTCATCCTCGCAGAGGTAGAGGTCGGACACGATCTCGCCCAGCTTCTGGGTCATGAGATGTTCCTTGTTCTCGTAGTAGCGCTTGATGATCCCCTTCTGGTGACTCGAGTAGTGCCGTCCCTTTGCCATTGTGTTCTTCTTTCGAGTGAAGTCTCCCGCCGCCCGATGACGATAGGCTTTGAGAGCCCTGAAGCTACAAAATTAAAGTGACCTTGAAAGACTGTGTCCGGAAGTCCTATACCATATCTACCGGTCGGTCTCAAAATCTCGAAGGAGAGGGATATGAAAAAAATCGAGCTCCGCCTTCTGATCGCCCTTGTCTGTCTGCTCTGCATCGTGCCCGGAACGGCTCCGGCCGGCCCGATCGAAGGGGACGACGAGAAAAAGAAGATCGAGCCGCTCAAGCGCATCGGCATCATGGGCGCCAGCGTGAGCGCCGGCTTCGGTCTCGATGTCAACCTCGGCGCAGTGATCGATGAGGCGGTCAAGACGCCCCACGAGATCATTGACACCACGTCGAACTCCTTCTTCTTCGAACCGCGCGCAGTGGGTCGCAAGGCGATCGAGCAGCTCAAGGCGCACAAAGCAACGGTGGCGATCGGCCTCGATTACTTCTTCTGGTTCTCCTACGGCGTCTTGGGCCCCGAGGATCGATTCAATCTGCTCAAGGCAGGCTGCGCACTCGCCGACCAGCTCGAGTGTCCAATCATCGTGGGCGACATTCCCGACATGAGCGCCTCCGTGGGATCGATGCTGCGCGCCGAGCAGGTTCCGTCGCGCGAGGAGCTGCGTGCGCTCAACAAGCAGCTCTACGCCTGGGCGGCCGAACGCCCCCATGTGCACGTCATCCCCCTCTCCGCCTGGATCGAGACCTTGAACAACGAGAAGCCGATCGTTGTCGAGGGCCGGCAGAGGACCTTCAAGAAGGGCGAGCTCATGCAGGACGATCAGCTTCACGCTAATGAAAAGGGGCTCGCCCTGCTGGCGATCAAGTGCCTGGAGACGCTCGTCGTCCGCTATCCCACGGTCGACAGGCGCACTCTAGTGCTGAACCTCGAGGCGCTCACCAAGACTGTCACCAAGGGTAAAAAGGCGGGGGTTGGCAAGAGACAGGATTGATCGGAAGCGCGCTGATCCCCACCCCAAATATGTCTGGCGCCCCACGAGCCGAACCGGTACGCTTTCCCCAATTGGAGGTAAGGCTCATGGATCCAACATCGAAGCAACATGCAAGATCCCTTCGGTCCGTCCCCATCTTCGCCTGTGCCTTGGTCCTCTGGAGCGCGCTGGCAGGCTGCGCGGTCTTCGACGAGGACAACCGCCGCTTTCTCAACGTGATGGACGGCGCGATTCAACCCGAATCGACGGGTGCCCGGATCGCGCTCGCACCGGCCATGGTTCCGGTAGGAACGGTCGCTCTCGTCGCCGACATGGTCGTCGTCCACCCGGTCTGCGTGATTCCCGACGCGGCTGACGATGTGTACGAACTCTACTGGAAGCCGCGCGATATCGACTGGCTGCGCAAGACGCTCCTCTTTCCGGTCATCGTTGTCGCCACGCCGCCCACCTTTCTCTTCGACTGGTTGGGGCGGTCGATTTTTCATTTCGAATGAAAGGGCGAACAGGACCATGAGCCAACGAGCAGGATCATCCCGCCTCTTTCCAACAGCGCTTCTTGCGGCCGCTTTGCTTGCGCCGATCGTCTTCGGCGGTTGCGCGATCATGAATCGCGATAACACGCCGCTGCTCAATCTCGTCGAGGAGAATCTCTGGCCTGATTCGACCGGCATGCGCATTGCCACCTTTCCTGTTGTTTTTCCTGCCGGCGCTGTGGCCGTGGTGCTCGACATGGTGATTGTCCATCCGGCGATGATCGTCGACGATTCGCTGGGCGACACGGGAGACGTTCTCTGGGACAACTGGGAATGGGACGAGAAGTATGTGACCGAGTGCGCGTGCCTGCCCTGGCGCGCTCTGTTCACGCCGATCGTCTTCGGTGGGAATTTCATCGGACGGGCTCTGTTCGACTTTCCCGAACGGGCTGACGCGGAGCGCGAGGCTTCCAAAGAGGCGGCGCGCAGAGAAGCCGAGGCTCGAATCAGAACGAGGCTCAGAACGCTTAAGCCTTCACTCGATGCCGACCTGGAAAAGGTCGAGGAACTCATCGACGGGGGCAGGTATTCCGAGGCCCTCGATAGAGTGACCAACCTCATCGCCGCGGTCGATCTCAAAACGTGGCTGCTCCTCGACAAGAAAACCGACCATCTGGCGCGCGCCCAGTATCTGTCGCTCGCCGCGGCCGCCGGCAGCGGACGATACGACGCGATCGGCACGCACTGGGCGTTGAAATTGAAAGACGCCTACAAGAAGGAGACAGAATCGATTCTGTCCGAAATGGGATCTTCCCGAAATCCTCTGGCGCGATGGACGGCGCTCGTTTTCGGTATAGAACTCGCTTGCGAAACGCACGAAAAGATCGCCCTCGCGCACCGCTCCTTGAAAGATCCAGATGCCGCGGTGCGCCAGAGCGCCCTCTGGGGAATCAAACAATGCGGGCTCGATGGGGTTTCCGATCTCCTCGTGAAAGATCTGAGGCGGATCATCGCCGACGATGCCGATCCGATCAATCGCGCGCTGGCGGCCGATCTCATGCGTTGGGTGATCGAGGATTGAAATGACTCATGGCATTGAAACACCTGCACGCCATCATGAACCGGGTCTCAAGGGAACTCGGTTTCGAGACGCCCTCCCTCACGCGCATCGCGCGCGAAACGCGCGATCCCTTTTGCGTTCTGATCAGTTGCATCCTGAGCCTGCGCACGCGCGACGAGACCACTGACAAGGCGTCGGCCAGGCTCTTCGCCCTGGCGCAAAGGGCAGACAAAATGGTGCGTCTCAGCCCCGGCCGGATCGAAAAGGCGATCTATCCCGTGGGGTTTTACCGCACAAAAGCCGTTCGGATCATCGAGATCTGCCGGATCCTTCTCGACGAATACGGCGGCCGCGTGCCCGACGACCTCGACACGCTCCTCACGCTGCCCGGCGTCGGCCGCAAGACAGCCAACATCGTTCTCGTCTACGGCTTCAACAAGGACGCGCTGCCCATCGACACGCACTGCCATCGGATTCCCAACCGGATCGGCTGGATCAAAACCAAAACGCCGGAGCAGACGGAGCAGGTCCTGAGAGAAAAACTCCCCTTGCGCTACTGGCAGGCGTTCAACGATCTCTTTGTCCAGTTCGGTCAGAACATCTGCAAGCCGATCGGCCCGCGCTGCGACATCTGCCCGATCGCGGCCTTTTGCCGCAAGGTGGAAGTGAAAAAAAACCAAATAATCCGTCCCCTTCACACGGATGGGAACTATATGATTTCATGGAAGAATCGTTCCCGGAACGGTTCTTTCCGGAACGGTTCTTTCCCGGTCTTTGTCGTCGCTACCAGATGGTAGCAGGCAAGGAGGGAACTCGAAAAGCGGGGTCGGTGACGATTTCAGGGAGATCGACTCAGCTCGTTTTGCGACAGTCTGTTAAAAACAGCGGTGGCCGGTTTCTGCCACTGGCATCTTTTTAGCAACTGTCCCTGTGTCTCTCATGGGTATCCCATGATCTTTCAAACCGGAAAGGAACGCGGCTGATGTTGTCCCGCAAGGTCTTTCTCGTCACTCTCTGCCTAATTTTTACCTTTTCCGATCCGATCATCATCCCCATCGCCTCCATGAAAACATGCCATGCAATATGCAACTGGAACAACGGCGGTAACTACAATCCGCCCGGTCCGCCCCCCGACATTCCTCGGTGGGACGGCGGAGGCGGCGCTCCCGGATTGAGCGCGCCCGGTCAGCCTGGACCGGCATCCCCCGGGGCGTCGCGTCCTGTCGGCCCCCAAACCCCATCGGGCGGAGGCACCGACAGCGGTCCGAGGGGACCGGCGAAGAGACAGGGCTCGTTCACCAAGAAATCCCGAAAAACAACGTCCATGCCGGCCACATGGGAATACTGGTGGGCGCGCAACCGCTTCCAGTTTGTCGACGTGCCGGACAATGCTTTCGATCCCCGAGGGCCGATCACACCGAGCGCGCGCTCAGGTCAATCGCAGCAGAATGTGCGACGGCAGTTGCTCGAACTGGCATCGAAGACATTCCGCCCCTTCGTCGACGGACCGTCGAGCCACCTCAAACGGTCATCGCTCGTCTCCCTGGGACGGATGAACGACGACGCCTCGGTGACCGACACGATCGCCCAGCTCTCGGATCCCAACGCGGGCGTTCAGGTCAGCGCCATCCTCGGCCTCGGCCTGTCGCAAAACCGCAAGGCGCAGTACACGCTTCTCAACATTCTGCGCGACACGCCCCATGCGCGAAAGACGATCAGCCAGGCGGTCACTCCCACTTTCATGCGGAGCTTTGCGGGATTTGCCCTCGCCCTGAGCGGGTCGAGAGGCGCGGGCCCGGTCTTGCACGAAATCGCACGCGACGAGAGGGCCAACAGCGACCTGCGCGCCGTGGCGCTCGAAGCAATCGGCCTCCTGGGCACTCCCCAGGCGATCCGGTATCTCACTGATTTCACCAAGGATACACGGGCCGACAAGCGTCTCGTGGCCGCGGCAGTGACCGCCCTCGGCAAGACAGGCGATCCCACGGTGATCGGCGTTGTGGACAAGCTCTTGGCATCGAAGCACGTGGGCGTGCAGCAGTCCGCGGCGATCGCCATGGGACTACTCTCTCCGGAATGGGACGATTCCTCGATCGAACGCCTTTTTCGTTGCTACAAGCGCGCGCGCGATCTCTCGCTGAAAGGATTCGCCCTCACCTCGATCGGCCAGATCGGCGGGCCGGACGCGATCGAGCACCTCCGTTGGGTTCTGGTGCGCGGCACGTCGTCGGAACTCCCCTGGGCGGCTCTCGGCCTCGGCCTCGCGATCAGGCAGAGCCCCGACGCGCACGCTGAGACTGCCCTGCTCGAAGAGCTGAAAGACTGCCGCAACCGCCCCACCCTGGGTGCGCTCGCCATCGCGCTCGGACTCGCCCGCAGCCGGAAGGCGGTCAGCGAACTCACCCGCATCCTCGAAGGGGGAGGCGACCCTAGCCTGCACGGCTACTGCGCCATGGCGCTCGGCATGATCGGCGACAACAAAGCGCTCGGTCTGCTGCGGCAGGCGCTCCTCGAAAAAACCCTGCCCGAGGTCAGCACCCAGGCGGCCCTCGCTCTCTGCCTGATGAACGACCGCGATTCGATCCTCTCCCTCATGGATATGCTCATCACCACCAACAGCGACTCGGCACGCAACATGGCCGCACGCAGTCTCGTCTTTCTCGGCGACGTCCGGGTGGTCAAGAGGCTCGTCGAATACGTGAATACTCAGAGCACGGAGGAGGTGACCTGCATGCGGTGCATGGAAATCGTTTCCAAACTCGTGACCGGGCAGAAGAAGCCCTTCATGGACAGAATCGCCGCCGGTTCGAATCCGGCCTGCGAGTTCCCGATCATTACGAGCCTGCTCAATTTCAGTATCTGACGCGGCCAGTCAGTCTCTGACGCGATCAGTCAGTTTCTGACGCGATCAGTCAGTCTCTGACGCGATCAGTGCGTTCACTTCTACTCGGGGACCGGGGTTTGTATAATCAGACCCCGGTTTCACTATTTCTGGACCATGAACCATATGATTTGCACCGGCCTGATCGTCTTCGTCCTTTTAGCACCGGCACTCTCTCCCGGCGCCCCTGGTGCGCAGCACGCACCGGACCCAGGTGCGCAGCACGCACCCGATGACAATCCCTTCGATCCGGACGCCGTGATGAAAGCGCTGGGGATCGAGGACGCCCTGGCAGAAGATGTCCGGGAAAAACTCGAGGCGATCAAAGAGCTCGAACTCGAATTCCTCAGGCAGCGCGCCACCATGGAAACCATCTTTGCAGCCGGTCTTGACGTCGAGACCGACATCGCCACCATGACGGCCCGGATCGCCACTCTCGCCCGCGAGGAGCAGAAGAAGATCGACTCCCTGACCAATCGGCTGTCCATCGACCTTGCCGGGGTGGCCCTACCCGATCTCTTCAAGAGAGGAGAGCCTCTCTTCGGCCGCTACCGGCGGCCCGCTGCCGGCCAGCCCGCCGCCTCCCGGGGAAAGGCTCGAAGAAACATCGAGAGTGGTATGACGCTACGCGCCCTCAGCGTCACTTTCGACCATGACAGACACCCCAAGCTCAAGATGGGCTGCGTCGACTGCCACGAGACCGACGACCGAACCCGCATCGAGGAGGCCTACGCGAGGCGCCCCAAGTCGAGCATCTTCATCGGTCCGAGTGCGCAGATTCCCACCATGGACGACTGCGTGGAGTGCCACTACGAACGCGGCGCCATCGATGACTGCACGCTCTGTCACCCCGATTACAGGAAGGACAAGAAGCTCTTCTCCAAAAGATTCAACCCCTTCCTCCGCCTCAGAAGCGGAGTTCGCGCGCCGGATTTTTCCCTGAAGGACCTGGAGGGCAAGCGATTTTCCCCGGCCTCTGCAAAGGGCAAGCGATTCCTCGTGATCGAGTTCGGCAGTTCGACCTGCCCGCCCTATCTCAAGGAGGTCGCCGCGGTGAGCGCACTGGCAACGAAGTACAGCGCTGAACCGGTCAGTTTCATCACCATCTACACGAGGGAGGCCTCTCCCGAGATCGTCGGCTGGGACCGATGGCTGCCCCGCTGCCAGGAGGAGATGGTCCTGAGGGCGCGGACCTGCTGTGACACGCTCTCCCGGTACCGCATCGAGGACAGAACCCGCATGCTGGTCGATCAGTGGCCGGGCGTGGTCTCGAACCGCTACGGCGGCTTGCCGAACAGCGTCTTCATCATCCTTCCCACGGGCAAGATCGGCTGGAAGGCGATGCGTATGGTTCCAAGCGAGGTCGACGCCGCGCTCGAGAAACTCCTCTGGAAACACCGCCCATGAGTCAGACAAGCAGCCACAACCCATCCGGCCGGAGGGTGTAAAGATATGTTTTCCTTCTTTCCTACCTTCGTGGCCATTCTCGCCTGCCTCATCGGCCTCGACATGGCGCTCACCGATCAGGCACCGCCACTCGGCTGGACGGCGTTCGCTGTTCTGGCCGTGATTCCCGCCGGGGAACTCTCGATCATCTGCGCCAAGCGAAACGGCAAAAAAAATCAGAAGGTCAGGCTGTCGCTCTGGCCCTTGGCGCTCGGCCTGCTGCCGCCGGTCGGTTACGCTGCAGCCTGTCTCCTCGGCGGCCTGCCGCGCGTGGTGATCGCTCTCGGGATCGATCAGTGGGTGCTCGTCGACGAACTCCTCCTTCTCGCTCTCTACCCGCTCACGGCCGCGCTGGGGCGGTCGTATCTGCACCGTCGAGCGAGGGTCTTCGACCGAGCGCGCACATGGAAGCGGTGCCGCACGGAGATGCTCCTCGGTTTCCGGGGAGAGCTCGCCCTCATGGCGCCGATCGTTCTCCTCATCCTCGTGGGAGATCTCATCGCCCTCAGCGACGAGATCGAAAAGGCCATCGCCGACAGCCCGCCCCTCCTCTATTCACTCGCCCTGGCTTGCGTCTTGATTCTTGCCTTTTCCTACCCCTTCATGCTCAAGATTCTCTGGCGCATGAAACAGCTCGGCGCGATCTTCGGACCCACTCCCGAACTCCTTGCCTTTGTGAAGCAACTGAATTTCAGGTTTCGCGATCTCCTGGCGTGGAACACGGGAGGCTTGATTGTGAATGCCGCGCTTCTGGGCGTGGTCCCCCGATGGCGCTACATCCTGCTCACAGACTCGATGATCGAGCGTTTCACCATGGATGAACTCAAAGCGACGATCGCCCACGAGATCGGCCACGGCAAGAAGCACCACTCGCTGCTTTTCATCGCCCTCTCCGTCGGATACGTGGCTGCCCTCGGACTGGTCGACCGCCACCTTTCTCTCTTCGAAACGACGGGGGACGAACTCCTCGCCGCGGCGCTCTTCTACCTGCCGGCGACAATCATCTACGTCGTCGGTCTGATCGGTTTCGTCTCCCGCCGTTTTGAAGTGGAGGCGGACATCTTCGCGGTGCGCGCCGTGGGTAATTCGAAGCTCTTCGTCCAGACCCTGGAACGACTTGCCGCATGGAACCGCCATGCCCGTTCCCGGAAGAGCTGGCGCCATTTCAGCCTCGACAGGAGAATCGAACTCATGGAGAGCTTTTTCCCGGGGGAAAACGCCTCGGCTTCGGTGGCCTTGGTCCGTTTCGAAAAACGCCTGAAAATGTTAAAAATCATTCTCCTGGCAACCTCGATTCTGCTTGGCGCGTCATTCCTGTACGAATTGGTCCGAGCTGCGGCAGAGCTGTCAGCGTAATATACTGCCTTAAAACAACTAATGCGCCTACCGCAACGGGCTTCTTTCTCGCCGAACAACCTAAAAAATGATTGAATCGAAGCGTCGAACTTCTCATAATACGCTGTTTCGGATCCTGTTTTGGAAACGCAGATGTTCGAGCGGGATTCGGCCTTATAACGCATTTAACAGAAACAGTTTACGCAATTTATTTTTTGACCGGTGAGGTACTTGATGGCTGACGAGCCCGTCTTGAGGATCGCTTCTCTTCAGATCGTTGAAGAAATGCGTGAATCCTACATGACTTATGCCATGAGCGTTATCACCGCCCGGGCGCTGCCCGATGTGCGGGACGGTCTCAAACCTTCGCAGCGCAGGGTTCTGGTCGCCATGAACGACCTGAACCTCGGTCCTCAATCGAAATACAAGAAATGCGCCAAGATCGCCGGTGATACCTCGGGTAACTATCATCCCCATGGCGAGGCGGTCGTCTATCCGACCCTGGTCCGCATGGCCCAGGAATTCAACATGCGCGTCCCTCTCATCCAGGGACAGGGAAACTTCGGCTCGATCGACGGCGATCCCCCAGCCGCCATGCGTTACACCGAGGCGCGCCTGACCCTCGCCGCCTCGCACATGCTCGAAGATCTCGAAAAGGATACAGTCGACCTCGCGACCAACTATGACGAGAGCCGCGAGGAGCCGACCGTTTTGCCCGGTCTCTTTCCCAGCCTGCTCGTCAATGGATCGCAAGGCATCGCGGTGGGCATGGCGTCGAGCATGCCGCCCCATAACGCGATCGAGATCTGCGACGGCCTGATCGCTCTCATCGACAACCCGGCCATCACCCTCGAGGAACTGTTCCAGATCATTCCCGGTCCTGATTTTCCCACGGGCGGGATTATCTGCGGCCGAAGCGGGATCCTCGAGGCTTATCGCACGGGGCGCGGTCGCGTCACCGTGCGCGGCAAGGCGCACTTCGAGGAAAAGAAACGCGGCCGCATCGATATCGTCATCACCGAGATCCCCTTCCAGGTCAACAAGACGACGCTCATCGAAAAAATCGCCGACATGGTCAAGGAAGGGCGCATCAATGGGATCCACGACATCTCGGACCATTCCGACAAGGATGGAATGAGCATCGTCGTGTCGCTGAAAAAGGGCGAGAACGAGGAGGTGATCCTCAACCAGCTCTACAAGTTCAGCATGCTCCAGGACACCTTCTCGATCATCAATATCGCCCTCGTCAACCGCCGGCCGTGCACGCTTCCGTTGAAATCTCTCCTCGAGTACTACGTGAAGCACCGGATCGACGTGATCCGCCGCCGCACGGCGTTCCTCCTCGACAAGGCCGAAAAACGCCTTCACATCGTCGAAGGCCTCCTGATCGCCCTCGACCACATCGATGCCGTGATCGAAACGATCCGGTCCTCGCCCGACGTGCCAGAAGCCCAGACGCGGTTGATGGAGCGCTTCAGTCTCTCCGAGGTCCAGGCCGACGCGATCCTCAGGATGCAGCTCCAGCGGCTCACCGGCCTCGAACGGGCCAAGCTCGAGGACGAAGCCCAGAAATTGCGCGACGAGATCGAGTACTACAAGTCGATCCTCGCCAGCGAAGAGATGGTCTTCGACATCATCAAGGAGGACCTCCTCCGCGTGAAAGGCCATTTCAAATCGAAGCGCCGCACCGAGATCGGCGAGCCGATCGACGGAATCGAAACGGCCGACCTCATCGCCGACGAGGAGATGACCGTGACCTTCAGTCGCGAGGGTTATGTCAAGCGTCTCCCCCTGGACACATACAAGAGCCAGAAGAGGGGCGGCAAGGGAATCATCGCCGCTGACTCACGGGAGGGCGATTACATCGAGCGGCTCTTCATCGCCTCGACCCACGACTTTCTGCTGATCCTCACCAACCTGGGCAAGCTCCACTGGCTCAAGGTCTACGAGGTCCCACTCCTCACCCGCCAGTCGAAGGGGCGCGCCATCGTCAACCTCCTTCATCTCCAGGACAAGGAGAAGATCAAGTCGGTCGTACCCGTGCGCGATTTCAGCAAGGGCGATCTCGTCATGTCCACGGCGAGCGGTGTGATCAAGAAGACCAAACTCTCCGCCTTCTCGCGGCAGAAGAAGGGCGGGATCATTGCCGTGGCGCTCAAGGACGGCGACAACCTGATCGGCGCCAAGGTCGCCCGGCCCGACGACGACATCATGCTCGGCACGGAGAAGGGCATCAGCATCCGCTTCCCGGCCGGCCAGGTGCGCGCCATGGGCCGCACGGCGCGCGGCGTGCGCGGAATCTCGCTCAGAAAGGGCGACCGCGTCTGCGACATGGTCATCGTCAAAGAGGACCGGACCATCCTCACCGTCTGCGAAAACGGCTACGGCAAGAGAACCAAGCGGGGCGAGTACCGCACCCAGAGCCGGGGCGGCAAGGGCATCATCAACATCAAGACCACCAAGCGAAACGGCAAGGTCGTCGCCATGAAGGCGGTCCGCGCCGATGACGAGCTCATGCTCATCACCCAGCAGGGCAAGCTGGTCCGCATCTCGGTCAAGTCGATCTCGACCGTGGGCCGCGCCACCCAAGGCGTTCGCGTCATGGGGCTCAACAAGGGCGACAAGCTCATCGCCATCACCCGCGTGGTGAAAGAAAACGACGACAACAACAAGGTTGTTGAAGACAACAAGAACGACACTCCTCCCGAGGTTGGGCCCAAGGCAGGAGAATAATTACGTTTCCGCACCGGTGCGGAAGAAGGTGTGAAAAAATGCCCTTTGCCAGAATTTCGGAAATCATCGACGAACTGCAGGCGGGCCGAATGATCGTGCTCGTCGACGACGAGGACCGCGAGAACGAAGGCGATCTCTGCGTGGCGGCCGAGTATGCCACGCCGGAGGTGATCAACTTCATGGCCACCCACGGCCGGGGACTCATCTGCCTGTCCATGTCGGAAAGCTACATCGAAAAGCTCGATCTCCCGCCCCAGGCCGAGCACAACGACTCGAAGTACGGCACGGCGTTCACGATCTCCGTCGACGCCCGGCACGAGATCACGACGGGAATCTCGGCCTTCGATCGGGCCAAGACGATTCAGACCTGCATCGACGACGATGCCCGTCCTCAGGATCTGGTCCGGCCGGGCCACATTTTCCCCTTGCGGGCCCAGAAGGGCGGTGTGCTCAGGCGAACGGGCCAGACCGAGGGAATCGTCGATCTGACCCGCCTCTCGGGCCTTAAGTCGGCGGGCGTGATCTGCGAGATCATGAAGGACGACGGCACCATGGCGCGTCTTCCCGACCTGGAAAAGTTCATCAAGACACACGACCTCAAGCTCTGCTCCATCGCCGACATCATCGAGTACCGCCGCCATCACGAGAAGCTCGTGGAGCGCGTCGTGTCTGTCAAGATGCCCACCCTCCACGGCGAGTTCGATCTCCACGTCTACAAATCCAAGGTGGACGAACACCTCCATCTCGCGCTCTGCAAGGGCATCCCGATCCGCACCGGCTCCCAGCCGCGCCTCAAGGACCCCGTGCTCGTCAGGGTCCACTCGGAATGCTTCACCGGCGATATCTTCGGCTCGAATCTGTGCGACTGCGGCGGGCAGCTCCACCGCGCCATGGACATGATCGCCGAGAAGGGCGAGGGTGTGCTCCTCTACATGAAGCAGGAAGGCCGCGGCATCGGGCTCGAGGCAAAGCTCAAGGCCTACCACCTGCAGCAGACCGAGGGGCTCGACACGATCGAGGCCAACCAGGCGCTCGGCTTTCCCGCCGACGTGCGCGACTACGGCATCGGCGCCCAGATCCTGGCCGATCTCGGCATCCGCAAGATGGAGCTCATGACCAACAACCCCAAGAAGTACCACGCCCTCAAGGGCTACGGGCTCGAGATCGTCAACCGGGTCTCGCTCGAGATTCCGCCGACGAAGGAAAACTTCCGCTATCTCAAGTGCAAGAAGGAGCGGATGGGGCACTTCCTCAAAAACGGCGATCTCGCGAACGAGACCGGACCCAGTGTCGAGAGTGACACTTCCGACGATTGTGGAAGCAAAGCTTCCGACGGTTGTGGAAGCAAAGCTTCCGACGGTTGCGGATGCGACGAGCCGGGTAAGCCCAAGAGCGAGGCGTCCGGCGATTGTGGATGCTAGGAGCCCATGGTACAACACCCCAGGGTGCTGCTCGTCCAACCGCCCATTTACGACTTCACTGCCTTTGATCTCTTTGTCTATCCCCTCGGCCTGCTCGAACTCGGCGCCTCGCTCGAGGCCGCGGGCTGCAGCGTGGCGCTCGTCGACGCCCTCGACCGTTACGATCCATCCCTGAAATCGGTCGCAAAACCGACGAAGGCGCCCACCTTCCGTGGCGATGGGTGCGGCCACTTTCCGAGGGAGCACATCGAGCCGCCCGCTCCTCTGGCCGAGATCCCCAGGCGCTTCCACCGATTCGGCCTGCCCGCGACCACACTCAAAGAGCGGCTCGCGGCCGCGGGACGTCCCGATCTCGTCGGCATCACCTGCACCATGACCTACTGGTATCTGGGCGTACGCGAGGTGGTGGCCCACGTGCGTGAACTCTACGGCGATGTTCCCGTGGCCCTCGGCGGTGTCTACGCCACGCTCTGTGCCGACCACGCCCGCGCGAACACGGGAGTCGATCTGGTGATCGAGGGCCGCGACCCGACACCACTCCTGAACGAACTCGGCCTCGGCGGCACGAAGCAGCCCAAAGCGCCCCTTCCCGCCCACCACCTGCTCGACCGTCGCGAGTCGGCCGCCCTCCGCACCTCGCACGGCTGTCCCTACCGGTGCACTTACTGCGCTGCCCATCTCATCGCCGGCGCCTTTTGCAGACGGCCTGTCGACGATGTAATGCGCGAGCTGACCAGCCTCGTGAACGACCGCCGACCGGGCCACGTGGCGTTTCACGATGACGCGCTGATCACGGGGCGAGGCACTGCGTTCATCGAGCTCGCCGACCGCATCAGGGAGCAGGGTTTGAACCGCACCACGGCCTTTTACTCCATCAACGGGCTCAATGCCGCGGTCCTGTCGAAGGACGTGGCAATCGCTCTGCGTGAGTGCGGATTCAGGGCGCTCCGGATCGGCTTCGAGACGGCTGATCTCGACCTCCAGGCGCGGACCGGAGCGAAGGTCACGGGCGACGACCTGACTCGCGGGCTCTCCAACCTCTTCGAAGCGGGCTTCACGCGCCGCGATGTGGGCGTCTACGTCCTGGCCGGTCTTCCCGGCCAGAACGTAGAATCGATCAAGGAGACGATCCGCTATGTGCACGCTCTGGGCAGCCAGGTCCGTCTCGCCGAATACGCGCCCGTGCCGCACACAGCGCTCTTCGACGAGGCGCGCCGCCTCTCGCGCCTCGACCTCGACGAGCCGCTCTTCCACAACAAATGCCTGGCAGCCCTCCGGTTCGAGAGTCTCGATCTGGCACGGCTCAGGGAGCTCAAAGACCTCGCTCATGGCCTCAACAGGGACCTGCTCGCCGGCAAGACCGGAAAAAGCGCCTGATTCACACCTGCGGTAAAAATATTCTTGAAAAGGACTTATGTCGCCAATAAGCTGGCCGGATCGCGGCGCGGATCCTGACCCTTCCAGCCCGCACAATTCCGGGCCGGATTGTCAAAATACACGGAATTTATTGATTTCCCTGCCTGTCCAAGTAGCACGAAATCGGAGAACCGAGACTGTTGGAAGATACCCGGCTAGTTGAAGGATTAAAAACAGGTGCCGATGAAGCGTTCCGGGAGCTTCTCGACCGCTATGAGGCCAAGATTTTCAACACGGTCCTCCGCATCGTCAAAGACCACTCGCACGCGGAAGATGTGGTTCAGGAGGTTTTCTTGAAGACGCTCAGGAACATCGGCTCATTCAACTTTCAGGCGGGTCTTTACACCTGGATCTACCGCATTGCGGTGAATGCCGCCCTCGACAACCTCAAGAAGACTCAGCGAATGAAACCCCTCTCGATTCACGGCAGCGAGGAACAGACCTTTGAAATCCCATCGGAAGTCGACGACCCCAGTCGTGCGCCCGAACGGGACGAGATGGCGCAGATCCTCACCGGCGCGATCGACGAGCTGCCCGATAAATACAGGACGATTCTCATTCTCAGAGAGTACGAAGGGCTCTCCTACGAGGAGATCTCACGGACGCTCGACTGCTCCAAGGGCACGGTCGAATCCCGGCTCTTCAGGGCGCGCGAACGGCTCAGGAAAAAAATGGAGAAATATCTCTAATGGAAAGCTACGGTTTCCACGAATGCCACGAATTCCACGAACTGATCAACCGATTCCTCGACAACGAACTCGGCCGTGAGCAGAGTCGCACCCTGCACGATCATCTCGCGCAGTGCGCACCCTGCGCGCGACGTCTCGAACAGTACCAGACGCTCAGCGCGTCTCTGCAGCCCGAGACCGTGGAGCCGCCGGCGGCGCTCCGTCCGCGGATCCTGAACGCTTTGCGAACTGAAAGTTCGACTCTGCGAAATCGGCGAGCTGAGACCAACGGTGTTGCGCTCGACAAGGTCATCCTTCTGTTCCGGCGCGCGGCTGTGGCCGCTCTCCTCTTCGTGGCGATCTCGGCCACCCTCTTCTTTGGCCAGCTCGGCACTCTTCAGGCGGACGACAGACCGGTTCACTACGAAGATCTCTTCTCGATCAGCGCCCCTGACGACGCCCTCGAAGCCTTGATTCACACCACGACCCAGAAAGACGCACTGCGCCGTTTTCTGAACGAGGAGGGAGAATGAAAACCAAGAGCCCTCTCCTGTGGATCGTTGTCATTGCCCTCTGTTTCTTCGTTTTCGGCTATCTCACGAGCCTCTACATGTCCACGAACAGCGGCCCGCAGGCGCCCACTTACGTGGAGCGGCTCGACGAGGCCCTCGACCTGTCGAACGATCAGGAAAAGAAAATCTGCTCCTTGCTCGACGACGAGGACGAGCGGATCAGCGCCATCCTCGACAGGATCCGCGCGTCAGTGGTCGAGGAGATTCAGAAGGTGCGCGGCGACACGAAGGAAAAGATCCGCTACCTCCTCGACGAATCGCAGCGTCAGCTCTTCGATGAAGGCGGTTTTTCCAAAGACGGGGATTTTTAAGGACCGACGAAATTTAAGACTGTGCCTTGCGCAAGGCGCGATTATGATAGAACCGAACATGACCGAGGTGGTTGACAGTAAAGACAAAACCATTATCGAGATGAGGAACTGAGAAGCATGGGTTATTTGAGCGTCGATTTCGGTTGTCGCAAGATCAGGCTCCTCGAAACCGAGGGAACAGCCAAGAGAATCAAGCTCAAGGCGTTCCGCATGATCGATACGCTCCGTGAGGGAGTCGAGATGCTCGACGACCCGCCGAGCGCCAAGGCCACGGCCGAGACATTCAAGCGGACACTGTCGAAGAACAAGTTCTCGCGCGATCCATCGTGCATGGCGCTCGATACGTCTTATTCCATCATCCGCGATATCTCCCTGCCCTTCAAAGGCGACGACCAGATCCGCAAGGTCATCAAATTCGAGTCGGAAAGCCACATTCAGCACGACATCGACGATGTGGTCGTGAGCTACTTCAAGCGATCGGAGACAGTCGACAAGAGCAACCTCATGGTGCTTGCCGCCAAGAAGTCCGATCTGAGAAAACACCTCGAATTTCTCGACAACGTGGGCGTCGATCCGGTCCAGATCGACCTCGACATCCTCTGCCTTTTCAACGCTCTCTGCGGATCGGGTGTGGTGAAGGACCACAAGTGTTTCATCGTTCTCAGCGCGGGGCGCGAAAAGACCGATCTCCTCGTGATCGACAAGGAACGGCTCGTGTCCTGCCGGTCGATTCCGATCGGCGCGGGCGGGATCGCCGCAGCCCTGACACACGACCTCAAGGAAGGGCAGCTCGAGCCGTCGGACAGCGGTGTGCGGCTCCTCGGCTTCACCAACGATCAGGCTGTCACGGAGAGGGTCTTCGAGGGAGATGCGGCTCTCCTCGGCGAAAGCGGCGCCGAACCCGGCGCGGAAGCAGAGGGCGACAGCGACGAACCCACCTCGGCCGAAGCCGATTCACAGGAACGCGATTCGGCCGAATCCGGTGCAGCACTCCGCGCGACGGCGGAACCCGATTCGAACCGGGTCGAAGCCCTCGCCTCGGGCCGCCGCAAGGATTACCTCCTGAAACTCAAACGCGAGGTTATGCGCGTCCTCACCTTTCTCCAGATGGAGGACACCCCCGAAAAGGTCTACCTCACTGGAATGGGAAGCCGCATGCCGGGCTTGAAGGAAACCGCCGAGGGCCTCTTCCACACCAAGGCCAAGGAACTCGACCTTCTCGGGCGCGTTGACCACTCTTTCTCCCCGAGCGAGGTGCGGGCGATCAACAGCGAGGTGGGAATCAGCCTCGGCCTCGCCTACAAGCAGATGGGCTTCGACGCAACACGCGTCGACTTCCGCCAGGAGGACGTTCGGTACGCGAAGAAGTTCGACCAGATCAAGATCCCTCTCGTCTACCTGACTCTGCTCGTCCTGATCATGACGATTCTGCTCAATCTTGAGCTCTACAAGAAGCGGGACGTGAAAAAACGGGAGCTCTTCTGCATCTACGAGTATTCGCTCCAGGAACTCGGCGAGGCGCTGGGCGACAAGGAGAAAGCAAAGGAACTCGTCTCGGCCGAACCGGCCAACTCGCGCACTGGCGTCCTGCTCATCAAGCGTATCCTCACCAGGAAAAACACCGAGCTCCTTGACGAACTCGGTCGGGGCGGCACGATCCCCGAGCTGCCCTCGGTCTTTCCCGTGTGGCACGCCGTGTTCTCCGCTCTCATGGAGCGCGACAAGGATCTCGAGATCTTCAAGCTCGACGAGTTCAGGATCGACACGCGGGTCAACCCGCCCACTCTGCAGCTGAGCGGCGAGGTGGGGACCGGCGAAGATATGTCGGCGCTGATCAACATTCTCTCCGAGGTGCCCATGCTCTACGATGTCAAACCGGGCGAGGACAAGCCCACACCGTCGGGCAACCGTGAGTTCTCGAATATCAAGGCCTTCATCAGAACCGAAAAAAAGGAGGGCTAATCATGTTCGGCATGGATTTCGTCAAGTTCACCCTCGTCTCCGCCGCGATCCTCCTCGCCGTCTCCGGGGGTTTCTACGCCTTTCAATCGTGGGATCTCACCCGGCTGAACAAAGACGCCAACTCCCTCTTTCTCCGCACCCTGCCCGAGGTGGGCAAGCTCGGATACGACGTGTCGCTCAAGCAGGAAGAGATCAAGAAAGACGAGATGCGCGGCCTGCAAATTCACAAGTACGTCCAGGAACGGGCTCACGAAGCCTACATAAAATACAACGAGCTCCAGCTCGGCAAAGCGCGCGAGGACCAGAACACGCGCGAAGGGTACATCGACCACCGCACCGAGATCTCTCCCGCCGGAAAGCGGGGCCGAACCAAGTTTCACCGCCAGTACATCGCCCGCTTCATCTTCCTTCTGGAAAACCGGACCAACTCATTGAAAGTCACCTCCCTCAACCTGAGGGATCCGTCAGCCGATCACGAGAACTGGAGCATGACTCTCGAGGTCACTGAACGCAAACCGATCAAGAAATAGATGAAGCCCCCATTCAACCCTCCCCGAAAAAGACCGGTCGACGATTTCGACGATTGCGTCGACGATTTCGACGATTGCGTCGACGATTTCGACGATTGCGTCGACGATTTCGACGGGATCGTCTTCGACCTCGACGGTGTTCTGCTCGACTCGTGGCAGCTCTATCTCGGTCTCTACCGGAATGTGTTCGCCGATCTCGTCGGCCGGGAATTCTCCGACGAAGAGCTGATCGGCCACGCGCGCACCACTGAGAGCGGAACCCTGTCGGCTGTTCTCTCTCCTTCCCGGCTCACCGAGGGCTTCGACCGGCTCAAGTACTGGTACCCCCGCCTCTTCGACGATCTGGCGCCCCCCTATCCCGAGGCGGTGGCCGCTCTCCGCGCAGCCCATGACAGGGGCAAAAAAGTGGGGATCTTCACGGGCAAGACGCGGTTCACCGCGGAGTTTTCGCTCGAACGGCTCGGCGTGGCCGATGTTGTCGACTCTCTCTCATCAGAGGATGATTACGAAACACCCAAACCGCACCCGGGAGGGCTGTTGAGGATCCTGAAGAGGCTCGACCTGGAGCCGGAACGCACCCTCTTCATCGGCGACCAGAAAATCGATCTCCTCGCGGGCCGGGAGGCGCACACCGCAACGGCCGCGGCGCGCTGGGCGGTGTACACCACGATCGATCGTGACGACACTCATGCCGACCTCTTTTTTCCAACAGCCCGGTCATGCCTCGATTTCTTCGATCACATATCTAATGGCTGAAAAAAGTGCGGCAGAGACGGACGATGCCGCAAAGGGGAAGCAGTATCGTACCCAAGAGCCCTGTGGTCTCCCTGATACCTGTTCGATCTGATGTCTTCACAATTCGTAAATCCTGATTCTCGATGGTGCGATCCTAACCAATACTCCACCTACATCCATATAGCAATTCGTGGACCGATGGGAACAAGGTTGGAACAAGAATCGATCGAGCCTGATCGCTTTTCAGGGGCTGTTCGCTTTCGGCTCATGTGTGAAGAGAGACCACAGAGAGAGGATTGAATAAGTCCGGATTCAGGAAGGCGCGATGTCCGAGTCCCGCGCGAATCGCCGCGGAATTGCATGTGGGGGAATGGGCCAGAAACAGGGATGACAGGTTGCGCGTGAGTCGACCTGAACCTACAAAAGTCAAGGTAGTGTTACCCGAGCATCCCATAATGTTCTCCAGGCCCAGCAGACACCCGTCCGACCGGAATATTCCGGGCGGACGCAAAGCGTTTCACCATGCACGGAACAACAAGAAGCAAAAGAAAACTCTCGCCGATTAGAAGCACTTTATCGCGCATGGTTTGACAGGAAGCACAGGTACTAAGGGTATGAGGACACGTGGGCGAATCCCGTGACCAACCCGCGAGGATCAGATCCCCGCGCGCTTCCTGAACCCGTGTGAAGCCAATGAGTATTTAATGATCCCTGTTCAGACTGGTCCTGAATCTTGGATCGGAGTGACAACTGAGAGAGAGATCTTTTCCTATTTCGATTTCTTGGCTTTACACTATAGACATGATCGAGGCTCTGGTTTTATTACGTTCCTTTTACCGAAATGGTGTATGTTGAATTGAACGACCCTAGGATCTGTCCGCCATGCCATGAACCGGAGAGAGAGTAATGAGCAACTGTCCTGTCTGCGGAAACGAACTCGGTGATTCGGAGATCGTCTGCGCGGAATGCGTGGAGAAGATCGCCCTCAACGAACCCAAGAGACGGGAGGTCAAGATCCGCCACGTGGCTGACACGCTGATCGTCTTTCTGGCGATCTTTTTCTTCATGAAGGGCGCCTTTGCCATGTGGGGGAAGGAAGACTACGACGGCTTCATCGGAACCCTCGGATTCACGTCAGAACAGGGTGGTGACGGATTGCACTATTTCAACGCCACGATCTGCATCCTCACCGCGCTCGGCTACGCGGTCACCGCGCTCGCCAACTACCTGGCGCGGCCCTGGACATTGCGTCTCTGCTTCTTCACGCTCTGCTTCTTCGTCGCGGGACAGCTCGTCGTCCAGCTCGGCGACATTCATGAGAACTTCGGATTCACCAAGGCGCTCAGTGTGATCTTCTTCCTGTCGGCCGTACCGATCTTGCAGTATGTGATGGCCGCCATGGGCGCGGCAGCGTCCGCCGCGAATTGCGAACTGCCCGCGCCTCCCGAGAGTCCTGCGGCAGCCGAGTAGGAATCGGAAAGAGAGCATGGAGATTGCAGGGCTGCTTTCACTCTTGTGCGTCCTCGGCTCCGCGGTGCTGATCGCGTCGCTCTTCGGCACCACGATTCTCGTTGAGAAAGTCCTTCTCTTCTTCATCGGCCTTTCGGGCCAGATCGTGCTCGTCTCCTACCTTCTCTCCGGGCTCGGCCGGCTCGACAGCGCGGGCTGGTGGCTGGCCGGAAACGGCGCTCTCCTCGTGGCCCTGTTCGGGGCGGCGCTCTGGGTCCGCCGCCGTCGAAAGAGGCGGAACGACTCCCCGAATTCGAAGAGTACGCCGATTCGACAAGACAGAGTCGATCAAGCCGGCCGGGAGTCCCGAGCATCTTTACTTCGCTCCTTTCGAGTCGTCGCCATGGCCGTCACCGTGGCCATCTGCGGCGTGGCGAACCTGCTCGTCGTGATTCTGTGCGCGCCGGGCACGTGGGATTGCATGGCCTATCATCTCGCCCGCGCGGCCTACTACCTGCAGCAGGGCAGCTTCGCCGCTTATGATGCCAACTACTGGGCTCAGGTCGTTCATCCCGTCAACTCGACGGCGCTCAACCTCTTCACTCTCGTGGCCACGGGCAGCGAAAACCTGACACAGTTCTGGCAGTTCGCCTCCTACTGGGCGTCGATCGCGGCGGTCTCCGGGATCGCATCGGCCCTCGGCTTCACGCGGCGCGCCGCCCTCTGCGGCGCGCTCCTCTTCGGGCTCCTCACCACCTGTCTCATGGAAGCGTCGACAGCGCAGAACGATCTCTTCCTCACGGCCGGGATGGGCAGTGCGGTCTATTTCTTCCTCGCCTGGCGCCGAGCGCCCGCAATCTGGAGGCTCACACTCAGCGGAGTGAGTCTCGGGCTCGCCATCGGGACCAAGGCGTCGGCTCTTCTCGCCATGCCGTCGCTGATCGTGATCGCTCTTTGCGCCGCGCTCACGAAATCGACGGCACCGTCGACCGAATCCCGGTCCCCGTCGCGAACAGCCCTGTCCGTGACCGCGGCGATCGCCGGCGTGCTGCTCTTCGTGCTTCCTGCCGGCTATCTGCGCAACCTGAACGTCGTCGGCCATCCCGTGGCGTCCGCCGCCGTGCGCGCCGAGCATTCCTTCGAGGGTCGGGCGCTGTCCGACCGGGTGCAGGCCGGAGGCCGCAACGCACTCCGCTACGCGATCGAGTTCCTGTCGCTCGACGGAATCCGGCCGTGCCCGGCCGCGCAGGCTGTTCAGGACGGGCTCCGAAGCATTCCGCACGCGGCGCTCTCTTTCGTCGGCTGTGATCTCGAGCGGACGGCGCCCTCGGGCGACACGCGCGAGCCCTACTCGCTGACACGGCCTCCGATCAGCCACGAGGACGAATCGTACTTCGGGATTCTGGGCTTTGGCCTCGCTCTGCCGATCGGTCTTCTCGTCTTGGTCCGTCTTCTGAAACCCCCGGCAGGATGGATGCTCGCCGCGGCAGCGTTTGTCTTCTTCCTTGCCCAGAGCATCGCGGGGCCCTTCGATCCCTGGCGGGGACGCTACTTCATGGTGATGGGGCTTCTTGTCGCTCCCCTGACCGGATACTATCTAACTCACGGCCGCGGCGCGCTCTTCAACGGGCTTGCCACCTTGATCGTTGCGGCGGGCTGCATGGGAGCGCTGTCAGCCGTTGCATTTCACGAGGGGCGGGCGCTCTTCGGAGCCGAGGACTCCTTTTTCGGCCAGAGTCGCATCGAGCAGCTCGCCGCGAACCGGCCGAAGTACGGCCAGGCACTCGAGCGCTTCGAGGAACTCGTTCCAGAGAACGCTGTCGTGGCTGTCTGCCTCGAGCCGAACTCACACGAGTACCCCCTCTTCGGACCGCACCGGACGCGGCGGCTCATCCCCCTCAACTCCTTTCACGGCAGCGTCAAGCCGATTCCGACCGATGCCGACTACCTGCTCTACGACCACCGGCGGGTGCGGGTCAGCCCCTTCTTCGATCGATCCGACCTGCGTCTCGGCAAGGACTGGTACTTGCGCAAGCTCCCTACCTCAAGCCGCGATCGGTGACGCGCTCCCCGTCGGTCAGGATATGGACAACGACCATTCACTTGTGGAAAAATAGCTCTGTCCACCGTTCCCGGTTCTGATTTGCAGCAAGGAGGCGGCATCATTTCACGACTGCGTCACAGGATCGAAGAATCCCGCGCTTTGCGCCTGAACGCGATCGACTGCAACACGACCACGGTCTTCCGTATCGTGAACAGCGACGGCGATGGACTCCCCGGTTTCTTCGTCGACCGTTACGGCCACTGGGCGGTCTCGATCGAGTGCCGCGAAAAAGACGAGGAGTTCCGTCTCCAGGTCTATCGCGCCCTCATGAATGCGTGGGACCTCAAAGGCGTCTACGAGAAGGGTCCGGCCCGGGCCGGTTACCACCCCGACCAGGCCGGCGATGACGAACCCGTCATGGGCGAGGCCGCGCCGTCCGAGTTCGTGGTGCGCGAAAACGGCATGGCGCTCATCGCCCGCCTGCGCGAGGGCGCCAAGCCGGGCGTCTACCCCGATCAGCGGCAGAATCGCCTCTACCTGCAGCCCCTCATGAAGGGCGCCAACCTGCTCAACCTCTTCTCCTACACCGGCGCTTTCAGCGTCTGGGCCGCCCTCTGCGGCGCGCGCGAAACAGTGAGCGTCGATCTGTCAAAAAGGGTGCTCGAATGGTCGCGCATGAATTTCGAGGCGAATGACATCGACCTCGCCGCCCACCGACACGTGAAAGCCGATGCCTTCGACTATCTCGGCCTCGCCCAGAGGAAGGGCTTTCGCTTCGATCTCGTGATTCTCGACCCGCCCACCTTTTCGACCAACCGCCGCGGGCTGTTCCGCGCCGAGCGCGACTGGCCGCGCCTGATCGCTGCCGCATGCAAGGTGCTCGAGAGTGGCGGCCGCCTCGCTGTTTCAAGCAACACCCACCACATTTCGAAGCGCGAAATGCTCGCCCTGATCGGCGCGGGGATCGACGGCAAGCGGCGCCACGTGGTCAAACCCGAGGCTGTTCTCGGACTGCCGGCCGACTTTCCGATCTCTCCGAACACACCCGAGATGAACACTCTCCAATTCATCGTGACCCGGCCAATCCGGTTCAGATAAACACACCCTGATCGGTCTCGATCTTGCCCGAATTGGATTCCTTAACAATTTGCGAATAAGAGAATTAAACAGTTTCTTCAATTCCGACCGAATCCGAGGTTTTTCTTGCGACGATCGAGTCCAGTGCTACTAGATAATTGTGAAATGAGCCTCTAAGAAAAGCCCGCTTTGACCAACGACTCAGACCGGCCTTTAAGCCGATTATTATCGGCCCTTCTGTCGATTCTTATCGGCCTTTAAGCCGCAGCGCCAATCCTCCGCGCTCGAATGGAGAGAGATGATGAGAGCGCAACGCCTCAAAATCGACTGGAACAAAATTCCCCTGCTCTATCCGCTACGCGATTCGGTTCGCCCGAAGCGGTTCCCCGCGCGGCGCAGCTTTCGCGCTTGCTCGCGAACGCGCTGCCGCACGCGGTGCTGCACGTGCCACGACGGCGGCCGTTCCCACAACTGGGCCGTGGGCGGCCGGTTCCGCCGGCGCATCAAGCGGGCCGGACACCGCTGCCGGGGGAGCTATAGGAGTTCTTTCCGTCACGCCCTCTGAGAGCGATCCGATCACGGCCGCGGGGCAAGGGGAACTCCTTTCGTTAAAGGAAATTGCAACCCTATTGCAATTGTTTATAAATGACTCCTGCTCAATCGTGATCCACAGCAGGAGACGGCATGGAACCACCCGTGAAAAAGAAGTCCTTTTTCGACCTGATCTTCAACTTTCCGTCCAATTACTGGTACGCCAACTTGATGGAGCTTTTCGAACGGCTCGCCTTCTACTCGGTGCGCGCCGTGGCGCCCCTCTATCTCGTGAGGCAGGCCAACGAAAACGGCCTCGGACTTTCTTACCTTGACAAGGCTGACATTTACGTGATCTGGGCTTTGATCCAGTGTCTCGTTCCCATGGTGTCGGGGGGATACAGCGACCATTACGGCTACCGCAAGAGCCTGGCCGTGGCATTCACGATCAATATCGTCGGCTACCTCGGCATGGCGTTCAGCATGCCCATCTCCCGGTACCTCACCTCGGAGTATGGCTGGGACGGAGCCGGCTACTGGGTGTTCATGGCCGCGGCCTGCTGTGTCGGTTTCGGCACGGCGATCTTCAAACCGCCCATCTCGGGAACGGTGGCCAAGACAACCGATGAGGAATCCGCCTCCATGGGCTGGGGTATCTTCTACTGGATGGTCAACATCGGCGGCGCCCTGGGGCCCATGTGCGCGGCGCCGCTCCGGGGTGAGATCAACTGGAACTACGTTTTCTTTTTTGCCGCGGCTGTCACGGCGGTCAACTTCATCCCCTGTTTCCTTTTATACAGGGAACCGGCCAAAGAACCTCCCAAGGAAGGCGAGGAGAAACTCAAGGGACCGGTCGACGTCTTCGTTTCCTCGATCATGACCATTCTCAAGGATTCGCGGCTCGTCGTCTTCCTGCTCATTTTCGCCTGCTTCTGGCTCATGTTCATGCAGCTCTGGGATCTCTTGCCCAACTTCATCGACGAGTGGGTGGATACTTCCGACGTGGCCCCAGCCTTTGGATTTCTCGCCGACGGCTATGTTCTCGACAACGGCCAGACCAAGCCGGAGATGATCATCAACATCAATTCGTGGTCGATCATCTTATTCGTCATCTTCATCTCGTGGATCGTGGGTAAGTTCAACAAGATCGCCGCCATGGTGGTGGGTATGATCATCTCCCTCGTCGGATTCGTGGGCTCGGGCGGCTCCAACGTGGGGCTTTTCTGTTGCGCTGCGATCTTCATCTTTTCCATCGGCGAAATGACATGCAGCCCCACCTTCAACGCCTATGTCGGCCTGATCGCGCCCAAGAAGAAGAAGGCGCTCTACATGGGCTACTCCAACATTCCCTTCGCCATCGGCTGGGCGGCCGGGGGCAAGATCGGAGGGGCTCTTTACGAGTCATTCGCCGCCAAGTTCAAGCTGGCGCGGCAGTACATGATCGACAACCTCGGCATGGATCCCGCCTTCGTGAACGACTCCGAGAAGCTTCCCAACACAGAGGTGATGCAGGCCATGGCCGAGAAGATGGGGATGACCGTCCTCGAGGCGCGGCAGGTGCTCTGGGACCTCCACCATCCCTACATGGTCTGGGTCTGGCTCGGCGCCATCGGACTGGCAGGCACGATCGGCATGATCATCTTCTACTTCGCCACCAGAAAGGCACTGGCCGTGGATGCGCAATCAGCCTGAAACAGACCACCGCCGTAAGGGAGGACTCTTCGCGAGCCTGAGGGCGCGCATCTTCCTCGGCATGACGGTCGTGGCGCTCCTGCCCCTGCTGATCATGGCCTATCAGGGCTACCACTGCGCCAGAACAACGATCATCGAACAGCAGGAGCGGCACCTCACCACGGTTCTCGCGTCGCGCACGGCGCGCGTCATGGACTGGCTCGCCGAGCGCCGCAGCGATATCGAGTACCTCGCCGTCTCGCCCGGCGCGCGCGAGGCGTGCGCTGTGGGGTGCTCGATCCAGCCCGACGCCGACACTTACTGCGGCATCCTGAACACCTTCCTGAACCGGAGCGATTCATACGAAATCATCGCGACCTACAATCTCAAGTGGGAGCCGATCGACCAGTCGTCGCGCACCGACACACCCTGGGACACGTGGGTGGAGAACACTTTCGCGGCGCGCGTCTTCGATGCCGAGGGTCTCGTGGTCAACAGCCCGGTGCTCGACAGGGAGGGTTGCATCTGCCTCGATATGGCCCATCCCGTCTTCGATTCCGAGGGAACCAAGACGGGATTCCTCGCCACCTGTCTGAACCTGTCGCGCACGCTCGTGCCGATCCTCCAGGACCGGACCGGCCTGGGTGAGACGGGAAAGGTCTATCTCGTTTCGAAAGAAGGCCTGATCCAGAGCCCGCCTTTCGAGGGTGACGAAGATCGGCTCATGCAGCCGTCAGGCCTCGCCAAGGGCCCCCTGGGCTCGGTTCACGAGTACACCGATTTTCTCGGCAACGCGGTGCTCGGCGCCGCAGCCGACTTTCCCGGGATGCCATTTCAGATCGTCGCCGAGATCGATCGGGCGGAAGCGTTCCGGCCGCTGGGCGTTCTCAAGTGGGCCGCTCTGATCGCCGGGCTCGTCTCCCTCGCTCTCGCCCTTCTCTTCTCTTTCAGGGCAGCGGCGAAGCTCTCCCACCCCCTGCGCGAAATGGCCGCGGTGGCGGGACGCATCTCGCAGGGCGGGCTCAACGAACGGCTCGGTTCGATGAAGGGTTCCGAGGCGATCGAGGTGGCCGCCGCATTCAACCGGATGCTCGACGAGCTCGCGGCCGCCCAGCGCCGCCTGTCGCACGCGGCCGCTCTCGCCGCCATCGGCGAGCTGAGCACGAGCGTGGTGCACGAGATCCGCAATCCCCTGTCGTCGATCAAGGTCAACATCCAGGCGCTCGAGAGGAAGGTTGCAGGGGACAGCGCCCACTCCGAACTGGCCGCCATCGCCTCGAAGCAGGTCGAACGCGTGGAGCGCATGCTGGGCGATCTGCTCCGCTACGGAAAGCCGCTCGACATCGAACCCGCGCCCGTGGCGTTCAGCGAGATTGCCGAGGCGGTCTGTACCCTGGTCGGGAACAGCGCCGAACAGAAAAATGTGGCGCTCTCGATCGACGAAGATTCCGACTCCCCCTTGATCGTGGTCGACCGCGATCAAATGGAACGGGCCGTGGCCAATCTTGTGGACAATGCCATCGAAGCCGCCGGCAGAGCCAACGGGGCCGGTGAGGGAAGAGTGGTCATCAAGGGGCGAAGAGAAGGGAGCGACGGCCGGCTCTTCGCCATCCGCGTGGAAGACAATGGAGGCGGCATCCCGGAGTCGCTCATGGACAAGCTCTTTCAGCCCTTCGTCACCACACGCGACGAGGGCACGGGCCTCGGGCTGGCCAACGTGAAGAAGATCGTTGAATATCATGGAGGCACGGTGACGGCCGAGAACCTCGCCCGGGGAGCGGCTTTCACGATCAGGTTGACACTATGAGCCGAATACTGATCATCGACGACGACAAGGCGCTCTGCCGCTCCCTCGAGATCCAGCTCAAGATGCACGATCATACGACGCGGAGCGCACAGACCGCTGCCGACGGATTGAAGATCTTCACCGAGGAAATACCCGATCTTGTTCTCGTCGATCTCGGCCTGCCTGACAGGAGCGGTCTCGACGTTCTCAAGGAGATTCATGACGATGCGTCCGGCTGCCCGGTGGTCATGATCACGGGGCAGCAGGACATGAAGGCCACGATCGAGGCGATCCGGCTCGGCGCGCTCGATTACATCCGCAAGCCCTTCGATTTCGACGACATCCTGCTCGTCATCGAGAAGGTCAACACTCTCGGACCGTCCACCGCGACGAGCGGCCGCCCGAGCGTCGCCATGGAGGCCGTCACCGAAAGCTCCCGAGAGATCGTGGGCGCCGACAAGAAGATCGTCGAGATCATCAAGCAGATCGGGCTCCTCTCCAAGAGCCCCGTCACGGTGCTGATCGAGGGAGAGAGCGGCACGGGCAAGGAACTGGTGGCGCAGGCTCTTCACGAGGCGCGCGATCCGGCCAGGCCCTTCGTGGCGCTCAACTGTTCGGCCATCGTATCCAATCTGCTCGAGAGCGAACTCTTCGGCCACGAGAAGGGCGCCTTCACCGGCGCCGAGGCGTGCAAAACGGGCAAGCTCGAACTGGCGGGCAGAGGCACGGTCTTTTTCGACGAGATCGGCGACATGCCCCTCGATCTCCAGGCAAAGCTGCTCCGCGCGCTTCAGGAGAGAGAGTTCGAAAGGGTGGGCGGCTCAAAATCCCTGCCCCTCGAGGCGCGTATCATTGCGGCCACCAACCAGGATCTGGCCGCGCTCGTCGACTCGGGCGGATTTCGCAACGATCTCTTTTACCGCATCGCGGTGTCGCGCCTCCACCTTCCTCCGCTGCGCGAACGGCGCGGCGATGTCCGGCTCCTGACCCGCCACCTGGTCGACCGGATCGGCCGCCGCATCCACCGCACCATCGACGCTGTCGACGAGAACGCCCTTCGCTGCCTCGAAGGCTACGACTGGCCCGGCAACGTGCGCGAGCTCGAAAACGTTCTCACCCGGGCGGCAACCCTGACGCCCACGGGGACACTCTCCCTCGAAATCGTGGAGCGTGCACTCGGCCGGAATCGCTCGCCCGATGGGTCGGCCTCGTTCGAGGTCATCCCCCTCCGCCAGGCGGAAAAACACCACATCGAGAAAGCTCTCATCACCTTCGGCTGGAACATCTCGCAAACAGCGCGGGCTCTTGAGATCTCGCCGACTACTTTGAGAAAGAAGATTCAGGACTACGGGATGCGGCAGTGAGAATGCCACTCGCCTGAAGCTTACAGCTCGAATAGGTCGACAGAAACTGGCGATTCGTACTGGTCAGGATCTGGTGGGCGGTCGACAACTCGAAGGGACGTCCCTCCCAACTCCCTGAAAATCACGGTGTTAAAATTACGACCCCCCTTGGCACAAGCTTCGCTCAACAAGGGCTATCGTTCTGAATTGCAGGCCAAACAATCCTGTTTTGAGAGGAGTTCACAATGAAGAATCGTGTCACTAGTTCATGGTTGCCTGTCGCATTGGTTGTTCTCGCCGTGGCATTCACGGCAGGAAACGCCTTCGCACAGTGCGAAACCGGTTCCTGCTCGGGCGAAGCCAAGACATGCGGGACCGAAAAGGTCTCCAGCGGCGGCCAGGAAAAAGAAGGCGGCTGTGGCGGTTGCTCCGGAGAGACCAAGACCTGCAGCATGGAAGAAGGAAAATCGTGTGGCGGCTCGTGCGGCGGCGAGAAGGCCGCTCTTTGCTGTCCCTTCTCCCAGTGCCTGGTCAGCGGCAAAAAGCTGGCCGAGGTGAAGAATCCCGTGGTCTACAACCACGAGGGTCGGAACATCTACTTTGCCGACGCTGCCTGCTTCGACAAGTTCAAGGCGAACAAGGACGCCTACGTCAAGAAATTCGACGACGCCATGAAGAGGGTCCAGGCCTCCTTCTACCCGCTCGACCGCTGCGTCGTGACGGGCGAGAAATTCGCCGAGGGCAAAGAGCCCGTCAACTATCTCTACAAGGAGCGCCTCGTGCGTTTCTGCTGCCCGAGCCTGATCCCGCAGTTCAACGAGAATCCGACCAAGTATCTCGCCAAGCTCGACGCGGCCGTGATCGCGCAGCAGAAGGAACAGTATCCGCTGCAGACCTGCCTCGTTTCGGGTGGAAAGCTCAAGAGCATGGGCGGACCTTACAACCACATTTACGGGAACCAGCTCGTCCGGTTCTGCTGCAAGGGATGCGTCCCGGCTTTCAACAAGAACCCCGGGAAATACATGTCGAAACTCTACAAGGCGTGGGACGTTACCAAGCCGCAGCCCAAGGCGGCTGCCGCGGAAAGAGCTCCCGCTCCCAAACCCAAGAAACGTGGATGAGGCTGATCGACTGAGGCCGGGTCGGCCTCAGTAGAAATAGGCTTCGCTTCCAACGAGAAGGCCCGGCTCATGAGAGCCGGGCCTTCTTTATTGACCGTTGATTCCGTCGGCCCCGACGCTCTGCGCATCATCTCGGGCGCTATGGGCCTCATCATCCGAGAAGCGCCGGACTGCGGCTCTAAGAGTCTAGTACTGAACGCTTATCGAGTCGAGCTCTGCCGGTGCCGGGCCCTTCATCCAGACCAGGCGGGCGGCGTCCGTGGCATTCAGCGCCAGAACGGGAAAAGTGGCGTTCGCCCCGGCCAGGCTGATCCGTGTCGGCAGGGACCACGTGGCGCCGTCATCAACACTCACGCTGCTGAAAATCGACGGAATGTCATTGTCGTAGCCTTCCCAGATGATGACGAGTCCCTTGGAGAAGGCCTCGATCCTGGGATGCCACGCACCCCGGACGTTGGCGCTCACCTCCAGGGTTGGTCCCCAGGTGATTCCGTCAGCCGAATTCTTGACCACCACCTTGGGAGATTGATCGCCCATCACGGCCCAGGTCGCATGAAGCCCGGACTCGTCCACGGCAATGTCGGGCCGAAAGTTAGTCTGTACCGGATTGGAAAGCGAAACCGGCGTTCCCCACGCGCCATCGGCGTAGAGACAGTAGTTCACCTCGTCACGCTTGTCGATGAGGCCGTACTTCTGATAGACCGCGTGGACACCCTCGGGTGACGCGGCACACCTGGGCCAGGTGATATTATCGTCGTGGAGGCCGACGGCATCGACGATCTGGGCGTTCTCTATTCTTGCGTGAATCAAATGGGCGGCCTGGTAGAGCGGGGCGGCGCAGATCATGGAAATGCTTCCGTCGTTGTAGCAGACGTCGGGATTGAGATAACCGCGCGTCCAGGTGTGGTCCGACTCCGCGTAGACCGGGTCGGTCCACGTGGCGCCGCGGTCGAGACTCTCGCGCACGGCCACGCAGAAAGGGACCCAGGAGTCATTGACGATCCTGGCGCTGCTCCACGTCACGGCGACGCGGTCACCGTCGGCGGTGATGCTGGGCCACATGTTTTCCTTCGATGTACTCAGGACTGTCGGCGTGTTCCAGTTGTCGCCGTCATCGTCGCTGTTCGTGTAAACAACCTGAGTCACCCGGTCGAAGCGGCTGCAATAAACGAGATGCAGCCTGTTTCCGCCATAGGCGACCGCAGGGTGCATCCGGGCGGGAGGGTCGGAGGGCGGCGGGCTCTCGAAGGCCTCCCTGAGAACCCGTCCCCTCGTATACTCGGTTTGAATCCCGAACATCTTGGCGAGCGTAGGAGCGAGATCGCGCTGAAAGGCCCGCCTCGTCACGGTGTGGTTCTGCTTGATGCCCGGGCCGATGATCAGGAAGGGCAACCGCCTGCATCCGAAGCACGTTCCGCCATGTGACTTGAAATCCTGGTTGACGCCGTCCAGGCATCTGCCATGGTCGGCGGTGATGATGATGGCCGTGTTGTCCTTGTAGTAGGGGTCCTGCCAGATCTTCTGGCAAATCTCATAAATGATAGTGTCCACTTGAACGATCGCCTGGAGGTATAGGTACCACTTTCCCCTGTGTCCGGCGCCGTCGACCTCGGGGAGGTTGACCAGGGTCAGGGTCGGATGATGGGTATCGATGATGCGATTGACTTCATCCCAAACCTCCAGGTCCTCATGGTGCTCCATGAAGGAAACCTCGGGCTCAAAAGACTCCCTGTAAAAAGGATTCGTCGTGACGCCGGACCAGAAGATCATCACTCCCTTGCCGTTGACGATCCACGTCTTCTCCTTGGGAGTGCCTTTCTGGCGGCGCAGGTATTGAAAAATACTCGGCTCTTCCTGGATGATCTTCAACAGACCGTACTTGCCCAACCAGGTGTTGTGGAGAAACTGGGTGGCGCCCGCCGTGAAGGCCGCGTGTCCCGACGTGGTGCCCGTGTATCCCATGCAGAAGAAGTTGTCGTAGACCGTTCCCAGCGGCCGCAGGTCGTTCCAGATGTGGGGGGTGTATTGATGCGTGGGATCTTCGAACACTTCGCTGTTCCTGACCCCGTCGATGACCAGAATGAAGACGTTCTCCACCGTTGCATCGGAGAGTGGAGACTCGCCCGAGATCTCGTCGTCGGTCAGAGAGGAGACAACCTGGCAGCGTGCGTCCGCCGCACCCACCCAGAAGAGAAGCAGAGCCGAAATCAACAGACAGAGGGCTCTGCTTGTGTGGCTCCGTTGAATCTTTTCATACTGTTTTTCCATGAAAACGTTCCTCCGTATCATGCCTCTCCTCCCGAATCGGATCAGTGATAACAGGCTAAAAATATCACGGCAACGTGTCACGGGCGCGGTCTGCCTGGCCAAGAGAGCTCCCCGAACACGTATTTTTACCTTTATATTTCATTTCAGCAAAAAAATAAAGAATTAAATTGATCAATCCCCCCATAAATCGCGAAACGCAGCAATACGTGCTGCGGCGCGCAGCCGAGCGGTGCGCTGAAAAAGACCGTATGCTAAAGTGAGAACCATGAAAACAACGAGCATCTTCAATGACGTACTCGGCCCGGTGATGCGCGGTCCGTCGAGCTCCCACACGGCCGCGTCGTATCACATCGGCCGCACGGCGAGCGCTCTGCTCGGCCGCAAACCGCGCAGGGCGCGGCTCTGCTTCGACAGGGACGGATCCTATTTTCAGGTCTACGAGGAACAGGGCGCCGACCTGGCCTTTGCAGCAGGCCTCATGGAGTGGCCCATCGTCGATGAACGGTTCGACGGGGCCCTCGAGGCTGCCGCGGCAGCGGGTCTGTCGATCGAGTTCGTTGGGCGTACGATCGAGCGCGCCGACCATCCAAATTCAGTGGCGATCACGCTCGAGAGCGGCGACGGACAGATCGTCGAGGCCATGGCCAAGTCAACTGGCGGAGGTGGATTCGTCTTCACCGAACTCAACCGTTGGCCCATCGAGATCACGGGCAACCACCACGAGGTCGCCGTCGAACTCGACGGGGCCGAGGAAGAAACCGTCCGATCGATTCTCGACCGGGCCGGCGCGTCCGACCTGCCCGAGGCGCGCCACGCCGCCGACGGCCGGCTCTTCGTTCATCGCAGGTTCTTTCGGCCGCCAGACCAGGACGCGGTTAGCCGGCTCATGGCCCACGACGCAGTCTGCCGCGTGTGGACAGCGCCGCCCCTCTTCTTCACCAAGCCCGGCGCGCCGCTCTTCGAAAGCGCGGCCCAAATGGTCTCCCTCGCGCAAAGCCGGGGCTGTTCGCTCGGCCGCCTGGCGCTCGCCTACGAGGCCGCGCTCCTCGACCGGTCCGAGGCGGAGATCATGGCCGAGACACGGCATCGGTTCAGGGTGATGTGCGCGTCGATCGATGTCGGTCTCGACGATCGAAAGGTGCGCATGCGGCTCCTCGGGCCATCAGCGGCGAGCATCATGGACGCGGACCGGTCGGGCCGCCTCGCCATGGGCGGCCCGCACACCCGCGCCGCGGCGCGCGCCCTGGCCGCGCTCCATTGCAACTGCAGCGGCCGCGTCGTGTGCGCCGCGCCCACGGGCGGGTCAGCCGGTGTGCTGCCCGGGGTGATGGCCACCCTTGTCGAAGAGCAGGCGCTGTCGATCGACGACGCCGCCCTCGGCCTTCTAACAGCCGGCGCCGTGGGTGTCGTGGTGAACGAACGGGCCACCTTCGCGGCCGAAATCGCCGGCTGCCAGGTGGAAATCGGCGCGGCCGGCGCCATGGCGGCGGCGGCCGTGGTCGATGCTGCCGGGGGATCGGCCGCGCAGGCGGCCGATGCCGCCGCCATCGCGTTCCAGAACACCATGGGTTCGGTATGCGACCTGGTGCAGGGCATCGTGGAGATCCCCTGCCACACACGCAACGCCATCGCGGCGTCGAGCGCTTTCGTGTGCGCCGACCTGATCCTCGGCGGCTACGCGAACAGCGTGCCCCTCGACGAGACGATCGACACTGTTCTGGCCGTTGGAAAAATGATGCCCCCCGAGCTGCGCGTCACCGCGCGGGGCGGCCTCGCTCTGGCGCCGTCGGCCCGCAACCTCGCGCGCCGCCCACGGACCACCCGCGAAGGGAAGGAGGAGAAATGACCGATCGCACCCTGCGTGTTTTGTCGCGAGACGACATCGCGCGCGCCCTGCCCATGAAGGACGCCGTGGACGCCATGAAGAACGCTTTCCGCCAGCTCGCCGCCGGCGAGGCGGTGGTCCCGCTGCGCAGCCACATCGAAAGCACCGGCGCTTCGGGAACTTTTCTTGTCATGCCCGCCTTTCTCTCGGGCGAGAAACAGATGGGCGTCAAGATTCTCTCCGTCTTCGGAAAAAATCCGGGCCGGGGCCTCCCCTTGATCCAGGCCCTCATGGTGATTGCCGACGGCACGACAGGCACTCCGCTGGCGATCATGGACGCTGGTTTTCTGACCGCGCTGCGCACGGGCGCGGCCTCGGGCGCGGCCACCGACTTCATGGCGCGGCGCGATGCACGGTGCGCGGCCATGATCGGCGCCGGGGTTCAGGGCGGCACCCAGCTCGAGGCGGTCTGTGCCGTGCGCGCCATTGACGAGGCAATCGTTTTCGACAAGGATCCAACCGCGGCGGAAAGGTCCTGCCGCACCATGGGCGAAAAGCTCGGCATCCCTCTGAGGGCGGCTCGAAACAAATCGGACGCGGTGCGGTCGGCCGACATCGTGTGCACGGCCACCACATCGCCCGAGCCTGTTGTCGATCACGCCGATCTCAAGGCAGGCGTTCACATCAATGCGGTAGGCGCCTACACGCCCGAGACGCGAGAAATCCCGGGCGAAACCGTGGCGCGCGCCCGCCTGGTGGTCGATCAGCGCGCGGCTTGTCTGGCCGAGGCAGGCGACATTCTCATCCCCCTCGGCGAGGGGCTCATCGACGAAAGCCACATCGTTGCCGATCTGGGCGAGATCGTCTCGGGGAGGATCGATGGCCGCATCAGCGAGAAGGAGATCACTCTTTTCAAGTCGGTTGGCGTGGCTGTGCAGGATGTGGCTGCCGCGTTCCGTGCCTACGAAGCGGCCGAGAAGATGGGGCTCGGCGAAGAAGTGCCTGTCTGACGGAGGAGCACAAGACCATGATCCACGACTGGACCCCACCTCACGGCAGAAGCCCTCTCTCGATCAGGGCGTCGCAGATGGCGCGCGCCGCAATCTTGTGGCCGTAGCGGCTGGGATGGGAGTCGATCGGATCGATGAGGATCTTATCGAGCGGTTCGCGGCGATAAACATCGAGAAGGTCGACAAAGGGAATCTCGATGGCGCCGAAGGCGGCGCGCAATTTCTCGTGAATCGCGATCCGCGTCGGACGCGAAAGTTCGCGCAGGTCCTCGGGGAAGAGAGCGACAAAACCGGGGATCTGCCTGCGCTGCAAAAGGCTTTTCACATCGCGCAATGAGAACCGGAGGGCTGTCCACATCTCGTCGTCATCGTAGTAATTGGCGATGACATCCCCCCGCCGCGCCTCCTCGATCCTCTGGGAGAAAAAACAGGCGAGTCGAGACCAGGAGAGCCATGGAGGAAGGATTTCCTCGGCAGCGCGCGGCAGGTGGCGCACCATCAGGCGCTCGGCCTTCTTGAGACGGTCCAGTTCCACGGGATCGCGGCGGTTGACGAAATAAAGTGCGAGGGGTGACGCGGGAAGCATGATGTCGTTGGTCACGAATCCGACAATGACGAGGTCGGGCTCGAAGCCAAGAACTTTTTCCTCGAGAAGGATCTTCTCCTGTTCCGTGTTGTAGCCGCAGACCCCGAAGTTGAGCACCTCGAAGGCATCCTGCCGGCCGGCGCGTTCGTTGAGGAGTTTTTCGAGCTGCTTCACGTAGCAGTCATCGAGAGCCACCCGCCAGCCGAATGTGAAGGAATCACCGACTACCGCAATCCTGAACAGACCGGGCGCCTTGTTCTTCGAGACTTCTCTGTCCCGCATCCCGTGGGTGTTGATCTTTTGCTTCCGGCCCTGGATCTCGAGGACCACGCCCGGTTTGAGCTCATAGATCAAACCGCGCAATTCGGCCCGCTTGTGCACGAGCGCATGCTGCCGGAAATCGACCGGCTCGCCCTCGGGCGCGGTGTCGTCCGGCTCAGCGCCCGCGAGGAGGCGGACGATCAACTCCAGAACTGCGAGCACGACGAAGGTGACCGCGATCGAGATGAAAATTCCCTTTTTTCGAGATTGGCTCACCGGCCGATCTCCAAATTCTATCGCCGCCTCGCGATTTTATCGCCGTAGCGCGGCTTGCTCCAAAAGTTCTCCTTTGTCTCTACAGCCGGGGTACCAGTTCCTCCGTGACAAGGGCTTGATGGATCGCTTGGGCTGCGATCGCGTGACCGGATGCGTTCGGATGGGGATCCTGATCGTTGATGATCAGATCCTCGACCGATTTTCCTTCATATGCATGGACGAGATCGATGTAGGGAAATCCTATCTCCGTCAGTGCTGCTGTCAACTTCTCGCGGATCTCGTCCCGCCTTTTATTGTACAGGGTCCGATAGTCCTCGGGAATGAGGGCCACGAAAACGGGAATTTCCTTCTCGTCGAGCAGAGTCTTGATGTTGCGCAGAGCGTTCTCGAGTGCCGACCATCTCTCCCCGTTGCGATAGTAGCTCACCAGGAAATCACCTTTGCGCGCGTTCTCGATACTCTGCCAGACGACACAGGCCAGTTTCGACCACGTAAGCCATGGGGGTAGAGCGTCCCGCGCCTTGCGCGGCGTGTATTCATCGAGCAGTCTCTCCGCTTCCTGCGCCTGCCGGCCGAAAGTGCGGTCGCGCTTTGCGAAGACGATGGCTTCGACAGATGTGGAAAAGAGTATGTCATTGGCCACAAAGCCGACGATGACCAGGTCGGGCTCGAAACCGAGCACCTTCTCCCTGAGCACGATCAGCTCCTGTTCGGTGTTGTAGCCGCTCACTCCAAAATTGAGAACCTCGATTCGTCGGGCCTTTTGATTGAGCAGGGCTTCGAGCTTTTTCACGTAGCAGTCCTCGATCGCAACGCGCCAGCCATAGGTGAGCGAGTCGCCCACCACGGCGATTCGGAAGATTCCGTCCGCCTTCTGCTGTGCCACCTCGCGGTCCCTCATCCCGAGGGAATTGATCTCGTTGAGGGCGCCGTCGATCACGACCGAGCTTGCCGGCTTGAGCTCATAGAAAAGGCCCGGGATCTGGGAGCGGCAGTGAATGCGCACGTGCTGGCGCACATCCATGCGTTGCTCCGGCTGGTCGCCGGCACTCAGGTCGCCGCGGTCGGCGATGAGGTCGCCGCGGTCGGCGATGAGGTCGCCGCGGTCGGCGATGAGGTCGCCGCGGTCGACGAAGAGACGGAGAGCCAGCTCGGCCAAGGCGAGCAGCACCATGGTCGAAATGACCGATATCATTATGCCTTTGAACCGGGAACGACGCATTATCGTCTCTCACCAGGAAGAACAAAGCGAACTGTACAAATCTATGGATGTTGTTGCGTGCTTGACGTGGTTCCAATCATAATCTCAACTGGGTTGACTTTCAAGAACTGCTATCTTCTGATTTTTCAGGAGTTTATCGCAAAGTGCGCACTGTCAAAAATTTATGCGATAAAATTGCCTCTCTCACAGGTTCCTTTTTGTAGAATATCCCCGCGCTTCTGATAATCGGGAAGAAGTGAAAGCCAGATCTCCTTAACAGTGGATGTACGTCATGCCATCCAACGTGCGAAATGCTTCTCTAACCGTGTGGGACCCGTCGGGCGACAATAGGTCAGACAGAGCGGCCAAGCGGCTGAAACAGATCCGGACTTCGGCGGCCGTTCAAGGAGTGATCGGCCTTATCCTCGCCCTTGCCATATATTTATTTCTCTCGAAGATCTTTGGAGTGATCGTCTGTTCGATCGCACTCCTCTTGACGGTCCTCGCTTTCATCGCACCGATCGCGGTCTACGAACCGATCAAGCGCGGCTTCGCCCGATTGAGTACGATCGTGGGAACAGCGATTTCGTTCGTTGTTCTCCTGGCCCTCTACTGTTTTTTCTTTGTCCCTTTCGGCGTCCTCTTCCGCAGAGGAAACCGGAATAAACTCTCCCTCGGTTTCGCCGCTGAGCGGCCTTCTTACTGGATCGATCGGAGCGCGTCATCGGGGCCGTCACCAGGTAAGAAGAAAAATTACGAACAGCAGTTCTAGTGGCTCAAGAAGAGTTCAGGCACCCGGTTCTATGAAAATTCTCGGCATCAGCGCTTTCTATCACGATTCGGCAGCGTGCGTGCTCGACGCGGGCCGCATCGTGGCCGCCGCCCAGGAGGAGCGGTTCACGCGGATCAAGCACGACCACGACTTCCCACTGAATGCGGTCAGGTACTGCCTCGCCGAGGCAGGCATCGGCGCGGACGGTCTCGACGCGGTCGCCTTCTACGACAAGCCGCTCCTCAAGTTCCTCCGGATCCTCGAGACCTACTTCGGTGTGGCGCCGTCGGGATTCCGCTCCTTCTTCCAGGCCCTGCCAGTCTGGATGAAGAAAAAGCTCTGGATCCCAGTCGAGATCGAGAAAGCTCTCAAGGCGGCCGGCGTGAAACCGCCCGAGAAGCTCTACTTCCCCGAGCACCACGAGTCGCACGCGGCGAGCGCCTTCTTTCCGTCACCTTACCGGAACGCCGCCGTGCTCACCGTGGACGGTGTGGGCGAGTGGGCCACGTCGACGATCAGCAACGGGATAAGCAACAGGCTCGAGATCCTCAAGGAGCTCTCCTTCCCCCACTCTCTCGGGCTGCTCTACTCGGCGTTCACCTACTTCACCGGTTTTCGCGTCAACTCGGGCGAGTACAAGCTCATGGGGCTCGCGCCTTACGGCAAGCCCGTCTACCGCGACAAGATCCTCGACGAGATGATCGATCTCAAGGAGGACGGCTCCTTCCGCATGAAGATGAAGTACTTCGGCTACCTCGACACCCTCTTCATGACCAACGGCCGCTTCGACGCGCTCTTCGACGGCCCGCCCCGCAAGGCTGAGGCGCCCCTCACCCGGCGCGAGATGGACATCGCCCGCTCGATACAGGAAGTGACCGAGATCATCGTGCTGCGCATGGCGCGCCACGCGCGAGCGATCACCGGCCAGAAGTACCTCTGCATGGCGGGCGGCGTGGCGCTCAACTGCGTGGCCAACGGCAAGATCCTGCGCGAGGGGATCTTCGACGACATCTGGATCCAACCCGCATCGGGCGACGCGGGCGGCGCGCTCGGCGCGGCCATGGCCGTCTGGCACAATGCGCTCGGCAATCCGCGCGAGGCGGACAACCAGAACGACGCCATGAGCGGCGCCTACCTGGGACCCGAGTTTCCCGACGAGGAGATCGCCGTCTTCCTCGATGCGCACGGCTACCCCCACGAGAAACTCTCCGAAGAGGAATGGGCCCCGCGGCTGGCGCAACTGATCGCCGACGAGAACGTGATCGGCCTGCACCAGGGCCGGATGGAATTCGGGCCGCGCGCACTCGGCGCGCGCTCGATCGTGGGCGACGCGCGCTCCCCCAAGATGCAGTCGGTGATGAACCTCAAGATCAAGTACCGCGAGTCGTTCCGCCCCTTCGCGCCGACCTGTCTCGAGGAGCGGATCAGCGATTTCTTCGCCATCGACCGCCCCTCGCCCTACATGCTCCTCGTGGCGCCGGTGAACGAGAATCGGCAGATCGCGCTACGCGGCGACGAGGAGGATCTGGACATCACCGAGTGGGTCAACCGGCCACGCTCCGACGTGCCCGCCATCACCCACGTCGACCATTCGGCCCGCATCCAGTCGGTGGGCAAGAAACACAATCCCCGCTACCACGCGCTCATCAAGGCCTTCGAGGAGTTGACCGGCTACGGCATCGTGATCAACACGAGCTTCAACGTACGCGGCGAACCGATCGTGTGCACCCCCGAGGAGGCCTACCAGTGCTTTATGCGAACGGAGATGGACTTTCTCGTGCTCGGTTCGTATCTTCTCGACAAGAAAACGCAGCCCCCGTGGAGCGAAGACGGAGACTGGCGCGACAAGATCGCGCTCGACTGATAGGAGTGTGACGAAATGGGCAAATTCAGTTACGGCTTCAAGCTTCTCGGCGCCTTCTGGCAGATGAGCAAGGAATACAAGGCCTACTGGCTCGTGCCGCTCGTGGTTCTGCTTCTCTTGCTGGCCGTGCTCATTTTTACGGGCGAGGCGGTTGTGCCTTATATTTATGCGCTGTTCTAATCGGGATTTTCTCGCAAAGGCGTAACGAACGCCAAGAAAAAAACTAGGGTTAAGAGTCACTTTGCCTTTAATCCTAGTTTTTTTCTTGGCGTTCGTTGCGCCTTTGCGAGAGTTCTAATTCTCTAAGATCTCTGCGAGAAACCGTCGCCTACTCCTCGCCCTCCGCCTCCTCGGAAGCCTTTTTCAGCGCTTCGGCAGCCTTCTTCTTTGCCTGCTCGATGGTGACGCGCACCGTGTCGGCGGGCAGAAGGAAAACATCGCCCGCCGGACCTCCGGCCATGTCGAAGAGCATGCCCATGGGACCGCCACCTCCGCCGCCGCTGCCCGCGCCCTCGGAGCCCTCCTGGGAGGCGAGCGCGCCGGCGACCTTTCCGTCGGCAGTGAAGAGCGGAAGGCCGAGACCGTCGAAGCCACCGTCGATGGCGAAGAGAGGCCTCGGCGAGAAGACTTCGCCCGCGATGCAAATCGTGCCGAAGTAAGGGGCATAGTCGAAGCCCTTCTGATAGCGGCTCACACCGATAAGCTCCTGGCCGATCGCCACCTCGGCGGTGTCGGCGAAGGAAACGGGCGCCACCGTCTTGCCCGCGAGATCCTTCACCTGGATGAAGGCGAGGCCGAGGTTCGTGTCCTTGGCAGCGAGGAGCGCGTCGTACTCCTCGTCATCGTCGGCGAAAATCACCTTCATGCCGAGGGGTGTGATCTTGACGTCGATCTGATCGTTGTCGATGGGCAAGTCCGAATCGAAAGCCTCATCGGCAATCATGATCAGGCCTTTTTCGTCGACCACCACGCCGGGCACCTCGGTCTCGTTCTCCATATCCTGGCTCTGGCCCATGAAGGCGATCTTGATCTTGAGGATCAGCTTGACCGTCACGATCGAGCCGGCCTTCTTCTCGAGAATGTTCCTGTACGATTCTGCATCGGCTCCGGCCGCGGTCTGGAAGGGAACGACCAGCAGTAGGGCTGCAACGAGTGCCGCCATGATCGAATATTTCATTGGATGAGTTCCTTTCATTTATGCGAATTCTGAAATCGGACTATTTCTTTTCTTCCTCGTACTTGGTCCAGTCGGGCTCGGCAAAGAGAAACACCGTCTTGTATGCCCTCCGGACGAAGAGCTTCACGTAGCGCGGTTTCTCGCCGCACACCTTTTTCATCACCGTCTCGAAGGCATCCACGTCGTGGACCGGCGCGTCGTGCACGGAGAGAAGAAGGTCCTTGCCCCGGAGCCCCGCCAGGTTGGCCCAGCCGCCGCTGGTCACATCGCCCACGACGAGGCCCTTCGTGTCGTCGTCCCACTTGTTCTTGATCCTGTCCATGAACGCAATCTCGCGGACGGTGAACTCGAGAAACTCCTGCTTGGCGGTCTTGGCTTCCGCCGCCGACGCGGGCGACTCCTCGAGAACGACAGCGATCTCTTGCTCGTCGCCGTCGCGGATCACGGTCAATTTTGCCTCTGTGCCCACGGTGAGGTTTTCCACCTGGCGCTTGAGCATCTCCGAATCCTGCAGGCGCGACGCCTTGAGCCGCCGGCCGTTGAGCGCGGTGATCAGATCGCCCGCCCGGAGCCTGGCCTTGTGGGCCTCGGTTCCGGCGTAGACCTGGGTGACGCGAAATCCCTTGGTCTTCTCCAGGCCGAGAGCTTCGGCCACATCGGCGGTGATCACCTGGGTGCGAACGCCGATCCACGCCTTGGGGAGTTCGCCCCCCGCGTAGTCGTCGTCCTTGTCTTCCACGTGGAGGACGGTGATGATATCCTGTTCGTTCCGCCGCAGTCGGAGAACGAATTTTTCCTCGTCCGTCGATCCCGCGGCAGCGATGAAGTCGGCCCGGCCGGTCACCGGCTTGCCGTTCACCGAGAGGATCACGTCGCCCTTCGCCAGGGGCGGCTTGGCTTCACTCGCCGGGCGGCCAGGGCGGACGCCGGTCACGAGCACGCCCGATCTGTCGGGATACTTCCTGGCCAGGGCCATCTGGCTCGTGATTCCACGCACCGTTGTCCCCCAGCCGCGCAGTTCCTCTTCCTCGTCGAGGTACTTCTCCATGGGAGCCACCTCGAGGAGGGTCTCCTTTTCCTCGACACCCCGTCTGAAGAGGACATCGATCTTTGTGCCCGCCTCGTGGTCGGCCATGCGCTTGTAGAAGAGGGGCACCTCCTCGAAGATGAGGACACGGACCGGCTCATCGTCGAGCGAGAGCAGGATGTCGCCGGCGCGGATCCCGGCCTTGTGGGCGGGGCCGTCGTCGATGACCCATGACACGAGTGCGCCCTCGTCGAGGCCAAGCCGGTTCACCGGCACGCAGGTGAGGCCGAACCATCCGCGCCGCACCTCGCCGTAGGTGAGTGCCTGGTTGAGCACGTGGGCGGCGATGGTCGAGGGGATGGCGAATCCCACTCCGCTGCCGCCGAGTTCGTTGATGCCCACCACCTCGCCGCGCAGGTTCACGAGCGGGCCGCCGCTATTCCCGGGAAGGATGAGGGCGTCGTGCTGGATCCACCGGGTGAAGAGCCCCGTGGTCTGGCCCTCGCCGAGATCCATCTCGTCCATCTCCGAACCGGTGAAGCTCGTGAAGACGCGCTTCGTGTTCGACACGATGCCGAGCGTCATCGAGCTCGACAGTGTGAGCGGATTGCCCATGGCGAGCACGTAGTCGCCCACGGCAAGGACGTCCGAGTCGCCGAGGGTGGCGAAGGGAAGTCCCTGCGTGGAATCCTTGCGCAGATCGAGCTTGAGCTTGAGCACGGAGAGGTCGGTGAGCGGATCGTGGGCGATCACCTCGGCCTCGATCGTCTCGCGGTTCGGCAGGGTGCACACGATGCGCGTCGTGTCGCCGGCCACGTGAAAGTTGGTGAGGACGTGGCCCGCCGGGCTCACGATCACGCCGCTCCCCGCGGCAGGGAACTTGCGCGACCGCCCGCCGCTGAACGACTGGCCCACGACCTGGATGTTCACCAGGGCGGGGTAAACCTTCGACTTGGCGAAGTTCATGTCGTCGCGGAGCTGGTCGTCGCCGGCCGGAGCCGCAATCGATGGGACGGTGAGTGCAAAAACAAGGAATGCAATGGAACAGAAAAGCTTCATAGCTTGTTCTCCGTGATTGGTAGAGGGGTGCTCTAGTCTGGGGTTCGTGAGAAAGAGAAAAGTATAGCGCTTATACGGACTTTTTCTCGGGAGTTTGGAGGTTTTTGCGAATATTTTGAGCCGGCGCGTTCTTACTGCAAAATCGCGCTGCCGCCTTCGGTCACAACGCGCTCACCAGTTTCGAGACCGGAAGTGATCTCGATCATCGATCCGCTGGCCTGACCGGTCTCCACCAGACGCTTCTCGAAGGCCTCGCCCTCTTTTTGAACCAGCACGAATCGATCCGATCCTTCGGACAGGACCGCGGCGCCGCACACACAAACCGCCTCTTTTCCCGCGGCGACTTCCTGAACCTCGGCGCAGCATGTGGCAAAGGCCGTTTTCCACTGCGCCTCTTTCAAAAAAGAAATGAGACCTGCCTCGTCCTCGGCCGGTGCAGGCGCTTCGCCGTGCTCGTAGACGGTGACGGTCCACTCGATCGAGTCGACGAGATCGCCCGCGTCGTAGGTCAAGGTCAATGTCCACTCACCCGTCTCGGGAAAGACGATCTCCGGTGTGAATATCCCCGGCCGCGACGGAGATCCGGCGCCCGCCTCCGTCGTGTGTGGGCCCGAGCGCGCCGCCACCAGAAACGATCCAGACTCTGCGGGCAAGAAGTCGGCGAGCAGAGTCACGTGCGCGGCGAAGGCTGCCGCACACCCCTTCTCGGGCACGTCGAGTTCGACGAACCATTCGCACGACTCGGTCCACGCGGTCTTGCTGATCGTATTTTCTCCGTGGGCGTGGTCATCGTGGTCGTGGCTGCCGTCAGCGTCGTCATGGTCATGGCCATCACCGTCGCCATGGGCGGGATCGTCGCCGCTTTCGGTCTCATGATCGTGCTCGGGAATCGCCACGAAGTGCTTCTTTCCTTCGACGCAGACCACCACCTGCCCGTGGAGGTGGTCGCTTTTCAAGCCGGGGTCGACGAAGACCCATCCCAGGTCGGCCTTGATCGCCGCGTCGGTCTGCGCGCCGATGACCTGCCGCGGTCCGTCAGCGGTCTTGAAATTGAGCACCGGCGGCTCGCCCGCTACGACGGTCGTTTCCATGTCTTCTCTTAGCAGGTAAAAGGCCGCCTCGCCCTCTGCTGGAAAGTAAACGATCTCCATGTGAATCCCGTTGGCCACCTCGGCGACCACCCCGCCGTGAGGCCCCTCGGCGTCACCGTGATCGTGGCCATGGGCAGCGTCATCGGCCGCGTTGTCGACGTCCTTTCCACCGCACCCGGCTGCCACGAATCCCACGGCTGTGACCACCAGAAGAATCGCCAAGACCTTGTTCATCCATTCTCTTGCCAGAATCATTTCCACTCCTTTTGTTCAATCGTCAACGAAAAATCTTGACGCCTTTTTACCCGGACCGAACTCCTTTTCCATCTCTTCCGTGGCGCGGTCCGTGCGGCGCCGCAGGGTCGCCACGTTTCCCGCGGCCTTCGCGCCAAAAGTCCAGAAGAGCGCCGGCCGGACCAGAAAATCGAGGATCGTGCTCGACACGAGCCCTCCGATGATCACCGTGGCCACGGGGTAGAGGATCTCGCGGCCCGGCTCATCGGGCGCGAGGGCGAGCGGGATCAGCGCGATCCCGCTGGTGAGCGCCGTCATCAGGACGGGCACCATGCGCTCCTGGCCGGCGCGGATGATCATCGCCGGGCCGAAGGACTCCCCTTCCTCGCGCATGAGGTGCAGGTAATGGTCGATGAGCAGGATGGCGTTGCGCGACGCGATTCCGGCGAGCGAGATCAATCCCACCAGGGTGGCGATCGACACCGACTGCCCGCTGAGCGCGATGTAGGCCACGGCGCCGATGAACGCCATCGGAATGCTCGCCAGCACCTGAAGGCTCAGGTTGATCGACCGAAAATGCGCGTAGAGCACGGCGAACATGATCAGCAAGGAAACGATGCTGAAGAGCACGATCATCCGGCTCGCCTTCTGCTGTGCGTCGAACTGTCCGCCGATGCGGATCGAATAACCGGGCAGCTCTGACAGACTCTGGCGGATCGGCTTCAGAGCCACCTCGACGTCGGCCACCACCTCGCCCAGCGACCGGCCTTCCACGTTGTGCTGCACGGCGATCCGGCGGGACACGTTCTCGCGGTTGATGTTGTTCGGCGTCTTGCTCAGCCGCACGTCGGCCACCTCGGAGAGCCGCAGATGGCGGCCCTCGGCGCGATGCAGATAGAGATTGCGGATGCTGTCCAGGTTCCCGCGATCCTCCTTTTCGAGACGGATCACCACGGGAAAGGTGAACTGCCCGATCTGCATGAGCGAGAGTTTCTCCCCCTCGAGGGCGAGCTCCACCGTCTCGGCAACGTCCTCCACGCTCAGCCCGAACCGGGCGAGCAGCTCGCGCTTGGGTTCGACCACGACATGGTCGATGAGGACCTGCGGCTCGGTGTAGAGATCGGCCACCCCGGGAACCAAGCGCACCGCGTCTTCCACCTGAGCTGCCAAACGGCGGAGCACGTTCAGGTCAGGGCCGAAGATCTTGATCGCCACCTGGGCCTTCACGCCGGAGAGCATGTGGCTGAGCAGATGGGCGAGGGGTTGCCCCACCTCGGTGATCACACCGGGAAACTCCCGGGCGAGCATCTCGCGGATCTCGGCGATGACATCCTCGCGCGATCGGCCCGCGGCAGCATCGAAGTTGACCACCGTGTGAGAAAAGTTCACGTCGTGAACATGTTCGTCGCCCTCGGCGCGCCCGGTGCGTCGGCCCACGTGCTTCACTCCCTCGATCTCTCTCAGGTGACGGCCGAGCCGCTGGCCGAATTCGCTCGACGTGTCGAGTCCGGTCTCGGGGGGCAGGAAGAGATTGATCTGCGCCACGCCCTCGTTGAACTCGGGCAGAAACTGCGATCCCTGGCTGAAGAGCACGAAGACCGCTCCCATGACCAGTGCGGTCAGAAGGCCGAGAATCATCGTGGGAGAGTCGATGCTGAATCGAATCATCCGGCCCACGCCGGCCTTGAGAGCCTTGACGAGCCGCGTGTCGTCCTTCGCCTGCAGGTTCGGATTCTTGGAGAGCAGGTAGTAGCAAAGCACTGCCGTGGCCGAGAGGGAGACGAGAAGCGACGCGCCCACGCTCGTGAGATAGGCGATCCCGATCGGCGTGAAGAGCCGTCCTTCCATTCCGGTCAGATAGAAGAGGGGCAGGTAGACGACGATCACCAGAAGCGTTCCGATGAGGATCGGCCGCCGCACCTCGCTCGACGCCCGGAAGACGACGAGCAGGCCGTGCAGCGGATGGGGCTTTCGGGCGTTCTGGCGCAGCCGTCGGTAGACGTTCTCCACGTCGACGATGGCGTCGTCGACGAGCGCGCCGATCGCCACGGCCAGCCCGCCGAGGGTCATCGTGTTGATCGACAGCCCGAAGGCGGCGAAGATGATCGCCGTCATGGCGACCGACAGGGGAATGGCGGTGATCGTGATCAGCGTGGTGCGAAAGTTCATCATGAAGAGAAAGAGTATGACGAGCACGAGCACGCAGCCGATCCAGACCGCCTCGGCCACGTTGTCGATGGCGCGGTGGATAAAGTCGGCCTGCTGGAAAAGGTCGTCAACGATGATCAGATCGTCGGGCAGTGCCTTCTCGATGTGGGCGAGCTCCTCGATGATCGCATCGGTGAGCGCCACCGTGTCCGTGTCGGGCTGCTTGAACACGGCCAGGATGATCCCCGGTTCGCCGTTAATGCTCGCCTCGCCCGTCCGGATCGCGGCCGGCCCGAACTCGACGCGGGCCACATCCTTGATGCGCACCGGCCGCACCGGGTCGGGCTTGACCACGGCCTCGCCCAGTTCGTCCTGTTCGGAGAGGAGTCCCTTCACGGTGATCAGGGGCGCCTTGTGTCCCAGGTCGAGAAAACCGCCCGACACGTTGAGGTTGGCGCTGCGCACGGCGGCGGCCACCTCGTCGAGGGTCACACCGAAGGCGCTCAGCTTGTCGGCATCGACGATCGCCTGAAGCTGGCGCGGCGCACCGCCGGCAGTGACGACCTTGGCCACTCCGGGGATTGACAACAACCGGTACTTGATGTGATAGTCGGCAATGGTCCTGATCTCGTCGGCGTCGGTTTCTCCGCTCCGCGACTGCACGCCGATGAGCTGCACCTGTCCCATGATGCTCGTGACCGGCGCCATGATCGGCTCCACGCCGGGCGGCAGCTTCGACTGGGCGAGCTGGAGTTTCTCCTGAACGATCTGCCTGTTGCGGTAGATGTCGGTGCCCCAGTCGAACTCGACGAAGATCATGGAGAGCCCCATCCCCGACCCCGACCGGACGCGCATCACGTCGGTCGCTCCGTTGAGGGTCTGCTCCAGCGGGATGGTGACGAGCTGTTCGATGTCCTCGGGCACCATGGCGTGCGCTTCGGCCATGACCACCACTGTCGGTCGGTTGAGGTCTGGCAGCACATCGATCGGCATCTCGGTCGTCACATAGGTGCCGTAGCCGGCCACGACGAGCGCCGCCACGACAACAACGAGCCGGTTCTTGAGCGAGAAGGCTATGATTCGATTCAGCATTTATCCAGCATCCTTCTCAGTGAGCATGGCCATGGCCGTCGTCGGCCGCGGGTCCTGTCTCGTTTGCCAGTCCCAGGGCGAGCGTACCGCTCGTCACGATCGGATTTCCCGGAAAGAAATCAGCCGATCCGGGGATGACCACCACCTCGTGATCCTGGTAGAGAACCTCCACCTTGATCTTGGTGAAACTGTCACCGCTCTTCAAAAAGACGACCTTGTCCGGCCCGTCGTCGATCACGGCATCGACGGGAAAAACATAGACCTGCTCGTAGACATCGATCGGCACACGGACGGTGTATCGCTGCCCCTGTCTCAGTTCCCACGATCTGAAGGTTTCCTTCTGGCTGCCCTTCCTGGCGATCAGGGGGCGGTTGACCACCGGTATGTCGGCAACCGTTCCCATTCCGCCCTCCACCGAGTAAATTCTGCGGATCGTGAGCCCATCGAGTTCGGGGCCGGCGCCGGTTGTGAGGGGGCTCGCCGCCATGGCCACTCCCGCGGTCATCGCCTCGATCATGATCTCGATCTCGCTGCTCGTCGGCTCGGCGCGCACGATCAGCGCGCGGGGATTCTCGAGGAGAAGGAGCTGGTCGCCCGCACCGACGGGCTGTCCGGGCTTGACGAGCAGATCGCTCACATCCCAGTCGGGCGCCGCGCCCGGCGCCTTGATCCGCACCACCGGCTCGAGCGCTCCGAGGGAGTAGAGTTCGCGGATATCGGCGAAGCTGTGGCCTCTCTGCAGCATCCCGCCGATCTCGAGAAAGAAGTCGGCCACATGGGGGTCCTCGCCGAGCCACTCCACAAAGGATCGATCGAGCAGATTGCCGGCCACCAGTTCGCCGAGGGTGGCCACGGTCCACGACAGGCTCTGCAGCCTTTCGGGAAGGGCGGAGTAGACCTCCTGCGCCAGGGGTGTCCAGAAGCCGTTGTGTTCCAGCGCACCCCGCCAGACGGCGGAGTTGATCATCGGGATCCGGCCTTCCTCCACCTGAACCAACTGTTCCTCGCTCAGTCCGTGCCGCTCGAGCTCGTGGCGCGCGATCACCAGTTCCCGCTCGGCGTGCATCAGTTCGTAGCGCACCTTGAGGATCTCACTCTTTGGAAGGAGCGGAATTCCGTCCTCGCTGCTGGCGAACTGCTCGAGCCGCTTCGTTTCCGCCTCGAGCACGTCGACGGCGATGGTGGCGCGGTGGAAGTTGTTGACCGAGCCATGGAGATTCTCGCTCACCGGCTTGATCACCTCCTCGGTCAAGACGAGCGCGGCGCGGGCGAGCGGTGTGCGCACGAGCGTGACGACCACGTCGCCGCCGGCCACGACCGCTCCGAATTCGGCATCGATCGACTGGACGCGGCCTGCGACGGGCGCGTAAACGCCCTGTGTCGCGCGCGGCGTGGGTGCCACCACCGCGGTGATCGGCTGGCAGCGGCTGTAGTCGGTGAGGGCCGCTTCGGTGACGCGCACTCCCATGTTGGCCAGGGTCTCGGCCGACAGGATGAGTGCACCGGCGTGCGCCTGATCAGCCGCTGCGCCATGTTCGTCGGTTGCACCGCGGACGTCATGGGCGGCTGAACCTCCCAGCGCCCTGGCGGCGCCGTACCAGCCGCAGACCAGACCGATGGCGGTGAAAAGCACACTCATGATCAGTACTGGAAAAACTTTGGCTTTCATCGATTATTACTCCGTCTCCGTCAACGGTTCGGGAAGAAGAGGAAAGTCGACAGCCTCTTCCCCGGGGAAAAATCCCAGTGGAATGCCGATCGCCTGCTCAATTTCATAGAGGGCGTGGCGGATCGCGCGCTCGGCGTGAAGCGCGTCCGAAATGGCCGAACGCAGGGCGCGCTCCACGTCGAGATACTTGAGCGAATCGATGGCGGCGGCCTTGATCGACTGGAGCGCGACCTCGAGATTGTTCTTGGCCCTGGGCACGATGACCGTCTCGAGGAGCGCGCTCTTCTCACGGGCCAGATCGTACCGGGCGAGGGCGCTCTCCAGCGCGGCGAGCTGCCGGTTCAGGGTTGCCTCGTAGGCGGTGCGGATCGAATCCCTCTCCTTCTCGGCCGCGGCGATCGCCTGCTCGTTCCTGTCGAAGATAGGAATGGTGATTCCGATGGTCAGGCCCCACGCCTTCTTCCGTTCCCCCGGATCGCCCTCGAAAAATGGGCCGAGTTCGAGGTCGGGGTATTGCTTGGCGATCTCGAGGCGCAGCTCTTTTTCGGCGACCTCGTAGGCGGCGCGCAGTTCGGCCAGGTCCGGGTGATTGGCCACGAGGATCTTTTGCGCCTCCGCGCGTTGGGGGATGGGTGCATCGAGGACGGGGAGTGTTTCGTGAAAGACCTTTTGAAGCTGCTCGAAGCTGACGCCGATCAGGCTGGAAAGACGCTCTTCGATCGTCACCTCTTCGGCGCGTGTGTCGATGAGCATCATCCCGCGCCGGGCGACCTCGAGCTCCATCAGCCCCAGATCGAGGGCGGTCGCGCCGCCGGCGTCGATGAGGCGCCCGGTCAGCGCGAGCGACCGGCGGGCCGATTCGAGGATTTCGTTCTGAACACTCACGTTCCTGCGCGCCAGGACCCAGTCGGCGTAGAGCGCCCTGAGCTCGAGGTAGCTGCGGCGGTGCCGGGCAACGAGTTTCACGTGCGCGCTCTCGGCAATGACCTGGTTCAGGTCGTCGGTGTATCCGAGGCGGCCGCTCAGCGGAATGGCGAACCCGAACTCGACGAGGGGCTGAACGCGGCGCGAGCTCCCCCCGGGATCGAGGCGCGAGCCCACGGCAGGTCCGGCTCCGATCGTCGGATTGGGCCACGGGGTATCGATGCCTGCCACGGCCTGCGCCCGGTCGAACGCGGCGCGCGCCTCCTTGAGAGCCGGGCCGAACGCGGCCATCCATTGCGCGGCGCGCACGAAACCTCGATCGGTCAACCCACGATCGGCATCACCGCCATCGGCCACATCGACATCGAGAAGATCGCGCGCCCGCTCCACCTCGCCGAGAATCTCGAGCGGAACGAGAGGATGCGGCTCGTAGCTCTGACACCCGGCTCCAACAAGAGCGGCTCCGAAGAGAGCTAAGTAAAAAAGAAATATCATTCGAGTCCGTAACATGTGCTGCCTCTTTTTCTGGATCCCCAATACGGATCGCGACTAATTGCGGTGATCGGGTATCAAGAGGTGATCAAATCAGCAGTTGCTCGTGGAGGATGAAGATCTGCTCTGAAGGGTGGTGGCCGCGTAGGATCCGTGGCGTCATCAGGACCTGTTGCGTCGGAGGTGGGTGTATTCCGCTCCCGCCGGCAACCGAAGCCGGTGCGTGTGCGTTCGGCCACGACACCGATTCGCGCGCCGTCTTGCCCGAATTTTCGGGAAGAGCGACATCAAGGGCAGGTGCTTCGGTGTGAGTGCAACCGTAATGTTCACACGGTGTGTCTTCATGATCACCGCAGCAGCACCCATCGACAGCGCCGGCTTCATGGGTATGGCCGATTTCGAAGAGGTGGTGGTAGAGGCCGGAAAAGAAACAGACGGAACAGACGCCGCCATTTCCTGTGAGGAAAGCGACGACGAGGACGATCAGAAAAATGTTCCGAACCTGTTTCAAGCGAGAACTCCGCAATAACGATTAATTAACATACGTGTATTATAGGTAATCGGCCTCTTTTTTTCAAAAATTTAGAGCTCTTCGCCACAATTAGGGGATAGTCTGGACTAGTTCTCACCATTCAGCCGATCCCTTACATCGAGGATTTTCAGACGCTCGGCCTTCGAGCGGCGGCTCTCGTCCCTCGTCACCCTGATCTCATTGACCCGGCAGTAGAGCACGGGCACCACGAACATGGTGACCACGGCGAACACCATGCCGCCGAAGGAGGGGATCGCCATGGGCACCATGATGTCGGCGCCCCGCCCCGTCGACGTGAGCACAGGGATCAGGGCCAGCACCGTGGTCGCCGTGGTCATGAGACAGGGTCGCACGCGGCGCCGCCCGGCCTCGACCACCGCATCGCGCACCGCGGCGATCGATCCCGGCTTGCGGCGCTTCATGGTCTGGTCGAGATAGGTGGCCATGACCACACCGTCGTCGGTGGCGATGCCGAAAAGCGCCAGGAATCCGACCCAGACCGCCACGCTCAGATTGAGCGGGTGAACCTGGAAGAGGGCTCGCATCGACGTTCCGAAGATCTCGAAATCGAGGAACCAGGACTGGCCGTAGAACCAGACCATGATGAAGCCGCCCGCCCACGCCACGAGAATGCCCGAGAAGACGATGAACGTGGTCGACACCGATGCGAAGTTGAGATAGAGGATGATGAAGATCACGAAGAGCGCCACGGGCAGGATCACGAGAAGCTTCTTCTCGGACCGCACCTGGTTCTCGTAGCTCCCGGCGAAGGCGGGAAACGCCACGCCCGCGGGGAGCACGAAGTCGCCCGAGTCGATCTTCGCTTCGAGGTAGGACCTCGCCTGCTCGACCACGTCGACCTCGGCGAATCCCGGCTTCTTGTCGAAGATCACGTACCCGATTTTGAAGGTGTCCTCGCTCTTGATCATCTGCGGGCCGCGCACGTAGTCGATCGACGCCACCTGTACGAGGGGAATCTGGGTGCCGTCGGGCGCGGGCACGAGAATCCGGTCGAGCGCCTCGATGCTGTCGCGCAGCTCGCGCATGTAGCGGACGCGCACCGGATAGCGTTCCCGTCCCTCCACGGTGCGCGTGATCGGCTTTCCGCCCACGGCGACCTCGATCACGTTCTGCACCTGGGCGAGACGGATGCCGTAGCGGGCGATCGCCTCGCGATCGATGCGGATCTCGAGGTAGGGCTTGCCCACGATCCGGTCGGCGTTGACAGTGGCCGGCTCGATCGAAGGCACCTCCTTGAGAAACTGCTCCACCTCGAGCGCCACCCTCTCGATCGACTCGAGATCGGGCCCCTTGATCTTGACCCCCATGGGCGCGCGCATCCCGCTCTGGAGCATGACGATGCGGGCCGCGATCGGCTGCAGCCGCGGCGCCGACGTGGTGCCGGGAATGTCGGCCGCTTCGACGATCTCGTCCCAGATGTCGTCGGGCTCGTTGATGCCCTCCCACGGGTCGCGCTCGTCGTTGCCCTCGAGATCGGGATCGAGCGCAAGGCGCCAGAGGCGAAAGGGCCAGCCCTCGTCATCGGGGATGAGTCGGCCTCCATCGTCCCGGTCGAAGCGGCCGAGCACCGTGTACGGTTCGCCGTCGGGCGCGGGGACCGGCGCGCCATCTTCACCGCGCATCAGGTCGGTATCGTCCCGATCGCAGCGGAAGGTGAGGCGCTTGCCATCGCGATCGACAATGAATTCCGGCTTGTAGTTGATGATCGTCTCGATCATGGAGAGGGGCGCCGGGTCGAGAGGGCTCTCGGCGCGGCCGAGCTTTCCCACCACCTGGTCGATTTCGGGAATGGCGCCCATGGCCCTGTCCTGCTTGGAGAGCACATCGAGCACCTCGCCGATCGATGCGTGGGGCATGGTGGTCGGCATGTAGAGATAAGACCCCTCATCGAGAGGAGGCATGAATTCTTTCCCCAGTCCGGGGAAGGCGTGGGCCACCCTGGACACGGGCTTGAAGGTCTTGACCGACTGGGGCAGCCACCCGAAGACAGAGTCGAAGCCGAGCCAGATCGTGGCGCCCGCCAGAACCAGAATCAGGGGCAGAATCAAGAAGAGCGCCTTGTACTCCAGGCACCACCTCAAGATCCGTGCATAGAGCCGCTGGAAGAGAAGGAAGAAGAGCAGGATCCCGCCGATCAGTCCCACGGTGAAGACCGTGTTCGTGGTCAGCCCCTTCCCGGGCCCGAGCGGAAGCCAGTATCCGGCAAGCAGGATCGCCACGCCGAGAGCGGCCACGATCGACCCCGACCAGGCGACTCCCCTGGCGAGCCGCGGCGGGATCGCACCCACGCCGAGGTGCCAGAGCCCGATGACGATCAAAATCGCGCCCGACCACCAGGCGTGGACAAAAAACAGGATCACTCCAGCCGCGACCAGCGCCCAGAGGAATCCGAGCCGCACCCGCCGTGATCTGATCCGGCCGGTAAAGAGGAGCCGCGCCGCGGGCGGGATCACCAGGATCGCCACGAGCAGCGACGCCAGAAGCGCGAAGGTCTTGGTGAATGCGAGCGGTTTGAAGAGCTTACCTTCGGGCCCGATCATGGTAAAGACGGGCAGGAAGCTGACGATCGTCGTCGCCACCGAGGTCAGCACCGCGCCCCCCACCTCGCGCGTTGCGCCGAAGATCACGTCGAGGCGGTTCGTGTCAGGCTTGGCGCGCGCCAGGTGGCGCAAGATGTTCTCGCAGATGATCACGCCCATGTCGACCATGGTGCCGATGGCGATGGCGATCCCCGAGAGAGCCACGATGTTGGCGTCGACGCCAAAGGCCCTCATCGCCACGAAGCAGAGAAGCACGGCCAGTGGCAAAAGTCCCGAGATGAGAACGGCGCTCCTCAGGTGGGCGAGCATGAGAAGAACGACGATCACCGTGACGAGGATCTCCTGGCTGAGCGCGGTCTTGAGCGTGCCGAGCGTTTCGTAGATCAGTCCGGTCCGGTCGTAGAAGGGCACGAGTGTCACCTGGCTCGTGGTGCCGTCTTCGAGGGTGCGCCGCGGAAGCCCGGGCGCGAGCTCGGCGATGCGCTCCTTCACGCGGTTGATCACGGCGAGCGGATTCTCGCCGTAGCGCACCACCACCACGCCGCCCACCGCCTCGACGCCGGCCTTGTCGAGCGCGCCGCGCCGCGCGGCCGGACCGAGGGCGACATGGGCCACATCCTTGACGCGCAAGGGCACATTGTTGCGCACCTTGATGACCGTGTTCTCGATGTCGGCCAGGCTCTTGAGAAAACCGACGCCGCGGATCACGTACTCGACGCGGTTGACCTCGACAGTGCGGGCGCCCACGTCGGTGTTCGACATGCGCACCGCGGAGAAGACCTCGTCGAGCCGCACGCCGTTGGCCCACATGGCGGCCGGGTCGACATCGATCTGGTACTCCTGCACGAAGCCGCCCACCGACGCCACCTCGCTCACACCGTCCACACCTAAGAGCGCGTAGCGCACGTTCCAGTCCTGGATCGAACGCAGCTCGTGAAGGTCCCACCCTCCGGCCGGCTTGCCCTCGGGATCGATCCCCTCGAGGGTGTACCAGAAGACCTGGCCGAGAGCGGTCGAGTCGGGTCCGAGCGCGGGCCGCACGTTCTCCGGCAGGAGGCCCGCCTTGAGGCTGTTGAGCTTCTCGACGATGCGCGCGCGCGACCAGTAGAAGTCGGCCTCCTCCTTGAAGATCACGTAGATCGTCGAGAAGCCGAACATCGAGTAGGAACGCACCGTCTTGATCGACGGGATGCCGAGGAGCGACACGGTGAGCGGATAGGTGACCTGGTCCTCCACGTCCTGGGGCGATCGGCCCGGCCACTCGGTGAACACGATCTGCTGGTTCTCGCCGATGTCGGGGATCGCGTCGACCGGAACGGGATCGCGCTCGAGTCCGAAGAAATCCCACTCGAAGGGCGCGTTGAGAAATCCAAATACCAGGGCGAGCACGACGAGCAGGAAGATGACCACCCCCCGGTTCAGGCAGAACCGAATCAGCTTGTCGATGGGGGTTTCTTTTCTCCGAGGTTGGCCGCCGGTCTCGCAGCTCATCTCACTCCTCCTCGACGGGAGAGAAGGTCTCCTTCAATTCGCCGCAGCGATACATGGCGTCGCCGAAGTAGGGATTCTCCACACCCTCCCTGTTCTGGAGCCAGCTCGCACCGCGGAAGTCGAACGCCATGGGACAGTAGTAGACAAGCAGGGGTGTTTCTCCGCTCACACCGAAGCGGCGCGCCACGACAATGAGCTCCTTCGACAGGGGCGAAAAGGCCTCGCGCGCCGACACGATGTCGGTCGACGCGGTCAGAGCGGTGATGGTCGTCTCGAGGCTGCTTTGCTCCGTCTTCCAGACTCTGTGAACCGCGCCGTCGAGAAGGTCGGCGTCGATCGCGCCGAGCACGGGTTCGAGGTTCGCGGCCGCCGCCATTGCGTCGTCGAAGCTGTCGAGGCTCAGAGCGGTCTGCACCGCCACATAGGCGGCGAAGAGGGGATCGAGAGCAACCCTGAACTCCTCTGGTGTTTCGAGCGGAACCCCCTCCTCGTCCTCGCCGAGAGCGCTCTCGTCGGGATTCATCATGCTCGGATCGGCCAGGATCTGAACCGCGCTGTCGAGCTTGAAGGCGCCGTGGACCACGACGCGCTCACCCTCTTCGAGTCCTTTGCGCACGAGATAGTGATCGCCGGCGCGCACGCCGAGAACCACGTCGCGGCCCTCGAAAACCCCTTCCTCCCCGGGAACCGCCACGTAGACCACGGCGCGCTTGCCCGTGACGAGCGGCGCCGAGGCTGGGATCACGAGCGGCGCATCAGCATCGCCCTCGGGGTGCATGGGGCTGATCCATTTTCCGGCGAGATCGATATCGAGCACCCGTCCGCCCGACGCGAGGCGGGGCCGGACCACGGCGCGCACGAAGAGGCCCGGCATGAGGCGGCCGTCCTCGTTGGGCACGTTGACGCGGATGCCGGCGGTGCGGGTCTTCTCGTCGAGCACGGGATCGAGGAACGCAACGCGACCAAAGAAGGTCTCGCCCGGATAGGCTTCCGCCTCGAACTCCACTTCCTGGCCGTAGCGGAGCAGGGCAAGGTCGGACTCGTAGGCCTCGAGCCTGACCCAGACCTGTGAGAGGTCGGCGATGGAGCAGATGCGCGTTCCGGTCTTGACGTACATTCCCTCGCGCACGTTGAGCTCGACCACGATGCCGCCCATGGGCGCAAACACGGTCATGTGGTCGTCGGGCACACCCCGCTCCTTGATGGCGGCGATCTGCTCGTCGGTGAGGCCGAAGAGCCTGAGCTTACGCTCCACCGCATCGACCGTGGCTTCCGCCGTGGTCCGCATGCTGCCCAGGCTGCTCTCCTTCATCACGTCGAGCGAATCGAGAGCCTGGAGCAGCTCGGTCTGGGCCGTGATCAGCTCGGGGCTGTAGAGACTGGCCATGTGCTCGCCCTTCTTGACCGCCACGCCGCGGTAGTTGGCGAAGAGCTGGTCGATGCGGCCCGGCACCCAGGCGGTGATGTGGCCGATCCGCGTCTCGTCGTAAGCCACCTTGCCGATCATGCGCACCTCGCTGTCGACGAAGCGCCGTTCCACGGGCGCCGTGCGGACCGAGGCGAGCTTGCGCGCCCGGTCGGAGAGGGTCAGCTCGCGCGGCGAACGGCTTCCGGCCGAGCCGCTTTCAACGGGAATGAGGTCCATGGCGCAGAGAGGACAGAGACCGAACTTGGGCTGCCGGATCTGGGGGTGCATGGAGCAGGTCCAGACCTCCTCCTTGGCCGGTTCAGCGTCGGCGCTCCTCGTCCCGTCGGCCGAAGCCACCACGCCCAAGCCGCCCTGATGGTAGCCCGCATAGAAAGCAGCTCCGAGCAGTAGCAGGGACACAGCCAACTTGACCAGCACCGATGTCCACGATTTCATGATTCGGGCTCCTTGCCAGGCTCCTGGCTATTTTCTTGGCTATTCTCCAGGCCATCCCCGACGAGGCTCTCGACCCGGGCCACGGCGATCGCCCGATCAGCGAGAGCGCGCTCCAGTGAAAGCCGAAAATCGATGAGCACTCTCTGGGCGTCGATGAGGTCGAGGAAGCCGGCCTGGCCTGTCTCGAAGGCCTGGCTCGTCACCTCGAGCGACTGATCGGCGCGGGGGAGAAGGGTGTGGCGGTAGAGTTCGATCTTTCGCTCGGCGTCGCGGAACGCGAAGAGCGCCATCTTGAGATCAGCGGCGAGGATGTTGGCGCGATCCATTCTCTGGCGCAGGGCGGCCTGATAGCGCCACTCGGCCGCGCGCTCGGCGGCGGTGTACTTGCTCGAGAAGAAGGGTAGGTTTACCGAGATCGTGGCGATCAGGGGATCCTTGCCGCTGTCGTGCACCGGCATGGGCGCACCCTCGGTCTGAATGTAGTCGAGACCGAGGGTGAAATCAGGATAGGAGTCCCTGTCCGCCAGGTCGATGTCGATCTGGGCGGCAGCGGCAGCGTGATCAAGAGCGCGGAGCTCGGGATTGTGCCTGAGCAGCCGGTCGGCCAGAGCTTCCTCGTCGAAAACGATCGGGTCCTCGGGGAGCGAGTCCAGTCCGTGCAGCGTCACTTCGAGCGAGCGGCCCAGCACCGCGTTGAAGCGCGCGGCGCGCGGCGCGCGGAGGTCTTTGAGACTCTGCAGCCGGTCCTCGAGCTTGCCCAGCTCGACCTGGGCCTTGATCACGCTCGCATAGGGCGCCCCACCCACCTTGTAGCGGGCGCGCGCCACACTCTCCAGGCTGGCGAGAAGCTCGATGTTCTCCGCGGTGATAGCGATTGCGCGGAGGAGGTAAGCCCACTCGAAAGCCGCCTCCTTCACCTCGCGAAAGAGTGCGAGCTTCCGGGAAGAGTACTGCTCGTAAAAGACGCGCGCTTTTTCGAGTGCGCCTTTCTCCGCGAGATCGAGGGAACCGAACCAGGGGAAGGCCTGGGAGATGCCCAACTTCTGGCGCTGGGGGCCGACGCGCGTCTCCACCTCTTGAATGAAGAAACCGTAGCTCAAGCGCGGGTCGGGCAGGGCGTCGGCCGCGGTCGCTCTTTCCACGGCCGCCTTCCAGCGGCTGAAGGCGGCCTCGAGACCGGGATTGTTGAGTGCCGCATAGGCGAGGTAGTCGGGCAGCAACACGGTGCTGTCCAGTTCGGGTAGTTGTCGCGAGGGCTGTCGATAAGGACCGACTGCCGCGCTCTCGGTGTCAACCGGGCCGCTCACCGCGACCGAGTCATGGCTCGACGCACGCCGTTCGCCGGGACCGGCACAACCGATCAGCACCGCGCAGGCTACCACGCCCAGAGCCGAGATGACTCTTCCCTTCGGGACCGAGCGGCCCCTGACCGGTCTCGGCTTCATCGATCACTCCAAATCAAAAGCGATGATCGCGCCTGGAGGGCCACGATCGATAGAGGCATTTCATACCAATACAGTTGTAATAAGATAGCCAAAGTTAACTTGCTTGTCAGATAGAAATAAGGACGAATCTGAAAGGCGACACTAGAACAGCTCACCGAAAAACCGCCGGTCGACGACCAGAGACTTCGATGCGAGCCATAGCTTGTTCTGCTCTGGATTCCACACGGCGCCGCTCATATCGTTGCCCATGTCGGGCTGGGTGATGTCGACTCTTTCGGACTCGCTCCCGCCCGGCCATGGGAAGTCCTGGGCCGTAAGTGGTTCAGTCGCCAGCACGAAGGCGAGCACCAAAACCGAACGTGCGAAGATTCGCATGATTTATGGTTCTTCGTAGGTTTGTCCTTTTTTTTCCGGGAGACTGAAGTATACTGACTTCAGGAAGAATACCTATTCAACCGCCTATGATTTATACGCTTATTTAGATACCTCTGAGAAACAGAATGAGAAATCCTGTTGTTTTCCTTTTCCTTGCCCTGCTCTTCGTTCCCTTTGTATGTCTGCGCGCTCAGGAACCGATCATCGTGGATCACAGCTGTACCAACCTTCCCACGGTGCCCGATGAATGGGTCGCCATTGCCAAGGACTCGCTGCACATCGCCTATGGCCACACCTCGCACGGGAGCCAGGTCGCGGATGGGATGACCGGGCTGGTGACCTTTACGGGCGGCTGCGGCGGGCCCCAGTTCGCGTGGAACAACGGAGGCTCGGGCGGCGCGCTCGATCTGCACGACTACGCCATGGCGGGCGACTGCGGCTACTACCCCCAGTGGGTCAACGAAACGCGCGCCTATCTCGACGATCCGGCCCACGGTGACGTGAACGTGATCATCTGGTCGTGGTGCGGCCAGCACTCGGACTACACCGAGCAGGACATGATCGACAAGTATCTCGCGCCCATGACCCAGCTCGAGCTCGACTATTCGGACGTCATGTTCGTCTACATGACCGGCCATCTGAACTACTGGTCGATGACGAACACCAACGCCCGCAACCAGCAGATCCGCGACTATTGCATCGCCAACAACAAGATCCTTTACGACTTCGCCCACATCGAGAGCCACAATCCCGACGGCGCCTACTTTCCCTATGCCAACGACGACTGCGGTTACTGGGACGAATTCGGAGTCTACCAGGGCAACTGGGCCGAGGAGTGGCAAAGCGGTCACGTCGAGGGAGTGGAGTGGTACAACTGCAACTGCGCCCACAGCCGGCCGCTCAACGGCAATCAGAAAGCCTACGCGGCCTGGTGGCTCTGGGCGCGGCTCGCCGGCTGGCCGGGCATTTCGCTCGCGGCCAACAGGGAATCGATCTCGGCTTCGGCCGGAGGTGCGTTCCAGTTCGATCTCGACGCGGGCACGCGCTATGCCGGCCGGGACTACATACTCTTCGGCAGCCTGAGCGGCACCGATCCCGGAACGCCGCTCCCCGGCGGCCTGTTCACCATTCCGCTGAACCGGGACTGGTTCACTGATTTGCTGATCACGCGCCTCGGGTGGCCGAACTACCAGGGTTTTTATGGCACGCTCGACTCGGCCGGCGAAGCCGTCGCTCAGACCAACGCGCCCGCGGGCGGGTTGTCGAACCTCGTCGGCTCCACCATGTCGTTCGCTTTCGGTGTGAACAATCCCTGGGACTTCGCGTCAACCGCGGTCGATATCGTGATCGATCCTTGAAGGCCGGCGCCTGTCGAATTCGTGTCGAAAATTAGCTCATAGAGTCCAATCAGAAAGCCTTATTTCCGCTTGAGTACAAATGCTGTTCGAGTGCGTACTGGGTGCTGCAACGAGATGGGAGGTGGAAAACCGGATTACCCCCACGAATTTCTGAAGAGCTAAAAAAGTCATTATCAGTTCCGCCATTTGACAATGCCAAATCGCTTTCGGGAGAAACAGAAAAGGAGAACAAGAAATGAGGAGAAATAGCTTTTACGTTATTGTGTTCCTGGTCCTTCTTGCCGGTGTGGCCGTGGCAGCCGACAAGACCACCGGTACGCGTGACGCCGAACCATTAGACTTGCCGGCAGCGCCGCAGGCGCCCATCATCGATGGCGGTCCAGCCCGTGCGTTCACCTGCCTCTTGATGTCGAATCACTCCGGCGACCTCCCCGGCACAAAGGGCCTCTTCGAGGCGAACATGACCGACATCACCTTCGACACCTTCGAGTGCGGTTCGTCCACCCCGACGGTCGCTTTCCTCGAGGGCTTCGACTGCGTTCTTCTCATGGAGAACGGGATCTACCCGAACGCCCCCAATGTGGGGGATGTCCTCTATGACTACGTGGTTAACTCCATGGGCAACATGGTCTATGGCACCTTCATCTGGCAGGACTGGACCACGTGGGGCGGCTACGGTTACGGCCTCATGGAATCGATCTGCCCCCTCATCGAGAATGGAGGCTGCACGTACACCCCCGGCACGCTCGACATGGGCTCGGTCGTGTCGCACCCGGTGACCGACGGGATCAACAGCCTTTATATCGACTCCGGATACCGGGGTGGAACGGCTCTGAGCTCGGCCGCCACCGGTCTCGGAAACTGGCTCGAAGACGGTACACCCGCCATCGCGGTCGACGACACCACGGGCGGCCGCCAGTGCGCCATCTGCGTCTTTCCGGCGAACGAGTTGTGGTGGGGCTCCCACACAGGCGACTTCTACCTCCTCTTCGAGAACGCCATCAAGTGGTGCGCGAGCGGACAGGGAAATCTCTATCCGAGGCTCGACGTCGACTGCAACGGCGACGACGGTCCCGTGGAAGTCTTCGACGGCGCCAACTGCACCGTCACCATCGATGTCGAGGCCCGCGACTTCGTCGGCTACCCGGCTGAAATCTGGGTCATGGGCGTTGACAAGACCTCGGGCGGCATCTTCACCTATGGTGAGTATCCGAGCGCGATCTGGCTGCCTGGCGTGTGCAACTTCTTCTATGGCGGAGGTCTCATGGACCTCGCCGAAACCGCTCTCGACCAGCCTCTGCCCGTGGGCAGCTACGAGATCTACCTTGCGCTCGAGATGTCCGTCAACGGCCAGCTCAACCTGCCCATGATCTGGGACTACGACA
>CAYXGI010000025.1:0-70198 GCA_964464495.1 uncultured Phycisphaerales bacterium
TCGAGGGAGGAAGGGATCAGAAAATCGAGACCCCGCCCTAGTCTCTTTTCCGACATTTTGTGCTCCTCAGAGAGATGTTTCACGTGGAACATTCAAGCTCCGGATGTGGTCACCGATCAAGTGACCACAAAAGGCAACACATCTCAGATATCAGTGAATGAATTACCTGAAAAACGACACACATAAGGAAAATGGGACCGCAAGGGTTTAGTTTTTAAAAGATTACCTTGAAATTATCAACCAAAAACCTAGCGAGCGATGAAGAACAATCTCGTTAGGTGTCTGTCACACACGGCAATAGGTCTGGGATTCCGTTTCCTGCGAGAAGGATAAAATTCCAGAAACGGAGAAATGTTGGCTAGTGGAGAATAGCGCGCAGTAATCAAATGGGGGAAAGCGTGTTAACCGTCCGAATTGGCGGCATCCGGAGGCGTCGAGTCAGCATCCGCCTCCGGCTCGTCGACCGCCGGCGCCTCCTCGGGAAGAGGGTTTTGCTCGCACCATTCGATCTCGGCGAGAACCTTTCTCTTGATCGAAGGCACCCACTCCGGGTTATTCAGAAGAAAATGGTCAGAATGGTTGCTTTCCAGCAATTCGAGCTTTTCTTTGGCTGTGACCAGGTCGTGCTCCCCGAAGGCCCTGACTGAAAGGTAATAAAGAATCCAGGGTTCGGCAGAGGATCCCGAAGACTCCTCGAGAATTCCGCCCAAAGCGGCAACAGCATTGGTTTCCTTGGAGGCCTCGTAAAAATCAGACCAGGATTTTTCCTCTTTTCCCTCTGTGTGCCCAGCGTAGAGTTTGACCACCACAACCACAATGACAACAAGAAGTAAGCCAACAAAGAGGACGTTCTTGTTCTTCTTGATGAGACCAAAAATCGGATCATCGGACAATGGCAGAGAATCATCCTTTTGATCTGGCGCGCGTTTTTTTGTATTCATGAATCACATTCCTGGTAAAGCAGGCAATACGAAAGGGACCATTTCAAAATGCTGAACCGCAATGAGAAGGACAACTTACCCGCGATGGTCGATTGCCCTCACTGTGACCGCAGCATAAAAACGTTATACGTTGTCAATAAAGGGTTTATAAGAGGCCGCCCGCATTCTTCCGGGGGGCCATACTATCAAGCCAAGTGCATGTGTTGCCACAAAGAATTTGATTGCTTCTTCGAAAAAGAGATTTTTACCAGAAAACCCAGTATAAAGAAAGCCTTTATCTTCCGATTGTCAAGGTCGATCCGCGCTCTCTTCGCCAAGCAATCGCGCCGCCCGCCCCGTTTTGTGCGGCCCGCAAAGAAATTCACCCTCGATGAGAGCGGTCAGGCCCTCGCCGAGGAACCGGAGTCCACGGCAGAGCCCGATGCGTCTTTACCGATTATCTTCAGGATACACCCCGAATTACTCACAGCCTTCCGCACCCTGGGCCTCGACCCCTCTGCCCCGGTAAGTCAAATAAAGAAGCAATACAAGATGCTCGTGAGGGGCCTCCATCCCGACAGGATCAGGCACAGGAGCCTCGGGGAGCAAGAAGAGGCGACAAAGAAACTGATTGAGATAAACAGGGCCTATGGTACGATCAAAGAGTTATTCATGTAGCTTACCGTCATCTGCCGCGACCGAGCCGGGATGAGCGATTTGACACTCCAGATTCTTTTTCGCTAACTTGAGCTGCGCCAGAAGCTGAATCTGTTATCGATAAAAAAAGAAAAAACAGCGGCCAAGCCCGAGGATAGAAAGGAAAGAGAAATGTTCGGAAAACTCACAGCACTGATCATCATGATCATGGTCTTCCTCTTTATTTGCTCTACAGTTTCGGCTGACGTGATTCACTTGAAAGACGGTAGAAAAGTAGAAGGCACGATTGTCACGAAAGACGCGAACAAGGTTTCGATCCAGACAAAGTTCGGGATCGTTGAATTCGCCATGAGCGAAGTCAAGTCGATCGAGGAGAAAAAAACCAAAGATCAACTTTACGAGGAGATGCTGGAAAACGCCGGAGATCGCGATACCACGGCATTGATGAAACTTGTCAAGTGGTGCAAAGAAAATCGAATGAGCTCGAAAGCCAACAAGCACCTCAAACAGATCATCGGCCTCGATCCCAATCACGCCGAAGCGCGAGAGATGCTCGGTTATGTCAAATACGAGGGAGGATGGGTCACAAAAAAGGAACGAGAGAAACTGGCGGAAGAAGCAGAGGCCAAGGAAAAAGAAGCTGCCGGCCTCGTCAAATACAATGGTGAGTGGCTGCCGAAGGAAGACGTGGAAAAGCTCAAGAGCGGGCTAGTGAAATACGAAGGGAATTGGGTTAGCGCCGAAGAAAAGGAGCGCTTGGAAAAGAACCTCGTTCTCTACGAAGGCGAGTGGATCCCTGTCGAAGACGCGGAAAAAAGAAAACAAGGTCTTTTCAAGATCGACGATAACTGGGTGAAAAAAGAAGAGGCCGACCGTTATCATTCAAACTGGGAAACACCCTGGCGGCTTCAGTCGGAACACCTTCTATTTGTCACCAACCTTCCTTACGATATGGTTCAGAAGTTTCTCGCCGAGGGAGAAGGCGCGTACAAATCGGCAAAAAGCACATTTGGTGTCGAACCGAATCTCACAGAATCGAAGATGATTGTTTTTCTCCTTTCAGACCTGGATACGTACAACGCGATTGGCAATCAAATCGGCGCTGACCAGAAGTCATCCTACTATTCGGTCTATGTCATGGAGGAATCGCCCGAGGTGGGATCGATCGCCGTGACCTATTTCATCAACGAAAGCTTCACGTTCGGCCTGGTTCGCCACGCCGTGTGCGAATTGTATTTCAAGAACCTCGAACTCAAAGAGGCGCTTCCCGATTGGTATATCAAGGGATTTGCGGCCTATCGCGAAAGGTTTTTCCATTCCCAATATATTTCCTGGTCGAAAAAGACGCTGATCACCCAAGGCGGTCCGATCAAGCTGAAACAGTTTTTCGGAAACTTTGGATATACAGAACGCGAAATCCTGCACTCGGGACTTCTCGTTGGTTTTCTCGAAAGCAACGATGTTCCCGATTCCGTTAAAGACAGAATGGCCGATGTGGTTGCCGCGGTGAAGGCGAACAAGAAGATCGCCGTCGCCTTTGCGAAGCTGGAGACCCTTCTCGTCAAATCAGAGAAACAGTTTCTCGCCTTCTACGACAAGTTCAAGTAGACCGTGGGGCGGACGATCGCTTCGATCGCACCGATAAGGAAAGTCGATTTCCCAACAACTTGCATCGATCAGCAAGGTGTGAACATCTGGCACACAGACGAGGCTGGCCCGTGAGGGCTCCCGCCTCGAAAAAAGCAGTTCTCTCTGTCTGAGAGGACCGACCCGTCCCCGGCCGAGGCCGTTGGCCCCGTTAGGTGTACTCGGGCGGAGAATCTTTCGTAAAATTCTTATAGATAGACTGTAAGATTCTGACTCTTCTCGCACTTCGGCCTCGACAGAGACTCAGCTTCTTTGTTTTTCTTCTCTTGATTCCCCTAAAAGAAGCCATAGAATCTTTTCCTGTTTTGGACTGGCACTTTCCTTGCTGAATCAGCACCCTCTTGGTTCTAATCCCCCCGCCGACACGGCCCTGGGGCAAAATGATGATGGTCAATTCGATGCGAAACCTGTTCACGAAGGAGTTACCCATGAAGACCGCGACGACTCGTCGGGGCAAAAAGATGCTGGGAACCATCTTGCTGCCTACTCTTGCCCTCACCTTGCTTTCTTTCCTCGGAATTTCTCAAGCGATCGCAATGCCCCAGAATGGTGGGGAAAAGATCGAAGATCTGCTTCCTTCCGAAACGCTTGTCTTCGTCTGCACCGAGGATATGAACCTGGCGCGCGAGAACGAAGAATCGATGCCCCTTTCCAAGATTTTGAAGGAGGGCGAGGTCGAGGAATTCCTCAAGAAACCGAAGGAATTTCTCTGGAAAATGTTCAATCAGCTCAAGGAGATGGCCGCCGAGGAAGAAACCCTCAAGAACGCCGATCTCGATGTGGAGAAATTCTTCAACGCCGATGTGGGCCGTTTCTTCTTTGCCCTGACGAATCTCACCCTGCCCGAGGAAGACACTCCCAAACCCATGGGACTCATTCCCGACATCGGGCTTCTCGTGGGGGCGGAATTCAGAAATCCCGATGAGAACCTGATTCAGTTTCTCAAGACAACGGCTGTCTCCCTGGCCAACGCCGAGGGAGTTCCGATCCGCCTCGTCAAGGCAGAGCACAATGGCGTGGCTTATGAAAAAATGATGCTGCCTCTGCCCATGCCGGTTCTCGTTCCTTGTTTCGGCAAGGTGGGAGACATGGACGTTTTCACCACGAGCGAAACCGCTCTTAAGGCGATGATCGATCGCAAGGCCGGCCTCAGGCAGGATTGTCTTTCCAAGAACCCGGACTACATCGCGGGAACGAAAAACATCGACTTTTCCGACCCCGCCTCAACCAAGAGCTACGTCAATCCTCGCGACCTGGTTGCAGGGCTCGAGGCGATCGTGGTGCGGGCTCTCGATTTTCAAGCCCAGGCGCTCGAGCAGGCCCGGAAGCAGTTCGCCGACGAGTTGGGGGAATCATTTGAACCGAGCGACAAGAGCTTCGCTCATCTTTTCCTCAAGGAGTTTCCGGCGAAGTTGACCCAGCTCATCGACTTGACAGGCATCAATAGCCTCCAGGGTGTTTACGGGATGCAGCTCTCCAAGGACGGCCTGGCAACGACGATCACCTATACTGCGATTGACGGCCCGGAAAAAGGCTTGCTCGCTCTCTGCCCCGCAAAGCCGATCACCCCGGAAAAACTCAGCATGATTCCCAAGGACGCGGTCAGTTTCTCCATGGGGAACTTTGACGCGGCCGCGCTCTACGATCTCATCATGGAAGGGATCAAGATGGTCGACAGCAATGTCTATGCCGAGGTGCAAGGCGGGATCGACGGATTTTTCCGTCAGATGGCCGGCGCCGACGGCGGCGAGGCGCTCGACCTCAGGCGGGACATTCTCGGCTCCCTGGGAACGGAATTGATCTACTATGAGCTCAAGCCCAAGGGGATGGCCATGATGATGTCTGTTCCGCCGACCTATTTCTTCATCGAGGCCAAGGACTACGACCGTTTCGTGGGCGCCGTGGAGAAGCTCTTTGAGGGTCTGAAGACGATGGTCCCCGAGGTTGGTTCCTTCATCGCCCTGAAGAGCGTGACCTACGAAGGGTGCGATATCCGCTTTCTGCAGTTCCAGGGGGGGGTGCCGATTCCGATCCAGCCCTGCTTCACCAAGGTCGACAAGTATCTGGTCATGAGCTTCCAGAGCAATGACCTCAAGTCGCTCATCAAGAACTACGGCAAAGCGGAAACCTCGATTCTCGACAACGAGGATTTCAAGAAGCACTACAGCAATCTGCCCCAGGGCAAAGAGATGCTGAGCATCGGGTACTCGAACATTCCCGTGAGGTTCGGATCTGCCTACGAGCAGATGTCCTCGGGGATCCAGATGCTGCCGATGTTTCTGCCCGACATCGACTTACCTGTCGATTTCATGCTTCTTCCCACGGCGGAGTGCGTCACCAAGCACCTCTTCAGCTCTGTGCACGCCTCCTACCGGGAGGGGAACGGTTACAAGAGGGTCAGCTATGGGCCGGTCGGCGCCGAGTTGACAAGGGTTCTCGTGCCGGCTCTCGCTGGTGCCGGTGCCGCGGCCTTCCTCTACGCCGGGTCAACGAAGCACGAAGCGGAAAGCGCTGCCCTGGAGGAAGTGATCGTGGCCGAAGAGGATGTCGACCCTGCCCTGAAAGCCAAGAGAGATCTTGGCGCCCTGGCGGGCGGTTGCCTGGTTTACTACGTGGAGCACGGGATATATCCTGATTCGCTCAACGAACTTCTTGTGCCCACGGCAGCCTATCCTGATGGATTTTATCCTGCCAAGAGCCTGCCTGTCGACCCGTGGAACAAGCCTTACAGCTACAAAAAGGCAACCGACGGCAAGCGGAAATATATGATCTGGTCATGCGGACCCAACGGAACCTGCGAAGAAGGCGGGGGTGACGATATCGTCAAGATCAAATAGTACTTCTTCAACCGGATTACAAGGGCGGCGGCGCTCAGGCGCCTCTGCCCTTTTTTTTTGATTACTCCGAACGCTTCCGGTTATCGTACGTGGGCGATGACACTCAAAGAAAAATTCCTCATTTGGTTGGCAGAGTATCCCGGCTCCTGGTTCCTCCGCGGCTTGGGCGCCACCCTTCGCATGCGGGTTTTCGGGACGCGCTACTTCCACGAACGCCGCAAGGGCGCCACGAAACGAGTGGTCTACGCTTTCTGGCACTGCCATATTCTTCCCCTTGTACTCACCTACAGGGGCGAGGGTGGGCGGGTGATGATTTCCGAGCACCGCGACGGCGAAATCATCGCGCGCGTGGTGGAGCGCTTTGGTTTTACAACGGAGCGGGGGTCGACAACGCGCGGCGGGGCCAAGGCGCTCCGCGCTCTCATCCGCCTCAAACGCGATCCGTCGATGTGCGATCTGGCGCTCACCCCGGACGGACCGCGCGGCCCGGCGCGCAGAGCGCAGCGCGGGTCGGTCTACCTGGCGTCGAAAACGGGCTTTCCGCTCGTCCCCATAGGCGTGGCGCTCGATCGGCCGCGAAAACTCAACTCGTGGGATCGTTTTCAGATCCCGCGCTTCTTCAGCCGCTGCGCCATCGTGGTGGGGGAGGAGATTCCGGTCAGCCAGACCCTGACCGACGAGGAAGCGGAAACGATGTGCCGGTTCCTCGAGGAACGGCTGGCGTCTGCCGAAAAAGAGGCCTTCCAGAAGCTGGAGAACTGGAATGGCTGAAGAAAGCCTCTTCGTCGGCACGGCAGGGTGGGCTTACAGGGACTGGGACGGAATCGTCTACCCGCGAGGCAGGCACAAGCCCAAGGACACGCTCGCATTTCTGGCGCGTTATTTTTCGTGCATCGAAATCAATTCGTCCTTCTATCACACACCCACGCCTGATCGCGTGGAGGAGTGGGTTCGCAGAACGTCGGCGATCGACCGATTTCGGTTCTCCATAAAGCTCTGGCAGGGTTTCACCCACGGAAAAGAGGAAAGCTTCACTCCCGAGGCTGTCGACGCATTCGGCGCTGCGGCGGATCGACTCGAAACCGCCGGCCGGCTCGGCGCGGTTCTGGTCCAGTTTCCGTGGTTTTTCAGGGACAGCACGGAGAGCAGGCTGAGGCTGGCGCGTATTGCGAACGCCTTCGGCCGCCTGCCGCTCGTTCTCGAGGTGAGAGACCACTCCTGGACGAGACCGGAGCCGCTCGCCGAGATCAACGCCATGGGCTACAGTCTCTGCAACATCGATCAGCCGCTGGCGAAAGAGTCGCTCACACCGGCCTCTTTGGCGACCGGTTCGATCGGCTACGTGCGGCTTCATGGGCGCAATGCGGCCGCATGGTTCGATCCCAACGCCGGTCGTGATGAGAAGTACGACTATCTCTATGACAAGAAAGAGCTCGATAAGTGGCTGCCCCTCGTTGACGACCGTTGCTCCAAGACACGCAAGACCTTCGTGATCGCCAACAATCACTATAAGGGCAAGGCGGCGGTCAACGCCCTCGAGCTCCGGGCCGCACTCTTCAAATGCCGCGTCGACGTCCCCGAACCCCTTCTCGAGGCCTACCCGAGACTTGCCAAGATCTCCCGGACGCGATTCGGTCTTTTTGACGAACACAACTGACCGTTGATGTGTCTTGCGCCATTTGCTAATCTTTCCGTTGCGCGGGTTTTTATGGATTTCAGAACCTGCGCTGTCATCGAATTGTTGCGGGCTGATCCCATCTCATCGGAGCGCTGCCATGCCAATAGTTCCCGAGGCCCTGCGAGAGCTCGCGTCCTCGTTCGAGGGGCGGAGCATCATCTCGATGAGGGATTTTTCCACGGAAGAGATACTCATGATCCTCGAGGTGACCAAGTCGTTCGAAAGCGAACGGCGGCCGTTGCTTCAGGGGCGCATTCTGGGTTCGCTCTTCTTCGAACCGTCGACGCGGACGAGGATTTCCTTCGACACGGCCATGAAGCGGCTCGGCGGCCAGGTCATTGGATTCGTCGACCCCTCATCGACCTCTCTCGAGAAGGGCGAGTCGCTGGGCGACACGATCAGGGTCGTCGAGGGATACTGCGACGCGATCGTCATGCGCCACCCCTTCGAGGGCGCGGCCCGGCTGGCCGATGATTCAACGCGCCTTCCGGTGATCAACGGCGGCGACGGCTCAAACCAGCACCCCACCCAGACCTTTCTCGATCTCTACACCCTCAAGAAGGCCAAGGGCACTCTCGATGGACTCAAGATCGCCTTCGTGGGGGACCTGAAGTTCGGCCGGACCGTGCATTCGCTCGCAGAGACAATGGCGCGCTTCAAACCGGAGCTGCACCTCATCTCGCCGCCGTCGCTGCGCATGCCGCGCCACATTCTCGACGAGTTGACGGAGACGGGGATCGCCTTCTCGGAGTCGACAGATCTCAACGCAATCGAACCCGGAATGGACGTCATCTACGCGACGCGGATCCAGAAGGAGCGGTTCCCCGATTTCATGGAGTACGAGAGGGTCAAGAACGCCTACAGCCTCGATGCGACTCTCCTCGACAGGGTCGGCCGGGAGGTCTCCATCTTGCATCCTCTTCCGAGGGTCAACGAGATTCACCCGTCGCTTGATGAGTACGAAGGAGCTCTCTATTTCCGGCAGGCCCACAACGGCGTGATCGTGAGGATGGCCCTGCTGGCACTTTTGCTGGGAGCGTGCAATGATTGATAATGTTGCGCCTGATTCAGGGGCCTCGGGCCAGAAGTCGATCAAGGTGACCGCCCTTCGCGAGGGGACGGTGATCGACCACCTCGCACAAGGCACGGCGCTCAAAGTGATTCAGGCCCTCGAGGTCGAAGACGACCGCACCCTCTTGATCGGCCTGAACCTTGAGAGCAAGAAGTTCGGCTACAAGGATCTCATCAAGATCGAGAAGAAGGAACTGAGCCAGGAGGACATCAACAAGATCGCCCTTCTCTCGCCAGGGGCGACCTTTTCCATCATTCGCGACTTCAAGGTCCTCGAAAAGGTTTTTCCCGAACTGCCTGAACAAGTGGAAAACCTGGTTAAATGCACCAATCCCTCGTGCGTGACCAACAAGTACGAAACCCCCTCTGTTTTCACGGTTCTCAACCGTGACCCGGTGCGGGTGAGGTGCTATTACTGCGAAAGGACGTTCAAGAAGGAGGAGGTCGTTTTCAGATAGGAACGACCACTGCGCTCCAGGCTGTTTATCTTCAACAAGTTCAACTCATATTCGTACTGAAAGACCATGTGCGGAATCATCGGAATCGTCAACACGTCAGGCCAGAGGGTCTTTGAAGAGATCTACCGCGGCCTCCACGCGATCCAGCACCGTGGCCAGGATGCGGCAGGGATCCTGACCTTCAGCAACCGTTTTCACCTGGTCAAGGGGCCGGGCCTCGCGCGCGACGTGTTCAAGGAACGGGAGCAGCAGATCCTCCAGGGAAACATGGGTCTCGGCCACGTGCGGTATCCCACGGTGGGCAAGAGAAGCTGGGAGGACGCCCAGCCCTTCTGGTCGGGAACCCCCTTTGGAATCGGAATCGCCCACAACGGCAACCTGTCGAACTTCTTCTTCCTCAAGGAACATTTCCGCGAGAACCACAACAGCCTGATCAACTCGGATTGCGACGTGGAAGCCCTGCTTGCGCTTCTCGGCGAGGAGATCCTGCGACAGGGGAACGCGCTCTCGGCGAAAGGGATCTTCCGGGCGATCAAAGGCGTTCTCCAGCGCGCCCAGGGCGCCTACTCCGTGGTGGGCATGATCGCAAATTACGGCATGTTTGCCTTTCGTGATCCTCACGGCATCCGACCGCTCGTCATGGGATCGCGCGACGATGGGGCTGGCGGGACGTCATTCTGCCTCGCTTCGGAGAGCGTGGTTCTCGATCTTCTTGACTATCACGACACGCGCAATCTCCTGCCCGGCGAGGCGGTTCTCATCGAGAACAACGGCACCGTTCACCGGGAAACCATTCTTCCGAGGCTCCAGAGCCCGTGCATCTTCGAGTACGTCTATTTCGCGCGCCCCGATTCGTTCATCGAGGGGATTTCGGTCTACAAGACCCGCCAGCGGTGCGGAGAGCGCCTGGCCGAAAAATGGAAAAAAACCGGAATCAAGGCGGATGTGGTAATCCCCGTTCCCGAGTCCGCCACCACCGCGGCCGCGGCTCTGGCGATCAAGCTGAATCTGCCCTACAGGGAGGCGCTCGTCAAGAACAGGTACGTGGGACGGACATTCATCATGCCCCGGAACGCTGCGCGGCAGGACACGGTCCGCCTCAAACTCAACGCGATCCAGATCGAGTTCAAGGACAAGGACGTCCTGCTCGTCGACGATTCGATCGTGAGGGGCAACACGTCTCGGAGCATCATCGAGATGGCCCGGAAAGCGGGTGCGCGAAAGGTCTACATGGCGTCCTATTCGCCCCCTCTTCAGGATCCCTGTGTCTACGGAATCGACATGTCGACAAAGGGGGAGTTCGTGGCCAAGGAACGTACCGTGGATGAGATCGCGCGCGCCATCGGCGCGGATCGACTCGTCTACCAGGACCTCGACGATCTCCTCGCCGCGGCACGCGACGGCAACGATGAAATCGAACACTTCTGTTCTGCCTGCTTCACGGGGATCTATCCCACGGGAGACGTTACCCAGCAAACACTGAGCGACATCGAAGCGGAAAGAGAGCAAGACTGCTGATCCGACAGGCGAAAGGCGCAGGGATTTTCAGAATCCACCCGGCAGACGCCTGCTGTAAGTTTCTGGTTTGAAGTGGGTTGAAGGGACGAGCCGAAAAAACACGTTGACTCCCCTCTGTTTGTAGATAACATCAACGTTCACGGAGCAGCTAAGAATTCCTTGGAGGAAATCAGCTGTCGAGGAGAAGCGGGCAACGGGACGAGTAATCAATCGGAAAGCGAGCCATGAAGAACACGATGCTGACGTTATTGAAATTCAAATGCGACAACAAGGAGTGCCAGTTCGAGTGTTTCGTGAATCAGAACAACAACGTGCTGACCCATTACAACGTGAACATGTCGGCGCTTCTCGACTGGCCCTGTCCTGACTGCAAGGAAGGGCGCCTGCGGTACGCGGCCACGAACACCAAATTCGAGTACACCCTCGTCAAGAACGACAAGATCAAGGAAGGCGGGGAGGAGGCGGTGTCCCAGGATTAGTCTTCGTCTTAAACGCCCCGGACGATCGGTAATCCGAAACGTCGGGGCGTTTTCATGTTTTAAAGCATCTCCGGTCCAAAGCCCGTTTTAGCAGGTGTGAACGCTTAAGCTTCTTTTTCTTTGGCTTTTTTCCGGGTATCTGCAGCCTTGTGGCGCAGGCGGAACTCGACCGACACAAAACCGAAGTCGATCTTGTCCACATACTCGCTCTTTCTGTAAACCGCGGGATGGAGCGAGTAAATGATCCTACGCCCCTGTCTCCGGTCGACGATCACTCCAGCCCTCTTGAGGATTGCAAGGTGATGGGAGACCTTGGGCTGGTCGATCTTGAGCGCCTTGACCATGTCCGACACGCAGAGTTCGCCCTTGAAGAGGAGCTCGAGAATCTTGAGACGATTCAGGTCGGACAGAGCCTTGAGTGACTTCGAGCACTTGTTGATAAATGAAAATTCAGACATATATTCCGTTCCCTCTCATGCCACAGGAATCAAAGTACCCTATACTCACCCTCTTCCTGAGTTAAAATAAAACTGAGTCTTTAATAGACCCCAAATCTTCTATGAGTCCTGAAAACGCTTCTTCGTAGAGAGGCAGAGGCCTCTGTCCAAAGAGGGACAAATATTATACTTATCCCGGCAACACGATTAAAGGAAAATGTTTATGACAAGAAACTTTTTAAAGTCCTTCAGCTTTTTTGTGCCTGAAGGGCGTGTTCGCGGTCTCTCGACCATTACCGGGATGCGACTGTCAGAGAACTCGATCGCGAATCAAAGTTCGGGAGCCCCTGCAAATTCAGGCTTCCACGGGGGACATTATATAAAAGAATATCGAGGCCAACAACAGTAGAATTATTTTATATAAACCAATATCAAATATACAGAAGTTTACGTTTAGTGGTGAATTGCATCCTCGGATCCCTTTTTATTTCCAGATCCCGGGAATTTTTTTGGAACAGTAGGGACATTGATCTTCCTCGATTCGATCGTTGATGACCTTGAATCCGATCCTCGATATGAGTGCCTTGGAACACTCGGGACAATGGGTGTGATCGCCTTCGTGCTCGGGTACGTTTCCGATATAGGGAAATTTCAGGCCCGCCGTCCGGGCGATCTCGTAGGCGCTCTCGAGTGTATCGAGGGGTGTCCGGGCAATGTTCTTGATCTTGTAGGTCGGGTGGAAGCGGGTGAAATGAATCGGCACCGAGTCGCCAAGATTTTCCGCGACCCATTCGCAGAGCGCGGTGATCTCCTTGGCCGAATCGTTCCACGACGGAATGAGCAGGACAACGATCTCGAACCAGATTTCCGATTCCTTGAGAATCTTGAGCGTTTCGAGAACCGGCGCGAGAGTCCCGCTGCAGAGCTCGCGATAAAACCTGTCGGTGAACGCCTTGAGGTCGATCTTGACCGCGTCGAGGACCTTGATCAGTTCGCGGAGCGGCTCCGGCTGGATGTAGCCATTGGAGATCATGATGCTCTTGATCCCTCGCGCACGCGCCGCGACGGCGCAGTCGTACATGTACTCGTAAAAGATGACCGGCTCGCTGTAGGTGTAGGCGATGCTCCGACAGCCGCGGCTCTTGGCGATTCGTGCCACGTCATCGGGCGTCCGGCGCATGGAGCGCACTTGTTCGGGCCTGAACTGTGAGATCTCCCAGTTCTGGCAGAACTTGCACTCGATATTGCACCCTGCTGTGGCGATCGAGTAGGCCCTCGTGCCCGGCAGAAAGTGAAAGACCGGTTTCTTTTCGACCGGATCGATGTGCTCGGCGCAGATGTCGGAATGGACCAGCGTGTAATAGGTTCCCCGGCGGTTTTCGCGCACCCCGCAATAGCCCCGTTCGCGATCGGCCACCACGCACTCCCTCGGACAGAGGCGGCAGACGATTCTCAAGTCGTCTTGCTTCTCGTAGTAGCGGGCTTCCACCGGCGCGTGCTCTTCGGCCGCGGCCTCCTGGCCGACGAGCGGCCGAACCCCGGGCGTGCCCCACGCCTGCTTGGCGCCCGCACACCAGGCGCAGGTCAGAGCGGAGTGTTTGAGAAAATCCCGTCTCGAAGGCACGGCTTTGTTCCTCTTATTTAAATACTGACGATCTCGATCTTGTTCAACCGCGCTTCGCCCAGGCCGCGGGCGGCGGCGGTTTCTATCCAACGAGGCGCCCTCTTGTCCTCGGTGAGCGAGGGCAGTTCTTCGGCTTTTCTTTTTGTTTCGATGATCTCCCGCGCCACGGCATCGAGCGCCACGGGATCGCGCGACGCCAGAAAGATCCCCGCCTTCCAGCTAAAGCGCGGCATCAGGGCGGGGCCTCCGTGGTACTGGCTGACGAGCCCGTCGCAGAGGGTGAGGCGCAGCACGCGCCGCACCGGCGCACTATCTGCGATATCGGCCACGTAGGGATCGCAATTGTTGTCATGATACTTGTTGGGGTTGTGGATCAGGCCGTAGAGGTTCTTGAGTCCGGCCGAGACGCCGGCGAGGTTGTGGTCCTTGACAACGCCGAAGTTGATCAGCGCATCGATCTCGTCGACCACGATCCGGCTGAAGCAGGAACCGATCGACCTGTGAAGGCGCGGGTTACGCTCGTATCCCATTGTGTCGTTGCCGACGAAGAGGGGGCCCGTGCGCCGGCTCGGGCGAAATCCCGCCTCGCGCAGCTCGCGCTCCGATCGATCGAAGACGATGATGTTACCGGCCTCGATCCCGGCCGCCATGAGCCCCTCGACGAGGGCGTGCACCAGCGGCGGCTGGGGCGAAAGGCCCCGCCCGGCGAGACAGTTGAGCTTGATCCCCACTCTCTGGCCGGGCGCGAAGAGCGCACGGAGCGCGTCCTTCAGGTTCGGCTGATCGGTGAGTGATGACAGTGTGTCCCCGATAATTTCCCGTGCTCTCTCGCGGGCGCTTTCCCCGGTCCCGCCGAGGCGTCCCCGGTCGTCGAGAAGGGCGGGCCTCTCGAGGCGGACCACTCTGCTCGGCGGAGGCTTCTTCGGGGACGGTTCATCAGGCTCGTCGCTGCAGCCGCACTCGAGGGGCCCGAAGGCCGCGCCCGTCAGGGTAAGCCCGGCGGCGCGGCCGAGAAATTCTCTCCGATCGCAGGGGGTGTCTTTCATTGTCTGTCGATCAGTCCTTCTCGCCGAAGCGATCAGTCCTTCTCGCCGAAGACCTGGGCCGCGTAGCGCTCGATCTTTGTTTTTTCGTCTTTCCACGCGTCCTTGGGCAGTCCGGCCTTGGCGCAGGTGTGTTCCAGGAATTCTGTTCTGTTCCATCCGTACTCGGGAGCCACCTGGGGGAGGAGCGTCCCGCGGTTGAAGCCGCGCGAGATGATCAGTCCGTCGCGGCCCACCTTGATTTCTTTGGGATCGTGGACCTCGACAACAGGGCTCAGCACGGAAATCTCGATATCGAGCCGCGGAATCTCCTCGGCCCTGATCTCTGGAAATCGCGGGTCGCGGATCGCGGCGTTGATCGCGTTCTGGATCACCGTCTTGTAAAGGGGGCCGCGTCCTGTCAGGTAACCGATGCAGCCGCGCAGCCGCCCGTCGATCTTGAGAGTCACGAAGGCGCCCAGGTCCTCCTTCAGCCTCGGCGAGATCGTGAAGGCCGAGAGATTCTTCGGCGCTTCGCCGGTCTCGATTTGGCACTCGATCGAATGGCGCGCCAGTTTGAGAAGAGTCGCCTGTTCGTCCACGGACAGCTCCGTGTCCGCCGACGTCCGGCCCTCCGTCGGACGGTCGAGGTCGCCGGTCACCGCGATCGACAGGTAGGAACAGGACATGGAATAGTCGCCCGTCTTCTCCCCCGACGTCGTGTAGAAGAGCTCCTGCGCAGCGTATCCCTTCTTGCGCGCCATGGTGAGCAGAAGCGCGATCGGCTTGCGGCCGCAGATCGTCGCGCCCGTGTCGTTCACGTAGCTGTTGAATCCTTCCATGTCGAGCGCCTCGATCCGATCGACCGCGCCATGGTCGAGCTTTGAGATGTTCTCGGGGATATCCTTGTCGAAGGGCACATACCCGTATCCCTCGCCGTAATGGGTGAAGTCGGACGAGACAACCACCACGGTTTCATCGTCCCAGTAAGGGAGCAGCACATCGGCCATGGCGCCGAAAGCGTCGGTGTCGATATGGCCGACGATGATCGGAATGATGGTGAAGCCCTCGCCCAGAACGCGCTGAAGGAAGGGAAGCTGGATCTCGAGAGAATGTTCGCGACCGTGGGCGCCCGGCACGCATGCGAAATGCTCGTGCCTCACGATCTCGTCGCACGCTGCCCGATCGACGGGGATCAGGCCGAGAGGGGTTTCGTAATGGGTCACATCGAGAATCGACCCGCCCTTGAAGGGATGGCGGTGGCTGAGCGCCAGGATCAACACCCTCTTCACGCTTTCGGCGCGCAACGTCTTGTAGCCGACGGCGGCCGTGGCGCCCGAGTAGAAGAGCCCCGCGTGAGGGCTGATCAATCCGCGCATCGGTTTGTCGAGGACGAGCGTCTTTGCTCCGTCGAGAAATCCATCGATCTGGTCTGTGAGCGCGGACTCCGTTCCCTCGTACCAGCTTCCGGCAAAAACTGCCTTGCGTACCTTCTTGACGGCTCTGTTCTGTTCATCGCTGGGCATGTGGCACCTCGCATCGACCTTGGCGGGTTGTGTCTGTTCTTCGCCCGGCGTGTCGCTCTTGGTGTCGACACAGGCGATCGGAAGGAGCAGCGCGAGCAACAAGAAGACCATTTCCATCGAGACCTCCTGCTGAAAACACACGGCTCGATCCGGGGAGCAAGGGATTTCGATATTTTACCGAAAATCAACCGCCTGGTAAGTAAAAAGTGGAGCCCGCGGCGTTGGTGGGGGGGCGTCGTGCGCGACCAGCCAGGGCGGCAAGTTTTCAACGGCGCGCTTTCTTCGCGCCCCGCGCGCCGGTATCATGGCGCGGGACCAAGGTCATCCGAGAAACACAAGGAGGAGATTGCTGATGGACATTTCAAGCGGACGAAGCGCGCGATGCGCACTTTTTTCAATTCTGATCGCCCTGGCGGGAGTCGTGTTTTCGACCCTGGCCGGTTGCGCTGATCCCGACGTGGTCATCTACTGCGCCCTGGACGAGAACTTTTCCAGACCGCTCATCGATGAGTTCGAAAGGCAGAGCGGCCTCAAGGTGCGCGCCAAATATGACCTGGAAGCCAACAAGACCGTGGGCCTCTACCGCAGTATTGTGGAGGAGATGGATACGGGCAGGCCGCGGTGCGACGTCTTCTGGAACAACGAGCTCATGCTCACGGCGCGCCTCAAGAAATTGGGAGCGCTCCAGCCCTACGCATCGCCCAGCGCGGCGGACATTCCCGATGCGTTCAAGGATCCCGAGGGGTACTGGACCGGATTCGCGGCGCGGGCGCGTATCTTCATCGTGAACACCGACCTCCTTCCAGACAAGGCGGCATGGCCCACGTCGTACACCGACCTGACCGATCCCAAGTGGAACGCAAACTGCGGCCTGGCCAGACCGTTCACCGGCACCACGGCCACGCACGGCACGATCCTCTTCCAGCTTCTCGGCGAAGAGGGGGCCAAGGCCTTCTTCGGCAGCCTGCTCGCCAATGATCCCCGCCTCACTCCCGGCAACGCCCACCTCATGCGTCAGGTGCGCAAGGGAGAGTTCGCCTTCGGTTTCACCGACACCGATGATTTCAACGTGGCCCGCATCGACAAATACCCGGTGGAGGCGGTCTACCCCGATCAGGCCGAGGGTGAGCCCGGCACGATCGTGATTCCCAATTCAGTGGCCATGATCAAGGGCTGCCCCCATCCCGAGGCGGCGAAGAAACTGATCGACTACATCCTCAGCCCCGCGGTCGAGGAAAAGCTCGCCTTTGCCGACTCGGCCCAGATCCCGCTTCGGCCCACGGTGAAGCGGCCCGATTACGTCAAGGTTCCGGGCAAGGATTTCCGCGCCATGATTGTCGACTTCGAGAAAGCCGCTGAAGAGTACGAGAAGTGGCAGGAATATTTCCGCGAAATATTTCTCAAGTGAGATCAGCATTTCTACCTGATTTCCGATTTTCGGTTGTCGACGCTCTTCGTTCTCCGGCAAAATAGAGGACCCGGAAACCATCGTTGAATGGAAAGCTCCCCTTAGAGGAAGGAAACAATGGAAGATCTCGTCTACCTCGACAATGCAGCCACGACCTATCCCAAGCCGCGCGAAGTGTTGGACTTCATGGTCAAGTTTTACCACGAGTTCGGCGTCAATCCCGGGCGTTCGGGCTTCGACCTTGCCGCGCAGGCCGAGGAGATGCTCATCAACGCCCGTCGCCGGATGCAGGCTTTTTTCAACGGGAAGGGCGATTTCAACCGGCTCAACTTCTCCTACAACGCCACCGATGCGCTCAACACGATCATCTTCGGTCTGGTGCAGGACGGCCAGCATGTGATCACCACCACGCTCGAGCACAATTCGGTGCTCCGCCCCGTTTATCACCTCGAGACCGAGCATGGCTGTGCCGTGGACCGCATTCCGTTTGACGGCCGGGGATTCATCGATCCCGACGAGTTCAGAAAGAAGATCAGGAAGGACACGGCCCTCGTCATCGTCAACCACGGCTCGAACGTGATCGGCACCAAGCAGCCCGTGGCCGAGATCGGCCGCATCTGCCGCGAAAAGGGGGTGACCTTCGCGATCGACGCCTCCCAGACGGCGGGCATGATTCCCATCGACATGGAAGAGATGTGCATCGACGCCATCGCTTTCACCGGCCACAAGTCGCTCCTCGGCCCGACGGGGATCGGCGGCCTCTTCGTGCGCGAGGGCATCGAGATCAGGCCGTCGCGCTACGGCGGTACGGGCGTGCAGTCGGCGGTTCTCGGTCAGCCCGACCTCTTTCCCCACCGCCTCGAGTGCGGCACGGTCAACCTCGCCGGTGTGGCCGGCCTCTGGGCGGCCCAGGACTACATCGAGAAGCGCGGCATGGACAACATTGCCGAGCACGAACAGCAGCTCGCCACCATCCTGCGCGAGGGCCTGGCCGCCATCGACGAGGTCGAGATCTACTGCGGCGATTCGATGGAGAACCATCTCCCCGTCTTCGCCTTCAATATCAAGGGGTACAAGGCATTCGACGCGGGCGCGCTCCTCGATGTCGATCACAACATCGCCGTGCGCACCGGCCTCCACTGCGCGCCGCTCGTCCATCAGGGGATCGGCACCTTCGATATCGGCGGATCGCTCAGAGCGTCGGTCGGCCCCTTCACAACGGAAAAAGATGTCCGTCGCTGTATCAAGGCGGTGGCGCAGCTTGCCGAGGAGAAGATTTTCGGTTAACGCACGGACCAGGAACAGACCAGGAGGAGAGAACAATGACTCATCTCGCCGGACAGGTGGCAGTGGTGACCGGATCGGCCAGGGGAATCGGCAAGGCGATCGCCCGGAAACTCGCTGCCGCGGGCGCCGACATCGTGATTTCCGACGTTCTCGAGGAGGAAGCGGCGCAAACGGCGGACGAGATCCGCGCCATGGGCGTCAAGACGCTGGTCTACAAGGCTGACATATCCAAGGCCGACGAGGCCGCGGGCCTCATGAACGCCGCCCTCGAGGAGATGGGGCGTCTCGACATCGTGGTCAACAACGCCGGCGTCACGCGCGATGGTCTTTTTCTCCGCATGAAGGACGAAGACTGGGATCTCGTCCTCAACATCAACCTGCGCGGCACCATGCTCTGCTCGCGCTACGCGGCCAAGATCATGTTCAAGAAGCGCACGGGGCGCATCATCAACATCTCCTCGGTGATCGGCCTCATCGGCAACGCCGGCCAGGCCAACTATGCCGCATCCAAGGCTGGCGTGATCGGCCTGACGCGCACCCTCTCCAAGGAGCTCGGCCCGCGGGGGATCACGGTCAACGCGGTGGCGCCCGGCTTCATAGAGACGCCCATGACCGACAAGCTTCCCGACGACGTGAAAGCCGCCTACGTGAAGGGCATTCCACTCAAGCGCTTCGGCTTGCCCGAGGATGTGGCGGATACGGTTCTGTTTCTCGCCTCGCCCGCGGCGTCGTACATCACCGGCCAGGTTCTGGCTGTCGATGGGGGGTTGACGAGCCACTAGACCGAGCCTATTTCATCGGTTCGAGCTGAACCACAAGCGGCGGTATCGCCCCTTCGGCCGGAATCTTGACCGGCGCGGTCTTCGCCTGGAATCCCTTCGCCAGAATGTGAACCCGGAAGCTCCCCGGAGCATACCCGCCGAGAGTGTACTTGCCATCGCTGCTCGAAAGCTCGCCGCGCGCGATGAGCCCACCGCTCACGGGCGGCCCAACCCACAGGTTACCAGGCCCCAGCACCGCAAGACGGCAGCGCTTCACCGGCTTGCCGTCCTTCGTCTGCACGGTGAGAACGATCTGCGGCCCCTTTTTCAGGGGGCTCTCCACGGTCGCGGTCTTTCCCGCCTCCACCTTGACAGCCGGTTCGATGTTGCTCACCCGTCCCGGGGCGCCGATCACCACGCGGTAGTCGCCGGGATCGAGCGGCCCGGTTTCGGCACGGCCCGCGCTGTCGGTGAGGCAGAGCGCCTGGCGCGGTGTGGTAATGATCGGTGTGCCTGATTTTTCAGCGCGCACCATGACGCCCGGGAGCGGTTTTCCGCCCTCGTCCTTGACCGTGACGAGCAGGGTGCCGGCAGGGGCGAGGGGGATCTTGAGATTCTTCAGGATCGAGCCCGCTTTGAGAGTCAGCTTTTCGAGGTGGCCCACGCCCGACCGTCCCAGGGCGGCCACGTTGTACTCGCCGTTCTTCAGGCCCGGAAAGCTGAAAGCGCCGTCGTCACCGGTGAAGAATGACCCGACCTGCGTGCCGGTCACACCAGTCTTGTCCCGCGCCAGGTAGTAGACATAGACCGAGGCGCGCGCCAGCGGCTTGCCCGTGGCCTTGTTGACCACCGTGCCCGAGATCAGACCGGCGGCGACGTCGAAATCGCGGCGCATCGAACCTTTCTCCGGTTGCTCAGAAGCAGGAGTCGTCTGCTCAGAAGCAGGGGGCTCCCCGGCCGCCCCCGCCTTCGCCGAGGCCGGAACGCACATCTTGGGGTCGACGATCACCGCCTTGCGGCTGAGCGGTTCGAGGACCAGGCCGTCGATGTAGAACAGGTACCGGCCGGCGGGCAGAGCGCCGAAGGTGTATTTCCCGGTCTTGTCTATTGCCGTGCGCCGGGCGATCTTCATGTCCGACATCGATCCGACGACGGGCACGGCCACGACCCGCCCCGCGCCGACCTGCCCGCCTCCGCGCGTAATCGTCCCGAAAACACGGCACACGAGCGTGGCCGCGAAGGAGACGGTGACTGCCGTGGTCTCGCCCTTCTTGACGGTGAGAGCCCTCGTTTCGCAGTGAACGAGCGATCCCGATTGATCGAGCGCCTTGTCGAGCGAAACGCGCAAGGTCTTGCGGCCCGGCGAAAACGCCGCGATGCTGATCTTTCCCTCCCCGCCGGTCCGGAACGCAAAGCTGCCGCTCCCGCTCGAAAGCCTGAACTCTCCCGCGATGGCCACTTCCACCAGCGCTCCCTCGTGGGGCTTGCCGTCCGGCCCGAGCACGGTCACGTCGAGCCGGCCGCTGCCAGGCCCCACGACGATCTTCTGATCCTTGACCAGTCCGCCCGTAGGAAGGTTGATCGGTCCATGCCGCCAGACAAGGGGCGGCGCCTCGCGAGAGAGGTCGAGGAGCCACGTTCCCGGATCGAGACCGCCCAGGGAAAAAGCACCCTTGCCATCGGTCACGACCGCGGCTTCCGGCTTTTGCTCGACGAAACCGTTCGATCGTCTGAGCACGGGTGTTACGCTCACCCCAGCGAGCGGTTTCCCCACCGCGTCGGCGTGCACCGTTCCGCTGATCAGTGTTGATTTTTCCAGAATCACCGCCAAGGGCGCGGCTTCCTGGCCTGACTGGATCGTGATCCGGCGGACCGAGGCGGTTCTGTACCCCTCTGCCGCGATCGCCAGGTCCCAGACCCCCGCTGCGAGGTTGTCGATCGAGAATCCTCCGTCCGCGCCCGCACCAGCCTCGATCCGGCGAAGGTCGGAACCGACAGGCTTGAGAAGAACACGGAAGAAAGGGACCGGTTTCCCATCGTGGGCCGTCTTGACCGTGCCTTTCAGCGAGCCTCCCGCGCTGAGCATGACAACGAGCGGCTCGCCATCCACCTTCACTCCAGCCACGGTTTTCTCGGGAAAGCCGGGCGCAGTAAAAGTCAGCGTCGACGCGGAATCTTTGGGAAGGGGACTCAGGCGGAATTCGCCGTTCGCTTCGCTCGTTCCGGTCGTGCGAAAGGTGTCCTTGCCCGCCATGGCCACGGCCGAGACCCGGACGCCGGCCATTGGTTTGTGCGCGGCGTTCTGCACCGTACCGCCAATAGCGCCCGAGAGTGGCAACTGAATGTCGTTCACGCGCGGTGTGGGGCCGCTGTCGGTGATCGTGATGCCTGCCGAGTAGCTTGTCAGGAATCCGTCAGCTCGAGCCGCCACAACAAAAGCGCCGCCGGCCCCGTCGCTTGTTTCCGGGCCGGCCGCGCCAACGGCCAGCCGGTACGATCCGTCGAGGCCGGTGCGCGTGATCAGGCCCGCCTTGAGCTTGTCCCTCTCGGAGAGGCGAAGGCCCCCCCAGAGCGGATCGCGTTCAGGCCCCGACTTGCAGGGGAAGATCAGCGCCCCGGGCACGGGCGATCCGGCAGGATCGAGCACCGTGCCGGTCAGGGTCGCCTGCGGCTGGAGCGTGAGGGTGATCGGTGTCTTTTCTCCTGCCTTGATGCGCACCGAGTGCCCGATCGCGGGAGCCTCGGTCCGGTAGAAAGCGTTCAGCTCCGCCTCCAGGCCGGGCGGGAGCCGCTCGAACATAAAAGACCCTGTTTCGTCGGCATCGATTTTCCATGTCCGCCTCGGCCCTTTTGTTTCAGCCGTGGCAAGAAGAACGAAAGCGCCCGCGCAGGGCGAATCAGCCGCATTGATCACCATCCCCCGGACGGCGCCGCCCTGGGTGAACTTGACCGTCACCTCCCTGCGGTTGGCAGGTGGCGCCGCAGCCGCGGGCTGTGGCGGTGCATCAACCGGATTTGGGGTGGTTTCAAGAGGCTTCTCGATCAAGGGATGGAGATCTGCCATCGCCCCTACATAGTAATAGTCGTGGTCCGCATCGAGGGCGAGCTTGTCGATTTCGAGATTGCGGAAACGAAAGCGCCCCTCGTCATCGGTGACGGACGCGATCAGCGCCTTCGATCCCTCCTGGGGCCGGGCCTTGTCCCGGTTCCAGACGCGGATCTTGAGACCCGCGATCGGCGCGCCAGTGTCAGCGTCGAGAGCGGTTCCGAGCAGCTCCCAGCCGGTCTCGAGGAGTTCGTCGCCCTCCGCCGCATCGACTTCGAGGATCTCTTTCTCCGTGGCTTGATTGCCCAGCCACCAGAAGAAAGCAATCAGGCTGAAAGTGATGACGCAGATGACGAGCAGGACGTTGAGTTCGCTTTTTTTCATGATCGTTCTCCCGCGGGGCAAACCGCTTGCCACGGCATATGATATTGTAATGGACGCTCCGGCGAAAGCGGCTAGGATCAATGGTTGCCGAGGTTTTTAAGCCGAAAGCCCTTTACATGGGATCTCCGGGGCATTAGATTGTGCCCGATTTGGGCCGGATCGTGAAAGTATGGAAGTGAACTGGCGCGACACATCTGGAGAGGATTGGACGATGACGACAAAAACGGACACACAGCACCTGATCGAACAGTGCGAGAACTTCGGGGCGCACAACTACCACCCGCTGCCCATCGTGATCGAGCAGGGCGAGGGAATCTGGGTCTGGGATGTGGAAGGCAAGAAGTACATGGACATGCTTTCCGCCTACTCGGCCCTCAACCAGGGGCATCGCCACCCGCGCATCATCCAGGCTCTCAAGGATCAAGCCGACAAGCTGACCCTCGCGTCGCGCGCCTTCCACGTGGAGTCGATGGCGGCCTTTCTCGAGAAGGCGACGGCGCTGTGCGAAATGGAGATGGCCCTGCCCATGAACACGGGCGCCGAGGCGGTGGAAACAGCGATCAAGATGGCGCGCAAGTGGGGCTATGAGACGAAGGGCGTCGACCGCGACCGGGCCGAGATCATCGTCTTCGAGAACAACTTCCACGGCCGGACCACCACGATCGTCGGTTTTTCCTCGGAAGAGTCGTACAAGGAGGGATTCGGTCCCTTCGCGCCCGGCTTCCGGATCATCGAGTACGGCAATCTCAAGGCGCTCGAGGCCGCGATCAGCAAGAACACCGTGGCTGTTCTCATGGAGCCGATCCAGGGCGAAGGCGGAATCCTCATTCCGCCCGCGGGTTATCTGGAAGAGACACGCGCTCTGTGCGACAAGCACAATGTGCTCTTCATGCTCGACGAGATCCAGACAGGGCTCGCGCGCACGGGCAAGCTCTTCGCCTACCAGCACGAGGATGTCAAGCCCGATGTGCTCATCCTCGGCAAGGCGCTCGGCGGGGGGGTCATCCCCGTGTCGATGGTGCTCGCGTCGCGCGAAGTGATGGGCGTTTTCCGGCCGGGCGACCACGGTTCGACGTTCGGCGGATTTCCTCTCGCCTGCGCCGTCGGATCCGCCTCCATCGATGTGCTCATAGATGAGAATCTCGCTGCCCGCTCTGCCGAGTTAGGCGAGTACTTCATGACCTGCCTGCGCGAGATGAACAGCCCCCACGTCAAGGAAGTGCGCGGCAAGGGACTGCTCATCGGCATGGAGATCAAGGAGTCGTCGGGCAAGGCAAGGCCCTACTGCGAGGCGCTCATGGCCAGGGGCCTGCTCTGCAAGGAAACGCACGAATCAGTGGTCCGCTTTGCGCCCCCCCTGATCATCACCAAGGAAGAGATCGATCAAGCCATGGAACACATTGCCGAGGTGATGAAATAACAGGCAGTTAGCGCACATCAATTAAGATATATTAATCATTAAAGCCCCCCCTTTCGAATGCCGAAAGGGTATGAAGAGAGATGGCGGAAAGCGTGGGAGCATAGGCAGACCGCCAGAAATGCTTCTGGCAATGGAGGAAACTCCGGAGCAGAAAAGGGGACATTGGGAAACGGAATTCGGAAGCCGGCGCCCTGGGTTGCGCCGGCTTCCTTTTTTGGAGCGCCCCGCGTGGAAGAAACGCTCCCTGGAAGAAACGCTCCCGGAACAATTCCTCCACTTATCATTCCCGGAATGATAAGTGGAGGAATTGTTCCGGGAGCGTTTCTTCCAGGGGATCAACTAATATCGAACGCTAAAACCCTCCGGCGGGGTGGGGGACTCCTGACGGCCGGTGATCTCAACGCGGTCGACGCGGCTGTGGGGCGAACCCTGGTGGAGCCAGGCAATGAACCGCTCGAGGCGGTCGGTTTCGCCGAACGCCTCGCCTTCCACGCTGCCGTCGGGGCTGTTGCGCACCCAGCCGGCGATCCCGATCTCGAGAGCCGCATCGCGTGTGCACGCCCGGAAGAAGACACCCTGTACGCGGCCTGTGACCCGGAACAAAATTCTTTCCGTCATCGTTATTCGAGACCTCCCTTCTGGTTGTATTCCGTAATTATCAAGGCGGCCGTCGAATGCGTCAAGCCTGCCGCCCTTCATTGCGCCGTGGAGAGGGAAGACAAGAAGCCGCGCCTTGCTTGACAGGCACGAAGGGGGATTATTAAAATACGGTACGCTTTTCAAGTTATTCTTCCTGGTCGGTGAAGACAATGATCCGGAACAGGCAAGTCCTCCTGTGCTCTCTCCTGGTGCTGACATCCATGGGGTTGTCAGGACTGCCTGAATGGATTCACCTGTTCTCCGATAGTCACGGCCACGGCGCCTCCGGCTGCACCGATCGACAGGGTTTGGGCGAAGAGAGCCAGGGCCACGACAGCCAGCATTGCATCCAGTGCCAGCTTCTCCGCTCCCAAGACGTCGTCGAACCTTCCGGTCCTTTCGAGCTGGCCGACTGGGTCTTCGGCGATGTAAGCCCTCTTTTTCAAGACAGGGGTATGCGGCCTGCCGCCAGACACCATTTCTTTCCTCCCTGTCGCGCTCCGCCTGTTTCCGTCTGAAAAAATCCAGAGACGGCGCTTCGCCGCCCTGCTGAGAGAAGAAGGCATCATCGTATGTTGATGTCGCCTTGGTTAGTGGGTATCCGTTCCGTTTCAGAATTGGACAACAGGAGGAAAAAAGTGACTTCATCAAAAATATTACTGACCCTTCTCATCTCTTGCGCAGCAGCGTTCGTGGTCGTGCCGGCTCTCGACGCTCAGACGGAGGACGATGAGCCGACAACCAAGGACCTTCTCGAACGCCTGGAAGCGCTCGAACTCGAGGTGTACGACCTCAGGCAGAGACCCAAAACCCCGCAACGCCGAACAGAGCCGGACCGCGCGAGTGAGAACTCCGGCGTCGCATCGATGGGCGCCTCGTCCGGCCTGATGGGAAACCTGGGCCAGACCACGCGCTTCTCGCGAACCTACAATCCTGCCCTGGGAGCGGTGATCGACATCGTCGGAAGCCGACAGACAGGAAGCGACAGCGGCGGCCACCAGGATCGATTCTGGCTGCGCGCGGCTGAAATCAACCTGGCTGCCCAGATTGATCCCTTCGGTTACGCTTATGCCGTTATCGCGGGAGGCGATGGCCACGACGCCTCGGTGGTGGAAGCCGCCGCCGTGATGAACCGCCTGCCCGCGAACTTCTCGATCAAGGCCGGCAAGATCCTGGCTGATTTTGGAAAGTTCGGCCAGCGCCACGACCACGAGCTTCCCTTCGTGGAAAAACCCTTCGTCTACTACGACTACATCGGCGGAAGCATCAACGCGCCCGGCCTGGAGGTCCACCAGTGGTTCGGCATCACCGACGAGATCCCGGTGCGCTGGTCGGTCGGTGTGTACAACGAGCTCGATAGCCATGGCCACAGGGTCTGGGGCGGCCACCATCACGACCACAGCGACGTCGATCCCTACGGCAAGAGGCAGATGGACAATTTCGCCTACAACGGCCGTATCACCGGCTACGGCGACCTGAGCGACAACTCGAGCCTTCAGGTGGGGGCGAGCTGTCTCTGGGCTCCCGAGATCCAGGCCTTCCACCAGGAAGCCGCGGGTGATCCGGTGGAACGCTGGGAGACGCGGAGCACCGTGTCCGGCGCTGACGTGACCTACAAATGGATCGATCCGGCCTCGCGGCGGGAGTTCATCCTCGGCGTCGAGGGATTCAATAGCCACGGCACGTTCTTTCACGAGGCCGACGAGTCGATCGAAAAAGGCCGCGCATACGGCGGCTACGCCTGGTGCGAGTATGCCTGGAGCCCCTACTGGGCCGCGGGACTCATGGGCGGCGCCTTCGAATCGGCCCAGCATGACAACGTGGGCCAGAGAGAGGTTTCCTCGTGGGTCACGTGGAGGATCTCCCACTTCAACTGGCTACGTTTACAGTATCGTTTCAACGACCTCGAACGGCATGGCGACGGGTTCGCGGGCGAGGACTTTTCCGAGGTCCTCGTGCAGTGGATCTTCGTGTTCGGCAGCCACTCTCACGGCTTGAACTGGTAACCTGATGGGGAGAAACGAGAAATGAAAAACAGCTCAAAGATACCGATAGTTCTGATCATTGTACTGGTAGCCCTCGCAACCGGCAGCCCGATTGCCGCTGCCGCTGACAAGATCAAGGTGGTGACCACCATCCCCGACCTGGCCGACATGGTGTGCGAAATCGGCCGCGATCTCGTGGACGTCAAGAGTATTGCCAAGGGGAGCGAGGACATGCACTCGATTCCGATGAAGCCGAGCTACCTCCTCATTCTCAACAAGGCCGACATGCTCTTCGAGGTGGGGCTCGACCTGGAGCACGCCTGGCTTCCCGACCTGCTTTACAACTGCCGCAACGAGAAAATCCAGCCCGGCGCGTCCGGATTCGTCAACTGCTCGGCGCGGATCACTCCGGTGGAGGTCCCCGACGAACCGGACCGCGCCGAGGGGGATGTTCACCCCGAGGGGAATCCCCATTATAACACCGATCCCCGAAGCGGCCGGCTCATGGCCGAGACGATCTGCGACGGGCTTTGCCGCGCCTATCCCGATCACGCGAAATTTTTCGAGGCGAACCTGAAGGACTTCCTGGCGCGCTTCGACAAAAAGCTCGCCCAGTGGGAGATCCTCGCCCGTCCACTGAAAGGCGTCAGGGTGATCACCTATCACCGGTCGTGGTCCTACTTCGCCGCGCGCTTCGGCCTCGACATGCGCGCCGAGATCGAACCAAAACCCGGCATCGCGCCCTCACCGCGCCACATGGCCAAGCTCCTGCGCCGGATCAGGGACGAAAAGATCGAGCTCGTGATCAAGGAAGACTACTACTCGAACAAGTACCCCAGATTCCTCAAGGAGAAGAGCGGCATCAAGCTGGTCACCCTGCCCAACATGAGCGGCGGGCGCCCCGAGACGCAGGGGTATTTCAATTTCATCGAGCACAATATCAAGTCGATACTGAGGGCGCTCGGCAAGCGGGTGCTCACACCGGAAGAGATCGAGAAAGAGTTGAACAATGAGTGACAACCAGCAAGGCGCGCTGGACGACCAGCAAGAACTTCTACAACTGCAAAGCGCGGCTTTTGGATACGGCCAACGCCCGGTAATCTCCGGCGTTGATCTCTGCGTGAGGCGTGGTGATTTTCTCGGTATCGTGGGGCCCAACGGCGCGGGCAAGACCACGCTTCTCCGTGGCATGATCGGCCAGCTCAAACCCCTCCAGGGAACGGTGCGGCTCGCGGCATTCTCCGGTCGCAGCCCGACATCGTCGGGCCGCAGCCCGAAATCGTCGGGCCGCAGTCCGACGCTTGGTTATGTTCCCCAGATCCAGGTCCTCGATCCGATTTTTCCCGTCACCGTGGCCGAGGTCGTTGCCATGAGCGCCTACCCGCGCCTGCCGCGCCTCAGGCGCATGGCGCCGGCCGAGAGGGCTTTCCTTGCCGAGTGCCTCGACCGGGTCGGCATGACAGCCGTGGGAGGCAGGCTCTTCGCCGATCTCTCCGCTGGGCAGAAGCAGCGGGTGCTCATTGCGCGGGCGCTCATGGCGCGACCCGACCTGCTCCTGCTCGACGAACCGACGAGCGGTGTCGACCAGGCTGCCGAGGCGTCCGTGATGCAGCTCCTCGTCGATCTCAATCGGCGTGGGCTCGCCATCGTGCTCATCTGCCATGAGATGGATACGATCAGAGACAATGTGCGCGACGTGATCTGGGTCAACAGAGGCCGGATCGAGAAGGGAAGCGTGGACGAGATGTTGTCGCCCTCGCAGATCAACGAACACTTCGACCGATGAGGGCCGTGTCATGATCGAGATAATGAGCGACATACTGACACTCTTTGCCAACAGCTTTTACGGCTCCCTCTTAGTGGGAGCGATCTGTCCACTGCTTGGCGTCTTCTTCATCCTGCGGCGCATGGTGTTTTTAGGGATCGCGGTACCCCAGTTCGCCGCGGCCGGAGTGGCTTTCGGATTTCTGCTTTTACCGACGTGGAACTGCCTCTGGAGCGCCGACGACTGCCACGCCCACGACGAGGGGAGTTTTTGCTTTCATCTTTTCTTTGCGATGCTTTTCACATTTGCGGCGCTGCTCGTTCTTGTCTGGATCGGCCGCGCCAAGCGGGGTTCGCCCGAGGGCCGGATCGCGGCCGCCTACTCCCTCGCCGCGGCAGCGACGATTCTCTTTCTCGCGGGATCGGCCCTTGGAACGAGCCATATCGACGTGCTCCTCAAGGGTGAGATCCTCGCCATCAGTGACGAAGGATTTCTCGCGATCACTGTTTTCTTCGGGCTCGCTCTGCTCCTCTTCGTCTTTTTCCGCCGCGACTTTCTTCTCATCGCCTACGACGAGGAAGCGGCAGTGAGCCTGGGCAAGAATCCCCTTTTCTGGGATGTGCTCCTCTATCTTCTCGTGGGTGCGGTCATCTCGGTGGGGGTCCTCACCGTGGGGCCGCTCGTCGTCTTCGGGCTCATGGTGATCCCGCCGCTCGCCGCGCGGCTCGTGGCGTTCAACATGCTCTCCTTTTATCTGCTTTCGTCGCTGATCGGGATCGTGACCGCCTTCAGCGGATTCATGGTGTCCTTTCTGCTCGACTGGCCGCTCGGCCCGACCGTGGTGGTCACGGCTTTTGGATTTCTGGTGCTTTTGTGGGGAGGGCGGGCGCTGACCGTTTCGCTGTTTGGCCGGCGCTAGAGGTTCCCCATAACCTTTCGCGCAATCTCGCGGCGGCGCGCGGTGAACCATCGTAGCGATTGTGAAGCTTGTCTTTGCCCATCGGTCCGATTTCCAAATCGGTTAAATTCAAACTTATCAGGTTTCACCAGGACGGTCGATGTCGGGCGGCTTCTTGAATTCTGGCCACGCCGGCGAATTCATGTATAATTCCCCGCGGAGTGAGCGTGCGAACCGCCTCAGGGCGGAGACGGTTGTTTTCGGAAGGTGTTTGACTGATGGCCACAGACAGGAGTCGACCGTTCGGACCAGCCCTTTCTCCGGCTTTCGGGGCTGCGCTTCTCTGCATCGCGGCTCTTCTCGGCGGCTGTTCCGACGGTAAGGAGAGGATGAACATCGTCCTCATCACCCTCGACACGCTCCGCGCCGACCATCTCGGCTGTTACGGAAACGAGAGCGTGCAGACACCCAACATCGACCAGCTCGCTGCCGAGGGCGTCCTCTTCGAAAACGCCTTCACCTCGGTGTCGATCACGCTGCCCTCCCACTCGACGATCATGACCGGCCTCTATCCACACCAGCACGGGGTGCGTGACAATGGCGTCTACTACCTGCCCGAGGAGCAGATCACTCTCGGCGAGATCCTTTCCGATGAGGGGTACACGACCGGCGCCTTTGTGAGCGCCTTCGTGCTCGATCGGCGGTTCGGCATCGACCAGGGTTTCGACACCTTCGATGACGAGATGGAAAATCCCATGGTGGCGGTCGAGGACGAGAAGGACGAGAGCCTGCCCAAGTATTCCAAGTGGTGGATGGATACGTGGGCCAAGCCCTATCAGCGGGTCGGCGGCAGCACCGTCGATCGCGCCGTCGAGTGGATCGGCGCGCGGAGCGGGGATGAACCGCTTTTCTGCTGGGTGCACCTCTTCGATCCCCACATGCCCTATACCCCACCGCGGCCGTGGCTCGAGAAACTCTCCAAGGACTATGACGGCCCCATGGACGGCACGATGGACACGGTCATGGCCGAGGTCGAGAAACTCGGAGGCGCGATCAAAGACGAGGATTTGGCGCGCATGATCGAGCTCTACAGGGGCGAGGTGGCCTACACCGACCACGAGGTCGGCCGGCTGCTCGCCGCGCTCGACGAGAAGGGACTGCGCGGCCGGACACTGATCATTCTCACCGCCGACCATGGCGAGGGATTCGGCGAACACATCGGCATCTGCTTCGAGCACAGCAAGTCGGTCTACGACGAGGTGCTTCGCGTTCCGCTCATCGTGGCGGCGCCGGCTGGCGCTCCGGCCAGCAGCCGTCCGGCTGCCGAAACGCGCGGTGCGCGCAGCAAGTACCTGGCGAGCCTCGTCGACGTCGTGCCCACCGCTCTCGACTATGCCGGAGTGGACGCCCCGGCCGGGATCGCGGGCCTTTCGCTCCGGCGCAAGGCGAGCGCCGACGATCCGAATCGCACGATCTATTTCGAAGCGCTCTGCTCGAAGCAGGCCCTGCCCGATCCGGTCTTCTTCAAGGGAGTGCGGACGCGCGACTTCAAGCTCTTCGGCATGATCGAGCGGAAGGATCAGGGCCGCCAGGCGCTTTTTCTCTATGACGAGCAAAAGGATCCGGGCGAGGCGCAGAACCTCCTGACCGGCGAGTCGGGGCGCGGACCGGTCTACGACCGGATGAAGGGCGAGCTGAGGCGTCTCTTCGGACTGAGCCGCGTCGACGAAAAGAACCCGTCGAATTTCTGGCCCCTGCAGGACGATGCGGAACGGAGAGATCGGATGAGATCCCTTGGGTATGTTCGTTGATGTGGTATGATCCGGCGCAGTCAATCAAACAGATCGGAGACTCGAAATGGACAGAATCGTCGAGTGCATTCCCAATTTCAGCGAGGGGTGCGACCAGAAGGTGATCGACGCCATCACGGCCGCGATTGAGGCTGTCGACGGGGTGCAGCTCCTCGACGCTGACCCAGGGAAGGCGACGAACAGGACGGTGGTCACATTCGCCGGTTCGCCCGAGAGTGTGGAAGAGGCGGCCTTTCAAGCGATCAAGACCGCGTCCGAGCTGATCGACATGAGCAAGCAGACGGGCGAGCATCCGCGCCAGGGCGCTACCGATGTCTGTCCCTTCTGCCCCGTGTCGGGCGTGACCATGGATGAGTGCGTCGAGCTTTCGCGCAAGGTGGGCGCCCGCGTGGGCGACGAGCTCGGTATTCCGGTCTATCTCTACGAGTACTCGGCCGCCAAGCCGGAGCGCAAGCTTCTTCCCGACATCCGCGCCGGCGAGTACGAGGCGCTTTCCGGCAAGCTCGGCAAGCCCGAGTGGGCGCCCGATTTCGGGCCGAATGTCTTCAACGACACGGTCAAGCGCACCGGCGCCACGGTGATGGGTGCGCGCGAGTTCCTCATCGCCTACAACATCAACCTCAACACGCGCGACAAGAAGTACGCCTCCGACATTGCCATGGAGGTGCGCGAGACGGGCCGCCTTCGGCGCGGCCCGAGCCCGACCCAGTTCTATTCCCACGGCGAGATCATGCGCGACGACGATGGCAAGCCGCTGCACAAGGAGGGGAAGTTCCAGTTTCTCAAGGGTGTGGGCTGGTACATCGAGGAGTACGGCGTGGCGCAGCTCTCGTTCAACCTGAACAATTATAAGGTCACGGCGATCCACGATGTTTTCGACGAATGCGCGCGCCTGGCGACCAAGCGCGGGCTGCGGGTGACCGGGTCGGAGCTGATCGGCCTGGTGCCGCTCGACGCGATTCTCGCCTCGGGCCGTCACTACCTGGCCAAGCAGCACCGTTCCACCGGTGTTCCCGAGGAGGAGCTGGTCCACATCGCGGTCAAGTCGCTCGGGCTCGACGAGCTCGGCCCCTTCGACCCGGCGAAGAAGATCATCGAGTACCGTTTCCGCCAAACGCCGCCCCTCGTGGGAATGAACATTCGCGATTTCGTCAACGAGGTGAGCACCGACTCGATGGCGCCCGGCGGCGGGTCGGTGGCCGCCCTGGCCGGCGCTCTCGGCGCGGGCCTCGCCACCATGGTGGCCAACCTCACGGCCGGCAAGAAGAACATGTTCGACCGATTCGACGAGATGCTCGCCCTCGCCGACAAGGGCCAGGAGATCAAGGACAGCCTGCTCCGCGCCGTGGACGAGGACACGGAGGCGTTCAACATGATCATCGACGCATCGCGCCTACCGAAGAAGAGCGCCGAGGAGAAGACCGAGCGCAAGGCGGCCATGGAGAGGGCGAACCAGAACGCGACCAGCGTGCCGCTGCGCACGGCCGAGCTCTGCTACGCGGCGCTCAAGCTCGCCAAGGGCGCCGCCGCCCAGGGAAATCCGGCATCGATCACCGACGCGGGCGTGGCGGCTCTCTCGGCGCGGTCGGGATTCGAGGGCGCCATGCTCAACGTCAAGATCAACCTCCCCTCGGTCGAGGACGAGGCATTCAAGGCTGAAACCGGTAAGAAGATGGCCGACCTCTACAGCGATTTCGGCGCCCTCTACGCCGAGACGATCAACCTGGTCAGCCGCGCGATGCCGTAAGAAGTGTTCCCGTAAGAAGTGTTCCCGGAGCAATTCCTCCAGTTGTTGTTCCGGGAACGATTATTCCATGGGATCAATTTGGGTAGATCTCATGGAGGAATTGTTCCGGGAACGTTTTTTTCACGCCTTGAAGTGGATCTGGAGGATGTCCTTGTCCTGCACCGCGTAGCCGCGGCCCACCGTTTGGACGAGGCCCTTTTCCTGGAGCGCATGGCGGCTGCCGAGCTCGACGACGTCGGCGAGGGCCATGACCTCGGCGCGGATGAATCCCTTTTCCATGTCGGAGTGGATCTTTCCCGCGGCCTCGGGCGCGGTGCGGCCCCTCGGTAGCTGCCAGGCGCGGAGCTTGTTGTTGGCGATCGTGTAGAAGGTGATCAGGTCGAGTAGCCTGTAGCACGAGGTGATGACCTGGTTGAGGGCGGTTTTGGTGAGACCGAGGTCGGCGATGAACTCAGCCTGCTCCTCGGCCGAGAGCTCGGAAATTTCCATCTCGATTTCCACTGACACGGGGATGATCCGATCCGATCCCTTGGCCTTGGCGAGCGCCGATGGCAGGGGGCCTTCGCCCGCGGGGTCGTCCTCGCTCGTGTTGGCCAGGTAGACACAGGGCTTGGCCGTTAGAAAGCGCGCCTCGGCCAGAATCTCGGCGTCTTTTTCGTCGAACTCCGCCTCGTGGATCGGACTGCCCGCCTTGAGGATCTCCACGGCGCGTCCGAAGGCCGCTTCCTCGTCCTTGCCCGTTCCCTTGCCGCTGCGTACCTCCTTGGACCACTTGTTGAGGCCGCGCTCGGCCGTCTCGACATCGGCGAGCAGAAATTCGGTCTCCACCGTCTCCACGTCGCGCACCGGATCGGGAGCGCCGGGTGCGTGGGCGATGTTCTCGTCCTCGAAGCAGCGCACCACGTGAAGGATGGCGTCCACATCGCGAATGTGCCCGAGAAACTTGTTCCCCAGCCCCTCGCCCTTGCTCGCGCCTTCCACGAGCCCCGCAATGTCGACGAACTGGACCGTGGTCTGGATCGCCTCTTCAGGGCTGAGGATCTCCTCGAGGCGCACGAGGTCGGGATCGGGCACGGGCGTGATGCCCACGTTCTTCTCGATCGTGCAGAAGGGGTAGTTCGACGCCTCGGCGCCCGCACGGGTGAGCGCGTTGAGAAGGGTCGACTTTCCCACGTTGGGAAGACCTGCGATTCCCACGGAGAGACTCATGAAACACCTCCCGATGCCATTAACCGTATCGAGGACAATCTGTGCGCACGTTGTGGGCTCGAATCGCCTTCCATTTTAGAGCTCACGGTCATGAGGTGTAATGAAAATATTTCCAGATATAGCGAACCAAACGACTCGGGAACCGGGGACAGCGGCAGAGCATGAAGTGTTGTAATTGATTTTATAGTAACGATTTTTGGAAGAAGATCTCGCCAGGTTCGCGGAGAGTCGCGCGGACGCGGAGAACGACGGGTGGCACAGAATGCGATGTATCCCGCTCTTGGCTCAGGCGACTTACCTTGCACAGCTTACCTCGCATAATGAAATCCCATGAGCGCCCGCCCAAGCCGGCCGCGATCGGCGCTGTTCTGCAGGCATTCGTGTTATTAACCTTGGAATTCCCGAACGACTACCGCTCGTGGCCCGTGGAGAAGACGAGCAGCGGATAATGATTCGAGGGGATGGACAGGGCATTGATGATGGCGGTGCGTTCCTGGGAGGTGAAGCCGGCCGAGCAGTGCCCCTGGACACCGATCGAAGTGGCCTGAAGCAGCGCGCTCGCGCCGCAGAACCCGGCCTCCACCAGATGCCAGTTGCTGCTCCCCGCCGCGCAGAAGACGAAGTAGTTCGGGGCCGACTGGGAGATCTTGGGTGTCGCCGACCTGAGGTTCGGCCTCCGGTCGCCGCTGGCGGTCCTCTCGATCCGGTGGTCTCTCGACGAGGTCGAGCCGGAGGGGTCCCGCATATGATAGCGCTCCACTCCTTCGGAACGAACCATGTAGATCCGGCCGGTCATGTAGTAGTAGGCCACCGCAGAGGCGACGGTCAACGCACCCTTGCCGATCGCATAGTGGGGCACGCAGCCGTAGGACCCCCAGGCGATCTGGGAGAGGTCGGCCAGATCGAGTTCGGCGCCGCCGAACTGGTCGCCGTATTTCAGGTTCCCCAGGGCGTTTTCCAGCAGGACCGTGCCGTCCGTGGTTGGATCGGGCAGGCTGCCGTCCGACGAGACGGCAACGAGCTGGTCGGTGATGCCGTTCACCGAGTTCGTGTGGCCGAAGCAGCAGACCATGTGAATGGTCGAGTCCGGATCCCACCTGCTGTTGGCCCACGTTTTTCCACTCTCCTTGACGCAGCAGCATGGTTGATTGGTTGTGGAAGTCCAGAAGGAGACGGCCGCGAGCTGCGAGTAGTGCAGACAGGCGCCCGCATCCTCTTCCAGTTCGCCCGAGACGCCCACCTCGAAGGCGAGGTTCGGTTCGGAAAGGTGATTGCCCGCCTTGTGAAAAATGAGAGCGTGCGCCTTCTCGTTGTAAACGTAGACAGCGTCCGGAAGGGCGATATAGATCGTACGGAACGATCCGATCACGGGTGCCTTGCTCGTCGCCCAGGCGACGTTGGCCGCCACCTGCTGCGGCAAAGTGCCGCTGTACCCCCCGTGAAAAGAGTACCGGCTGTTCAGCACGATCTCGGACGAGAAGGGATTGATCTGCACGGGCGGAAGCTTCACCCCCTTGAAAGTCGGCGGAGGGGCGAGTTTTTGCTGCTGCTGTCCCTGGAGCGGCGTCTGGTTCAAGACGAGGCCTGCGCCGCCAGCAAGGAGTGCCTTCAGAAAATCGCGCTTATCCATGGTCCACCTTCCTCTTCTGATATGAGTCTTCGGCGTGATGAAATTCGTTATCTAGACCCGAATCGGCTGCGTTTCATTATCCACAAAAACAGTATGTTTCGCAAGAATCTCCATCGATCGGATGCTGTCCGGACCGGCTCTCTTCCTGACCCTTTTCTGAAGGAGAGGCCAGCGATCAAGGGGGTCCGACGGGACCTTGACACCCACACGCGTCCACGATATTCCCGGCGCGCGCCTCTTCGAGGATTTACGATCCCACCTCACTCGGCTATGATGAGCCGGACCACAAGGAACCGAATCGAGGCGAGCGCGCGGTGAAACACTTCCAGAAGAAAAGCGGCATTGTTCCCTACCTCGTGGTAGCGGCAGTGGCCGTTCTGGTCTACGGCAACGCGATCGACGGCGCATTCGTCTTCGATGACAAGATGCTGCTCGTGGAAAATCCCGAGACCCACACCTTCGCCCATCTCGGGGGGCACTTCAGCGGCGCCGAGGGTTTTCACGAGACCATGGGCCGCTACTACCGGCCGCTCGTCGCCCTGACCTACTGTTTCGACAACTGGAACAGCGACATCTACGCCAACGAGCAGTACGCGCGTGTCTTTCATCTGACGAACATCGCCATTCACGCCATCGCCACGCTGCTCCTCTTCCGGATCCTCGCTCTCCTCTGCGGTTCGTGGAAGCCCGCCCTGCCGGCGGCGCTCATCTTCGCCGTCCACCCGGTGCACACCGAGGCGGTCACATGGATCAGCGGCCGCACGGACAGCCTCGCCTGCCTTTTCTACCTCGCGGCGGGTCTATTCTGGATTCAATTCGCGCGCAAGGGGAAGGGTTGGAGGCTCGGGCTTCTCGCCCTCTTCTACGCGGCGGCTCTTCTGTGCAAGGAGATGGCGGTCACCTTTCCCCTGGCTGTCGTGCTGTACGACCTCACGGTGGGGAGGAATGACGCGCCCCCCCTGCGAAAGCGGCTCCTCGTCTACGCCGGTCTGGCGGCGCTCACCGTGCTCTTTCTTTGCTGGCGCGAAATCGCACTGAGCCACGTGGCCAGCCGCGAAACGTACAACTACTTCCACGGCAAGGACTGGGTCACCACGGCAGCCACCATGCTCCAGACCCTGCCTGTCTATGCGCGACTTCTAATTGCGCCCGTCGACCTGCTCTACCATTACAACGGCGTGCTTCCCTTTGCCGATTCCTTCCTCACGGTCGGCGCGCTTTTGGGTCTCGGTCTTCTGATTCTATCGGTCGCGGTCGCTGTCGCCTGCGTGCGGCGCGCGCCGGCGGTGACCTTCGCCCTCGGATTTTTCTTCCTGGCGCTTCTGCCGGTGATGAACATCGTGCCCACCTTCTCGCTCATGGCCGAGCGGTTTCTCTACATCCCGTCGGCGGCGCTCTCGATTCTGATCGCGGCGCTCCTCGCTCGGAAGGTGAAAAGTCCGCCCTGGCGTGTGCCGGCGATCACGGTCGCCTGCTGGATCGCGATTGGCCTCGGCGCTTATCTTACGTTCGAGCGCAACCCCGACTGGACGAGCAACGACAAGCTCTACCTCTCGGCCGCGGGACACAAGGGCACGAAACTCAGCGTGAACCTCGGTAACTATCATGCCCGGCGCAATGAGGATGCCAGGGCCGAAGCCCTCTTTCGCGAGGCGATCGCGATCAAGGAGGAGACGATGCACGCCTGGCTCAACCTCGGCATGCTCCACATGAAAAAGTCGGAGAGCCTCACAAAAGCATCAGCCCGATTTGTGCGGCAGGCGCAACGCGACAGAGCCGAAAAGTGCCGGCAGGAAGCCCTGGCTCTTTCAGTCGAGGCGAAGCAGTACCTCGAACGCGCCCGCGAGATCGATCCCCTCTCTCCCAGTCCGCTCTACCCCCTCGCCGCGATCTGCCAGAGGCTCGGCGCGATTCGCGAGAGCATCGACTATCTCGAAAAATTCCTCGAACTCAAGCCCGACGCCCGTCAGGCCGCGGCACTTTTGGACAAGCTCAGAAAACTCGAGGCCGATAAATAGAAGAGATGAACCACAAACAGCCACATCGCCCAAGACTCGCAAAGCCGCGACAGCCGCGCTCCTTCGGGGCCCTTTTGCTCACAGCGCTCCTCGCCTGCCTGCTCGCGGCGACCGTCTCGTGCTCCAAGGGCAATGGACGGAACGTGATCGTCTTCATGGTTGACACGCTCCGCGCCGACCACCTCGGATATCACGGTTACGAGCGCGCCACATCGCCCAACCTCGACCGCTTCGCCGCGCGCGCCGCGGCGTTCAGGGCGAACTTTTCCCAGTCGTCGCGCACCGGCCCGTCAGTGGCGAGTCTCTTCACCGGCCTTCACGTGCGCTCTCACGGCGTGCTCAATCCCCTCGACCAGTGGGACGGAAAGGGCGTGCTCGATGAGCCGCATCTCACTCTCGCCGAGATCCTCTCGGGCGCGGGCTACACGTGCCGCGCGATCGTGGCCAATCCCAATGTCTATCAGCAGTTCGGATTCGGCCAGGGATTCGATCAGTATCGCCACGTCGATCTCTTCACCGCGGCGGCCGACATCAACAACCTCTCGTCCCAGTGGATCGACGAGCTGACAAAGGGGGAGAGTCCCTTTTTTCTCTACTTCCATTACATGGAGCCGCACAGCCCCTACACGGCTCCGCCCCCGTCGAACCGGCTCTTCGCGGACAAGAGCTACTCCGGCCCGATCACGGGCCAACATCGCCAGATCGACGGAATTCTCGCCGGCGCGCTTCGAGTGAACGACGGAGACAAGGCCCATCTGACCGCGCTCTACGACCAGGAGATCGCCTCGTGGGATCTCAGCTTCGGCCGGTTCATGAGGTTTCTCGAAAGCCGCGGCGTGCTCGACAACACGGTCGTCGTGGTCGTCGCCGACCATGGCGAGGAGTTCTTCGACCACGGCGCGGTGCTGCACGGGTACACCCTCTACAACGAACAGCTTCACGTGCCGCTAGTGATCGCCGCGCCCGGCATGGAGAACGGGTGCACCATCGAGACGATCACGCGCAACATCGACGTGCTGCCCACGGTACTCGACCTCGTCGAACTCGGCGTTCCCGACGGCGTTCAGGGGGAGAGCCTCGTGCCGCTCATGGACGCAGAGCCGGGCGAAGATCGTTTCGTGTACAGCCAGACCCGGATCCGGGCGGTCAAGACGGTGAGTTGCTCGTCGTTCCACGCAATGGGCTGGAAGCTGATCGAGACGCTCGTTCCCCCGGGTACGCCCCCACAGCTCTTCAACGTGGCCGAAGACCCGGGCGAGCAGAACAACCTCTTCGAGTCGATGGCCACCCGCGTAAAAGAGATCAGGGGCCTGAGGGCCGAGTACCTGCGCGGCGTTCCCGAGGGAACGAGTCGCACCGTGACCCTCGACGAGGACGCGAAAGAATGGATGCGCAAGATGGGCTACACAGGCGGTAATTGATGGCGCAAAAGAAAAGCCACAGGAAGCAAGTCTCCGCCGCCGGCGCGGGCCACGCGACCACGCTGGCCGTCTTTCTCGGCCTCCTCGTGGTGCACCTCGTGGTGGCGTCCTTTTTCATTTCCAGCGACGCCACGGGAACGGACGCGGCCTGGACCGGGTTCCCCCTCGACGATGCGTGGATTCACATGGTCTACTCCCGCTCGGTGGCCGAAACGGGCGTGCCCTGCTACAACGACGGCGAGCCGGAGAACGGCTTCACCAGCCCGCTCTGGATGATCGCAGGTGCGGTTCCCCAGCTCCTCGAGCGTATCGCGGGGATCTCGGCGATCGCGGGGGTCAAGGTCCTCGGTCTGCTCTTCGGGTGGCTGGCGGCGTGCGCCATGACCGTGCTTTTGCTTGGCGCCGGGAGCCGGCTGCAGAGTGCCGTGTTCGGCGGCCTGCTGGTGGCGGCGTCGCCGGTCATGGTCTTTTCGAGCTTGTCCGGCATGGAGGTGACACTCACCGCTTTTGTTTTGCTGAGCGCATTCTGTGCCTTCCGGGGCAGGGCCTATCTGGGAGCGGGGATCTTTGCGGCTCTGGCCATTCTGGCCCGGCCCGAGTGCGTGCTTCTTTTCGGGCTACTTCCCTTGATTTATGTCGTTGCAGAGCGCGGCGGGCGCGGATCGCGGAGCAATCGCACGCCGGGCCGCGATCTCCTGCGGCTGACCGTGCCGGGTGTTGTCGTCATGGCGCTCTGGGCGGTCTGGTCGCTGTCGGTCACGGGGAGGCTTTTGCCCAACACCTTCTATGCGAAGATCCAGGAGCGCAACTATCTCGATACGACCGAGTTTTTCGAGATGATCGCGGCGGTGTGGGGAAAGATTCCTCTGGCGGCTGCGGTTGCGATCGGGGTGCTGTCTGTTGCCGGGCTTGTGCGGATGGTCAGTCTTGGTGGGGCGGCGGGTGTGAAAGAAACCTCTCGCAAAGGCGCCAAGCGTGGCGCGGACGCCAAGACCACCAGCATGGGAGGTAGTTTTTTCAGCCTGGTGCTTGTGCTCTTTGGGGTTGGCTTCTTGTTTGCCATCTGTGCGTCGCGCGAGATGCTCGAGGGGGGGACCGATTATTATTACTGGTGGCGCTATCTCGTTCCCGCCTTGCCCTTTGTGTGGATCCCGGCCGCTTTCGGTCTCGACTGGCTGAGCCGGCCCGGGCTGCCGCGCGCGATGCGAAACGGCCTGATCGCGGCGGGGGCGATCGGGGCCCTTCTCGCCGGTGGGGGCCTGCTCGTCAATCTGACGCGCACGGCCGACACCTTCGCCTGGAACTGCCAGAACATCAACGAGGTCCAGGTCGAGCTCGGCCAGTGGATCAGCCGGAATATCCCGCCCGACGCGACGGTGGCGGTCAACGATGCGGGCGCCACGCGACATTTCGGCGGGCGCAATACGATCGACCTCTGCTGCCTCAACCGCTACCAGGGCCTCGATGAGATGGACCGGGAAGCGGCCTTTCCCCAGCTTCCTCTTTCGCAGAAGGTGCAGTGGCTGTTTCAAAACAAGGTCGACTACCTCGTCATCTTCCCGAGCTGGTTTCCCGATGTGGACATTGCCGCCATGCAGGGCCGGTCGGTGCGCGCACCCGGCGGGCCGCGGGCGCTTACGTGCACTTTTCTCATTCTCGACGAACGGCGGAGCGAGCACTTCACCATCACCAAGGCGCCGCCGCCGGGGCGGATCGGGCAGAATGTGAAGCGCGCTTATCAGTGCGTTTATCGTTGACCGGCGCGAAAAGTACTGTTCCCCGGTGAATTCCTTCTACATCATTATAGTAGGCGCTCGCATCAGGTCCTGATTCGGGAGGCGTATCGATGGTCGCCGACAAGTTCGACATCCGCCACCTCGAAAGCCCGGAGGAGAATTACCGCTTCACCGTCGAAAAGGACGAAGCGGGCGGCAGGCTCGACCAGGTCCTCGCCATGCGCTACAAGTGGCTCTCCCGTTCAGTGGCCAAGAAGCTGATCAAGCAGGGACGGGTTTATGTCTTCCGCGAGGCGCCCGATGGGGTCCGCACGACCCACAGCACCGGAGACCCATCAGACTGCCCGAGCCGCAAGGACTCGCCAGTCAAGAAAGGCTCCTTTTCCGTGGCCATGGACGACCGCGTTCTGCTCGTCTGGCCGCGTGCCGCCAGGGACGAAGATGCAGCCGAGGCCGCGCCGCCCGAGCGGAACCTCGAAATCCTCTTCGAGGACGATTGCCTCATCGTGGTGAACAAGCCGTCTGGCATCCCCGTCCACCCCGTGGGTTTCAACCTCCACCGCACCGTGCTTACCGCCCTGCACAAGCGGTGCGCGGCCGCCGGTGTGGCCGACGACCGGATGCCGATCCTCGCACACCGGCTCGATGTGGAAACGAGCGGCGTGCTGCTCGCGGTGAAGGGCGCCGAAGAGTCCACCGATGTGGCCGATCAGTTTCGTAACCGTTTGGTGCGCAAGGACTACTGCGCCCTCGTTCATGGCGCTCCCGACGACGATCATGGCGCGATCGAGCTTCCCCTCGGCGCGGACGACGGCGCGCGCGTTCCCTACAAGCAGGCGGTGCGCGCTGACGGAGCGACGGCGCGGACGCGCTGGGAGGTCGAGCGCCGCGGCCGCGCCTTCAGCCTGCTGCGCCTCGTTCTCGACACGGGGCGCAAGCACCAGCTACGCGTTCACCTCGCCGCGATCGGTTGTCCGATCGTGGGCGACAAGATCTACGGTCCGAACGACGAGTACTACTTCAAGGCGCGCGAAGGGCCTCCCGACGCGAAGGATCTCGAGGAGCTGATCCTGCCCCGCCAGGCGCTCCACTCGGCCCGGCTCGCGTGCCGCCATCCGCGGACCGGGGACGAGATGGTCTTCGAGGCGCCTGTGCCGGCCGAGTTCATCGCCATTCTGGACAGGGAAAAATGAACGCCCACCGCGCGAACAACCAGACACCCCTGCGTCCGCCGCCCCGCGTGCGCATCGAGATCGACGGGGAGCGGATCACTCTCGCCGAGTACTACCATCGCGCTAGTTCCTATCAACCGCGCGCCCACCTGCCCGGGATACCCTGGCGGACGTGTCCTTCGGTTTACAAAACCTATCGCCAAAGGCCAAAGACCGCCATGCCCGAGGTCCGTCCTCAAGACGGCGGCACGGTTCTCGACGCCGCGACGCGCTGGCGCACCGCGCTGCCGTGCCTGGCGCCGTCGACGATGACGCTCGACGACCTGTCGGCCATCCTGTTTCACGGCCAGGGGATCACCGATGTGCTGCAATTTGGCACCATGACCTGTGATCTGCGCGCCGCACCGTCGGCCGGGGCGCTCTACCCCGTCGACGTCTACGTCGTTGCCCACGGGGTGGAGGGGCTCGCACCCGGTCTCTACCACCACGCGATCAAGGAGCACGGCCTCGTTCTGCTGAAAGAGGGAGAATTCTCGGGGGAGCTCGAAAAAACCGCCGGCTGCCCGCACCTCTACGAGCCCGCGGCAGCCACGCTCATCGTGTCGGTCATGTTCGCGCGGAGCGGCGTCAAGTATCGCGAACGCGCCTACCGCTACGTGAACATGGACGCGGGCCACGTGGCCTGTAACCTCGGTCTGAGCGCGACGGCGCGGGGTTTCGGCGCGCCGCTGATCGCGCGGTTCGACGATGGGGCGATCAACGCGCTTCTCGATATCGACAGCGAGAAGGAGGTCGCCCTCGGGCTCATGCCCGTGGGCAAGGCGCGCGACGACGAGGCGGCCGCTGACATTCGCGAGCCGCTTTTCGTCGCGGTCAGGCCCGGACCGCCCGAGAGATCGGACAGATACGTGCGCATGATCCAGGTCGGCTCGTCGCAGCGCGTCAAGGAGGGGCAGGGAAGAATGGCCGCCCACCCTCTCGGGCGCAAGACGGGGCGGGAAGCGGATGCTGTGCCGCCAGAGAGCCCGATCGCGCTCCCCGAGCCGGCCGCGGGCGATGAGCTCTTCCCCGTGATCCGCCGCCGCCGCTCGACGCGCGACTACTCGTCGTCGGCGATGTCGCGGTCGGAACTGTCCGCGCTCTGCGTCGCCGCCGGGGGCGCGGGTGCCGACAAAGAGCCCTTTCACTCGGCCACGGCGCCGCTGAATCTCTACGCCGCGGTGCGCCACGTGGAAGGCATCGATCCGGGCGTCTATCTCTTCGATCCGCCAACGCGCTCGCTCCGTCTCATCAGGGCCGGCGATTTTTCCACGCAGTGCAAGCGCGCCAACCTCAACCAGGATTTCTGCCGCACCGCCAATGTGGTCTTCTTCAAGACCGTGACCTTCGATGCGCTCGGCCATCCTGACGGCGACCGCGGGTACAGGTATGCCAACATCCGGTCGGGAATCATGGGCGGCGCGCTCTACCTGCAAGCCACGGCGCTCGGATTGGGCGTGTGCGGTGTGGGGGCATTCATGGACGACGATGTGGCCGCCATCGTGGGAAGCGATCCGTTGACCGAACCCGTTCTTTACGTTACTGCTGTGGGTAAATAACCGGCCCTTCGTCCCGGCCGAACGTGTTTCCCCATCTTCGGGAGTTTGCAGAATGAACGATACCGTCGACCACGAGATCATTCAGGCGGCCAGGGACCTGATGCTCGAGCGCTACGTCGAGGACAGGCACTCGATCGGCGCGGCGCTCAGGACCAAGAGCGGCAAGATTTTCGTCGGCGTCCACGTGGAGGCGAACAACGGCCGGATCACACTCTGCGGAGAAGCGGTCGCCATCGGCGCGGCGGCGACAGCGGGCGACACCGACATCGACCAGATCGTCGCGGTGACCGAATCGGGCGACATCGTTCCGCCCTGCGGCATGTGCAGGGAGCTGATCTCCGACTATGCGCCCGACGTCCAGGTGATTCTCGAGTTTGACGAGGGGCCCAAGTGCGTGACCGTGCTCGAGCTGCTGCCCGAAAAGTACGATGGATCCAAGTACCCCAACCGACGTAGATCCCCGGAGGGTTGATCAGGGCACATTGCTCTTCATCGCAGTCCCGAGACTCAGAACCGGTACACACCGAACTCCGTCTTGCACCCCGGCCCAGGAGCCACGTGCAGAACAGGCGGATCCGCGAACTCCATGACCGTGCACCCGAAGGTGAACGCCCCCGGTCCGTGAGCACACACAGGCATGACGGTCGAATCGTGCGAACCGAGCGCGGCCTTGGCCCCATCGACGGTGAAGGGAACTTTCAGATCGGACAGCCTTTTCTCCAGGGTGGCCATCCTGATCTCGCTGCCAGACGGCTTGCTGCGTCCGGGCTGGGGCGGGTACTTCTTCTTGATGCGGTCGTAGATAGCCTGGTCGTCGCTCACGAGCGGATGGTTGGTGTGGCAGAGCCTCGTCGGGCATACTGTGGGTGTGCATCGCGGCTTCTTGTGGGCCGAACACTCGAAGGTGGCGATCTCCTCTGGAGAGCCGATCGTGTACGACTGACCCGACGCGTGATCGACTCTCTGCGCAAAGCCCACCGCTTTCGCAAAGCTCTCCTGCTCCAGAATCCCCCGCACCACGAACGCCACGGGCAGCCCGTCAACACGGTGGTCGAGCTGAAGGAGCGCGTTGACGCACACGCCCACGCTGCGATTGTTGAGGCCGTTCATCCCGATGTATCCCGGACTGGTCAAGGCAAACGACTCGAGCGCCGAATCATGATGACGCGTGTGTAGCAGCACCTGGTACCCGTCGAAGTAGTCCATGATGTCGAGATTCTGGCCGAGAACAGCCGGCGCGCCCTCCTGGCCGAAGGCGGCGATCACGCTGCACTTCCCACCGCCGGCCGGATGGCCCACGGGCGGCTCGATGCCCAGACTCCGGTTGCGGCCGTACCACCATTCCTCGTCGATACACTGGAACGCCGCGATCGTGTCGAGAGGAAGATTCGCGCCCTCGGCAATGCCGCAGACCTCGTCCCACAGATCGGGCGTCCACTTTCGAGCGGCCTCGTCGAAGCGCGTGTCGGCGAGGAACTCCTCGATGAAACGATCCCCCTTCATCTCGTATCTTTTGAAAAGCGAATTCTTCCAGATGTTGACGAGGGTGCCGATCTCGTCGCGAAAGGTCTCGCCGTGGATCCGCCCCCGGGCGCGCGGCGTGCCCTCGCAGACCAGAACACGCAGCTTGCTCCCGCTGCCGGCGGCATCCTGGGAAACAACGTCATTCTTTCGGCGGGCCGCCTCCTGGACACACGCCAGGGGAGAGACAGCCAGTGCGCTGCAGAAGAACGCGCTTGATTTGAGAAATGTGCGGCGATTCAGATGATTCATGAGATTTCTCCGCGCGATGTGCTGAGCAGGGTGTGGATCACTATATACTCCGGCGAGCGATCTTGCCAGAAGCGATCGGGCTGATACGTTGGACAACCGGGGCTCGGTCGCACAGCGTCCGGAGAATTGGTGACTTCGGTCCTTCTGTGATATTATTTGCCCATCCGGCGGGCTGCACGATCCGCGACCGGCCCGATTCACTCCATGCGGTAAGAAAGGAACAGCCATGGACAGACCGCACAAGGTCCGAGCAAGGCAGGGAGCTTTCCTTCTTCTTGGCATTGCGATCGCGGGGCTGTTGATTCAAGCCCCCGCGCACGCGGAGGATTCCCTCAAATGGCGCATCGGCGTCCTTTTCTGGCACGACTCGCCCAATGACGAGGTCGCCCTCGACGGAATCCGCGCCGCCTTCGCCGAGACCAGGCACGCCCACGAACTCATCGTGCGCAACGCCGACTCCGACTCCGACAAGGCAGCGAGCATCCTCGACGAGTTTCTCGGCGAAGGAGACGCCACCGACACCCCCGCAACCGTCGACCTCGTCTTCGCCATGGGCACGCGCGCAACGCTCCTCGCCGCCGAGCGGATCGACGAGATCCCGATCGTCTTCACCGCCGTGACCAACCCTGTCCAGTCGCGCATCGTCCCCTCGTGGAAGGGATCGGGCCGCAACCTCGCCGGCAACAGCAACTGGATCGACTCGGAAACGCTCCTGCGTGTCTTCGGCCAGGCAGTACCCGGCCTCGCAAGGGTCGGAATCCTGCGCTCCTCCGTCTCAGGCGAGGTGAGCGCCGCGGAGCTCCAGGCCATGAGGAAGTTCCTCGCCAAGAAAGACGCACCGGCCATCGAGGTCATCGAGAAAGTCGTGGCTGCCCCGTCCGAGATCAAGTCGGCCGTGGGCGCCCTCGCGGCGTCCGACGTTCAGGCGATCTGGATCCCGATCGACTTTCTCATCTACAGCAACATGAAAGAGGTCCTCGCCGCAATCGAACCGCACCGGATTCCGCTCGTCTCGTCGTCTCTCAAGGCGACGCGCGCCGGCGCCGTGGCCGGCGTGGTCGTCGACTACACCCTGCTCGGCAAGCGCGCCGTGGTCATCGCCCTCGACATTCTCGAGGGCCGCAAGGAACCTGGCGCGATCCCCGTCGGCACCATGAACGCCCACAAGATCGTGGTCAACCTCGCCGCCGCGCGGCGCTGCCGCTACGAGCTCCCCCTGTCGCTCCTCGTGTCGGCCGATTCGATCCTCGACACGGTCGCTCTTCCGGAGGGCAAAGATGTCAAGAAATGATCCAACGCACAGCAAACCCGGCTTCGGCTTTCCCCTAAGAATGAAGCTCGCCGTGGTCTTGCTCATCGCCGCTGTTCTGATGGCGGCCTTTCTCTACGGATACTTCGGCCCGCGCGCCGACGAGAGCTTTACCGACCGCACGGGTGCCCTCATCGAGCAGAGCCACGATGCCCTGAGCCGCATGGTGCTCAAACAAACGGCAGACAGCAAGGAGCTCCTCGTCAACCTGATCCGCCACACGACCGACGCGCGGCGGCGGCACATGAAGGACCTTCCCCTCAGCCTCTACGCGGGCGACGTCGATCAGATCCGGCGGACCGTGGAGGAGACAGACGCGGCCATGAGCCGCCGCCTCGAGGACAACGTGGAAATCCTCGCCCGCGAGATGGAGCAGCGTTCCCTCAAGGAGGTCAAGAGCCGCATCGACAGCCTCGCCGAGGAGCAGACCGTTCTGGGCACGGCCTTCGCGAGCGACATCCGCCGCGCCTACCTCAATCTCAACGGCGCCGTGTTCGGTGCTCTGGTTCTCATGTTCGGTTTCGGCCTCTACCACACCGTGGTGCGCCCCGTGCGGCAGCTTCGCCAGGGCACCCAGGCCGTGGCGCGGGGCGATCTCGATGTCGAGGTTCCCGTCCGCTCGGCCGACGAGGTGGGGGGGCTGGCCGCTGACTTCGGCGTCATGGTGAGCCAGCTCAGGCAGTCGCGCGACGACATCGATCGCAAGAACCGCGAACTGCAGGACCTGAACCTCAACCTCGAAGCAGAGGTGAACCGCAAGACCCAGCAGCTCATCCATGCCGAGAAGATGGCGTCGATCGGAACGCTCGCCGGCGGCGTGGCCCACGAGTTCAATAACCTCATGGGCGGCATCCGCGGCTGCGCGGTCGAATCGCTCGAGACCGAGACGGACAGCGAGCGGCGCGAAACGATCGAGGTCATCTTGCGCGCCGCCGACCGCGCGAGCGAGATCACCGCCCAGCTCCTTCGTTTCTCGCGGCAGCGGGCCGTGAAGATCGAGCCCCGCGATGTGGGCGCGATCATCGGCGATGCCCTGACCCTGATCGAACCCGACGCCCACAAGCGGGGTGTGACCATCGTGCGCAGAATCGAGGCGGGCGCGCCCGTTCCGGTCGACGGCGACGGCCTGCACCAGGTGCTTCTCAACCTCTGTAACAACGCGCTCCACGCCATGCCCGGCGGCGGAGAGCTGAGACTCGAAGCGGTGCGCAGACCGCGCGAGATGGTCATCGCGGTCAAGGACTCGGGCGGCGGAATCGCCGCTGACCGGATCGACCACATCTTCGAGCCCTTCTTCACCACCAAGGACCAGGATCCTGATCCGGCCGCGCGCGGCGCGGGGCTGGGACTGTCCGTTTCGTACAGCATCGTCGAGGCGCACGGGGGAACGATCGAGGTAGACAGCACGGTCGGCGAGGGATCGACCTTCACGATCACCCTGCCGATACCCGAGTTTTCGCTTCCGGATGGCGATCCGCCCCCGGATGGCAATCCGCCCCCGGCGAACGAGGAGGAGTGAGGCTGATGAGCGACCCAAAAAAGTCAGCGAAAAGCGCAGCGCCGGACAGTGCCGAGAGCGCCGCGGGAAGCGGCCGGGACCACCCCGGGGCAACGGTGATCGTGGCCGACGACGAGGAGAGCATGCGCCACTTTCTCCAGCGATCGCTCCAGCGCAACGGCTTCGAAGTGACCGCCGTGGAGAGCGGCGATCAGGCGATCGAGCTCTACGAGGCGCGGCCCTTCGACGTGGCCGTTCTCGATCTCAAGATGCCCGGCACCGACGGGATCGCGGTTCTCGAACGCATCCGCGCCGCCGACCCCGAGGCGCTCGTGATCATCATGACCGCCTACGGCACGATCCGGTCCGCCGTGGACGCCATGCGGCTCGGCGCCTTCGATTACATCACCAAGCCCTTCGAGATCGACGAGCTGCTCCTCCTGATCGAGCGCGCCCTCGGCCGGCGCGCCACCCTGCGCGAGAACCGCGCGTTGCGCCAGATGGTCGACAACCGCAGGGCCTACGGCGGACTCATCGGCCAGAGCCGCGAGATGCGCGCCGTTTTTCAGGCGATCGACCTCCTGCGCGATTCGGTCGCGACCGTTCTCATTCACGGCGAATCCGGGACAGGCAAGGAGCTGCTCGCCCACGCGATCCACCTCAACTCGAGCCGGCTCAAGGGCGAGTTCGTACCCCTCAACTGCGCGGCGCTTCCCGAGACCCTGCTCGAGAGCGAGCTCTTCGGGCATGAAGCGGGCGCCTTCACCGGTGCGGCGCGCTCCAAGAGGGGACTCGTGGCGCGCGCCGATAGGGGAACGCTCTTCATCGACGAGGTTTCCGAGATCAGCCCCGGCGCCCAGCTCAAGCTGCTGCGCTTTCTCCAGGAGCGCAAGTTCACGCCCCTGGGGTCGACCCGTTCCGAGTCGGTCGATCTCCGCATCATCGCGGCCACGAACAAGGACCTCTCCAAGATGGTGAGCGAGGGCAGTTTTCGCGAGGATCTCTTTTACCGATTGAACGTGGTGCCTGTTCATCTCCCCCCGCTGCGTGTGCGGCGCGAGGACATTCCGATCCTGGCCGACCATTTTCTGCAGAAGTACGCCGAGTCCTCTAGCGGTGGGCTCGAGGGATTCAGTCTCGAAGCCAAGATGGTCCTGTCCAACTACTCCTGGCCCGGCAACGTGCGCGAGCTGGAGAACACGGTGGAACGCATGGCGGTCATGCACGGCGAGAAGAAGCTCCTCGACGTGGAGGACATACCGCGGGAGATCCAGGGCGATACGGGAGCCCGGTGGACGAGCCTCAACAGGGAGCCGCTGCTCTTTCAGGACGCATCGAGCGGATTCGAGCGCGACTACCTCACCTATCTTCTCAAGCACACCCGCGGCAACGTGACCGACGCGGCGCGCATCTCGGGGATCTCGCGCTCGCACATTCACACGCGGATCAAGCATTTCGGGCTCGAGCCGGCGAGCTTTCGGCGGTGATAAGTGGTTTGAGGCAGTGTAGTTACCTGCTGGGTTGGTGTCGTGATTCCGCCCCACGCGGGGCAGGCTTCGAGCCGGCTCGAGCGGAGCCGACTTGGCCTCACTTCCCCCGGTAGAGAATCAGATGCGCCTCGGTCTTGTGCGTCGGCGCCCACGTCTTGCCGCGGCCCTCGTTGATGTACTCGTCGAGAGCATACTCGATTCTCAGCATCCGTTCAGCGGTGATCAGGTGGGAGACATCCACCTCCCTGGGGCGCACCACATCGCCCGGCGCCCAGCCGGCGCGGTCGTACTTCCACGTCCCGCCCTGGGGGCGGCAGGGATTGAGGTAGTTGTCCTCTTTCCAGAGAACAGCGTGAAAGGTCTCGCCATTGACAGTGAGTGCTCGGCCGAGGGGCATGAACTCCGCCGCATTGTGTGTGTTGGGCGACATGCCGTGGCCGGTCACCACGGTGCGTACCTTGGCTCCGGTGACCCCCTCGTCGAGCGCGATCTCCCGGGGCACGTAAAAGTCGCTCGCCGGCTTGTCCGGATTTCCGATCTCGGGGCTGCCCGACCAGAGGTTGATCACCTGGCAGGCTTGCCGTTCCGCCTCGCCGGGATAGAAATCGAACTTCACCGTCACCACCCATCCCTCGCCCTGGGTGCCGCAGGACTGCTCGAGTTTCCGTTTCCCCTGGAGGAGGGGGGCGAAATCGGTTACGTCGACCTTCCACACGTGGCCGTTGTGGTAGGGCGTGATGTAACGGATGATCTCGAACCGCTCGCCGTCGTCGTCCCACACGCAGATCGTCGCTGTCCGGTCCCACGGATCGAACCGCGTCTCGGGCTTGTCGAGGCGCAGCGTGCAGACGATCCGCGCGAAGCGGCCGCTCTCGGCCGGAAAAACGACCTCCGTCTCGTTGCGCGGGTGCTTGACGTCGTTAATCTTGTGATCGATGGCCATCACCTCGACGGGCGCCTCGAAGGACTCGATCGGCTCGCGGCATTCGATCGACAGGTTGTCGAGGAGCACGTCGCCCGCGGTTTCGCCGTTTCGGGCGCCGAACGCCGGCCGCCCCCGGTAGGCGATCATCGACGGGATGAAGTACTCCTCGAAGACCGCCGTGCCATCCACGAAAACGCTCACGTCCGCACCCCCGGCCGTGAATTCAACAAGCACCCGCACCGCGTGCGGCTTCTCGTCGCGGAAATCCATGGGCGTCGTCTTCTTCACGATCTCCATCCCGTCCCAGTGGAGCGAGATCTCGTGCTGCGGCCGGTCGTAGATGTTGCCCGATCCGCGGAAGGGGTCGCGGTTGGGCGGATTCGACGCATCGAATCCGACGCCGAAACACCCGTCCATGCTCGGCGCTTCCCATTCGGCGATCTCGGGCGCCTTGCCCTCCTCGCCGAAAAGGTCCGCGTCGAGCCAGACGAATCCGGCCCCCTCCGTAAATCCACCGTGAGGAAGGCCACCATAAACGACTTTGTGGGGAACTAGCCACGCGATGATGGCGGCGCATAAGTCCCATTCTGATTCGGGATCGATCAACGGCGTCCCGTCGTCGGACCTGAAGTCGTCCCAGAAAGACCAATCCCTCGGATCGGTCAGGTCGCCGCCGTTCTCTTCAACCTCGGGATGCGGTCCCCAGAGACAGACCCTGCCCGAGGCGCCGTAGGTGAAATTGATGCAGGCGGCTTCACCGTCAACACCTCCGCCGACATACTCGGCAACCGTCTCATGGGACCCGCCTGAGAAGTAGGGCCCGCCGTAGTACAAGACCGAAAAGTCGCCGTTATGGCCCGGAAAGTCGGGATCGATCACGTCAATCGGACACAGGTCGTAGTCTGGCCACGGCGCCAGGGAATCGATCGGCCCGATTCCGTCTCCATCGTACAGATCCAGGGTGTAGTCATACGCGGTGCCGTCCCACACCGTTCTGTCGCAGGCATAGAATGCGCCGGCGCAGATCCCGAAATAGGCTCCGCCGTTGCTGATGAAATCCCTGATGATATCCGCATGGGGATCCAGTTGCATTCTGTAGATTGTTGCATATCCGCCCGTCAGAGCCAGCATGTCGAAATCCTGCGACGCGAGAATTCCGTTCGCGATGTTTTCGGTATCGACCAGGTGCACCTCGCAACCGGCGTACTCGAGCATTCGTGCGTGCGGTACGGAACAGCCCGGGTACGATCCACCCGAGTCGGTGTTGTGGCAGTAGAGGGCGACTTTCGCACGGACTCTCGAGATCGGTTGCACCGGGCCGGTAACGCTCTGGCTCCTCTCAACAGCCAAAACGTCGGCTGACAAGAGGACTGACACCAACAAAAACAACGGTATCGATAGGCAATTCGATGGTGACAATTTCAACTCCTCTATCCTGCGGTCGACGACGAAGTCCTTCCGGGAAAGCTTGGCCCCTCGGGACCCCGCGGGCCGTTTTCGCCGGTGGTTTCGCGTGAGGCGCGTTTTTGGCCGCGGGTCGATCGAGGTGGTTCTATTGTAACACAAGAAGCCGAAATGCGGCCGCCGGTTTCAGGGCCAGACGATGTGGGTATCAACCGGCATTGAGGTTAAACCGTGTTTGTTTCGTCTATCCTCCATGGGCGTTGCCTGGATACGCCGATGGTCGCTGCAGCCTGGGGAGTGGTTTTTCACTCACACGATTTCCGGCCGGGCTAATCCGATCGACACGGCGGTGACCTTGAACTCCGGCGTCATCGCCTCCGGATCGAGCACCCCGCTGGTGAGCTGATTGATCGCCACCTCTGGGAAGTGGAAGGTGGTGAACAATTCGCCCCGACGAACATCGTCACTCAGCTTCGCCCGGAGACGGGTCTCCCCCTGCCTCGAGCGAACGCGCACCCTGTCGCCATTGCCGATGCCATGGCGCGCGGCGTCGCCGGGATTGATCAGCAGCTCATCGCAGGTCATCAGTTCTATGTTGGGTGTTCGCCGCGTCATCGATCCGCAGTTGTAATGCTGAAGCCTGCGCCCGGTGGTGAGAATGAAGGGATACTCGTGCATGTCATCGCCCTGCAGTTCGGGAGTCTCGACAAAGTCGGTGAACACGAATCGGCCTTTGCCCCGTTTGAACCGCTCGGTATGCAGGATCCGCGTCTCCTTGCCGTCTTCGGTCACGGGCCATTGCTTGCCGTTGTCCCCCAGGGTGTCCCAGCTCACCCCGGCGAAAAAGGCCACCACCCCGGCGATCTCGTCGAGATGAAGCGCCGGATCGTAACCCTCCTGGGGGTAGCCCATCCGGTTCATGATATCGACCACGATCTGACCGTCGGCGCGCGTCCCTTCGAGAGCGGGCAGCACCTGGTTCACGCGCTGAATGCGCCGTTCGCCGTTGGTGAAGGTGCCGCTCTTCTCCAGGTGTGACGAGGCCGGAAAAACCACCGTGGCAAGGCTGGTCGTTTCGGTCATGAAGATCTCTTGCACGGCCAGGAAATCGAGATTGTTCAAGGCGCTTCGGACATGGGTCGTGTTGGGATCGGTCTGCAAGATGTCCTGGCCCATGATCCACAGCGCCTTGAGCTTGCCTTCTATGGCGGCGTCGAACATCTCGGGCATGGTCAGTCCCTTGTCGCCCGGCACGGGGCGCCCGTAATGGCGCTCATAGTGGGCGCGCACCGAGGCATCGGACAGATCGAGATAGCCGGCCCCCAGGTCCGGCTGAACACCCATATCGGCGGCGCCCTGAACATTGTTTTGCCCCCGCAATGGATTGAGTCCCACGCCGGGCCGCCCGATGTTGCCCGTCATCATGACCAGGGAGGCGAGCGTCATCACGCCGCGGCTGCCCTGGTAGTGTTCGGTCAGGCCGAGTCCGTGAAAGGCCATGGCGTTTTTCGCCCGGCCGTAGATCCGCGCCGCCTGGCGCACCTCTTCACGGTCGACGCCGGTGATTTTTTCCAGCTTGTCGAGGTCGATGCCCAATGCCGACCGGCGGAATTCGTCGAAACCCTCCGTGCGTTCCCTGACAAAGGTTTCGTCGACCAGGCCCTCCTCGATGATGTAGTGAACGAGCATGTTCAACAGGGCCACATTGCTGCCGGGACGCAGTTGCAAGTGGACCGTCGCATGGCGCGCCAGCTCGATACGGCGCGGATCGATCACAATAAGCGGCGTCCCCTTCATCGCCCGCTGGCGCATCTTGACACCCGTCACCGGGTGGCCCTCGGTCACGTTGGCTCCCACCACGAGGAGACAGTCGGCGAGCGGGATCTCATCGATCGAATTGGTCGCCGCGCCGGTGCCGTAGGTCCGGCGCATGCCGAGTGCGGTCGGCGCGTGGCACACCCTGGCGCAACCATCGATATTGTTGTTGCCGATGACGACGCGCATGAACTTCTGCATCAAGAAGTTTTCCTCGTTGGTGCAGCGCGACGACGAGGCGCCGCCGATCGCCCGCGCGCCGTACTTTTTCTTGATGGCGCTGAGGCGCGCCGCGGTGTAATCGAGCGCCTCGTCCCAGCTCACGGCGACCAGGTTGCCGTCTTTACGCAGCAGGGGTGTTTTCAGCCGGTCGGGATGAGTGACGTAAGCGAACGCATAGCGGCCCTTGACGCAGGCATGACCCGAGTTGACCGCCGCGTCGGCCGTGGGCGTTATCGCCTTGATCAAACCATCCTTCAGGTGTACGTCGAGATTGCAACCCACGCCGCAGTAGGCGCACACCGTGCGCACGCTCTTTTCCGGGACAAGAGTCTTGGCCCGATGGCGGTCGCTCAGAGCGTTCGTGGGGCACGCCTGCACGCATCGTCCGCACGATCTACAATCGGAATTCTTTAAATTCCCATCCCCCGAGGAGATCACACGGGAGTGGTACCCGCGCCCCAGCATGCTGAGCGCAAACTCGCCCTGTATTTCATCACAGGCACGGATACAACGATAACACGCCACGCATTGCGCCGCGTCGAAATGGATATAGGGGTGGCTGTGATCGGGTCTGGATGTCTGCTCGTTGCGCGGAAAGCGCGAGCGGGAAATTTTAAGCTGCTCAATGAGGTCCTGGAACGGGGTGGGCGTCTCGCCGTCGATGGGGCGCAGGGCGTCCGGCGGATAGTCGCAGAGCAGAAGCTCGGCGATCGAACGGCGCAATTTATCGATTCGGGGCGTGTTCGTGTAGATATATTGACCGGCTTCGACAGGGGTGTGGCATGACGCTTTCACGCGTTTGGGATCCTCTTCGGACAGCGCCACATCGACACTGCATATCCTGCAGCTTCCGAAAGGTTCCAGTGAATCATCGTGACACAGAACGGGGATGGCATCCTTGCCCAGATGGCGGCAGACGAAGCTGTAGATGCTCTCCGCTCGTTCGAAGGGAAACATCCGACCATTGATATGTGCCGTGTCGCTCACGATGGGAAACGCTCCGCAAGTTCGGTGGAAAAGTGTTTCATGATGTTACGGACGGGCAGAGGCAGCCCGCCTCCGAGCGCGCAGAGGGAACCATGCTCCAGGGTCTCGAGCAGATCTTCGAAAACCGCGGCGTCGATCGACGCACCTTCCGCGGCCTGCTTCAGTAACTGGTACCCCTTCTCCGTGCCCAATCGGCAAGGCAGGCACTTGCCGCAGCTTTCATCGGCCATGTAGGAAAAGAGATGGCCCATGAAATCGATCATCGGGAAATCGTGGGGAATCCCGACGAGTCCCGCGTGGCCGAGCAGAAAGCCTTCCCCCTCGAAAGACTCGAAGTCGACCGACAGGTTGTCGATCTTCTCCATGGGGACCACGCTGCCCAGGGGGCCCCCGACCTGAAGCGCTTTCACCTCGCCTTTGAATCCTCCGCCAAGGTCGTGAATGACTTTTTTCAGTGGTGTGCCCATCGGGATTTCGTGGACGCCCGGATTGGTGAAACCGTAATCGAGAGAGAGCAGTTTTGTGCCCGTACTCTCCGCCGTGCCGATGGCGCGGAATGCCTTGCCTCCATGTTCCAGAATCCACGGCATCGCGGCGAGGGTCTCCACATTGCTCAGCAGGGTGGGCCGTCCGTACAAACCCTCGGCGGCGGGATAGGGCGGTCGGATCCGCACCTCGGGCCGCAGGCCCTCGATCGAATTCAGCAAGGCGGTCTCTTCGCCGCAAACATAGGAGCCGGCACCGCGGATGATGTGAAACTGAAATCCGGTCCCGGCAAAGGCGCCTGTTTTTTCGAACGCCTCGATCGCGGCGGCCAAGATCTTTTGCGACGCCGGGTATTCGGCGCGGACATAGATATAACCTGCGTCGGCGCCAATCGTGATACCCGCCGCCAGCATTCCGGCCAGGACTCGATGGGGCTGCTCTTCCATCAAGTACCTGTCGGAGAAGGCGCCGGGGTCTCCCTCGTCGCCGTTGCAGACGACATATTTTTGCCCGGCGGGCCTCGCGGCGCAGGCGGCAAGCTTGTCCGAAAAAGGAAAACCCGCCCCGCCGCGTCCCCGAAGCCGTGAGGCCGAGAGCTCTTTCAATATCTCAGCCGGCTCTCGAAGAACGATCGAATAGAAATCATCCAGTGACCCGACTTGATCGGCGAAGAGACTCGTCGATGCCGCACAGAAATAAGGGATCGTCTCGTCGCCGCCATCTGCTTCCCGATATGAATCCGGGCTATAGCAGTACCCCATGCAGTTGACCTGCTCGATTTCTTCTTCCTTGTAGCGCGCCGAAAGTGTGCGAAGGGCGTCAGTATGTTTTCCTGATAATTGACACGACGTGCCCTTGCAGACACAGGCCCGCCTTTTGCCATGGCCGGGTTTGAGAAAATCGTAGAATGATGCCGCACCGAGCAGGGTGGCTTCGGAGACCTTTCTCTCTTCGGCCAGGGTTCGCAGTTGTTCCTTGGTCAGGTGGCCCAACTTCCGCGCCGCATCGGTCAATGCTTGAAACAGCGTTCCATCTCGAATCTGGCGGGCACTCAGGTTGCGAATGTTTTTTGACATGGTGCGTTGCGTCCTTCAATTCACCACCAGCAAGCGGGGCGTAGATCTCACCGCATTTTGCCGTCAAGCCGGATCAACAGGTCGTCGAGAGACAGAAAGATCACTTTCAGTCCCTTGTGTTTTCGAGAGAACGTTCTCGAAACATCGGACGCGACAACAAAGTTATCTCCCTCGCTGTACTGGTTTCGAAATGCCACCAGGTTCTTCCCATCGAAGCCGTCCGCCTTCCATTTGCATTCGATCGCGATCGGAGGCTTCCCGCGTCTCTCGATCACGAAATCGATTTCGTGACGGCGCTTGTCCCTCCAGTACATGATCTGGCGATTTTGAAGTCTGCCATGCAGTTCGTTCAGAACGAAGTGTTCCCACAGGAGACCCATGTCATCGGTACGAAGCTGCGACCAGCCCTTGAAATAACAGACAAATCCCGTATCGAAAGCATATACCTTCGGAGCGGCAACGATCTCGACGGCGCGGTGGCTGCTGAAGGGACGGATGATGTGAACAACGAACGTCGCCTCGAGGATCGACAAGTAGTTGCTGATCGTGGTGCGGCTGACCCCGCAAGGCGCCCCGAACCGGCTCGCTTCGAACATTCCGCCGCTCTGAACAAAGAGCAATTCGGCGAATCGCTGAAAGGACTGCCGTCTCTCGAGGCGAAAGAGCTCCTGAATGTCCTTTGCCCAGTAGGCGTCGATCCACTCCTGAAAGTCCTTCTCAGGTAGTTTTTTCTGCAGGAAAAATGGCGGAAGACCGCCGCGAAGCAGCCTGTGGGGAAGGTCGTCTTTTCCAAAATTTCGAAGATCTTCGTGGATCATGGGGGTGAGCCAAAGCTCGGACTTGCGCCCCGCGAGCGTGTCTCTGAATTTTGCCGACGCGCCGAGCGTCGACGATCCAGTGGCGATGATCTTTGTGCTCCTGTAATGATCGGCCGCGATCTTCAGCAATTCAGATGGGTTGGCGAGGCGGTGGATTTCATCGACGACGACCCGTTTGTCTTTCAGACCTTCGAGGAACTCTTCGGGATCTTCCATCTGTTGCCTGACGCGGGGCAGTTCGCAGTCGAAATACTCGACCTCGGGAAGGAGCTGGCACAAACAGGTCTTGCCCACGCGGCGCACGCCCATCAGCCAGATGATGTTCCTTCGAGTGCGCCAGAGTTTCTCGATCGCGTCGAGCCAGAATCGTCGTGTTTCCATATGCAACTATACTGGCGAATAGTGCTACTATGTGCAACCACATTATCATATAGTCTTGCGAAATCGTGACGCGTCTCTTTCCCGATCGATGTTCGGGGAAGAGTCGATATTTTTTGACGGAACGACGACAAATCGGCATAGTCTGTAGTGTGCGCGCAACACGGTGCGAGTGCACATCGGATCGATCCCATTCCGGCAGGCGGATCAAGATGAACGATGGCGAACAAAAAAAGATCTTCTCCGTTGCCCACTTCTTTGACGGTGCGGAACGCTTCCTGACCGATTGCGAGGTCTTTGTCGCGGGCGGTGTTCTGGTCACGGCCCTCGCCAGAGACGACCGGCGCCCGGAGAGCGACAAAGTCCGCAAGGCGTTTGCCAAGGCTGCGCGCATCGACGAGAGCAACGGTTTCATGATTCCGGGGCTGATCAACTCCCACCACCACGCCTACTCGGCTCTGGCGCGGGGGATTCCGCTCGATGTACCTTTGCCTGATTTCCCCGCCCGTCTCGAAAACCTCTGGTGGCGGCTCGACCGCGTCCTCGACAAGGACGCCGTGCGCCTCTCGGCCGAGGTGACCGCCGTGGAAAGCGTGCGTCACGGCTGCACGACCGTGATTGACCACCACTCCTCGCCGACCGCGATCAGGGGGAGCCTCGATGAGGTGTCGGCCGGGTTCGGCGCGCTCAACATGACCCGCCTGCTCTGCTACGAGACGACGGACCGCAACGGACCGCAGGCTTTGAGCGACGCGATCGACGAGAACCTCGCCTTTGCGGCCGCTCACGCCGGCGATCGCGCGGTGGGAGCACTGTTCGGGCTGCACGCTTCGTTCACGCTCGGTGCCTCGTCTCTCGAACGCATCGCGCGCGAAAAGCCGGAGTCGATGCCGGTTCACGTGCACGTGGCCGAAGATCTCTGCGATGTGAAACACGCCCGCGCCGAGGGCTTCGACGGCCCCCTCGACCGGCTGCATCATTTCGGACTTCTCAACGCCGAGAGCCTCGTCGCCCACTGCGTCCACCTCTCGGACAGGGAGCACGCCCTCGCCGCCGACATCGGTCTGACCGTGGCGCACAATCCCGAATCGAACCTCAACAACCGCGTTGGTTACGCCGATGTCGACCGTTTGCGCGCCGACCGGATCGTGCTCGGCACGGACGGGATGAGTTCCCATATGCTCGCGTCGCTCCGCGCGGCTTATCTCGCCTACTCGGGCCACGGCGGGGGAGGACGGGAGGCCTTCGCTCTCTGCGGCGATCTCCTTTTTTCCAATCCGGCAGCCTATTTGACGCGATTGCTCGGACGGCCGGTGGGAACTATCGTTGACGGCGAGCCGGCAGACTTTGCCCTTTTCGACTATGCGGCGCCCACCCCGGTGAACGAGCGGAATCTCATGGCTCATCTGCTTTTCGGCCTGGCCAATGGGTCGTCGGCGCGCTGGGTGTTCGCCCGCGGCGAGCCGGTGGTCGCCGAGGGTCGGATCATCGCCGTCGACGAGGCCGCGATCCTTTCGGCCGCGCGGGAGCGTTCGGCGCGTCTGTGGAAGGATTTTGCGGGAAACGGTTAGAAAGGCGCGTTTATGCAACCCGATCTGTCAGTCGAAATCGCCGGGCTCGCCCTCGCCAATCCGCTGCTTCCCGGGAGCGGACCGCCCGGCGATGGGCTCGAAAAGCTCACGAGCCTCGACAGCGCACGGATCGGCGCGCTGGTGACCAAGACCATCTCGGTCGCGCTCCCAGAGGTGGCGCGGCCCACCATGGCGACCGATGGGGAGCTCTTCTTCAACGTGGAAAAGTGGTCCGAGCGGCCTTATGCCGAATGGCTCTCGGACATCCTGCCCGCCCTCGAGAATCGTTTCGCTCCGCTCCTCGTCTCGCTCGGTTACACGCCCGACGACCTCGAAACACTCATTCCGCTCTTCGATCCACTCGTCGACGGTTTCGAGCTGTCAACGCACTACATCGCCGCTGACTCGAAACTCTTTGCCGACACGATCAAGAGAGCGAGGAGCCTGACGCGCAAACCGATCTTTCCCAAGCTCTCCTGGCACGGGGGCCACATTGCGACGCGCGCCGCGCTCTGCGCCGACAGCGGCGCCGACGGGATCACGGCGATCAACTCGGTTCCGGCCCTGTCGATCGATAGCGACAAGCGCGCGAGCCGCCTCGGTGGGCGCGAACCCTACTGCTGGCTGTCGGGCCCGGCGATCAAGCCCCTGGCGCTCCGCGCCGTGTACGATGCCGCCCGCGCCGTCGACATCCCGGTCATTGCCTGCGGCGGAGCGACGAGCGGGACCGACGCGATCGAGTTCATGCTCGCCGGAGCGAGCGCCGTCGAGACCTGTACGGCCCTCTTGCGCAAGGGCCCCGCGCTGGTGGGCGAGATGCTCGACGAGATGAGAGCGTGGTGCGCCGCGCAGGGAGTGGCCGCGATCAGAGACATCGTCGGAACGGTTATTCCCCACTACACGAAAAGGGACGATTCGCCATGAGCGATCTCTTTGCCGCCATCCGCCAAAAAGCTGGCGACCTCGAAGCGGACACGGCCGGCTTTCTAGCAGAACTGATCAGCACCCCCTCCTTCTCGGCGCGGGAAGAGAAGGTGATCGGCGTGATCGAAGCCGCCATGCGCGCGGCGCGCTTCGACGAGGTCCGCGTCGACGGCCTCGGAAACGTGATCGGCCGCATCGGCTCCGGACCGCGCGTCGTCGCCTTCGACGCCCATGTGGACACGGTCTTCCCCGGCGACGCCGCGCAGTGGGAGAGCGATCCCTTCACGCCGCGCACGGCAGATGGCCGGATCTTCGGCCGCGGCGCGGCGGACCAGAAGGGCGGCATGGCGTCGATGGTGTGCGCCGCACGGATCATCGAGGAGCTCGGGCTCAACGAGGAATGGACCCTTCTCTTCACGGGCACGGTCATGGAGGAAGACTGCGACGGCCTCTGCTGGCAGTACCTGATCCACGAGGAGAAGATCCGTCCCGATCTCGTCGTCATCACCGAGCCGACGAATCTCAACATCCACCGCGGCCATCGCGGTCGCATGGAGATCAACGTCGCCCTGCGTGGCGTGTCGTGCCACGGCTCGGCGCCCGAGCGGGGGGATAATGCGGTGTACAAGACAGCGCGCCTCGCGCTCGAGATCGAGGCGCTCAACAGCCGGCTCGGGGGCGATCCGTTTCTCGGCAAGGGGAGTGCGGCCGTGACAGAAGTGACCTCGTCGTCGCCGTCGCTCTGCGCCGTGCCCGACCTGTCCTCGCTTCACATCGACCGGCGGTTGGCGCTCGGCGATACCAAGGAGAGCGCCCTCGCCGAGGTGCGCGACGCGGCGCAGCGCGCCGGGGTGGGTGCGGTCGAGGTGTCCGTGCCTGTTTACGACCAGCCAGCTTACACCGGTCTGCGCTATCCGATGGAACAGTACTACCCCACGTGGGTCCTCGACGAGGATTCGCCCTGGCTGAACAAGGCGCGCACCGTGTACGGCAGGCTTTTCGATCGCGACGCGCTCGTCGACAAGTGGACGTTCAGCACCAATGGCGTCACCATCGCCGGGCTGAACCAGATCCCCTGCATCGGCCTCGGCCCGGGCGAGGAGCCGCAGGCCCACGCACCCAACGAATCGTGCCCGATCGGTCAGCTCAGCGAGGCGGCCGCCTTCTACGCCGCTTTCGTGGCGCACTTGAATGGGAAGGGATGAGATGACCCCATTCGTTTACCGCTGCTTCGACTGCAACCGCGAATACAGCCGGGATGAGGTGCGCTATCTTTGTCCCGCTTGCGCGCCGAAGAACGGTCCGGGCGAGCCGCTCGTCGGGGTGCTCGAGGTGATATTCGATTACGCGGCGATCAAGCGCTCCGTCGGTCGTGCCGACCGTGTCGGTCGTGCCGACCGTGTCGGTCGTGCCGATCTGGACTGGTCGCTCTTCTGCGCGGTTGAGCCTGAATTCCATCCTCCCTTTCCCGTGGGACGCACGCCCCTGATCCCTGCGACGCGGCTTGGCGGGACGCTCGGTTTTGGCGATCTGTTCGTCAAGAACGACGGGCTCAATCCCACGGGGTCGCTCAAGGATCGCGCCTCGCACCTAATCGTTGCCGAGGCGATTCGGCTCGGAGAGGAGACGATCGTGACCGCGTCGACGGGCAACGCGGCCACGGCGCTCGCCGCTGTCTGCGCGGCGGCGGGGAAGAAGGCCGTTGTCTTCGTGCCCGAGGCCGCGCCGCGGGCGAAGCTCGTTTCCATGATGCTTCACGGCGCAACCGTTGTGCGGATCAAGGGGACCTATGACGATGCCTTTGGTCTGTCCCTCGCCTACACCGAGTCGCGCGGCGGACTCAACCGCAACACGGCCTATCACCCGCTCACGATCGAGGGGAAGAAGACGGTCGCCTTCGAGATCTTCGCCCAGTGCGGGTGCGCGCCGGGCGCGGTCGTCGTTCCCGTGGGCGACGGCGTGATCATTGCCGGCGTGTACAAGGGATTCTACGATCTCAAGGAAGCGGGACTCATCGACCGCGTGCCGCGGCTGATCGCGGTGCAGGCCGAGAAGTCGGACGCCATTCATCGCTTGATCGCGACGGGGACATTCCGCAGCGCCCGGTCGCCCGACACGGTGGCCGACTCGATTTCGGTCGCCACGCCGTGCAACGCGCATCTCGCCGCGCGGGCGGTGAAGGAGAGCGGTGGATTCTCGCTGACCGTCACTGACGAGGAAATCCTCGACGGACAGCGCCTGCTCGCCCGGACCGCGGGGATCTTTGCCGAACCCGCGGCGGCGGCGGCGGTGGCGGGGCTGAAAAAGGCCGCGCCCGATCAGATCGACCGGGCCGCGCCCACCGTGCTGCTGATCACCGGGCATGGACTCAAGGACATCGACGCACCGCTCCACCGATTGCGACTTCCCGATCCGGTGGAAGGACTCGAAAGGCCGAGCCGCGCCGGGCGGCGGCGCGGGCACCCATGCTGATCAAGAACGGAACAGTCTATCTCGAAGAGGGACCGGCCAAGGCCGACATCCTGGTCAAGGAGGGCAGGATCGACGCTGTCGGCGACCTGGCCGATCGCGCTCCGGGCGAGGAGGTCTTCGATGCCGGCGGTCTCTGTGTGCTGCCCGGGATGATCGACTTTCACGTGCACGTCGACGACACGATCGGAGGGATCGAGCTCGCCGACACCTTTCTCACCGGATCCCATGCGGCGGTGCGGACGGGAATCACCACCTTGATCGGTTTCGCCACGCAGGCGACCGGCCGCAGTCTAAGCGCGTCGCTCGACGATGCCCTGTCGCGTGCGCGCAAGGGGTCCTATTGCGACTATCACTTTCACCTCGCCCCGACGACGTGGACCGATGCGGTCTGGGATGAAATCGCCGCTCTGGCGCGAGGAGGTTTTCGCACACTCAAACTCTATACCACTTACAAGGAGGCGGGGCTCTTTGTCGATTACGACCATCTCGCCTCGATCCTCGCGCGCTGCGCGGCCCTCGACATGGGGGTACTCATTCACTGCGAGGACCAGGAGACGCTCGATCGGGCCACGGTGGACCGGGCTGGCTGCTCGAGTTTTTTCGATCACACCCTGCTGCGGCCCGCCGCGGCCGAGGTTGCGGCGATCGAAAAAGTGGCGGCCCTCGCTGTCGAAAAAGGAGCCAGGCTCCATGTGGTCCATGTGTCCACGGCCGAAGGCGCACGCGCGATCGGCAAGGCGGCGGAGCGGTGCGCGCCCGGGGCGATCACCTGCGAGACCGCGCCCCACTACGTCTCCCTCAACGACACGCTTCTCAAGGGTGCCGCCGGCCGCCAGTTTCTGTGCACCCCGCCGCTTCGTGATGAACAGAACCGGGCGCGGCTCGAGGAGCTCGCCGTGGCTGGTTTCTTCGACCTCTTCGCGACCGACCACTGCGCCTTCGAGCGCGGCGAGAAGGACGCCTGCGGAGACGACGTGGCGGCCATTCCCAAGGGGATCGCCGGTGTGGGTGCGCTCGTGCCGCTCCTCTTCGAGCTCCTCGTGAAGAAGCACGGTTGCGATCTCGGCGAGCTGGTGCGCGTGCTGGCCGAGAACCCGGCGAGGATCGCCCGACTCTACCCGCGCAAGGGAACGATCAAGGTCGGCTCCGACGCCGATCTCGTCGCCGTCGACCCGGACGGACCGGCGCGCGCCATCACCGCGAGCCTGGCCGACGTGCACGACCCCTATGCGGGAAGAACAACGACGCTCGATATGCGCCGCGTCTGGTTGCGCGGCGTGACCGTCGTGGCAGACAACGAACTCGCCTCGTCCGATTGCCGGGAAGGAAGAAGCCTATGCCATCCTTGAAGAACAAAGCGTGGCGTAACGACGCCTTCGCCAAGGTGACCGGACAGGCGCGGTACACCGACGACCTCAAGGTCCACAACATGCTTCACGCTGTTCCCGTCTATACCGACCACGTGCACGCGCACGTCAAGGAGATCAGGACGGCCGCGGCCGGCGCCATGCCCGGTGTGGTGCGGGTGATCACGGCGCGCGATTGTCCCGGTTCGATACGGTTTGGTCAGATCCGGCAGGACTACCCCATGCTGGTCGAGGAGACGATCCGCAGCCACGGCGATGTGGTCGCCATCGTGGTCGCCGAGAGCCGCGCGCAAGCCAAGGCCGCCGCGGCACGCGTCGACGTCGATGCCGAGGCGCTGCCCGCCCTGCTCGATCCCGACGAGGCGCTGAAGGCCGGCGCGGCGCGCGTTCACCAGTCCGAGGAAAGCAACATCGTCAACCATCACAAGATCAGGCGGGGCGATATTGCGAAGCGCTTTGCGGAGTCGGACTTCATTCTCGAGGAGGAGTTTGCCACACAGCGCGTGGAGCACGCCTACATCGAACCCGAGTCGGCGCTCTGCGTGCCGCGCGGCGACGGGGTCATGGAAGTTTACGGCAGCATGCAGCCTCCCTTCAGCACGCGGCGTTGCACCGCCGCCATGCTCGGCGTGGCGCTGAGCGAGGTTGAGGTCAGGAGCGTGCCCGTGGGCGGCGGTTTCGGCGGCAAGGACGACACGGCCGCGATCGTGTGCGCGCGCACGGCGCTCGCCGCGCGGCTCACCGGCCGTCCGGTGAAGATGACCTACGACCGGGAGTGGTCGCTGCGCGAGAGCTACAAGCGCCATCCCTACCGCGCGCGCTATCGCATGGGCGTCGGCGTGGACGGACTCATCAAGGCGGTCGAGGCGCACCTCGTGGCCGACGCGGGCGCTTACTGTTCGACGACACCCTTCGTGACCTGGCGTTCGGCGGTGCAGTGCTGCGGGCCCTATCGCGTCGACGCGGTGCATGGTGATGTTTATGGCGTCTACACCAACAACGGCTTCACCGGCGCCATGCGCGGATTCGGGTCGCCCCAGGTCAACTTCTGCATCGAGCAGTTGATCGACATGGCCGCCGAGCGCGCCGGGATCGATCCGATCGAGTTCCGCCGGCGCAACATGCTCGCCCAGGGCGATGAGACCATCACCGGGCAACCGCTCGACAACCACACCGTCGGTCTCGAACATGTTCTGGACAGGGTTGTCGACGAGTTCGACTATGCGGACAAGCTCGGACGTTGCTCGCGCGGCCGACCGCGTCCGCGCGGCCGATCGCGGGACGCCGACGATCTCTACGGCGTGGGCCTGGCGATCAGCTATCGGGGAATGAGCCTCGGCGCCGAGGGCATGGACTTCAACGCCGCCATCGTCAATGTCCAGTTCGACGGGTCGATCCTGCTCGAGGTGGCGGTTCACGAGAATGGGCAGGGGGCCGAGTCGACCATGGTTTTGATTCTCGCCGAAGAGATGGGCGTCAAGCCGGAGCGGATCCGCTACCGCCAGCCGTCGACGTCGAACATTCCCGATGGGGGGCCGACGGTGGCTTCGCGGGCGACGCTCATGGGCGGCAGCGCGGTGGTCGACGCGGCGCGCAAGCTGAAGAAGCGCATGGCCGAGATCCTCGCGCCGCGGCTCGGGTGCGCGCCCGATGCGGTCCGTTTCGAGAAGGATTGCGTCGTGGGCGGTACGGAATCGCTGAGCTTCGACGAGGCTGTGCATCTTCTTTTCGTGGAGAAGGAGTTTCCCTACGCCTTCGGTGAGTTCAAGGCTCCCACCGTCGACTGGGACGAGGCGACCGGATCGGGCCGCGCCTACTTCACCTATGTCTATGGTTGCCAGGCGGTCGAGCTCGTGGTGAACGCCAAGACGGGCAAGGTGACTCTTTTGGGTGCCGCCGCCGCCCATGACGTGGGCCGGGCGATCAACCCGCCCATGGTGCTCGGCCAGTTCTACGGCGGCATGGCGATGGGGATCGGCTATGCGCTTCACGAGGAGGTTCTGCTCGACGAAGGGCGCGTGACCAATCTCAACCTCGACACCTATCGCATCCCGCGCGCGCGCGACCTTCCCGAGATGAAAGGCTTGATCGTGGAGAACACCGATCCCAACTCCCTGTCGGGCGCCAAGGGTGTGGCCGAGCCGACGATCGAGCTCATGGCGCCCGCCATCGCCAACGCGCTGTACAATGCCACGGGGAAAAGGTATCACCGTCTTCCGATGAAGGTGGAGGTGGCGCCGTGAAGCTGACTCTGAATGATTCAGTCGTCGATGTGGATCCCGCCTGGCAGGGCGAGACCCTGCTCGTCTTCTTGCGCGAGGCGCTCGACCTGACCGGCGCCAAGTCGGGGTGCGCCAAGGGGGCGTGCGGTTCGTGCACCGTTCTGGTGGATGGCGTGCCGAAGCTGGCGTGCAAGACGGTGGTCAAGGACGTGGCCGGCTGCACCATCGTGACCATCGAGGGAATGGCGGCCGCCGACGGCACGCTCCACCCATTGCAGCAGGCTTTTGTCGATCACGGCGCCATTCAATGCGGCTTCTGCACACCGGGCATGGTGCTGCGCGCTCACGGCCTGCTCCTGAAAAAGAGCCGGCCCACGCGGGTCGAGATTCGCAAGGCGCTTTCGGCCAATCTCTGTCGGTGCACCGGCTACCAGCAGATCATCGACGCAGTCGAGGCAGCGTCTGTTCACTATTCACTACCCGACGCTGTGCGGGAGAGATCACGATGACAAAAAAGAGTTTGCTCCAGGAGAAGCTCACCCGCATGAAGAACCTCGGTCTTCGGGCGAAAAACCGGGACTTCCTGCTCACCTGGGACGAGACCGACGATGAGATCGAGGCTGTCGTCCTCACGGCCGCCATCTTGAAGGAGCTCTGGGCCGAGGGAATCGATTTCCGCCTTTTCAACAGGGGGCTGGGCGTGTCGATCTTCCGCGACAACTCGACGCGCACGCGCTACAGTTTCGCGGCGGCGTGCAACGCGCTCGGCCTCGGCCTCGCCGACCTCGACGAGGAGAAGTCCCAGATCGCCCATGGCGAAACCGTGCGCGAGACGGCGAACATGATCAGCTTTCTCACCGAGGCGATCGGCATCCGCGACGATATCTATCTCGGCAAGGGGCACGCCTACATGTGCGAGGTGGCGGCGGCGCTCGACGAAGGATTCGGCGCAGCGATCCTGCCGCGGCGGCCGGTGATCGTGAATCTCCAGTGCGATCTCGATCACCCCACGCAGAGCCTGGCCGATCTCTGTCATCTCGAGAATCGCTTCGGCTCGCTCGACGCACTGGCGGGCAAGAAGATCGCCATGTCCTGGGCTTACTCGCCGAGCTATGGCAAGCCTCTGTCCGTTCCTCAGGGGATCGTTGCGCTTCTCACCCGTTTCGGCATGGACGTGGTTTTGGCCCATCCAGAGGGGTACGGCCTCGTTCCCGAGGTCGAGGAGCTGGCGCGGAAGAATGCGGCCGCGTCAGGCGGACGGTTCACTAGGACCGACAGCATGGACGAGGCTTTCGCGGGCGCCGATATCGTCTACCCGAAATCGTGGGCGCCCTTCGATGTCATGGAGGAGCGGACCAAGCTGTTCGAGGCGGACGATCGCGCGGGGCTCGATGCGCTCGAGACCGCGTGCCTCGAGCGCAATGCCCGGTTCAGCGACTGGGAGTGCAACGCGGCCCGCATGGCGCGCACCCGCGACCGCAAGGCGCTCTACATGCATTGCCTTCCGGCAGACATCACCGGAGTGAGCTGCCCCCAGGGCGAGGTGTCGGCCGATATCTTTGGCGCCTACCGGCTGGAAACGTACCGCGAGGCGGGATTCAAGCCTTTCGTGATCGCGGCCATGATTCTGCTCGCCAAGGCGGACGATCCAGCGGGATTCCTGCAAAAGACGTGGAGGTTCCATGATTGACCTGACCATCGACAAGAAGCAGCTCGAGCGCACCGTGGCGCGCGCGCGGGAGCGCAAGATCATCGTGCCCACCTTCGCCGAGCAACGCGATCCGGCAACGATCCCGGCAGCAGTCAAGTCGCGCCTGAAGAAGATAGGGCTCTGGGACATCGTTCCCGAGAACCTCTTCCGCATCACCTGGAAGAACGAGCCCGTTCCCTCCGGCGGGGGGTTCGGCGGGGTCAATTACATGGAGTTTCCACCGGCGCTCACCGGCGTCGACGCCCGCATCATCGCCCTTGTGGGCAAGTGGTTCCCCACGGGCGCGCACAAGGTGGGCGCCACTTTCGGGTGCCTCGTGCCGCGTCTCGTCACCGGGCAGTTCGATCCGACGAGGCAGAAGGCGGTCTGGCCGTCGACGGGCAACTACTGCCGCGGCGGCGCCTATGACGCCACCGTGCTCGGCTGCGATTCGATCGCGATCCTTCCCGAGGAGATGAGCCGGGAGCGGTTCGAGTGGCTGAGGAAGGTCTCGGGCGAGATCATCGCCACGCCCGGCTGCGAGAGCAACGTGAAGGAGATCTTCGACAAGTGCAACGAGCTCAAGAAGGAGCGCGGCGACGAGATCGTGGTTTTCAACCAGTTCGATGAGTTCGGCAACCACCTCTGGCACTACTCGGTGACGGGGCGCGCCATGGAGGAGGTGCTTGAAAAGGAGATGGGATCGCGCGACACCTACCGCGGCGTGGTTCTCACCACCGGCTCGGCCGGCACCATCGGGTGCGGCGACTATCTCAAGACGCTCTTTCCGGCGAGCAAGGTGGCGGCGAGCGAAGCGCTTCAGTGCCCGACGCTGATGCTCAACGGATTCGGCGGCCACCGCATCGAGGGGATCGGCGACAAGCATGTGCCCTGGATCCACAACCTCCGGAACACCGACATGGTCATGGCGATCGACGATGAGGCGTGCATGAACCTGGTGCGGCTCTTCAACGAGCCGGCGGGCCGGGCGCGGCTCGTCGCGGCCGGTGCGCCGGAGTCTCTCGTGGGGCAGCTCGATCTGCTCGGCATTTCGGGAATTGCCAATCTTCTGTCAGCGATCAAGTTCGCGAAGTGGTATGAGCTGGGCGAGGGCGACGTCGTGCTCACCGTGTTGACCGATTCGATGGAGCTCTACGGGAGCCGGCTCGATGAGCTGCGCACCGAGCGCGGGGAGTATACCGACCAGGATGCGGCTGTCGATCACGAGCGCTACTTGCTCGGCTGCACGATCGATCATGTGGAGGAGCTCGGCTACTGGGACCGCAAGCGGATTCACAACCTCAAGTACTTCACCTGGGTCGAGCAGCAGGCGAAGAGCTATGACGAGATCGAGGCGCAGTGGTACGGGGATGATTACTGGACCTCGGTCGCGGGGCAGGTTGACGAGATCGATGGGCTGATCGGGGAGTTCAACGAGCGGGTCGGGTTGTTGAAGGGGTGAGGGGGAGGCGCTTCGGGGTGGCGCGGGATGTTCTGGTAACTGTCTCTTTTCCTATTCGTCGCCGCTTAAGTGCCCCCGATGCGGGGGAGAGATGAGGGTGGTCAGTGTGATAACGGACCCCGTTGTCATCGACAGGATTCTCAGGCAGATCGAGAAGAAGCAGCGGGCGCCGCCCGAGGGAGAGGCTGCGGCCTGATCCGAAGAGCGGTACCGGGCTTTTCTGGGTTGACGGCAGAAATCGAAATTCCTATCCACTCCATGCTCCGGGCCAGGCGATCCGACAGGCGCTGCACATCCGCGTCCTCTGCTGTGCCGTGATGGAAGATGAGGCCCTCGAGTCGGGCATCGAACCGGTGGTTGAGCGAGTCGTATTTCTTCTCGTCAAGCGTCTCCTTGCGTGAAGCCAGACGAAGAGCATCGGCCAACAGCCGACGGAGCTTCTTGCTGAACTTTTTCCATTCCGCCGATTTGTTACGGGCATCAACATCGTGGATTTCTCT
>CAYXGI010000026.1:0-68743 GCA_964464495.1 uncultured Phycisphaerales bacterium
GCCCGCCGCGGCGTCAGTCCACACTCATTCCGCTTCATTTCGCTAAAGTGTTACTCGTTTCTAATATGAATCCATTTTGACAAGATGGTTTTCTGAATGATGGCAACATCCAGAAAATCCGCCAATCGATCCAACCTGCTGATCCTCATACTGGGTCTGTGTCTGCTGGCCGCCTGTGCGGGTGAAGACGGGGAGCGACCCAACATCCTGATCATCACCCTCGACACGACGCGTCTCGATCATCTGGGTTTCTGCGGTTACGACAGAGAAACGAGCCCGAATATCGACCGCATCGCGGCGGACGCGGTCGTCTATACCCAGGTCTACTCCACGGCGAGCACAACCCTCCCTGCCCATGCATCGCTGTTCACGGGCAAGCTCGTGACCAGTCACGGCGCGCGGAGTGACACTGAAGGGCCGCTCATGCTTCTGGACGCCATCGAAGGCCCGCAAGAGTGGGAGGTGTACCGGGCGCGCGGCTTGACTCCCGACGAAACGACCCTGGCCTCGCTTCTGGCGGAGGCGGGCTACAAGACGGGCGCAATCGTGGCTGGGCCGTGGCTGAAAAGGGTCTTTGGTCTCGACAGGGGATTCGAATTCTATGACGACGCCGAGATCAGCGACGTCAATGGCCGCCTCGCCGAGCGGGTGACCGCCAGCGCCCTGTCCTGGCTGGAGAAACAACGGGCCGACCGCTTTTGTCTTTTCTTGAACTACTTCGATGCGCACGCACCCTACATGCCGCCCGAGGCGTTCGTGCAGAGGCTGTTCTCCGAAAACGACATCGGGCGGCCGGGCAGTAAAAACGAGCAGCTCATCGTACGCTACGATGCCGAGATCCTCTACATGGACCATCACATCGGAGAGCTCATTCAAACGCTCAAGGAGTGGGACCTCTACGACAAGACATGGATCATCGTGACAGCCGACCACGGAGAATTGCTCGGCGAGCACCAGCTAATCGGCCATGGAAAATACCTCTACGAGGAAGAGATTCGCGTGCCGTTGATTTCCAAGCGACCCCACGGAGAGGGAGCCGGACAGCGGATCGACGGCAGGTTGCAGCTCACAGATGTTCTTCCCATGATCTGCAGCGGGTTGAATCTCCCCTTGCCGCCCGGGATACAGGGAGTTGTGCCTGCCGACCGTACGCTCCCCATCGTGGCGGAGACCTACCCGAACGAATTCATCTCCGCTCACGGCTACTGGCGAACCCTCCTCGCGAGCGATTTCAAATTCCTCTGGAACAGCAAGGAGAAGCATCTTCTTTTCAATCTCAAGGAAGATCCCGCGGAATCGACCGATCTGTCGGCTCTGAAGCCGGAGCTGGCCGCCAAGATGGCCCGCCTGCTCGATACCTATCTGGAAAGCCTGCCCAAGCCGGGGGAGGCTGGTCCACCCGTTCAGGTCGACGAGGAGACCGCCAAGGCGCTCAAGGGATTGGGCTACGTCAAATAGGGATGGGTGCGTGCAGACGTTCACTGTACCGTGAAATCGACCACGTCGAAGTCCCAGAGCGCGGGCAGATCGAGGACGCCGTTGGCTATGGCGTCCATCGCGAGATAGACCTTGTAGCTCCCCGGGGGCACGGGCTGATCGAACACCGTGGCCGAGTGGTTGAGAGGCGGTCCCGTGTAGTACACGTTGCCCGCACCCGGCCGCCAGATCGGAGTCACCCACGGCCCGTACGTCCAGACATTCCACGCGGAGGTCGGCAGAATCGCCAGGACCCAGAGATCGCCTTTGAGATCGGGGTGATAGCCGTTGTTGATATCGATGGTGAGGGTGACGTTCTCGCCGCTGTTCACGATCACGTTCTGGTCCTGGCCGTTGCATTTGGCGTCGAGGGCCAGGATGCTGTTGAAGTCGTAGGCGTAGGCGGAGCCGGAACCTGAGCCGTTGTCGTCGTCATAGGGGGCGCCGATGAGAGCGACCTCGCTGGAGAGGGCGACCGACCAGCCGAAACGGTTATCGTTCGCGCCATCGGATGCGAGCAGTTTGGCTTCCTCGTGCCACGTTCCCGACACGCTGTCGTAGCCGAACACATAGGCCGAGCCGGAATAGGAGCCGTTGTCGTCGTTGCCGTAGGCACCGATGAGAGCTCTTATCCCGGAGAGGGCGACCGAAATGCCGAATAAGTCATACGCGGCGCTATCGGAGGCGAACAGCTTGGCCTCCTCCTGCCACGTTCCAGATACGGCGTCATAGTCGAACACATACGCTGAGCCGGAACGGTTGCCGTTGTCGTCGTCATTGGGGGCGCCGATAAAAGCCCTGTCGCCGGTGAGGGCGACCGAATCGCCGAAAAAGTCATCTTTTTCGCCATCGGATGCGAGCAGCTTGGCCTCCTCGTGCCACGTGCCCGATACGCTGTCATAGCGGAACACATAGGCCGAGCCGGAAGTGTTGCCGTTGTCGTCGTCACCGTTGGCGCCGACGAGAGCTCTGTCTCCGGAAAGGGCGACCGACCAGCCAAAACGGTCACCGTCCGCGCCATCGGAGGCGAGCAGCTTGTCTTCCTCGTGCCATGTTCCCGACACGCTGTCGTAACGGAACACATAGGCCGAGCCGGAATCGAGGTCGTTGCCGTCGCTATGGTAGGCACCGATGAGAGCTCTGTCGCCGTATAGGGCGTTCGAACAGCCGAAATGGTCAGATTTCGCGCCATCGGAGGCGAGCAACTTGTCATTCTCGAACTGCTGCCCCCAGCAGGGCGCCGCGAGAAGGACCAGCAGCAAAAGGATCGCTTCGGTCATGAACCGGAAGGCGCGTGAAAAAGAACGCCATGACTTCGCGCGGAAAAGATGGCTCATTTGAAACCTCCTTCTCGATGAGAGTGGCTTGATCCCTGTGTGCGCTTCCTCGATGCAAGCGGAGAATCTAAAAGTCGTTTTTAGATTCATAAATTATAATATATCAATTCCTGTTATTTATCAACGGATCTCTCGGCTCGCACTGGCGGGGATAAATCCACTCTGGCCCACCAAAAAAACTACCGATTTTGCACCCCGAATTCGGATTACCTTCCGGATACGTCCGTCCACCCCGAGTCCAGGCTGATCCCCCGGACCTGATTCTCCAGCTCTACTCGAGAGGAAAGTCTCATGGAAAAGAAATTCAGAGTCCTGACCGTGGTCCTTTTCGTTTGTGTTTTCAGCACACCGGTTTGGAGCGCCGACATTCATGACGCGGCCAGGGAGGGAGAGGTTGCCGCTGTCGGGGCGCTTCTCGAAAAGAATCCCAAGCTCCTCAACGCTCTCGACGACGAGGGCCGCACGCCGCTCAACGTGGCCTGTCTCGAGGCCTGGTCAGAGGTGGCCGAGCTCCTCGTGGCCAAGGGCGCAGACCTGAGTATGGCCGACTCCGGGGGCGACAGGCCGATCCACAACGCCGCAAAAGGCGGCGACATGGATATCGTCGAACTCCTTGCCAAAAAAGGCGTCGACGTGAACGACCGAAACCGCGACGGCGACACACCCATCATCCACGCGGCCGCGGAGAAGAGGTTTCCGCTCGTCGAGATACTCATCGATCTGGGTGCCGAGGTGAACGTGCAGAACAACCGCGGATGGTCGCCGCTTCTCTACGCGACCATACACGGAAGCGAGTACTGCACCGGCATGTTGCTCGACAACGACGCCGATCCCGATGTGGCCAACGAGGAAGGAGTCCGTCCCCTTCACAGCGCAGCGTCGTTCGGACGCCGGAAGATTCTCGAGATGCTCGTCAAACACGGAGCCAAGGTGGATGCAAAGAATCTGGAAGGCGCCACACCTCTCTCGTGGGCACTCAACCCGAACAGCTTGTATCCGGCCAAGATCCTGCTCGACAACGGCGCGGACGTGAACGCCAGGAACGACCGCGGCGGAACCCCTCTGATCAACGCCTGCCGCAGAGGGACGATGACGATCGTCGATCTCTTTGTTGCAGCGGGCGCCGACATCCATGCCGAGGACGAACAGGGAATGACTCCGCTCACGGCGGCGTGCTTTGGCAGCACCGAGATCGTCGAGTACTTGATCGCCAGGGGAGCCAAGGTCAATCCATCGAAGAAGAAAGTGAGAACGCCCCTTCATGCCGCCGTGATGCACGGAAGCGACGCCGTCGTGAGGATCCTCGCCGAAAAGGGCGCGCACCTCGACGCGGTCGACAACCGCGGCTTGACCGCCATTCACTACGCCACCCGCCGCGGAAAGACCGAAACCGCCGCATGTCTCCTGTCTCGCGGAGCCGAGTTTTCTTCGACGGACAACATCTTCGAGCGCAAACCGCTGCACGACGCGGCGATCAACGGGTGCGCCGAGATCGTCGACCTTCTGGTCAAGGCCGGCGCTGATCCGTCCGCCAAGGACAAGGCCGGCAAGACCGCCCTCGACCATGCCGTGTATCATGGTTTCAGAAAGATCGCAAAAATCCTGGCCGGCCACAGTGCGGACGCGCTCGAGAAAGAGTTCGGCAAGCCGTCCCTGCTCGACAAGAAACTGAAAAACAAGGAAGCCGTCATCTGGCACCTCGGGCACTCGGGCTGGGCGATCAAGACGCGCAATCACCTGCTCGTCTTCGACTACTTCGATCCGCCGGGCCAGGCTGCGCCGTCTGAACCCTCACTCGCCTGCGGCCGCATCAATCCTGCCAAACTGAAAAACCAGTCGATGACCGTCTTCTCCACCCACGGCCATGGCGACCACTACGACGCGGGCATGTTCGCCTGGAAGGAGAAGGTCGCGCGCGTCAACTACGTCCTCGGCCACGAACCCGACCGCGTCGACCATGACTACATCTTCATCGGTCCGAGAAAAACCCGGTCAGTCGATGGAATGAAGATCTCCACGATCGAATCGAACGACGAGGGTGTGGGATTTCTCGTCGAGGTCGACGGCCTCTCCATCTTTCACGCCGGCGATCATGCCGACGGCCGGCCCGACGCGTCCCATGTCTACCGAGCCGAGATCGACCACATCGCCGATCTCGCACCCGGTCTGGACATCGCCTTCTTTCCGATCACGGGCTGCGGGCTTGGAGATCGCGACCAGGTGAAGGCAGGCGCTCGCTACGCCATCAAGAAACTCGCGCCGGCGCTCTGCTTCCCCATGCACGCAGGTTCGGCCACCGAGCAGTACATGGAATTCGCGGAAGACACGAAGAAGCAGAATCCCGCGGCCAGGATCGCTTATGCGTTGAACAAGGGCGACCGGTTCTTCTACAGCAAGGGATCGGAAACCGCTGACTGATCGCATCCCGCGCTTTCACTGAATGCAACGCTTTCACTGAATGCGAACCGTGGCGCCGGGACCGATCACTTCCACGGACGCGCTCAGACCTTTGCCGTCGATGCCGACCGCGTAGCGCCCCGCGTCGATCGGGCCGAACCGGACCTCGCCCGACGCGGGGACCGCCTTGGGGGCGACTCGGCAGCTCAACAGGTCAATCAGCTCATGCGCGCCCTCGGGGACGACATAGACCCGGGTTCCTTCCTCGGCCCGGACCGTGAGATCGGCCCCGCCGAGTTCGGCAATGGCCAGACCGGCCTCGATCGCGATCTCGACCTGGAGGCCGGTGTCGGTGAGAAGCAGATAGGCTCCGGGCAGGATCTCCCTCAGAAGGAGCGCCCCTTCTTCGGCCTTCGCTTCGTGCACAGTGAAGAGGGAATCCAATCCCACGACCACGCCTCGGCATGGTTCCCGGTAGGGGCGGCCCTCGGCGTAGAGTTCCACCCTGACCTCGGGCAGAAAACCGCCGAGATCGGCCCGTACCGTTTTCCCGGCCGGAACATTGACGGCGGCATATTTCTTACCCGGCATGCAGAGTCCCCGGATTCCCGGCTCCACGCCTTCGAAGGTGAAGTGTCCCCACTCTTCGGTGATTGTTTTTCGCAGCCGGTCAAGCACGATCTCCACCCCCGGCCGGGGCCGCCCGGCGAGATCGAGCAGGGTGCCGTCGATCGTTCCCCGCGGTGGAAGCTGGATCGAGTCGGCTTCATTCACGCGGACCGTGGCCGAGCCGTGCAACTCGTGCCAGGCGGTGATCGTGTCACCGCGCCCTCCCTCCAGGACGTAAATCCCGTTGGCGTCGGTGCGCACCCCGCTCTGGATCCGTTTCGGCACGAAAGGTTTGAAGGGCTCGTCCCCTCGCCCCGCCGACAGGGCTCCAAAGAAGACGAGGGCATCCTTCACCGCGACGCCCGTGGCGTCGACCACCTTGCCCCGGATCTTCCACGTCTCCTTGCGCGGGTAGGAGACCACTGCCTCCTTGATCTCGCCCGTATTCAGGGAAAAACTCTTCCTGAGGTCCTTGGGAACGGCGGGGTGGTATACGCTCACCGTGAAACCGGCTTCCTGTCCCTTGTGGACCGGAAGAACCTTCTCCAGGATCTCGCCCTCCGCGCGGCCGGGATTGTAATTCTTTGTTTCCCGGCTCCAGAAGGTGCAATCGAAACCCGAAAGCCTTGCGCCGGTCTCCGCCTCCACCACCTGAAGAATCACCCGCGCCGTGGGCTTGGGATGGATCGTGAAATCCACTCCGTCCTCTGGGGCATCGACCCAGCGCCCCTGCCATTTTCCCCCGCCGGCCTCGGGATTCAGATCCGGCTCATGGAGAAAGCTTCCCGACGCGGAGAGGTACACGTAGCATTGCGTCGGTTCGTTGAAGCAGATCTCGAAACGCCCATCGGCTCCGGAATCGACAATCGATCCGGCATTGAAACTGCCCGCGACACCGTCGATGGTGAACGTCCGGGCATCGTCCCTCGTATCATCCATCCAGAAAACGCGGACCGACGCGCCCTCGGCGGGCCGCCCGGTTGAATCGGACACGGTCCCCCGGATAAGGACCCGGCCCGAGGGCGCCTCGATCGGAACGCGGCCCTTCGAGAGGTTGTCTTCGTCCCTGGATGGTCCGGCGTATTCCATTTTTTCGAGCGGCGAAGACCTCGTCGACTCAGGCGCATTCGGAGTCGCTTCCTTGAAGAAACCGTTGTTCAAGGGGATATAGACGGAGAGCCCGATTCCAACAACGATCGCAGCCACGAGCGCAGCCTTTACTTTGGTACTCATCACGATCACTCCTGATAGCAAAGATGCGGTACCAGCCGAAGCCGTGGCGGTTGCCCCGAGTTTCAGACCCGCCAGGGGAGCCAGCGCCATGCACCAGGCCCCGCGGTTCCCGCCGTGAAGGTCATCGAGGCGAACCTTGAGTTTTTCGAGGCCCTTCTTGATGCGGGTCCGTACCGTCTCCAACGGAATGCCCTGCTCTCTGGCGATCTGCCTGGCGGAAAGATCTTCATAGAACCTGAGCAGCAATACGGATCGGTAAGGATCAACGAGGCCGAGAACTGCTTCGATTAAGCGCTGCCGCGCCTCGCCCCGGGCGATGAGAATTTCGGGCGAGGGCAAGGGCCCGCTCTGCGCGGCTGACTGCTCATGCTTTTTTCTTCGACTGTCCTGCCGGTACAGGGTCGCGGCGAGGTTACGGATCACCCGGGTGAGCCACGCCCGCGGTGACCGGATCGTCAGGTCCCGGTTCTTCAGGGCGGCCAGCCAGGTGTCCTGCTCCAGATCCGCCGCGCGATGTTCATCGAGCACGAGCCTGCGGGCGAGGGTATGTACGAAGTCGGCGTGGGCAAGAAGCTCTTCCGGATGCATGGTTTGCGATCATCCCTTTTCTGGATCGCGGTTCTGGATCATGCCAGGCCAACTCGCGGTCCGGCTTTCAATAGGATGTCGCTCAAACCCGGAGAAGTGGTTTAAAAAAATCAGAAAAAAGGAAAGCCGGTCAGGATTTGCATCCCGATGGCTCGAAGCGAAACGCGCGCTCAATGAGACATTCGAGGGTTTTGTCGCGTCCGCCTACTCCGGCCGGGAACGATAAATCGTCCCGTCGGGCGCCTGGAAGACGGCGCCCTTCTCGGGTGAGAACGAAAAGGACCGGTCCTGCTTGAGCGCATGGTAGGTCCACCACCACTCCTTGCCGCCGGCGTTCCAGAACTGGACCGCCTCCCGGAGCCAGAAGAGGGGATAGACCTTGGTCAGGGGCCGCGAGGGTTCGGAGGCGCCCACCTTCTTCTTCCACCCGTCGAAGAGGCCCACCCGCTCGTCGACGTCCATCTTTTCGATCGCGGCGTGGACGGTGGTAAAGATCTCGAGGTCCTGAGCAAAGATCTGCTTGCCGCGGTGGCTGGCGCGCTGAACCGTGGCGATGTATTCCTCGCGTAATATTCTCACATCCTCGGGCGGGTAGTAGACGTTCTTGTCCTTCCCGTCGAATCCCGGAAAAGAGACGATCTTCTTGAATGCGTTGAAGGCGGGGGTCACGGCAGAGTGATTCTTTCTGATGAACTCGGGGAGAAACTCTTCCCTGATGAAGCGAGCCGCGTCCCTGACGACCACGGTGGTGATCGTGGCGACCTCTTCACCCTGCTCGATCGCACTCACCACCTCGTCGCCGTTGTTGGAAGGCTGCGTTCTCGTGGGAAGGATCTCTGGATCTTCCCTGCCATTGCAGGCAGAGGCGATGAGGAGCACGGCAACGAGAAGCGCGCGGCTGCCTAGTCGACCTGGAAGTCGTCTTCCATGGGATCCCAAAGGAAGAGTCCTCCGACGAAGTCAACGATCTCACCCATATCGACTGCCACGTGGGCGCCCACCAGGAGGAGGTAGAGCTCGACCCTGAGATCGTAGTCTCCATAGTACCAGTTCAGGATATCCATGCTCGGCGTGCTGATGAACGCAAGCCCCAGCTTCATCTGCGACCGGGCGCACACGGGCAGGTGGCGCAGCGACTGGAAACCGACGCCCACCGAGGTGTCGGAGATGAGCTGCACCTTTGCGTACTTGGTGGCGCGCACGTCGAGACCGAGCCCCGGCCCCACGTTGACGCCGGCGCGCACCATGTCGAAGAGGTCGAAGATCCTGTTCGGGATGTAGAGCAGAACCGTGGCGAGTGTCGACTGCTCTTCGTCCTCTTCCTCGGCAGCCTCGGTCTCTTCCGCCTCTTCCTGAAGCGTGAAGAAGAGCGAAGACTCGCAGAGGGGGAAGGCGCCGAAGGCCATCGGTGTTTCCGGCTGGGTCACCAGGCCGCCGGCTGTCTGGCAGCCGCACAAGCCGACAAGAAGGAGACTGATCGCGGCGAGCAGAAAGGCTGTGGCATATTTCGGCTTGGGCATGGGCCTCATCTCCAACTGCAACAAAGAGGACAGGTCGTTCACGAGTACTCATATGCCGAAGCGCGGGTGGAGTCAAACAAAATTGCTTGGTTGGCGTGCGCCATCCCTTTGGCGTAACATGTGGAGCCATGACCGCATCCCAAGGCAGCCGATCGACGAACGCTCGTTCGCAGAACGCTCGTTCCATGAACGCGCTCCGGGCTTCGTCCTTCTGTGAGGGAATGGGCTCGAGCCTGATCCTCGCCTTCCTGCCATTTTACGTGCATGCCTCGCTGGGAGAGTCGAGCTATTTCGTCGCCATGTGCATCCTGGCTCTTCCCGCGGCGGCTCTCTTTGCGGTCAACAATTTCTGGGGTGCCTTCGTCGATTCGACGGGCCGCTTCCGTCTGGCCGAACGGCTCGGCCTCGCCGGATTAACGATTTGCCTTCTCACCGTCTGTCTCGTCGACCGATCAATCGGCGCCATCGCGGCCGTGGTCGGATTCAGCCTCGTCTACGGCGCGCTCAGGCCGACTCTGCTCTCCCACGCCACGCTGCTCCACGAGAACGCCAAGGCGACGGCGATCTCGGGTATCCTTCTCTTCCAGAGCGCGGGCTGGTTCGTGGCCGGACCGCTCTTTGGACATTTTCACGACAAGGATGCGCGCTGGACGGCGTGGGTGATCTTCGGAACGCCCGCCATTCTGAGCCTCGTCGTCAGCGTTATTCTGCCGCGGTGGATTGACGATCCACCGATCGGACGGAGCGCCAGACCTTTCGGAAAGGTGCTCAAGGAGGGGCTCTTCAAGGTTCTTCTCGGCGACCTGGGGAGCATCTACCGGAACACCGAGCTCTTCCGGATCTGCATCGTCGTCTTTGTCGTGTCCACGTCGAACTGGTGCTTCTTCGGCATGTTCAGCTTCATCTACAAGAAGGAGATGGGCGGCTCGCTCGCAGGTCTCGGGTGGACGCTCGCGCTCTCCACGGCGATGGCCATGATTCTCTTTCCCTTTATCGGGCGTTTCATCGATCGCCGGGGCGGCAGGGCGGGACTTCTCGGTTCGATCCTGCTCTACATCGGTTTTTACACCGCCGTGTCGTTCATTCACGATCCCTTGGCCACGAGCGTGCTCTTCGTTGTTCCCATCTATCCGCTGTTCCTGGTGAGCGGCAGCGCGCTCGCCGCCGAGGCGACCCGATCGAGCCAGCGCGCCGGAGGCATCGGTGTGATGGCCGGGGTTTTTGCCCTCGCCCAGGCCGCGGGCGGCCTGCTCGGCGGCGCGATCGGCGATTTCATGAGCCTCCGCAAAATTGTGGTGGTCGCCGCCTTTATTTCGTGCGTCTCGCTTTTGCTCTTTGTTTTACTGGTCGGTCTCGAGAAGAGACGACCAGGTTGTGAAAGCGAACCTCAATGATCAGAGAGCGGATCGTGGCCATCATTCTTTCGGCGGCAGCCCTGGGTGTCTGCTTCGTGCTCGGCACGCTCGAGCCGGGCAGCGCCGCGGCCATCGCTTTCGGTCTGGCCTTGCTCGCCTTCTGGTCAGCGGGCGCTCTGCGCGCTGGACGGGCCGTGGCCGTACGCGTCAATCCCGAGGCGCGCCGCGCCGGGCGGGCTCTCTGGACCTTTGTCCATGCCTATCTCTTTATTCTCGTCAGCGTGTGCATTGCGGCCGTCTTCGGCAGGATCGATGCGGTTGGGCTGACTCTTCTGGCGGCGATCCCCCTGATCGGGATCAAACGCGGCCGGCCGCTTTCCGTCGAATCGGGTGGGGGTGACTCCGAATCGGGCGGAGTGCTCGCCCTTGTACGGCGCCATCCGCTCGCCGCGATCATCGTGACGGCGATCGGTCTGATCACGGCGGCGAACGTGGCCTGGGCATTGCTCCTGCCTCCTTTTGCGCAAGACGATTTCACCTACCATCTTGTCTTTCCCGTGGAATGGGCGCAGAGCGGCACGCTCAACATGCGCGCCGTCCCCTTTGGCAATCACTCGCCCCCATACTACCCGATGAACACGGAGCTCTTCTGGGTCTGGCTCCTCGTTCCTTTCAGGCAGCTCTTCCACATCAATGCGGCCCAGTCTGTTTTCTTTGTTCTCTCAGTGGTTGCGTCCTACGAGATCTTCAGGCGCTGCCATGCGTCGCGGAGGGCGTCGCTTATTGCGGCGAGCCTTTTCGGCTTCTGCCCTGTCGTGGTGGCCGAACTTGCCAAGGGTTACGTTGATGTTGCTTTCGGCTGCTTCTTCCTGGTGGCGCTCAATGCGATTTTGGCCTTCGAACGGACGCCGTCGGCGGCCAAGGCGCTCCAGATCGCCGTCGGTGTGGGGCTCTTCGCGGGAACCAAGATACCGGGTGTGGTCTTCACCCTTCTTGTTCTGGCGCCGCTCACTTTCGTGGTGCTCATCGTTGCCTGGCGACGCATCGAGCGCACGGCGCGGCCTGGCGCGGGATCGATCGCGGCGATCCTCGCGGCAGCGGGTGCAGTCTTCGTTGCCGCTGGCGGGTGGTGGTACGTGCGCAACCTGATCGTCGCGCGCAATCCTGTCTTTCCTCTCAACGTCAAGGTCCTCGGCCGCACCCTCTTCGAGGGCGCCTACAACAGGACCGCCCTTCCCGAGAGTCGGTTGAGCACCTTGCTCGATCTGTACACGCCCACTCTGCTCGCTCTCTTTGCAGCGGCGGCGCTTTTTGCAGTCGGAGCGGCGCTTTTCAAACTGATCTCACCCGCCGCGCGAGCGGAGCAATCTGGATCGGACCGGGCCCGCCCGGGTGCTGTTGTTCTGTTTGGGCTCGTGCTTCCGGCCGTCATCGCGGCGATCTTTCATTTTCTCCTGCCCTTTGACTATGCACGCTTTGTGCTTGCCCTCGGAGCGCTTTCCGCCGCGGGGCTGCTCGTTCCACTCGACGCGGCGGCCTGGCCGGTCCGGCGTACCACCGAACTTCTCATCCTCGTTGCACTCGGTGCGGGCCTGTGGATCGACGCCTCACGGGAGGCTCTTTTTCTTCCGCTCATGAATCCGCCGCGGCTTGCCTCGAGCAGCACCGTGTGGGGCGCCCTCGGCCTGGGCGCGCTCACCTTTCTCTGTCTGCCCTTGCTCGCTCTTCGCGTGCGGAGGCTCTGGCCACGGCTTGCAGCCAGGACACTGTCGGGCGCTCTGCTCTTCGCCCTCTTTTGCGTGGGGAGCACCGTCTCCGACAGCGCCGGCGGGCACTATGTCGACTGGTTTCGCAAGTCGCGCGATCACATTACCTTCGTCGACGAGAACTACGAGGGGGTGACGATCGCCTTTTGCGGCTCGAACCGCACGCTGCCCTACTACGGCCGGACGCTGTCGAACAGGGTCTGCTACGTCAACGTGAATCGCGGCCGGGATTGGTTTTTCCACGATCATGTATTTCAGTTCAGCGAGGACAAAACCCTTCTACTGGAGGATCGCAACGGCGTCGCCTATTACAGACGCCACAAGCACTATCCGGCGTGGATCGCCAACCTCGATGCGGCAGGAGCCGATCTCCTCATCGCCGATCAGCTCGTTCCCTGGAATCGCCCTGAGTTCAGGAGGGACAGGATGAACAAGTACGTCTGCGACCAGCAGTATTTCCCCATCGAGTCGATCTGGGCTGAACGACACACGGAGAAATTCCGCTGCGTCTACGCTTCGCCCATCGTGCGAATTTATGAAATTCGCCAGTGAAAAATAGCGTTCCGGGGCGTATGAAGGGTACTCTTTGCAAATTCACCCGGCCTCAAGGGATCCTCCCCGGAGAGTGCGATCGTGTCCTGTAACATTTTGAAAGGCTTGCAAATCCATGAAATCCCGCCTGTTTATACTCCTTTTCCTCGTCATCGCCTGCCTGTCGGCGCAGGCCGACGAAAAACTACCCTCCGATCCCGCGATCCTCACGGGCAAGCTCGATAACGGCGTGACCTGGATGTACCGCCAGCACGACAATCCCCCCGGCAAGATGGCGCTCATGATCAACGTGGACACGGGCTCGCTCAACGAGACCGAGGAAGAGCGCGGCCTCAGCCACTTCATGGAACACATGATGTTCAACGGCACGGAGAACTACGCTCCCGGCGAGCTGATCGACTATTTCGAGAGCATCGGCATGGAGTTCGGCGCCGATCTCAACGCCTTCACTTCTGTCGACCAGACCGCCTACCAGATTTTCCTGCCCAATGTGGAGCTCGCCGAGATCGACCGCGCCCTGCTCACGCTGAGCGACTATGCTTTTCGCGCCCTGCTCCTCGAGGAAGAGATCGACAACGAGCGCGCCGTGATTCTCGAAGAAAAGCGCGCCCGCACCAGCATGGAAACGCGCGTCATGGAGAAGCTCTGGCCCAGGCTCTTCGAGGGATCGCGACTTGCCGAGCGCCTACCGATCGGCACCGAAGAGGTGATCATCGGCGCGCCGCGCGCCGCCTTCGAGAAGTATTACCGCACCTGGTACCGGCCCGAGAGGGTGACCGTGCTCATGGTGGGCGACACCGATCCGGAACCGGTTCTGCCACTGGTGAAGAAACATTTCGGCGCCTACGAGGCGCCCATGCCCGATGGCACGGAGTGCGGTCCCGAGTTCAAGTTCTTCGACAAACCGCGCGCCATTATCGTGACCGATCCCGAGATGACCGACTGCGAGCTGGAGATGATGAACCTCTTCCCCGCGCGCCCACCGTCGACAACGATCCCCTTGCTGCGCGCCGACCTGGTGGAGGCGATCGCGAGCTGGATCGTGAACCGCCGCTTCGACGAGCGCCTTCTCAAGGGCGAGGCGACCTACCGCTCGGCGGGCGCCGGCATTTCGAGCATGCTGGGCGGCGCCATGATCTGCAACGCCGCCGCCCAGGGAGATCCCACTGACTGGAAGGCGATGCTCGAGGAGGTGATCGTCGAGCTGAACCGGGCGCGCAAGCACGGTTCGACGCAGCGCGAGCTCGACCTCGCCGCGTCCGAGTTTCGCGCGTCGGCCGAACGCGAGGTGCGCACCGAGGCGACGCGCAACGCGCGCGCCATCATCGGGGAGATGAACGATTCCGTCGCTGACGGCGAACCGATCCTGTCGGCGCAGCAGTTTCTCGACCTCCTCGATGAGCTCATGCCCACGGTGACCGTGGAAGAAGTGAACAACCTGATCTCGAGGTACTTCAAACCGGGCGCCTTCTCCTACGTGCTCAAGATGCCCGAGCTGGAGGGACTCACCGTACCGAGCGGCGACGACCTGCTCGCCGCGGCGCGCGCCGCCCACGCGATCGAGACCGAGGCGATGGCGGCGGCGGAAGAGGCCAAGGAACTCCTCGCCGCGCTGCGCGAACCGGGCAAGGTGGTGGAGAAGACCTTTGACGAGGATCTGGCCATAACCAGCGCCTGGCTCGAAAACGGGGTGCGCGTCCACCACCGCTTCATGGACTACAAGAAAGACTCCGTCTTTGTGGGGATCAGCCTCGCGGGCGGATTGATCGAGGAGACCGAGTCGAACGCGGGTGTGACCCAGGTGGCGGCGCTCGTTCTGCAGCAGCCGGCCACGAACCGGCTCGGCTCGACAGAGATCAAGGACCTGCTCACGGGCAAGAACATCTCCGTGCAGGGCGGTCCGTCTCCCGATGCTTTCAGCGTTGTCGTGAGCGGATCGCCGAAGGATCTCGAGGTCGGGCTGCAGCTCGCCCACGCCCTGATCACCGACGGCAAGATCGAAAAGTCCGCTTTTGACACGTGGCAGCCCGCCATGCGGCAGCAGCTCGAACACCTACAAAAGGTGCCGGAATTTCGTGGGTACATGGCGATGATGGAGATTCCCGGAGGCGGCGATCACCGTCTTCTCGCTCCCACCCTAAAGCAGCTCGACAAGCAGACGATCGAGGCGGGCCAGGCCTGGTTCGACCGGCTCTGCGCCAAGGCGCCGATCGAGGTAGCCGTCGTGGGCGAGATCGCCCTCGAAGACGCAATGGGCCTGATCGAGAAATACGTCGGTTCATTGCCGGCGCGGCCGCGCACGGCGAGTCATCTCGACGCGCTGCGCAAATTCGACCGCCCCGAGGGCCCCTGGAACTCCGAGGTGAGCGTTGAAACGATCACACCCAAGGCGGTGGCCTACTTTGGATTTCTCGGACCCGACAGGCTCGAGATCGGCGAGTACCGCGCCCTGGCCGTGGCGTCGCAGACACTGTCGACGCGCGTCAACGAGGTGATCCGCGAACAGAAAGGTCTCGTCTACTCCATCGAGGCCCAGAACATGCCAATCGAGGCATTCGAGGACTGCTCGCTCTTCTTCACCGGCGCGCCCTGCGAACCGGCCAATGCCGCAAAGCTCATCGAGGCTGCCAAGGAGATCTTCGCCGCCTTTGCCAAGGAAGGTCCGACGGAAGAGGAACTCGAGAACGCGAAGAAGCAGACGCTCAACAACGTGGAAGTGCGCATGAAGGAGCCCCGCTACTGGTTCGGCATCCTGCAAAACCTCGACCTGCACAAGGTCAAGCTCGACGATCAAAAGCAGGCGCTGAGCGTTTACGGTTCACTCACCGTGGAGAGGATCAAGGAGGTCTTCGGGAAATACTACAAGCCGGATAGATTGTTCACCATCAATGTGCAGCCTGCTGATTGACAGTATCGAAGTTTTCCGATATTATCAGTTCGTCTTCCCCGAACCGCTCAATGGAGTTGCGGTCCAGACGCTCTATTGCGACCGCGGCTTTTTGTGCGTCCCTGTTCTTTGGGCCCATGCACCCTTGGGCCCGAGGGGCAGGGACGTTTTTTATTTCCTGGTTAGAGCGAATACCCGCCCATGGTCCGGCCGTCGCTGGCGAAGCATTTCACCTCGAGCGAATTGGGCGTGACTTCCACGCGCACGTAGCCGACAGCGGCGTCGTAGCCGTTGGGGTAGAGTTTGTCTCCGCCCGGGATGCGGCTCCACTTGGGCGGCCGCTTCCCGTCGCCAAAGAGGCGCGGGCAGGTGGTGTAGCGGATCCCGTCGTAGACCTCGTCGGCGAAGACATGGTCGTGACCCTTGAAGATGATCTGCCCGCCGTTCCGCTTCATCAGGCCGTTGATCACGGCCTGTTCGCCCACGTGGGCGAACGCCGCGCCGCCGCGGCCGTAGTTGTTGTAGGGATTCTCATTGCCGTACATCGCCGCCGGCAGGGGCGAGCCGCCCACCAGGTGATGCTGGAAGAGGATCTTCCACTTGTGGTCCGACGCCTCGAGCACCGTCTCGAGCCAGGCAAGCTGCTTCTTGCCGAGGGTCCACGACTCGGGCTCGAGCGGTCGCGTCGAGCTGTAAGAGTGCGGATCGACGACAAGGAAGAGGGCATTACCCCAGGACCAGGCAAAGTAGTTCTTGTTCGCGCTTCCGCCGTGATGGTAGGTGCTGTCATCGGGATTGGGAACGTAGCGCTGCCGCGCCGTGCGGGAAATCTCCGCCAGCCGCTTGTTGAAGCCGAAGCTCTCGTCGATCCATCCCTCTCCCTCGTGATTGCCGATGGCGCAGAAGAAGGGCGCCTTACGCGCGACGGGCTGGAAATATTCGCGGAAGTTCCGGTAACAGAGCTGGGCGAAATTGAGGTCGGGCGCGATGAACCGCGCCGAATGGGTGACCGCGTCATCGCCGAGAGTGACATGGAAATCGGGATTCTCCCTCGCGATTCGCAAGAGCGTCTTGGAGGAAGGGTCGTTCGCCCCGCGTGGATGGCCCAGGAGGAGATGGGAGTCAGCCGTGATGGTGAAGACGAAGCGCTCAGTCCCATCCCGTTGCGTGTGAAAGATTCCATTGGGAGGGTTGATGCCGGCTCGGCCCTCTTCGGCGACCGGCACGATTCGATAGTAATAGCGGTTTCCGGATACGAGTCCGTCCAGTTTTACCTCGACCGGTATTCCTTCCTTGACTGGCCGCCCTGTTTTGCGGCCCCACAATCTAGAGAAGTCCTCGCCCCACTGTACAACCCATTCCCGGTCATCGGGTGCGATGACGCTCAGGATCACGCTCGTCTGCGTGGGACAGCCGAAGAAGACGTTGTATCCCTTGGACGCGTCGTCGGGCGTCGTTTCGGCCGCCTTCTCATCAGGCGATTTTTCCCCGCAACCGGCGGCGGCGAGCGAAACACCCGTACCGACCGCGGCGAGCGAAACGCTCCTACCGATGGCGCCGAGGAACCGGCGCCGGCTCAGGCCGTGGTTGTCCTTTTTTTTCGGTGGCGTGGGCATTGTGCTCCTCGCGGTCCCTAAAGCGGCTCTCAGCGGCCGCCGCCATACCCCAGGTCGTCGAGCCCCTTGCGGATGTTGTCCGGAATGCGCCTCACCTCGTTCCGGCTGTCCGAGGTCCGGAAGAGCCTGATAGCCTCGTCGAGCTCGGTGAACAAGTTCTGCCGCGTGGAGAGCATCTTTTTCAGGATGTCCGCCTCGTGGGCGGAGAGGTTCTTCTGTTCACTGGGATCGTCCTTGATGTTGAAGAGCTCGTGCTTCTCGCTCAGGATCGAGCCGGTGAAATCGAGGGGATCCTTCTCGGACCACTCCCTCTCCTCGACCGAGATGAGCTTCCAGTCGCCTAGAACGAGTGCCTTGTGTTTTTTGCAGCTCGTCTCTTCGAAGCCGCCCGTGAGTTCGAGAAGAGCAGGGCGCGCCTCGGACTCGTCTTCGCCCATGAGCGGTAGGAGCGAGGTGCCCATCACGACCGGCGGCGTTTCGAGACCGGTGAGGTCGAGGATCGTGGGAACGATGTCGTAGATCCTCGCCGTCTCGTCGATCCTCACACCCTCGTCGATCCTGCCGGGGCAGGAGACGATCAGCGGAACGCGCACAACGCTCTCGTAGAGATTCCTTCGATGGCCCACTTGGCCGTGCTCGAAGAACTCGTCGCCATGGTCGGAGGTGACGATGATGAGCGTGTTCTCCAGGATCTCGGGCGTGAAATTTCTGATGTTCTTCAAGAGGCGGCCGATGTTGTCGTCGACCCAGCCGATCTCCCCGTCGTAGAGAACCATCAAGCGCTCTTTATCCTTGGGATCCATGTCGGCGTTGTAGCGGGGATCCTTGGTCACGCCCCGCCCGTTGACCCACCCGTCGTAGGGCGGGCCGAAGCGGGTGTCGAAGGGCGCCGGCGGCACAAAGTCATGGTGCACGTCAAAGTAGTGCAGGAAGAGGAAGAAGGTCTTGTCCTTGTTCTCCCTGATGAAGCGGAAGCCCCTGTTGGTCACCTCCCGGCTCGTCACCAGTTCGTGGGCGGGCAAGTGGGTGGCGGGTAATCCCTGGCCTCTGTTCTCGATCGTCGTGGAGGCGGCTTTCTTCTTGTGTCGCGCGATGAGCTTGTCCATGTCCATGCAGGGTTCGTACTCATCGAAGCCGGTCCCGAAACCAAAGAGTGTTCCGAGGTAGAGGCCTGAGACGAATCCTCCCGTGGCATAGCCGGCATCCTTGAGAAGGGAGGCGAGCATGGGCATATCGTCGGGCGGTGTGCACCGGTCGTCGATCATTCCGTGAAAACGATCGGGCACACCGGTCAGAAGCGAATAGTGCGCCGGCAGGGTCCACGAGGTGGTGCTTACCGCGTTCTCGAACACGGCCCCCCGCGCGGCGAGCGCGTCGAGAGACGGCGTGGTGCTCAGCCCCATGGGCCGATGGCCGTAGACACCCATCCGGTCGGGCCGCAGGGTGTCGATCGAGATGAGGATCACGTTGAGAGGGGGGCGCGGTTGGAGCAGCAGATAGCCGCCGAAAGCGAGAGCCGCAATGATCACGACGAGGGCGACGAGTCTGACAGGTGTGATTCCGCTGTTCATTTCAACCCGGGTATCATCGGTTAATGGTGAAGACAATAAGGCACGGTCGCAATGACGTTAAGGCCGTCTTCATGGTTTTTCCACACAATTTCCTGATGCGCGACACGGTCAGGCAAACGGGAATCGGTCGGCTCTGTGCTAATATGATGTTACGGCGCTCTTCGCGTTTTGTTTGGCGGGTGCAGTCGAGTTTACAACCGGGGGGACACGATGAATGCCCTGATCGACAAACTCTGGCAGCAGGGCCTTAAGGCCGCTTACTGGATGCACCTTGCGGTTTGCTTCGTTCTACGGCCCACCACGCACGGCGTCTACGTCGCGATCTGGCACGGCGACAGGATCCTCCTGATCAAGAACTCTTACAGGAGATGTTACACCTTCCCCGGTGGCGGCCGGAAGCGGGGCGAAGAATCGGCCGCGACCGCGTCGCGCGAACTGCAAGAAGAAATCAGCCTGCGGTTCGACAACGATGCGCTGACCTTCGTGGAAACCCACCACAGCCGTTGCGAGTTCTCGAACGACAACATCGATCTCTTCGAGATTCGTTTGAGCGAGGAACCGGCCCTTCGTGTGGATAACAGGGAGGTGGTCTGGGCCGATTTCATGAGCGTTGACGAGGCGCTGACGATGCCGCTCTTTCCAACGGTGCGAGACTATCTGAAAAGCCTCTGACGCTGTTCGGGTCTGTCACCCGTCGTCCCTGTTCTCGATCCTCTTGAAGGCCTTCTTGGTTCTCTTCTGCGCATACCGGCTGGGTGAGTAGGAGATTCCGAACTGGTCGTGTTGCATCTGGCTGGTCACCCCCATCTCGGTGACTTTCTTATAGATGGAAATCGCTTGCTTGCGCTTGTGAAGGAGGTCGAGCATGTGACCTTGCCAGATGAGACCCACAGCCTCGTAGAGCCGGTGTCCGCTGGCTCTCTGCTCCATCTTTTCGAAGACGGCGAGGGCTTCGGCATATCGTTTCACATCGTAGAGAGCGAATCCGGTCTTGAGCAGCGCCGAGGGATTGTTCAACTGGTCGAGCCAGTCCGGACTGTAGCGCTCGGCGATCTGTTGATTCGACTTGCGCCCCCAGCCGAGACCGTCGAGCCAGTGGGCGGGATCCCTTTCGCGCTCCGCTTGTCGCTCCGCCAGGTGTTCTTTCCAGCGAGCAAGCTTCTTGGTTGACATGGGTCGCAGGGACTTCATGAATTTCTTCAATTCCCTGAAAAACTTTTCCGGCTCGTCGCTGAAAGGGTTGTGAGCCGATTTTTCGAACATGACCAACCGAGCGCCGGAGTGATTGTCTTTGAGTATTTTCGCCTTGTGCTCATTCCATGTCATGTCCCATCGACCTTCCATGATGAGCGTCGGAATCGGGCAGCGCTCGAAGGCACCCTCCAGGTCGACCCCGGACATCGATCCGCTCATGATGGCGTTGAAATCTTTGTCGTGGACCCACTCGTAGAGCGCGATCTGGGCGATCCTTTCCTTTGATGGCCTGTAAAAGTTTTGCCGCTTCCAGTCGCCGTTGAGAAAGGCGTTGTAGATGCGCTGGGCAGTGGAAAGACTCCCCTCGCGCCGAATCTGGCCGATCTTCTCGAGTTCCTCGGGAGAGAGAAAGTCGTGCTGCCGGCTTCGGCCGACGCCTCCGGGCAGTCCTGTTGCCGCCCCGGTCAGGACCAGGCCCGCCAGTTTATCCGGGTAGCGGGTGGCGTAATGCTGGGCGAGCAATCCTCCGTAGGAGGAACCGAGAACCACCCACCTGTCAATCGCGAGCGCCTTGCGCAATTTTTCGAGATCGTCGGCGGCTTGATCGACCGTGTATCCCGCGCCATGCGCATAATCGGAGAGTCCGCATCCCCGCTGGTCGTAATAGATCACCTTGGCGAATTTCCCGGCGCGCGCGAAATGGGGATGAAAGTAGTGATGCGTGGCCCCGGGGCCGCCGTGAAGAACAACGAGGGGCATCCCCTTGCCCTCCTGTTCGCAGTAGAGATTGCAGTCGCCGATATCGATCTTACCCTTCTCGATTTCCATGGCGTCGCAGAGTGGCGCAACATCGGGAAGGTCGCGCACCACGCCCTCCTCGATGTGGACCACGCGATCCATGGCTCTTTGCCTTTCGTCTGCTCCGGACAGGGTTCCCGAAACAAGCGCCGACGTGCACACAATGGCCAGCAGGAGAGACAGGGATTTTAGAATGACTCTTCTCATGTGATTTCCCCCAATATTGCCGAAGGGTCGTCATCATCGAAATCGAATCTGCGACCGCGAGTCACGACTGTTCTTTCACCTTCGCCCGGATGACATCCAAAGGGCGGTTCCGGTCGATTTTCCCGTCGGGGCCGTTTTCGTAAAAGGCGAAATAGAATGCCATGTACCAGGGAAAGTCGATGGAGCCTTTGTCCACGTGAAAAGTGAAGCGAATCTGATCGCCGAAAAACACCGAGGGATCGCCGCCGGCGAATCCTGGACTGAAATCGGAACGGACGCACTGGGTATACCCCAATCCTCGCACGCGGTGGGTGAAATATTCCTCCCCTCGAGGATCGGTCACCACGTATCCGAGCCGGGCTCCGAATTCGCGTTCCGGGCCTCTCCAGTAAAAAGTCCAGCCGTCGAAGTGATCGGGCGCGTTCCGTGCGGTGAGAAAGGTCACCGAGCAGCCCTCGTCTCCGCCCTCCACATGCAGGGTGGGGGAGAGATCTTCCGCACCCACGGCTGCCGCTTCCAGCTCCGACGTCTCTGCAAGAGCGTTGATGGTCTGGATCGGCCGATGTCGATCGATCCGGCCGGTCGCGTCTTTCTCGTAGAAGGCAAAATGAAAATCTTCAGGAGACGAAAATCGCATCGAGCCCGCGGCGACACGGATCCTGAAATAGATGTGGCTCCCGAAGAGCACTGCCGGGTCGCCTCCATAAAAGTCTTCGGCAAAGTCGGACCGCGTGGGTGCGCCCATGTGCCAGCCGAACTTCTTGTGATAGGTGCAGTATCTCTTTTCGCGCTGATCGAGCACCACATAGTCGAAAGCCGCCGACGGATCGTGGTGGGGCACTTCCCAGAAGAAGGTCCAGCCGTCGAATCGGTCGGGCGCCGGACGGCTGGTGCGGAAGGTGACGTAGGTCCAGTTTTCGTCTTCCCAGTTCTTCGCAAAGATCTGACATCCAGCGACAAGAAAGAGGGCCACGGCGAAATAGAGACCGAGAGCTCGAGCCGCCCTGGGCCGCAATGCGGTTGCCATGCTTGGCGTTCGGGCCAGCAGAGCCCTGATCCGTTCCTCGAGGCTCCAGCGGGGATGGCCGATCCCCACCGTGCCCGGAATGGGGCGGGCGGGATGGATCTTTTCCGCCAGGCTGACCAGGCATTCGGCGTACCCGAGGGGGCCTTTGGACTCTCCGGCGGCACGGTTGTCGCACACCTCTTCCATGCGCACGGCAAGGTCGCGATTGACAGCGTGGACAAATGGATTCCACCAGAAGCCGATCGCGGCCGAACGCTGGAGGATTCCGATCGCCAGGTCCTTGTGCGACAGGTGTGCGAGTTCGTGAACCACGATGGAACGCAGCTCGTCATCGGTGAGGGTGGTGTGGAGAGCCGCAGGCAGCACCAACCTCGGTGTGAGCAGGCCAAACGTGACAGGAGATTCCAGGATACGCGAAGTGTAGACAGCAGGCCTGAATCGGATACCCAGGACCGAACACGCGGTCTTCACGATCCGGGTGACACGGCTGTCACGGAGCCTGACGAGGTTGCGCTTGAGGCGAAGAAGGAACAACCAGCCGTAAACGAGCCGGACCAGGAGTGCGGCTGCTCCAGCCAGCCAGACCACGATGAGAATATTCATCGTCTCTGCGGACGGAAATAGCTTTTTCGCAGGAGTAGGATACGCCGGCGCTCGCGTCGTCTCGCTGACCGATGCGCGATTAGGCGCTATCTTGCTCTTGTCTCGGGCCGCCGATGTATCAGCCTCGCTCCCGGGCAGAGCTGGATTCGAAGCGGGACGCTGACCGTCGGTCCATTCACCGGACGGATCGGCATTGAAAAGGGCAGTGAGATTCCACGAAATATCCGAGGTGTGATACAGGGCCGAGACAGCAGGCAGAAGGGTGAGCGCGATCAGGGCGCCGACCAGGACAGCGCGCCGAAGGGGTATGGACTTGGAGCGTAACGTTCTCGACACGCCCCAGGCGGCTCCCATGATGATCAATGATTGCCACGCCAGATTGAACAGATAGGCGGTCGAGGGGCCGTCCGTCAGCGGTAGGAAACCGTTCATTTTCAACCTCCCTTGGCGTTCTTCAGCAGCTTACGGAGACGCTCGATCTCGTCGGGCGAGATCTTCTCGTGATTGAAGAGACACTTGATCAGATCGGCGCACGAGCCGCCGAAGACCCGCTTGGTGACATGGCGGGCGATGGTGGCCCGTGCTTCGTCCCTGTCACGCAATGCCCGAAAGTAAAATGTCCGGCCCATTGATCTGTGAGTGAGCCAACCCTTCTTTTCGAGGCGCGACATCTGGACCTGGATCGTGGTGCGGCGCAAAGCTTTCTTGCGTGTTGCATTGATCTCTTCGAGGACCTCGTTGATGGTGGCTTCGCCCTTTTTCCAGATCACGGACATGATCTCGAACTGGGCGTCCGACAGGGTTGGCGGCTGAGTTTTTCCCATTTGGCGGATTCCTGTGGTCAAAGTGGAGTTTCGATTTTCTGAATCCTGAACGACACTTGTCGTCATTAAACGACAGATGTCGTTTTGAAGCAAGGTTCTTTTTCGAGAAAATTCGAAAAAATCGACCTGTTCTCCTCATGAAGCCTGATCCGAGAGGCGTCCTTTTCTGTACGAACCCAGATTCCTGAACCGCGTCGTCCGCTCCTCGACCTCTTCGAGAACAGCCTGCACCTCCGGCTCTCTGCCCGATCCCTCGAAATCGAGGAAGAAAACATAGTTACCCGGATCGAGACCCCTGGGCATCGATTCGATGCGCGTGAGGTTGATTCCCTTCTCGGCGAACATCTCGAGTACCTCGAAAAGAGCGCCTGCCTTGTGCTCGGCAGAGAAATGGATGGAGCACTTGTCCGCTTCGGCCTGGTTCGGCTCGCGGGAGAGGACCAGAAAACGGGTCACGTTGGTGTCGCAATCCTCGATGTCGGCCTTGACGCTTTCCAGGTGATAGAGTGCGCCGCACAGCTCGCCGGCGATGACGGCCGTGCCCTCGGGCCGTTCGTGGAAGAGCATTCTGGCGGCGCCGGCCGTGTCGTAGAAGGGCCGCGCTTCGAAGCCGTGCCGCTCGATGAAGGCGCGGCACTGGGCTAGGGCCTGCGGGTGGGAATAGACCACGCGGATCTCCCTGTAATCGGTTTCGGGCAAGGCGAGCAGGCAGTGGTGCACAGGGAGAAGGATCTCGCCCGTCACGTGAAGGTCGGTCTCCACGAGGAGCTCGTTCACCTGGGCCACGGTGCCGCCCAGGTAGTTCTCCACCGGGACAACGCCGAGGTCGAGCGCGCCGCTCGCCACCCCTTCGAACACGGCCGCGAAGGTCTCGCAAGGTATGAAGGCGCCCTCCGGCTCGGCCCGGCGCGCGGCCACCTCGCTGTAGGCGCCGTGTTCGCCCTGGAAGCCGATCAGCCGGTAGTCCTTCTCCTGGAGCCGCTTGCTCTCGCAGATGATCTCCTTGAAGAGCTTCTCGCAGAATCCGGGCTTGATCAGCCCCCGGGCGGTCTTCTTGATGAGCGCCAGGATCTCGGCTTCGCGGCCTGTGTCCTCGATCGCCTCCTTGAAGCGCTTCGACTCGAGGGCGAGCTCCATCCGGCTATTGAGGAGCTTGAGCAGTTCGATATCGAGAATGTCGATTTCTTTTCTGATCCGTTTCAGGTGCATGGCTTTGCGTCTCCTTTTTTAGAAACAGGTGGTTCTCGACAGGTTGCTGAGCAGGTAGGACTCCTTTTCGGTCCGGTCCGTGTAGTGGAGCATTTCGCCCGCAGGCTTTTTCCGCGGCACCTCGCCTCCTCGTACGAACTCGCGCAGCGCGCGGCCTCTGCTCACGAGGTCGGCGAACTGGCGCTGGCGCAGCGCCTGGTCCTTGTCGCAGAGGGCCTCCTCCGGCTTGTGATGGACCTCCACCATGACGCCGTCGGCGCCGGCGGTGATCGCGGCCAGCGTCATGGGCGGGATCAGGCCGAGCCGTCCCGTGCCGTGCGAAGGATCGACCATGATGGGAAGGTGGGTCAGTTCCCGTGTCGCGGGTACGGCGCTCAGATCGAGTGTATTGCGCGTGTATGTCTCGAAGGTGCGGATCCCCCTCTCGCAGAGAATCACCTTGGAGTTCCCCTCCTTGAGGATGTACTCGGCGCAGCTCAGCCACTCGTCGAGGGTGGAGTTCATGCCCCTTTTCAGGAGTACGGGCCGGTCGGACTTTCCCACCTCCTTGAGGAGGGAGAAGTTCTGCATGTTGCGCGTGCCGATCTGCAGGATGTCGGCGTACTCGGCCACCCAGGAGACATCTCTCGGATCGAACACCTCTGTGATGACGGGCAGGCCGGTCTCCTTCCTCGCCCTCTCGAGGATCTTGAGTCCCCGGAGGCCGAGCCCCTGGAAGGAGTAGGGCGATGTGCGCGGCTTGAAAACGCCGCCCCTGAGAATATCGGCGCCTGCTTTCTTGACCGCATGGGCGATGGCCAGTGTCTGATCCTCGCTCTCCACGCTGCAGGGCCCGGCGATGAAAATGAAATCGCGACCGATCACTTTTTTACCGATGGGAATCGTGGTTCGCCCGGCGCTGTTCAACGCAACCAGTCTCTTGCTGTTCATTTTAGACCTTTTCCGGATCCGATCCTGTATGCCTGACAAAATAGAAGGGCCGTGAAAGCTTGCTCTCACGGCCCTTGCCCAAAAATCGAGAAGGGCCGCGCGGCTGTCTGCCGCACGGCCCGTTATGACCTCTCACGGCAGACGGCTAGCTAAAGCCGTAAAATCGAAACAGGTAATCAGAGTCGATCTGTCTGCCGGGCATGTTGTGCCTTTCTTTCTTTTTATCCTTGGCGCGGGAGATATATATAACTGTTTTGTTAGAAAAGTCAATGAGTTGGTTTGATTTTATCGTTACTTGTTACGCCCGACCGCTCAGGCCCGGAGAGATTTCCCCGACCAGCATCCGTCAGGGTATGGAAAACACCGTCACCATCACATCCGTTTTGAGGCAGTAGTTGAAATTCTCGGCGAGCACGGCCCCCCAGGGTAGATCGGTCTTTTCGCCGAGCACGCCGAGTGCCGTGGCCGCGCACGATCTGGCCAGAGAGCCGGCATCGGGATCGCCGAGTATTGTCGTGAGAGGACCGATTGCGCTCTGATCGCCGATGAGCCCCAGCGCTCGGGCGGCCGACGACATGATGGTGAGATCCCGGCTCTGTTCGAGCGGCTTGATCAGGAGATCGACCATCTCGGGATCTCCCATGAGCCCCAGTGCGGTCGCTGCCTGGATGCGCAGGGAATAGAGAGACTCGTCGTCGAGCAGGTCGCGGATCGCCGGGGCGGCGTCTTTCCAGCGCATGAGGCCGAGCCCGATACAGAGGTAGCCGCGGAGGGTTTCGTCTTTCGACTCCGACAGTTCGTCGACGAGCAGTGCGGCCTCACACCGGGCCTCGAGCAAACCGAGGCTGACCGCGCAGGCGCCCTTTTCAGATGGATCGTTCGCTTTTCGAAAAGCACTCCCGATCGCCGCGATCGTTTCAGTGTGGAGGGCCATATGTTGCATGGCGTGGAGCGCCGCGGCCAGAGCCGCCCACGAACGGCTCTGTGCGATCCCCGAGCGCGACAGTTCGGCGAGAAAGAGAGCGTTCGTCTTTCTGTGCAACTTCTCATGGCGCGCGAAAAGGGGATCGCGGGCGCAGATCCGGGCCAGGGAAATCATGGCGAAATGCTTCGCCTGAACGTCCCTTTCGCTGTTGACAGAGTCGGAGAGGATCGCGATCTCCTTCTTGTCCTCGATCCCCGACAGGCATCCGAGTCCGATGGCGCACGACTGGCGCACCCAGGGATTCTGTTTTCCTTCCCTGAACACCCTGGCCAGTGCCGGCAGGACAGTCTGGTTCCCGAGCTTTCCCAGGGCGACCGCGCCGAAGGCCCTGGTGAGCCTGTCGACCTTCTTTCCGCCGACCAGCTTGCGTCCCGCCCTGGTGTCGCACATGAGATCTTCGCAGATCGCGCTTGCCTTGGAGGAGCCCAGAATTCCGAGCGACAGGCAGGCGAACTGCCGCAGCTCCCCTTCGCGGGAGCCGAGCAGCGCCACGAGATCGTCGTGGATCAGGTCGGCTCTGTCCGTCGGCACAATGCGCGCCACCGCCGGAATCGCCGCGGCGCGGATCCGCTCGTCTTTCTCCCCGAGAGCGGTCCGGAGGGTCGGAAGGATAGTCTTCAAGGCCACCTCGGCCGTCACCGTCCGCGAAGGAGCGGCCTGGTCCTTGCGCCCCCGGCCGACCAGAAAGCCGCTCGACCCGGTGACGGGGACCGTCAGATTCAGTCGTTCCTTGAGTTCGAGAAAGGCGTCGTTGTTGAATTCCCACCAGAGTTCCCAGCGATCGGAACCGGTCGAGGCTCTCGTTCTCTTGCGCGCCGTTCCCGAGGTCAGCTTGCCGCCGGGCCTGCCTCGGCTCGTGGGGCGCGCGATCGCCGGGCCGACAGGGGCCTGAGCTCCGGGGGGAGCCACACCGCCGCCCTGACCGGGGCCTGGAGTTCCCGATCCGCCTCCCTGGGAGCCGCCCTGGCCGTCACCCGTGTTCGGAGGAACGCAGTCGCCGGGTGGGAGGTACCGGCCACCCATCGTGACGCCTGGTATCGCCGAGGCGTGGTTGCAAAAAACGAGCGTGAGACAGATTGCGGCCGAAAGGACATAAATAGACCGGTTTATTCCTGGTCCCTCCCGTGCAGATCGATTTCATGACGATTCCCGAGTTGTTACCTCGATGACATTATAACTAGTGCCCCGGGCTTTTGCCGTAACGGCTTGCACGATCGTTTCGAAAAGAAGGACTAGGGCCTTCACTCCTTGCCGACGCGCGATGCGTCATAGATCGAGTACGACAGGGCGACTCGTTCGAGCCACCCTGTGGCCTGAATCGCCCTGTCGAGCTGCGTCTCGATAGCGAGACGGGGCGGAGGGAGAGGTTTCGATTTCGTAAAACGGCATCTCAACCGCTTGCCGATCGGTTCGAGCCCGCGGCGCAAGGCGGCGAGTCGATCGAGATCGTCTCTTAGCTTGCTGATCTGTTCGAGTGCGATTTTCACATCGGCGATCGAATTTCCGCGATCAGCCTGTACGGCCCCGGGCTCCCAGAAATCGAAGTGCTGCTCGACAATGGCCTTGCTCAGCAGAAAATCGGCCAGAGCGATTCCAACGTCCTGGAAGTTGTGCGTCTTGGCGCGCCTGTAGTCGCCGAATGCATGGGCGAGCATCTCGGCGTCACTCTCGAAGCGCTGCACCCTGCCGAGCAGAATGGTGAGCGTGTTCTGGCGCTGCTCGTTCGATTCGCCGGCCGCCACATAGATCGCCTCGGAGCTCTGTTCGAGAACCACACCGATTTCGTTGAGACCGAGGGCCAGATCGTCGAGTGTTTCCCTCCTGTTGCCGAAGAGAGCCCTGCTTAACGTTTCCGAGAAATCTCTGTCATGCAGGACTGACGCGAGCGGCGCCAGAGGAGAGGTCTCTCGCGCGGTACCGGGCAGCGCACGATCGGCCAGAAGCTGATCGACGGCCCATTGCGCGATCGACTCGACAGCGCCTGCGCCGGCACGCTCCGCGGTCAGGATCTGGTCCCATAAACGCACCGTAGCGGCGCGGTCCGCGCGGGGGATCGACATCGCCTCGACACCATCGAGTGTCTTTTCCAGCGCGTCGACGGCTCCATCGAGAGTGGTGGTGAGCCGCTCACGCCGCTCGGCAAGAGCGGCCTGGTCCGTCGATTCCGGTTCGCCCGCCGGAATCAGGGGTTTGAGTTTTTTACATTCCTCCCGCTTTGCGGCGAGGATCCCGTGGACCGAACGGAGGCGATCGGAGGTGGCGTCCGAGTCCGAATCGTTCAGGTTCATGACCGACATCGGCGATCCGCTACGCGCTCCCTTGAGCTTGTTCATCTCCATTTTCCAGACCTGCGCGATTCGGCTCAACTCGGCGCAGTAGCGAGACTCCGAGGGATTTTCTGTGAAGCGGGCCTGATGCTCTGCCGGCTGCCTGTCGCTTGGCGGCGGGCCGTCGTTGTTCCGGGTGATCGGGATGGCGGCGGTGATGGCGAGGATGACACCAGCAGCGGCAATCCATTTCTTCATGATCGGCAGTCCTCGTCAATCCAGGGGTTTGTCTTTTGCGTCCGTGAGCTGCCGGGTGTGGAGCAGACGGCAGAGCCGCGTGATCTGCAGTGTCTTGGTGAGGGTCCGCAAGTCCCGGTCGTTGTCGAGGGCCGTCTCCCTCTTCAATTCCTCGAAGGTGTACATGTGCAGCGCCGGATTCCTGTTGAGGTTTTTCAAATGGCCCGCGTTCTTGGCGATCAGTTTTTCTTGAATCGGTCCGGTCGCCTTTCCGGTCCCTTCAACAGCCTTGCCATAGACATCGAGGGTGAAGCAGAGCGCCCAGCCAATGACCGGAATCCCATCGGCCGTCGTTCCCGGAAGGGTCAGGGCTGCCTCGACGCTGCCGAATGCGTTGTTCATCGCATCGGGCTCGTGTTTGATTCCCAGAATGCTCATCGTGTTCTTCAGGGTGGCGACCCGGCTCTTGCCCTCGGCGAGCCGTCCGAGCGACTCGTTATCTATCGACATGTCGAGGATCTTCTGCAAGGAGATCTGTTCCACCTGCACGGGAACGGTCCGGGAGAGCCCGATAGCGATGTGGGCGTCGAGCTGGTCGAGCACTGTCCTGGTCTCGTCGAGCTTTTTGATGAAGGGATCGCTGCTGCCCAGGCCGAGCTGCCGTGCGGTCAGACCGATGACGATCGCGGCCACTGACCGCAGCCGCGTCACGCGCGCCGTGATTTTCATGAGCTGGCCGTCGTTGGCTGCCAGCGCGCCGAAGGCATGGGCCATTTCGCGCTCGATCTCCGCGAGCTCTTTGCCCGCGAAAGCGGCGTCGCCGTGGTCGGCATTGAGATTTGCGAGCTGCGCGGTCAGTGATTTCTGCGACTCTTGAAGGCCGTGCATCTCGCCGAGCAGAGTGGAGAGCGCGTGAATCAGCTTTTCGAGCGGCGATCCGGCGACAGAGACGGGCGGCTCGGTGCAGTCTTCGGTCTTGAGAGACTCGACCCGATCGTGGAGCAGAATCGAGTCGATCGTGTCGATCGTGTCCGAGAAAACGAGTCGGTCGGGATGCGACAGGTCGCGCACGAACTGATCGAGTCTCGAGTCGCGCGAAGTGTGGTAGGCGAAAAGATCTTTGTGCAATCCGACGCTCCGGTCGGCAAGGCCGACGGCAAACTGCGAGTAGACGAGAATCCGGAAGGACTTGGCCTCTTCCTTCCTGTTCAGGTTTTTGAAGAACGACTCCCAGCGCCATGTCTCGCGGCAGAGTAGCCTGCGGCGGTCGGCAAGGTCTTTGGCCGCGCGGCCGTACCGGTCGAGAATGCCGGCCACGATGGCCTCTTCTTTTTGCGCGATCGCCGTTTCGATCCGCGCCTCGCGCAGTTCCCGATCGGTCGAACCTGTTGCGCGCTTCCGGCCGAGCGCGCCGAGGCGCCTTTCGCGTTCCGTGGAGAGTTCTTCGCGCTTTCGTTTGTAGGCCTGAGAGGTCGCTTTGACGCGGAACTCCGCCTTCTTCAGTTCGACCGCCCAGCATCCCTCGACGGCGCCCTGGACCGATCGCACGGCCGATGAGCGCACGTGGCGCGCGTCGCTGCGGCCTGCTTGCCAGCTTTCAAAATGGCTTTTCTGCCCGGCCAGCGCCCTGGCGATATTTTCCTGCTGCACAACGAGAGGCCTCGATATCGCTTCCTCGGTCAACCTCTCTCCGTTGCCGCCGTGCAGTTCCTCTTTGAGGAACTCCTTGCGCCACTGGTCCTCGATCAGGTCGAGCTCGTCGGCGAGGTGCTTCAATGTGAGAGTCGCTCTGCGGTGGATCAGTTCTGTTTCGGTTTCGGCCCGCGCCTCTGCCTGGAGCAGGGTTGGGGCGAGCAGAAAAATCAAACAGACCAATCGCAAAAATCGAGCGCCCATGGCCGGACTCCGTCCACGTTTCGGAAATACCATCGATACTTATATATAGATCGTCGGAAAAAGCGGGCAGAACCTTGATAGATCCATGAAAAAGAGGACTAGGAGATTGATGCTCCGAGAATTGACTGGATCAAGATGACCTCTGCGCCTGCGAGAAAAAATCTTTTCTTTCTAAAGGCAAGAGCCCGCACCAGTGTACGGGCTCTTGTCGATCGTAGAGGTTTTTAATTCAAAGAGAGCGCTTTTTGTGCGCTTAGATGTCGAACTTGATCCCCTGGGCCAAGGGCAAATCCTTGCTCCAGTTGATCGTGTTGGTCTGGCGGCGCATGTAGCCCTTCCACGCGTCGGAACCCGACTCGCGGCCGCCGCCCGTCTCCTTTTCGCCGCCGAACGCCCCGCCGATCTCGGCGCCCGAGGTGCCGATGTTGACGTTGGCGATGCCGCAGTCCGATCCGCCGTGGGAAAGAAACTGCTCGGCCTCGAGCATGTTGGTCGTGAAGATCGCGCTCGAGAGGCCCTGGGGCACGTCGTTGTGGATGGCGATCGCCTCTTCGATGGTCTCGTACTCGAGCAGGTAGAGGAGCGGCGCGAAGGTTTCCTCGCGCACGATGTCGGTCTGGGCCGGCATCTTCATGATGGCGGGCAGTACGTAGAGGTCGCCCTTGTCGGGGATCTTGTCGCCGCCGCAGAGGAGCTCGCCACCGGCGGCCTTGGCCTTCTCGATGGCGTTTATCATGTCGTCGACGGCGGATAGGTTGACCACGGGGCCCATGAGGGTGTCCTCATCGATCGGGTTGCCGATGCGCACCTGCTTGTAGGCGTTGACCAGCCTCTCGGTGAGCTTGCCGGCGATCGACTTGTGCATGATGATACGCCGCGTCGAGGTGCAGCGCTGGCCCGAGGTGCCCACGGCGCCGAAGACGATGGCGGGCACGACCAGATCGAGGTCGGCATTCTCGGTCACGATGATGGCGTTGTTGCCGCCGAGCTCGAGGATGGTGCTGCCGAAGCGGCTGGAGACGACCTCGGACACGCGGCGCCCCATGCGGGTCGAGCCGGTGAACGACACGAGCGGCAGGCGCGGGTCGTGGATCAGGCGTTCGCCCACGGTGCGGCCCGGTCCGGCCACGAAGCAGAAGATACCCTCGAGGCCGTGGTCGGCCATGACCGCGTTGCACACGTGTTGCACGGCCACGCCGGTGAGGGGTGTCGTCGACGACGGCTTCCACACGGTCGTGTCGCCGCACGCTGCCGCGATGGCGGCGTTCCACGCCCAGACAGCCACGGGGAAGTTGAAGGCCGAGATCACGCCGATGGCGCCGAGCGGATGCCACTGCTCGTACATGCGGTGAAGGGGACGCTCGGAGTGCATGGTGAGCCCGTAGAGCTGGCGCGAGAGGCCGACGGCGAAGTCGCAGATGTCGATCATCTCCTGCACCTCGCCGTGACCCTCGGCGCGGATCTTGCCCATCTCGAGGGTGACCAGGTCGCCGAGCGGTTCCTTGTACTCGCGCAGCGCGATGCCGAGGTCGCGCACGATCTCGCCCCGCTTGGGAGCGGGCATCATGCGGAAGGTCTTGAAGTTCTCGTGCGCCTTGGCCACCACCGTTTCGTAAGCGGCTTCCGTCGCCTGAACCACCTTGGCGAGCTCCTCGCCGGTGGCGGGGTTGTAGGAGGAGATCGTTTCGCCCTTCTCCTCGATCCAGCCGCCGGGACCCCAGCAAGCGCCGGGATTGATGCTTTTCAGTTTCAGTTTGTCCAGAATTGCCTTAGACATGGATAGCCTCCGTTATTTGCCGCGGCGGGCCGCCTTGCGGGTTGCGCCGCGGCTGTGACTCGTTCCTTTATATTTACTTTCCCATGAAGGGATATCTGTAGTCGGTCGGCGGGCAGAAGGTTTCCTTCACGGTCCGCACGCTGGTCCACCGCATGAGGTTGGCGGCGGAGCCGGCCTTGTCGTTGGTGCCCGATGCGCGGCTGCCGCCAAAGGGCTGCTGGCCGACGACGGCGCCGGTCGGCTTGTCGTTGATGTAGAAGTTGCCCGCCGCGTGGCGCAGCTTCTTGAAGGCGGTCTCGACCGCGTACCGGTCGTCGGCGAAGATGGCGCCGGTGAGCGCGTAGGGCGACGTCGTGTCGCAGAGGTCGAGGGTCGCCTCGAAGTCCTTGTCCGCGTAGGGGTAGATGGTGAGCACGGGGCCGAAGATCTCCTCTTCCATGAGCTTGAAACGCGGGTCGGTGGTGACCACCGTGGTCGGCTCGATGAAGTAGCCATTCGACTTGTCGTAGCCGCCGCCGGTGATGATCTTGGCGTCGGAGGCGTTTTTGGCGTAGTCGATGTAGGCGGTGATGCTGTCGAAGGCGGCCTCGTCGATCACGGCAGCCATGAAGTTCGACTGGTCGAGGGGGGAGCCCATCTTGATGGTCTCGACCTGGGCGGTGTAGGCTTCCTTGATGGCCGGCCAGAGGCTCTCGGGCACGTAGGCGCGCGAGGCGGCCGAGCACTTCTGCCCCTGGAACTCGAACGCGCCGCGGAGCAGGCCGGTGGCGACCACTTCGGCATTGGCCGACGGGTGGACGAAGATAAAGTCCTTGCCGCCCGTCTCGCCCACGATGCGCGGGTAGGTCTTGTACTCGGTGATGTTGTTGCCCACCACCTTCCACATTCCCTGGAAAACCTCGGTCGAGCCGGTGAAGTGCACACCCGCCAGGGTGGGGAGGGCCATGACCGGATTGCCCACCTTTCCGCCCGAGCCGGGGATGAAGTTGATCACGCCGGCGGGAAGGCCCGCTTCCTCGAAGAGCTTCATGAGGTAGTAGTTCGAGTAGACCGAAGAGGAGGCCGGCTTCCAGAGGACCGTGTTGCCCATGAGGGCCGGCGCCGTGGGCAGGTTGCCGGCGATCGACGTGAAGTTGAAGGGCGTCACCGCGAAGATGAAGCCCTCGATCGCACGGTACTCGACGAAGTTCCACATGCCGGGCGCCGACTCCGGCTGGTTGGCGAAGATCTCGGCCATGTAGTGGGGATTGAAGCGCCAGAAATCGATCAGCTCGCAGGCCGAGTCGATCTCGGCCTGGTGATAGGTTTTCGACTGTCCGAGCACGGTGGCGGCATTGAGCACCATGCGGTACTTGCCCGTGAGAAGATCCGCCATGCGGAGCATGATGGCCGCGCGGGAGTGCCAGTCCATCTCGGACCACTCACCGAAGGCGGCCTCGGTTGCCTTGGCGGCTTTTTCCACCTCGGCGGGTCCGGCCTTGTGGTAGCGGCCGAGCAGGTGGCTGTGGTCGTGGGGGCAGCGGCAGTCGCCCATGTCGCCGGTGCGGATCTCCTCGCCGCCGATGATCACGGGGATCTCGATCTCGGAGCCGAGCTGCTTGTCGATCTCGGCCTTGAGGGCCAGAGCCTCGGGGCTGCCTGGAACATAGTTCATCACCGGCTCGTTTACCGGAGCGGGGACGTTCAAAATACCGTTGGTCATCTCTCTTTTCCTCCGTGTTGAGGGGGCTCTTTCAGCCCGCAAGGCCGTCAGCATGGGGATTTGGCCGTCCCTGCCGACTATCGATTCAGACTCTATTTCAGGTTCTTTTTTATAGAAGGTCCAAACTGCCAACCCGGGCGTCGACTGTCAAGAAAATGGGCACGATTCCGGGAATAATTCCACCGGTGGAAGATTTGTGGAAGATTTATACCCGGAACGATTCCGCCATCGGTTGTTCCGGGAGCGGAGTTGTGAAAGTTTTGTTCCCGGAACGGTTAACGGTGGAATCGTTCCGGGAACATTTATTCCATTTATGCGCGAGGAACAGGAAGCCCTCGGCCACGCCGTTGTCGTTGCGGAGCGCGGTGACGGAGAGGGTGATCGGGAGCGGCTGTGTGTTGCGCTTGATCCATGTCCACTGGCGCTCGTCGACCGCGCCGTCGAGCGTGTCGGAGACGAGTGACTCGAAGGGAGTAAGTGTCTGTTTTTTAGTATGTTGCATCAGTTTGACGCACGTGGCAAGCTCGTCGTCGTGGAACACGAAATCGATGGCCAGCCGGCCGTTCACATCCGCTGCCCTGTATCCCAGGAGATTCTCGGCCCCGCGGTTGAAGGAAACGATCCCTCCCGATCGGTCGGTGGCGATGAGCGCCATGTCGCGGCTCATCGCCGCGGCATTGTCGAATGAGAAGTGGGGCAGCGCGTCGCGCAGCGCCGCCTGCATGTCGGGCCGGAAGAGGGTGCGGCCCGACGCGCCATGACTCGTGGAACCGGCCTCCGTTTTGCGCCCGGCGCGCGTCTTGCGCCCGGCGCGCGTCCGGAACTGCTCCGTCAGCCCAGCGGCGAACTTGAGTGCGAGACAGAGCGTGCCCATGAACAGAAGCAGGGCGACGGACAGAACGATGAGGAGCAGGATCACCTTGAGCACGGGCGCGTTCCTTCAGGTTTAGAGCTAATTGCTGAATCTATCGACCCTTCCAAATCAAAGATTGAGGCGGTTCTTGAAGTGCCGCGTCCCGATCAATAGGATGGCCGGAACGCATTTTTTCACAAGGATAGATGTGGAGAAGAATCATGGCCGACGATTCCAATGCCTGCCCCATGCCCGACCGAAGCCGCGACGACCGCCTCCGGGAACTCCTCGGAGCGCCGTGCACCATCGCCGTGGTCGGCATGTCGTCGAACAGGTCACGCCCCTCCAACGAGGTCGGCATCTACCTGCGCAACCACGGATTTACCATCATCCCCGTCCACCCCAAGGAGACCGAGATCGAGGGAATGAAGGTCTACCCTGACCTCGAGTCGATCCCTTCCGACATAAAGGTGACCATTGTCGACCTCTTCGTGGCCGGCCCCCGCACCGGGCCCCTCGTCGATCAGGCAGCCAGGATCGGCGCCCCGGTGATCTGGTTCCAGCCGGGCGCCGAGAACGCCGAGTCAGAGGCCCACTCCCGCGAGCTCGGCATGGAGGTCCATTCGGGCACCTGCACCAAGGCAGACCATCAGCGCCTTTTCGGGGCGTAAGCGTCGCTCCAGGATTCACGAGTGATCGAGGAGATAAATTCCATGGCCGAGCCAGCCGCCGCCGATCCTGTCAAGAAAGCTCGCAGCAAGTTCCCGCGCACCTACTGGGTCGTGATCGTCATGGAGCTCTTCGAGCGCTTCGCCTTTTACGGGATGATGGCCTTCCTCGCCGATTACTTCGTGGAACATGTCGGTTCCCACAAGCAGTTCGGCGCGTTGCGCACGGTACTCTTCATGATCCTCTACATCGTGCCGATCCTGAGCGGCGCTCTCGCCGAGAAGGTGGGCTACAAGAAGGTGCTCGGCGTGGCGTTCCTCCTCATGGGGGCCGCCTACCTGGGCGTGGGACGGTCGGATTACTGCAGGGAGGTCCTGGCATCGGTCGGTTTCGAGAACATGACCGCCGTGCCCTTCTTCTTCACCTTCATGATCATCCTCGGCCTGGGCGGGGGGCTCTTCAAGCCGATCATCTCGGGCACGATCGCACGCTCCACCGACGCGACCAACTCCACCGTCGGTTTCGGTATCTACTACTGGTCGATCAACGTGGGATCCTTCCTCGCCTCCCTGGTGGCCGCCCACTATGTGGAGCAGAACAACGAGGAGATCATGTTCATCTTCGCCGCGGTCTGCGCGGGTCTCATGTTATTCAACAACTTCTTCTTCTATCGCGAGCCGTCCAAACCGGGCAAGATCAAGAGCTTCGCCGACACGGCATCGGCCATCGGTACGGTCTTTGCCAACTGGCGCTTCATCGTGCTGCTCGTCATCTTTTCCGGATTCTGGGCCATGTACAACCGCTCCCAGGATTCGGCGCTCTGGCTGCTCAGCGAGAACTACCTCGACATGACGCCGGTCAACGACTTCGTGACCTCCATCGGTGTCATTTTCCACGAGGACTTTCGGTTCAACTTCAACGTGGCCCACGTGATGACCATCAACGCCGGCGTGATCATCCTCTTGCAGGTCGTGGTGAGCTATCTCGTGCGCAACACACCCCCTCTGCCTACGATGATCGTGGGTATCGGCCTCGCCACCACTTTTCCGCTGATCACGGCTCTCTCCACCAATCCTTGGCTCTTCGTGCTCGGTCTGGTGCTCTTCTCCATCGGCGAGATCACCGCGTACCCCAAGCTCATCAGCTACGTGGGTCTCATCGCGCCCCGCGACAAGGTGGCGATCTACATGGGATTTGTCTTCCTGCCCATCTTCTTTGCCGCCATGTTTTTCGATATCCCCAACGGTTGGGTGTGGGATGAGCTGGTGGTGAAGAACAAGGATATCACCACTTACTGGTACATCGTGGCCGGCCTGGGTGCATTCACCATGGTCTGTCTCATCCTCTACCACAAGCTGCTGGGCAAAAAACTGACCTTCGACGAGTAACCTTCTCCCTACCCTTTCGTCATCTCTGCCCGAACCGACCGGCACGTCGACCGGAATGCCAATCAGATCCAAAATCGATGTGCCAGTTCGCGTATAGGCATTTCCAGCAACAGACATAAATCATTTAATAAAAGTATGATATGAAAACATATCAATTTGTATTAATTTGCCCATGTCCAATTGCCGATTAATATAATCTGATAAATAGTGAAGAAAGGAGAATCTCTTTGAAAAGCACTACACCAGGCCGCAGCCGAGTCGAAGTAGACACGGCCGAACCGAGGAATTTCGACGTAGAGGGGAACTCGATGAATTCCGGAAAAGCACAAAAGGCAACGGTTGTCCTTGCCTCATTTCTCTTGGCCGTCCTGTTCGGTCTCCCATCCGGCGCTCAAGCCCGACCATCGCATGACGCGGCCCCTGGCCGCACTGCGAGCGACGCGGGCTCTTCGGTGGGCGTCAGCGCGGCCGGAGACGGCGCAGCGTTCGCGATCGCCGAGCTCGCCGACGCCGGCATGAAGCAGCCGGCCGACAAGGTCAATCCGACCAAAAAGGGCGGCAAGCCCAAGGCGAAGAAAGGCGGCAAATCCAAGGGCAAAGGCAAGGGCAAAAAGAAAGGCTCCAAGAAGAAGGGCAAAAAGAAAGGCTCCAAGAAGAAGGGCAAGAAGTCAGGCAAACCCAACAAGAATTCCAAACCTCCCCAGAAGCGGGAGAAGGATGACCGCGATGGCGACGGTCCGCCCGAGGGCCCGCTCGACGATCATCCGCTCGGCATGGTCTACGGCGAGTGTTATCTGGGTGACGATTTCAGCGGCTACTTGCGCGACCTCAACCTGAAGCGATGCAAGACCCATGTCTACTGGCAGCATATCGAGCCTGAGAAGGACGTGTACAATTTCGCCATCGTCGACACCTTCCTCGAACAGCTGGATGAGGACGCCGAAGTCATCGTCGAGGTGTACACCGGCTCGGACTGGGCTACCGAGGCCAATTGCAAGGGCAGCCCGCCTCTCGATTTCGACGAGTACTACGATTTCATCTACGACTTGGTCCTCCATTGCGACGGCAGAGTGAAGTACTGGCAGCGCGACGGCGAACCCTTCTCGAACGATATTCGCTGGCCCAGCGAGCGCTGGATGGATTATATCGAAACGCAGCACGTGTTCTACGATGCCGTCAAGGCGGCTGATCCCGATGCGCTTGTCGTGGGCGTCGGCCATAGCGGCCACTGGTCAAGCTATGGACCGAGTGGACGTCAGTGCTTCGAGCTTCTCCTCCAGTACGGCAAGGACTGGTTCGACATTGTCGACCTCCATCTCTACTACGAGGTCTACGACGTGCCAGAAAAGGTCAAATGGTTCGCGGACAAAATGAACGAGTACGGCTATCAGAAGCCGATCTTCGCCACCGAATACGGCGGGCCCCATCCCTGCGCCTTCGAGGCGGGCTGGGAAGAGCTGTCGGAAGTCATGCGGGAGTGGAGCTACCACCGTCTGCTGTCCGACGAGGATGATCGGACCGCGTGGTGGAAATACCTCTACGCCGTGAAAGACGAGATCAAGGAGCCCTCGGCGCGCATGTTCCTCGGGGAGGCCGATCCCGAACTGGAGGACAAGCACTTCAGGATCCTGGCGCGCGATATCGTGCAGCGCACGGCGCTGGCGCTCGAGGCGGGCGTGGAGGGGCTCTGGTACTGGAGCCTCCACGCGGCGTGGCACCCCGGCAAGGGGCCGCACCCCTATTTCGGCAAGCTGCGCATGGCCGATCTGCGCCTCGACTACAAGGCGCCGGCTTTCGAAATCTATTCACAGATGGCGGCTAAGTACGACGGCTATCAATCGATCGAGCGGATCGATACGGGCGATGAGGAGATTTATCTCTTCCGCATCGAGCGTGAGAGCAAAGAGCCTTTGTTCGTCCTCTGGGAAAAGCGGGATATCTATGACGGTGAGACCCTTCCGGCGGTTGAATTCACTTGGGTCTTCCCCTGGACCTCAGTTGCTGCCACCGATGTTTTCGGCAATGTCGCAACCCATTACGAACGCGGTGGCTGCGTGACACTCGACATCACCGACACACCCCTTTTCCTCGAGGCGCTATAGGCTGCCCCGAATTGCCTGGATTCGGGCGCCTTTTTTAAAATGGAAGGGACTCTGCCTGGAGGTGCTTGGCAGAGTCCCTTCCGCATTTTTGGCGCATCGATTTTGCCTGCGATTTCCTGGCGATCTCTCCATATCGAGCTATAACACCGACTTGTTCTCTGTCCGATCACCCGGGAGCGAAAATCCGCCGACTGGGGGTTGAATTCAGATCCTGGAAAATCAGTTGCGAAATCGATCCTGTAAGGTATTTTGCACGGTTTCCGAGTTTCAGAATTCAAAATTCCTGAAGCAAGACCTTCTCGCCGGAGGCCCCGCTACTGGGGAAGAAGCTGTCCAAGAACTGACTCGGTCCAAGGTCCAGTGTAGTATTGCATTAACTCGAAACGTGTTATAGCAGAGAAGAATAGTCATGAAAATCGCCGTACCCAAAGAAACCACACCCGGCGAAAACCGGGTGGCGCTCGTTCCCGATTCGGCCGGCAAGCTCGTCAAGGCGGGTTTCGAAGTCCTCATCGAGGCCGGTGCCGGAGAGGGCGCGTTCTTCGATGACAAGGCCTACGAGGCGGCCGGCGCCAAGGTGCTGCCCACGACGGAGCTCTTTGCCGAGGCCGACGTGGTCTTCAAGCTGCAGAAGCCGCAACATCGCGACGACGTCGACGCCCACGAGGTCGACCTCATGCGCGAGGGGGCCGTGGTCATCTCCTATCTTCAGCCGACCGAAGAGACCGAGCTGCTTCAGAAGATGGCCGGCCGCAAGATCTCGTGCCTCAGCATGAACACCCTGCCCCGGATCAGCCGCGCCCAGAGCATGGATGCCCTCTCGTCCCAGGCGTCGCTCGCCGGGTACAAGGCGGTGCTTCTCGCCGCTGGGGCGCTGGGCAAGTTTTTTCCCATGATGACCACGGCAGCGGGCACCGTGGCGCCGGCCAAGACTTTTATTCTCGGCGCGGGTGTGGCGGGCCTCCAGGCGATCGCCACGGCGCGGCGGCTCGGCGCGGTGGTGGAGGCCTTCGACATCCGCCCTGCGGTCAAGGAGGAGGTCGAGTCCCTCGGCGCCAAGTTTGTCGAGCTCAAGCTCGACCATGGCGAGGAGGAGGAAGGCAGCGGCTCGGGCGCCTACGCCAAGGAGATGTCCGACGAGCACCAGAAAGCCGAGCAGGCGATGATCGCCGACCATGTGAAGCAGTCGGACGTGGTCATCACCACCGCGGCTGTTCCCGGCCGCCGCGCGCCGGTCCTCGTCACCGAGGAGATGGTGAGCGGCATGAAGCTCGGATCGGTCATCGTCGATCTCGCTGCCGAAACAGGCGGCAACTGCGAGGTCACGAGCCCCGGCGAAGATATCATCTTCAATGGCGTGCGCATCATGGGACCCTTCAATGTTCCGAGCACCGTGCCCGTTCACGCGAGCCAGATGTACGCCCGGAACATCACCACTCTCTTCGACACGATCGTCAAGGAGGGCGCCCTCGACTTCGACCTCGAAGACGAGATCGTCAAGGGCTGCCTCCTGACCCACGAAGGCAACGTACTTTACGAGTCGGGCCAGTAAGACGGCCGGCCCGCGGCCGGCCGAAGCCAGCCGGCTAGTGTTTTTTTCAACACGAGGAATGAAACGATGAATGCTCTGCTGATCGGACTGTACGTTTTCGTTCTGTCCAGTTTTGCGGGTTTCGCCCTGATCACCAAGGTGCCGCCCACGCTGCACACACCCCTCATGTCGGGCGCCAACGCCATCTCGGGCGTTGCGCTCATCGGCGCTCTCGTCGTGGCCGGTCGCTCGGGCGGCGCGCTCGACGAGATCTTAGGTGTGACAGCCGTGGCGCTGGCGACGATCAACGTGGTCGGCGGTTACATGGTGACCGACCGCATGCTCCAGATGTTCAAGAAGAAGAAACAATCGTGAAAGGATTGAGCCGTGAATGATCAGGGTATCTTAGAAATATTCGTCCACCTCGCCTACCTGGTCTCGGCCGGCCTCTTCCTCTTCGGCCTGAAGAAGATGAGCCATCCGGCCACGGCCCGTTCGGGCAACGCCCTCTCTGCCCTCGGCATGCTGATCGCCGCGGTGGTCACCCTCCTCGACCGGCAGATCGTCTCCTTTGACATGATCCTCACGGGGATCATCATCGGCTCGGTCATCGGCGCCCTGTCGGCGCGGCTCGTCAAGATGACCGCCATGCCCCAGATGGTCGGCATCTTCAACGGTTTCGGCGGCGGCGCATCGGCGATCGTGGCCATTGCCGAGTTCTACAACATGAGCGGCGGCGAGACCGCGATCCCGGCCGGCACGGCCGTGGCCATCATGCTCGGCACGATCGTGGGCGCCGTGACCCTCTCGGGCAGCATGGTGGCTTTCGGCAAGCTCCAGGGGATCGTGTCCGGTGCGCCGATCACCTTCCCATGGCAGAAGACGACGAGCGCCGCCATCTTCGGGGTGATCGTGCTTCTCTCGGTGCTGCTCGTCTGCGATGTGGGCGGGGCGTTTCTTTTCACCCTGCTCATTCTGCTTGGTCTTGCGATCGGCGTTCTGCTCGTCATCCCCATCGGCGGGGCCGACATGCCCGTGGTGATCTCGCTCCTCAACTCCTACTCGGGACTGGCCGCCTCCTTTGCCGGTTTCGTGGTGAACAACATGGTGCTCATCATCTCGGGCGCGCTTGTCGGCGCGGCCGGGCTGATCCTGACCGCCATCATGTGCAAGGGGATGAACCGCTCCCTCGGCAACGTGATCTTCGGCGCATTCGGGACGGGCGACCTCGACCCGACCCAGGCGGCCGGAACGCAGCACGCGGCGGTGCGCCAGACGTCGGCCGAGGACCTGGCCATGATCATGGCCTACGCGCGCTCGGTCATCGTGGTGCCCGGCTACGGCATGGCGGTCGCCCAGGCGCAGCACGCGATCCGCGAGATGGCCGACCTTCTCGAGGCCAAGGGCGTCGACGTCAAGTACGCCGTTCACCCCGTGGCGGGCCGCATGCCGGGGCACATGAACGTGCTTCTCGCCGAGGCCAATGTGCCCTACGACAAGCTCTATGACATGGAAGACATCAATCCCGAGTTTGCGCGCTGCGACGTGGCCTTCGTGCTCGGCGCCAACGACGTGGTCAACCCGGGCGCGCGCACCGACAAGAGCAGCCCGATCTACGGCATGCCGATCCTCGACGTGGACAAGGCCCAGCTCGTGGTCGTGGTCAAGCGCTCAATGAATCCCGGATTCGCCGGCATCCAGAACCCGCTCTTCTTCCACGACAACACATCGATGCTCTTCGGCGACGCCCAGAAGGTGGCCACCGATCTCGTGCGCGAGATCAAGGAGGCTTGATGCGCCGATGGTAAGAGAAGATAGAGAAAAGGATTGGGGTTAAGAAGCGTTTGAGAGATGGAGGGAATCCCTCGCTGAAGCCTCTTGGTTTTTCGTCGGGAAATCATCTTGATGGCTTTTGAGCCATCCCGAATCGAGCTCTCGCCGAACAGTGCTCGCGACGTGCCAAAGTTCTTTAACCCTAATTCTCTCTTTTCTTTGTCTTCCTTGGCGTCCCCTGCGTCTTTGCGAGAGAAATTCTTTTCCCCCCGAACTCCAGTAGTCCCCATGCCACCCAAAATTGGCGCACACGGCCTTTTTTCGTGTCCATGAAAAATGGTAAACTGTGCGATTCGGTGCTGCCACGCGCGTTGGCCGTACCCGGGCAGTACTGACTGCGCTCTTCTTCAACGCTCTGAATATTGCGAGACCGTGATGGAACTCAATATCGATTTCGAAGCGCTCACCGAGATCATCCGCAAGGCGGACGGCGAGGGACGGGACTCCCTCTTCGAGTACGAGGTCTACGATTTTCTGCGGCTTTCGGGCTCGGAGACACCGCCGCGCACCAAGTTTCTTCCCATGGGGAAGACGCCGAACGACGAGGATCTCACCGGCCTGCCCGGCGACAAGGTCGTGCTCAAGATCGTATCCCCAACGATCCTTCACAAGACCGACGTGGGCGGCGTCATGGTCGGCCAGAACCGGCCGATCCGGCTCCGATCGCGCTTCCGGCGCATGACGAGCGAGGTGCCTGAGCGCTACGCCGACTGGATCGAGCGGAACCGCGCGGCCGCACCCGCGGCCTATTGCACCCTCGAGGGCGACGCGTTGCGCAAGGCGATCAAGGCGGATGTGACCGGCGTACTCCTCTGCGAGTACATGCCGCCCGACTCGCACGAGTTCGGCAACGAGATGATCGTCGGCATCCGCCGCACGCGCGAGTTCGGCATGGTGATCAACGCCGGCGTCGGGGGAACCCATACCGAGATGTACGCGAGCCGCTTCAGGAAGGGCCAGGCGGCGGTGGCCGCCTCCACGGAGATGATCGACGGCGAGACATTCTTCGAGCTCTTCAAGACGACGGTGGCCTACCGCACCATGGCGGGCCTCACGCGGGGCGGCAAGCGGATAGTGACCGACGAGCAGCTCATCGAGTGCTTCAGTTCCTTCATCGCCATTGCCAACCACTACTCGCCCATGAATCGTTCCGCGCCCTTCGTGATCGAGGAGCTCGAGATCAATCCCTTTGCCTTCACAGACTTTCTCATGGTGCCTCTCGACGGGCTCTGCAAGTTCTCGACACCGACCGCACTGCCCCCGGCGCGGCCGATCCACAAGATCGACAACCTGCTTCACCCGAAGTCGATCGGCGTGGTGGGGGTGTCGTCAAAGGGGATGAACATCGGCCGCATCATCCTCCAGAACATCCTCGCCTGCGGTTTCGACAAGGAGAAGGTCTTCATCGTGCGCCCCGGCGGGGGCGAGATCGACGGGGTCAAGTGCGTGCCGTCCCTGAGCGAGGCGGGAGAGAAGCTCGACCTCTTCGTGCTCGCCGTGAGCGCCGACCAGGTGCCCGACATGGTGGCCGAGATCGCCGATGGCGACCTGGCCGAGACGGTGCTCCTCATCCCCGGCGGTCTGGGCGAAACCAAGGGCTCCGAGGGCAAGCAGCAGGCGATCAAGGAGAAGATCAACGCCGCCCACCTGCACGACGGAGGCGGTCCGCTCTTTCTGGGCGGCAACTCGCTCGGAATCCTCTCCCACCCTGGCCGATACGACACGCTCTTCATCCCAGAGGAGAAGCTGCCCAAGGACCACGACGAGAAGGAGCGCAAGACCGCCTTCATCAGCCAGAGCGGTGCCTATATGATCACGCGCATGAGCAAGCTGCCCTTCATGGACCCGGCCTATGCGCTCTCCATCGGCAACCAGGTCGACCTCACGGCGGGCGACCTGATGCGCTTTTTCAAGAACGATCCCTCCATCGACATCCTCGCCGTCTACATCGAAGGCTTCCAGGATCTTGACGGCCTCGCTTTCGCCGGCGCGGTGCGCGAGGCGGTTCTGGCCGGCAAGGACGTGATCTTCTACAAGGCGGGCCGCACGCCCGAGGGTAAGAGCGCCACGTCGGGCCACACGGCGTCGCTCGCCGGCAACTACACGGTCTGCGAGTCGTGCGTTGCCCAGGCGGGCGCCATGGTGGCGCGCACCTTCACCGAGTTCGAGGAGCTCTACAAGCTCGCCGCCGGCCTGCACGACAAGACGATGGGCGGCACGCGGATCGGCGCCGTGTCGAACGCCGGCTACGAGTCGGTCGGCATGGCGGACAACATTCTCGGCAACGACTATCGCCTCACTCTCGAATCGTTCACCCCGGAGACCAGCGAGCGCCTGGCCGAGATCCTCAAGGAGTCGCGCCTCGACACCCTCGTCGATGTGAAGAACCCCATGGACATCAACCCCATGGCGACCGACGCGACCTACGAAGCGATCATGGAAGCGGTGATCAAAGACGCGAATATCGACATGCTCGTCCTCTGCCTCGTGCCCCTCACGGGAGCGCTCAAGACGCTCGAGGACACGCTCGCCGATGACAGCAGCATCGCGCGCCGCGTGCCGCGCCTCGTGCAGAAATTCGACAAGCCTGTTGTGGCTGTCGTCGATTCGGGTCGCCTCTTCGATCCGCTCGAGAACATGCTGCAGGAGTCGGGCGTGGTCACCTTCCGCTCGTCCGACCGCGCCGTGTGGACGCTGGGTCGCTACGCGCGGGCGCGGCTCTTCGCGGAAGAACTCAGGCGGGGGTAGGATTCAAGAATACTTGGAGTTCGGATCCCGGTTCGTCTTCGATGTGACATGTAACCACCGCTCGGCTCAGGCGACTTACGTCGCACCATGAAAAGCCTGAGCGCTTGCCCCAGCCTGCCGTCAAACCCGCCTGTGAATCGTCAAAATGGGCTTTGTTTTACTTATCCGCTAATTCCTACCTCCTTTACCATTAGAATTGAATCGGTATAATTAAACTGCTTACATGTGTGATCCTCTTTGTCTACATATTCTTGGCTGTTTTTCTATTCCTTGAGAGGAGGGTGTTATGAAGAAATTGCTGGTTGGAGCAGGCTGTTGTTTCCTGCTTCTTTTCTTGTCGCAGGGTGACGCGCTCGCCCAGAACCTGGTCCCCAACGGGGGCTTCGAGCAGGAAGAGCTCGGTGTCTGGACACAGTACGGAGGCAACAGCTCTTCGGCCGTGGTCCAGTACAACGTGACCGGCGACGGGAACTCTTGGTGCTGGAAGAGGCAGCCCGGGACCAACCATAACGGAGGCATCCAGCAGGAGTTCTTTCTGTACGGTGGCGTGGATTACACCATCTCCATGGATCTCGCCTTCTTGTGCACGTGCTGAGGCGGTGTCTCGGACGGTGGAACGTTCGAGGTTATGATCGACGGGGTGTTGATCGGATCTTATTCCAGAGGGGCTATCTCGGCTCGAGCTCTACTCCCACACATGTCGCTTTCGAGGTGAACTACACTCCCCCTTCCAACGGGACCTACGAAATCGATGTCTACAACTATCGTGGATCAGCGCAGACCAGTTGCTGGAACTACGTGGACAACATCAGCGCTGCGCCGGTTGATGCCGACTTCCTGAAGCTTCAGGAAAGCATCAGCGGTTTCCAGGGTGGCTTCATCTACTTTCAGGTGAAGATGGGATACCAGTACAGCGGAGAGCCCTATCTCGTCCTTTTCGCCGAAGGGATCGATACAGGATTTGCTCTCGATGGCTTTCATATCGCTCTCAACTACGACTACATTTTCCAGTACTCGCTGGACAACATGAACAGCGGCCCCTTCCAAGATACCTACGGCAAGCTCGATGGTATGGGCCGGGCCTCGGCCAAGCTCACACTCGGACCGAATCCGGCGAATATTGGAAGAACCTTTTACGCGCAAGCCTGTCTTCTCACTCTTCCCGGCTCGCGGCCGATCACGCATGTAACGAATCCAGTGATGTTCGAGATTACTCCGTAATCCGCGACTCGATCGATAAGAAGCGGCTGCCTCACGAATGAGGCAGCCGCTTCCTTCATTTTGAAGATCACCCGATGGTCTGATGGTTGCACTGACAACTACATCTAGCCCCAAGTGTCGCGTGTCAAAGAAATCATCATTTTGCAATCATCAATGCTTTCCACTACACTCCGATCATGACAACAACACCACACAACACAAGCCGTCGCCGCTTCCTGGCCACCACCGGACTCGGCGCCCTCTCCCTGGCTTTCCTTACGCCCGCCCGCCGCCTGCTCGCCGCACCCGGCAGCCGCCGTAATATCGTCTTCGTCTTGAGCGACGATCACCGCTACGATTTCATGAGCTTCATGAAGGAGGCGCCCGCTTTCCTCGAAACCCCGAATATGGACCGCATGGCCAGGCAGGGCGCCCACATGGCCAACGCCTTTGTCAGCACCTCACTCTGCTCACCCAGCCGGGCGTCCATCCTGACCGGCCAGTACATGCACCATCACAAAATCGTCGACAACCAACGCGCGGTCCCGGAAGGAACCGTGTTCTTTCCGCAATACATGCAGAAGGCCGGCTATCAAACAGCCTATATCGGAAAGTGGCATATGGGTCACGACAACGACGCACCACGGCCCGGGTTCAATCACTGGGTCAGCTTCGAAGGCCAGGGCACCTATTTCGATCCCGAACTCAACATTAATAACACTCGCCGCGCCTTCAAGGGCTACACCACCGACGTCCTGACCGACCAGGCCATCGAATGGCTCGAGAACGGCCGGGACAAGGATAAGCCCTTCTACCTCCAGCTCGGATTCAAGGCAGTCCACTATCCCTTCCAGCCGGCCGAGCGCCATAAGGGCAGGCACAAAAACGACAAAGTCACACGGCCCGAAACCATGGGCAACACCGAACGCAATTACCGAACCCAGCCTAACTGGGTCCGTGAACGGCGCTACGGCATTCACGGTATCGACCATATGGAAACCGGTCAGCTCGATCATGACCCGGTCCCGTCATTTGACGAACTCTATAAACAATACTGCGAAACCGTGCATGGGCTGGACGAGAATCTCGGGCGCGTACTCGACTTCCTGGATGAGTCCGGCTTGAGCGAATCCACCACGGTCATCTACATGGGTGACAACGGATTTGAACTCGGTGAGCACGGCTTCTACGATAAGCGCGATGCCTTCGAGCATTCTATACGAGTTCCCATGCTCGCCTATGCCCCCGGACTCATCAAGCCCGGCACAACCATCACCTCCATGGTCCAGAACATCGATATCGCACCAACCGTCCTGGAGACGGCTGGCATACCCGTCCCCGCAGCTTCCAAGATGGACGGCCGATCATTCCTCCCGCTCTTGCTGGGCAAGAAGACCCCATGGCGGGATCATATTCTTTACGAGTATTATTGGGAATGGAACTTCCCGGCAACACCGACCGTGTTTGCTATTCGCGGCGATCGCTACAAGTACATCTATTACCACGGCCTGTGGGATCTTAACGGCTTCTACGACCTTGAAACGGACCCACACGAACGGCACAACCTGATCAACGTACCGGCGTACAAAGAGCTGATCGATAAGATGCGGACCCAGCTTTTCGAAGAACTCAAAGCCAGCGGCGGCCTCAATATTCCCGTGAAACCGCCCAAGGGCGTGCGTCTCGATCAGCGCAAGAATCGACGCTGATGGAACTTGAATCAGGTTTTACGGGCCGGGATAGGTCTCCTTCCAGAGACTCGCGGAGGTGGGTGGGTTGGGTTGAGAATCCAGCGTACTACTTCTGCCCAATCGTTAAAATCAAGTCTTCTCGGTCTCGTCCGTGCTGGCCACTTTGAAGGACGCTTTCATGGCCTCGTAATCTTCAAGCAGTTTCTTGGATTCGGAATTTCCAGCCTTTCTCGGCTTCTTTCCCCTCAAGGCCTTGGACTGCTGTTTTACGAGAAAATCATACAGGCCATCGACCTGGACATCTTCCTTGCCCGGCTTGGGGGCCTTGAAGACAAAACCATCCTTATATGCGTCCCTGAAGGTCTGCAGCCACGCAACTCTCTGGTCGCGGTCTTCGATATGGTTCACAAGAATTTCTATCTGCGCACGTATTTCTTTCTTCTTGTTGAGACTGCCGAATTTCTTCATGCCCTGTATCTGGGCTAGAATCTCGGCCGTTGCTTCCTCCTTGATCTTGTCAAACCCGCGGACTTCGATAGCATATTTTAAAAGGAGCTCCGCCAGGTATGCCTTGAACGGAGATTTTTTCAAAGCGTCCTGTGCGGCGTACTCCTCCTTGAGGAACGCGTAACCGAGCTCGGTAAGTTTCCCGTTTTCCTTGTTTTTCTCGTGCGCCTTTTTATAGGCATTCTGAACGATGGCCATGTACATCGTCGTGGCATAGCCCTTGGCGGTTTTCTTGACATCTGTAATCGGCATGTGGGCAAGGTTGTTTTCAATCGCGCTGAAATCGGTGTCGGTGCTTTTTTCCTCTTCAAATTCAACGCTTTCGTCCGGCGTGCCGACCCTGGTCTTTATACGTTCTACGAGCTGGTTGATTTTATTGAGGTCCGTTCCATACCGGCGCGCGATCTCGTACCATATTTCAGTGTTATAGGGATTGATTTCCGTTGCCTGGAAAAGCAGGTCGATCGCCCGCTTTTCGTATGATTCGGGAAGCATCCGGCAAAGGTGCAATATGATACGCGTGTCAAGGTATTCGGACAGGCCGACGTTCATGGCGAGAGCAAGCCCCACCTGGTGCTCCGCCTTGCAGCGCTGGTCGCCCCACTTGCTGCCGCTGATGCGGAAGTTGTCGCCGTCGCCGAAATACCACATGGTCGTGGATACGAACAGCGGGGCTATAGACTGTCCGCACCTCGTGAAGTACTCGCCCTTGTTCGAGACGTTGATACTCATTAACGCGGAATGCCCCGGCTGGCTCATCTGCATCGCCGGATGACCGAGCGCGATCAGGGACGTCCGGCCAAATGCCGACTGCCTGCCGCAAACGCCGCCGTCTTCGAGGATCCTGGGATAGGAACTGGGATGCCAGTTGCTCTGCTTGTAATTGACTTCAACTTCGTTGTACTCCCAGGTATACCTGCCGTATCTTTTTATGCGAATGGGAGTGATTTCGCCTGTCTTCTTGTTCTTTTTTTTAAAGTGATTTTTCCCGGTAAAATAGTCCCATACAAAATCACATTCCCTGATTGGCCTTGTTTCCGACAGGGCCATCAGCAGCGGCCAGGGCGCGGTGTCCAGGGGAAATTCCGGCCATTCCGGTCCGCCGTCGTTGAATTCCGGAAGGTCTGTTTAGTGGTGCTTGATAAGATATTTCATGAATTCGATAGCATGAGGAAATTCCATTTTTGGATATATGCCGGTCTTCAGGCAAACAGCCGTGATCAGGATCCCCCTGGACTTCTTGTGTATATCCAGCTCTCCCAGTACGGTGTCGGCATTTTTTACGAATTCGACTACCGTCATGTTCTTGCTTTTCAAATATGCCGCTACCTTGTCCGCCGGTTCATTTATTTCGGCGAGCTTCTCCGGGTCCACGCTTCCACGGCCCGCGCCCGCGTCAAAATCCTTCTCCTTCAAGGCCACCGCGACGGCCAGGGCGAAATGCGCGTACTTGTCGGTTGTTGCAATACCGAGCTCTCTGCGGATTTTTTCGAGGTTCTCCACCGTCCCCGGATGAACAGGGAAGTTGGCGGCAAGAAGTCCTTCTCTTATGTCGGGTTTTCTTGAAAGCCAGTCCCAGAAGCGAGGCGACACCAGAGCCTTGTCCTTCACGGACCTTTCGGCAACGGCCATGTAGAAATTTTTAATTGCACCGGAATACTTGTTATCGGACGCATTGAGGAGCCCTATAAATTGCTCAAGCGCTCTGCCGTCCAGTTCGAGATACGCTTCCGGTTCGGTTTTTTTTGGTCTGGCTCCCGCCTCCGGAACGAAACCCGCTGAAAGAAACAACACCAGTAATACTGATAGAACCTTTTTCATTGTGATAGGCCTCTGTGTTATGCGACTGTCAAGTATAGAGAATAGAGTAGGAAACTCGGTCCCCACAATCAAGCGGTGCGCGTTATGCCTTCGAGAAGCCGGTGTCGTGGGACGATATGCTCGAGGCGGTGCGGGAACTCTCGTAACGCTTGGCGCAGGCGAACCGCGTTGAGGGCCTACTTGGTTGATTCGGTATTCCCTTCGATCGTCTCTATCGCTTCGCTCAAGAAAGTCCGGCTCTCGTCATGCTCGGACCATCGAGGATTGTTGAAGAGTGTTCGCAATCGATCGAGAGCGGCTTCGGCTTCCTGTGAACGGCCGAGCCGCTGGAGGGCCATGGCGCTGAAGGCCACGTCCGCCGGATAGCCGCCGATCGGTGTGTCCAGATCCCAGATTCCGACGGTCTTGTCCACCGATCCTGAGATGAGCCGTTCTCCGTCGGGGCTGAATGCCACGGACCGGACCTCGTTTTTATGCCCACGCAGGACAAAGAGGAGTTGGCCTGTTCGCGCATCGATTATCTGGGTGTTCCTTGTCGTTGTGATAGCGATCATCTTGCTGTCCGGGCTGAATGCCATGCACCAGGGAAAGTCGTTTGGCTCGCTTATTTCCAGACTTGAAACCAATTCTCCGGAACGCGTGCTCCACAGGCCGACAGAGGTGTTATTGTGACCCAACGCGGCGATCCATTTCCCACATTGACTCACAGCCGCAATCGGCTTCGACCCGAGACTCTCGGTCAATATATCGAGTTCCTCGCCTGTTTCACCATCCCAGATTCTGAGCGTTCCGGCCATTTCGACGGTGCAAATCATTCCTTCGGAATCGAAAAAGGCGTCGAGAATGCCGACGAGATGCTCCGAGAGGTGGCTGTGATCGGTGGAAAGTGTAAAGAGAATCTCACCCGTATCGGCATTCCAGACCTTTGCTTCATCGCTCACGGTGATGATTTTCTTGCCGTCCGGGCTGAAGGCGGCCGATCTGACATTTCTTTCGTGCCGGCTCGTGGAAAGGAGGCGGCCCGAAACCACGTCCCAGAGGCGATGGGTGCAATCACTCGATCCTGAAACGATTCGTGTGCCGTCCGGACTGAAGGAGACAGTGTGAATGTACGCCGCATGTCCGGTCAGTGCGGCAATCTCCTCACCCGAGTGTGCGTCCAGAATTCTGATGGTGCGATCAGCCGATCCGGAAGCGATCCTTGTTCCGTCGGGGTTCAACGCAACCATATGAACGATTCCCTTGTGTCCCGTGACCGGCCGAAATCCCCAGGACGACGTCGTATCGTCCTCGTTCATGGCGCCGATGACCAGCGCGTTGCGTTCATCGCAGACAGTCAGCGTTTCGACCGCTTCCTGGTAAGCGCCGGCCCGGTACTGGGCGACGCCCAGGACGGTGAAATCATGAGTGTTGGTTGACTTCAGCCCGACAGCGATTTCGGCCCACCGGAGAGCCCGCTGATAGGAATCGGGACTGCCGCCGGGAAGGGAGACGGTTTTCCAGCACTTCGAGATCAACTGCTTGGGATTGTCTTTTCGGTCTGACGCAACGCTTCGTGCCACGGACCGCATCTCGCCGCCCAGACTCGCATCGTCGGCCAGATGCTGCACTACGTCGGATTTCGAGACGAGCCTGTCGAAAAGGGAATCGACATGGACCCGCGCCTTGCGTTCGAGTTCTTCCCGAACGAGGCGCTCATTGAATCTCTGGAGGGGATCGGTGGTTTCCCAGATCTCCACCACGGCATAGGTATCGTCGGTCAGCCCATAGCATGCGATCCGTTTGCCATCCGGGCTGATGGCGACCGACGTATCCTTCTCCGCCCGCGTGGGGAGGGTGAGAAGAAGTTCGCCCGAATTCGTATCCCAGACACACAGGGTCTTGTCTTCCGAACCTGAGATGATCCTTTCTCCATCGGGGTTGAACGCGACTGATGTGACTTTCTTTTCGTGACCGAGAAGGGTAAAGAGGCGTTCTCCCGAAAGGGAATCCCACACTCCCACGGTGCAGTCGATCGATCCCGAGGCGATTCTCTCCCCGTCCAGGCTGAATACGGCGCTCAGCACGGTGTCATCGTGGCCGATCAGGGTTTTGACGAGCTCACCCGATTTCGTGTCCCAGATGCGCAGGGTCTTGTCCTTCGAACCGGAGACGATTCTGTTGCCGTCCGGGCTGACCGAGATCGAGATAACGTCCTCTTCGTGACCGTCCGGCGAGAGCAGCTCTTTGCCTGAAACGGAATCCCACGCTCCCATGGCGCCCTCCTCCGCTCCGGAAAAAAGCACTCTTCCATCGGGGCTGAACGCCACGGAGTAGATTCTTTTGCCTTGTGAATCGATGCTGTGAAGAAGTTCACCCGACTCACCCTTCCAGAGTCTGATGAATTGATTTCCGATTCCGGCTGCGATCTTCTTGCCATCGGGACTGTAAGCGACCGAGTAAACGGACGAACGGCCTCTTTTTCCCACGAAGCGAGAGGAGGATTCCTCGACCTTGAAAGGGACGCCGCTCAGCAGGGAAGACAGCACAAGAACCCTACCTTGATTGGTTCCCAGCACGATCTCTTCACCATCGGGGCTGAAAGCCAGATGGCCCCCCGTGCCATCGTACTGGGCGAAACCGTAGCTGAGCCGTCTCGATGAGAGGCCATCACCCGCTTCGGCATTCCAGACACGGATGGTGTTGTCCCTTGATCCGGAAACAACCTTCTTTTTGTCCGGGCTGATCGCCACGGAAAGAATGCTGCCCTCGTGCCCGCGCTGCACCAGGCAGACGGGGATCGAGCCGAGAGCTCCCGATGAAGTGGAGACGAATCGTCCCAGGCGCAGGGTCCTGTCCTTCGCCCCCACCGCAAAACACTCGCCGTCGTCAGAGAGCGCGACGCGTGCCTCTATCGGCGTGGTGGAGACAGTCCAGCTTCCGAGCATTGACGGGAAATCCCACCGTATCGATGAGAGGATTTCGCCCGAGTCAGTGTCCCAGAGGCGACGTCCTCCATCAGTGGTCAAGACCCGAAGCCTGTTCCCCCTTGGGCTGAACACGACCGATGCGCTATCAAAGTAGCCCGCTGTCGAGAGCCCGTGGGCGGGCGAATGAAAGAGATCTTTCAGGGAGAACTTCCGTTCGATTTCACCTGTGCGCGCGTTCCAGATCACGGCAATCATCCCATCGGAACAGGCCGCGATGCGTCTTCCGTCAGGGCTGAAGTCGAGGGAATAGACCCAACCGATCCAATCCGAATCGAGGTGGAGCAGGAAGAGTTTTTCTCCCGATTCAGCATCCCAGACCTTGCCCTTGCCATAAGCGCCGGCGGCGATTTTTTACCGTCGGGACTGAAAGCGATGGAGCAGATCTCGTCGAAAACGCCCGGCGCCCCGGTCAGGGTCAAGAGCTCCTCGCCCGATCGGGTATCCCAGAGCTTGACCTGTCCCTCTCCGCCGGCCGCGATTTTTGTTCCCTCCGGATCGAAGACGACGGAGGTCAAGTTCGCGTCCTCTACCGTGAGGACGAGGATGTTGTCTCCCGAATCCGCATCCCACAGGCGAACCGTTCCGTCTGCCGACGCGGAAGCGATCCTTTTGCCGTCGGGGCTGAAGGCCACGGCGTTCACATCGTCTTCGTGCCCGCGCAGAGTGAGGAGACTGCTGTCGGTCCGGAGATCGAGGTGGTGCCACTCCCAGCCCCGCAGATTCGGATCACAGGCTTCGAGCGCATTCCGGGCCTGTCTGACGGCATTGACTCTCAGGCATCCGTCAGCGGCGCGGATGTTGGCGACGTAGGCCCGGCGCCCGATCGCTTCCTCCTTCTCTCTCTCTTTTTTTGCCGCAACCCAGAAGGTGACACAGAGCAGAGTCAGCGCCGTTATGAGCGCCACGCCGATGGCGGCGCTCAAGCTTGGATTTCGTTTCATCCGCTTCCAGAGCCTGGTGACAGGACCGGCTGGTTTCGCCAGGATCACCTCGCCGTCGAGAAAGCGGCGGAGATCGTCGGCGAGATAGGCCATGGTCTGGTAACGGTGTCTTTGCTCCTTCTCCATCGCTTTGAGACAGATCACGGCGAGGTCCCTGGGGACGCGGCGGTTTACTTTGCGGGGATCGCTCGGTTCGTGAAAGATGATCTTTTTCAGGACCTCCTGAGACGTTTCGCCATCGAAGGGATGATTCAGGGTCAGCGTTTCGTAGAGAGAAACCCCGAGTGAATAGACGTCGGTCCGGTGATCGATCCCGATCCTGCGGCTCATCGCCTGCTCGGGAGACATGTAGTAAGGCGTGCCCGCAAAATCGCCGGTGCGGGAAAGGGAGAGGGCGCCCTCCACCCGGGCGAGACCGAAGTCGGTGATCTTGGGACTGCCCTCGGCGGTGAGGAGGATGTTGGATGGTTTCACGTCGCGGTGGATCACACCCGATGCATGAGCGTGCTTGAGCGCATCGGCGACTTCGACGAAGAACGCCGCTGTCTCCCGGAAGTACCCCACGGGAAGATCTCCCATCCCCCGGAGTTCGACGAGCTTGTCATCGAGGGTCGATCCTTTCTCGACGAGTTCCTGGGCGACGTAGTGGACTCCATCGTGTTCGCCCACGGCGAAGATCGCCACGATCCCCGGATGGCGCTGGCGGCCGCCCGCCTCGGCTTCCCGTCGGAACTTCTCCACGGCGTCGCTCGAGTAGCTGAGGTGGGGGGGGAGGACCTTGAGCGCCACCCTCCGGTGCAGGGAGATCTGTTCCGCCTCGTACACGATCCCCATGCCGCCCCTGCCGATCTCGCCGATGATTTTGAAATCCCCGAGGACCTGAGGCGTTTTCTTTTCACCGAAGTCCTGGCTGATGTCGCCCCCCGCGTCATTCAGTTGATCGAAGAGCTTTTGCAGTTCTTCTTCCATCTCTGGATGCTCGGAGAGGAATTCCTCTGGACTCATCTTTTCGCCGGCACGGGAACGAGCGAGGTACTCGTCGAATATCTCTTCGGGCTCGTTGCGGGAGTGTTTCCGGTTTTGATCTTCTTCTGATTTGCCCGGCATTTTTCTACTCCCTCTCCGGGGGTGATTTCTTTTCTTCTAGTTCTTGGATCCTGTTCAACGCTCTGCTGTACAGCTTGCGTGCCGCGGCCGGCGATCGGCCCATGGCCTTTCCAATCTCGTCGAATTCCAGCTTGTCCCTCATGCGGAGAACGAGCGCGAGGCGCTGCGAGTCAGGAAGATGATCGAGGAGCCGCATCAGCCTTTCGAGGTTCTCGTTCTTGATGGCCGCCGAGCTCGGCGTCGGGTCAGGCGCTGGCGGGAGGCGGGCGCCTTTCGAGAGTGAGTCCTTGCCTGCGATTCGTTTCTCTCTTTCGGGGTTGCGTTTTTCCGCGGCGAAAAACCTTCCCTTGCTCTGAACTTTGCGGGTGATGCGGTTCAATAGCCAGTGAATAAACGAATCCGGCCCGCGGTATTCGAATCCCTCCATGTCGGAAAGGCAGTCTTTCCACACCGACTGGATCAGGTCGACCGATTCCATCTTCACGCGCAGCCTGGGGCCGAGCTTTTTTCTGGCCGCGCCCTTGAGGCGCTTTTCATAGAGCAGGTAGAGGTCATTGACCGCGTCGGAATCGCCGTCCTTGGCCCGCGCAACGAGGTGGCGCGTCTTTTTTTCAAGTTCTTCGTGGTTTTCGCGCATTGTGGTTGCACCCCGCCAACAGAGCCTGCCGTCCAAAAGTCAGTTTCCCATAACGAGTCGTGATAATGCAACAGAGCGAGAGAGCGCTCGTCGGCTCACAACGTGCCGGCCGATCTCCCATTGCTGAGAGATCGGCACAGCGCCTGTTTCCAAGGGGTAAGCGCGGGGGGCGGGGTTTTGGGACAGTGGAATTCGTTTTTTTCCTCAATAGGTGGCCCGCACGGTCCAGAATCCATAAGACGACTCGACAGGCGGATATTGGTTGCCGTAGAGGTTCAGGGGATCGAAGCCGTACAGGGTGTTGGTGCCTGTGAAGAACGCGGCGCCATACACGTAGGGGTTGGTGCTGTCGATCGAAAGACAGAACTCGTACGGAGCATGGTGCAGGTTGTAGGCAACCCAGAAGTGCGGCGTCGTCACCGTGCAGGGGCACGGATCCCACCAGTGAACGTCGGTGTCCACATTGCCCACCACACCGTTGCCTTGGGTGAGCAGGACGGCGTTGGAGGGATCGCCGAAGCTGGTGGCCTCCCAGACGTAGAAGTCAGTGGGTGTGCCGTTGCCCGGAGCGAAATTCTCGTAGAGGACCGATCCGAAGATCGTGCCCACCTCCACCAGGATTTCGCCGCCGGGAAGGGTGTCGAAGCAGTGCATACCGACCATGTCGCCGCCGCTCGTCCAGCAGAGCAGGTTATCGGTCTTGCCGCTGTCCCGCTTGTACACCGTCGGTTTCTTGTTGCCGTAGGTTTCTCTGCTCGGACCGCCCAAACCGTCTTCGAGCCAGTCCGTTTCGTCCACCCCCATGTCCACACAGTCGTCCAGAATGCGCTTATCCCCGTCGATGTCTTTTTCCGTCAGGTTGGGTGCGGTATCGCTGCCGGCATCGGCGCAGGGAGAAAGCGATTCGATGTGATAGTTCGCCATGATGGGCCACGTAAATCTCTTGAAACGGGGATCCTCGTCGATCATTCCTTGTCCCCAAAATATCGAACCGGAAACAACGACAACGCCGCCGACGATCCCTCCCTCCACGTCCGAATAGGAAACCTCGAGATCTCCCCCGTCGATATAGATCTCCCTTCCCGAAGAAAGGGCCGTGTTCTGCCAGAATATCATGTTGAAGAATTGGGGACGACCCTCCTCGCAGCACACCCCGCCTCCATTGTCGGCATCGTTACTGAACAGGGTATTGTTCGTGAAGACCGCTTCTGAATCGACGCCGCAGTAGATTCCCCCTCCGTTGCCCGCGGCCTGATTGTCGAAGATCCAATTGGTGGCCACGGCGGGCTTGGCAAAATCGTGGCACGAAATCCCTCCACCGGCTGCTGCCTGATTGCCCGTGATCGAATTGTACGTGACCGCCGGGTAGGCAGAGGAGTCGCAGAATATCCCACCGCCATAGGATTCCGCGGAGTTACCCTTGATCGTGTTTTTATTGAGTTTCGGAAACGCCGAGTCCACGCAGGAGATCCCGCCCCCGCAGCTTCCCGAGCCGTTGGCCTCGTTGTAGATGATCATGTTCCTGCCGATCAACGCATCCAGAGAGCCGGCAACGTGGATCCCGCCGCTCATACCCTTGGCCGTATTGAATCTGATCAGGTTATTCTTGATCTCGAAGTCGGCAGAAGCGTTCGAGATCCAGATCCCCCCGCCGTCCATGTTCGTGGAGTTATATCCGATAACATTGTCTTCGATAATGGGATCCGCAAACTTGCAGTACACCCCGCCACCGTAGTAGCCGGCCGAGTTGTACTCGATCGTGTTCGAAGAGATAGTGGCAGATCCGTGGTTGATATGGTCGCTGCAGTAGATGCCGCCGCCATCAGAGGTTGCCGTGTTATCCGTGATCGTATTATCGGTGATCGACGGGGAATTGGCGTAGTAGATTCCACCACCGTTCTCGGCGCTGTTACCCGAGATCGTGTTGCCTGAAAGCGTCACATTCGTGTGAAAATCGATATAGACTCCGCCGCCGTCATAGAGTGTCGAGTTCCCGGTAATCGTGTTGTTTTTGATCGTTGCGCTGGTGTTGGTGGAGCAATAGATCGCACCGCCCCCAGCACCCCCATATCCGGTTCCGGCATTGTCCAGGATTTGGTTGTTCTCGATCAGTGCTGAACCATCACCCAACCCGGCGATCGTGATCGCTCCCCCGCGAGCCGATCCACTCGTGTTGTACTGGAAAAAGTTATCTCTGATGATGGGAGACCCATTGTAACAGTAGATCGCTCCACCGCCGTCGCCCCCAGTGCCGGTCGCTGCGTTCAATTCGACGACGTTATCCTCTATCAGAGCAGAACTGTTATAGCAGTAAATTCCACCGCCCGTAAAATTGGAGTTCTGTTCAATGGAACAATGCGAGATTGTCGGGGAGGAATCAGCGCACCGGATTCCGCTGGCGGTTCCGTTTCTTATGGTGAAGCCCCAGAGGACCGAATCGAGACCCTCGCTATTTTCAAAAGTCACAACGGGCCATCCGGTAGCAGGCTCGATGAACGTGTTGCTGTAATTGCCCGTGCTTTGGACCAAGAGGGCTTTTCCTTTGAAGTCGATGTTCTCGAAATAGGTGCCCGGCCCCACGTAGATGATGTCCCCGTTGCTCGCATTATCGATCGCGTCCTGGATCGAATGAGAGGGGTCCGGGTCCCACCAGGTGGCTCTCCCCATCCTGCCGTGGCGCTCCGAGGGAGCTTTGACCTCTGGCAAAGACCGGTGCGCCTGTTTTATTGTGACCGCTGAGCCGAAGGAAGACTTCTCGCCGCTTGCCGCCGACGAGCGGTCTTGACCGAAAGAGCTCCCAGCGAGCAACGCGACAAAAAAGAGCACTGTCGCGACGGAGGCCAGGGCGAGGATCATTTTTTTCTTCATCGTGTCAGACATGACAGGCTCCTCTGTTTCTTTGGATTCGGATTCGGTTTTCGGGGATAATGACACAACGCTTTTTGAGCACTCCGGTTTCTGACGAAGGTCATACACCTTTCGCTTCTCCAGGTGCCATGTGCAAAAAGCGGGGAAAGTAGCTCACGAAAATCGGATTTCTTGACCGGTGTACAGAGCCCATTGAAATGGCGAGGACGAGAGGGAGAACAGCAGCCGAACAGGCCGTGAGAGAAACCCATGCCGCAGATGACCCAAAAACAGCGCTTCCTCGGCACCCTTCTCGGCACGGTTGCCGACCGATTCCCCTTCTTCGACCTCGAACCGGCCGAGGAAACGCTTCACCGCTGGCGCACCGAGGGCATGCCGTCCGATCGGACCTTTGCCGAGTACTTCGATCTCGAAGAACACCATTTCGCAGGCGTCAACCTGCGGAGCAATCCGCGCTTCGTCGGTCCGCCCGAGGCTCTCGACGATCCGAAACGATTCAACCGCCACTACAACCCCGACGATCCCACGCGCTACCCCGAGGATTTCGCGGAACAATGCGCCCAGGCCTCGGCCGAGGGCCGCGTCGTCAACGTCGACGCCTGGGGGGGCGGCGTTCTCCAGATGGTGGGGGTGGGCGACTGGGAGTCGCTCGATGCGGCCATGTGCGCTTTTGCGGCGAAGCCAGCCCTGATCGAGGGGTTCCTCGGCAAGGTGGCTGATCATTACTGCGCGTGTCTCGAGAAGGTTCTCACCGAGGTGCGCGTCGACTACGCCACTCTCTACGAACCGATCGCGTCCCCCGCGGGGCCGGTGATCTCGCCCGCCATGTTCGAGCGCTACGCGCTACCCGGCTACCGCAAGGTGCTCGCCCTGCTCGAGAAGCACGGCGTAGGCCTGCGCATCCTCTGCACCACGGGCGGAAACTTGTCGGCCCTTTTTCCACCCCTCATCGACGCCGGCGTCAACGGCCTCTGGATCAGCAACATCCAGAGCGCCGGAATGGACTACCCCGCATTGCGCCGGACCTACGGGCCCGATGTCGCCCTCATCGGCGGGATCGATTCCCGGTCTCTCAAGATGGGGGAGGCCGCAATGCGCCGCGCCATCGACGAGGCGGTGCCCGCCCTGCTCGAGAGCGGCCGTTACCTTCCCTGCCTCGACGACCGGCCGCGGCAGGATGTCTCTTTTTCGCAGTACCGGTTGTATCGAGAGCACCTTTCGGGGATGATTTCGGCCTGACAGGGAGAAAATCGATTGAATCACTAATTCAATTGACCCAATCTGTCACGGGCGATATATAGTGTCGCTTCTTTTCAACTTGACACACACCTGGTAAAATTGAGGGCACCTCGGTCTTTTTAAATGCAATCCATCCAGAACAAGGCAGTTAGACAGATGCTGCAAATCGCGGACACCCTATTCGTCGCCGGCCACCATCCCTCGCAGCTCGGACCTCTCAAGGTCGGGCCGCGGGACGCACTCCTCGAAGAACACAAACCGGACATCCTCGTGGTCGACAAGCCCCAGGATCTCCGGCCCTACGCGCAGCGCGCCGTGGCGGGCGAGAGCCTCGCCACCATCACCCGGGATATCGTGGAAGAGACCTTCATGAATCCCGTGCTCTTCCGCAACGACTGCGTGCCCCTCATACTCAAGTGCAAGTCGCTCGGTATCGGCGAGGTCCATTTTGTCGAGATTCCCTCGTACATCGGCAATGTGGCACCCCTCTACCTCGACAACAAGTACGGCGGCCAGACCACGAGGGAAAAGATCATGTCCCTTCGCCTCAAGGAGATCGAGCTCAAGCGGCCTGACGCCAAGAAGATCCTCATGCTCGTCGAGGACATGCTCGTTCTGCACATCTATCAGCGCACGAAGCGCCTGCGGGACCACGACCTGGAGAAGATCCAGGCCGACAAGGCGACCCTCTCCGACCGGCTCATCGATCTGCTCCTCGCCGAGATGTCGCACGACCCGATCATCATGGGTTCGTCGATCTACGAGCGCATGAAGCACCGCGCCACCGACAACTACGACCAGCTCGAGGCCGAGTACCGCACCGTGCTTCAGGGCATCATCGAGAGCGACGCGCCTTCCGACGCGGCCATCAAGGAAGCGTCCCAGCTCAGCGACCTCCTCTGCGAGCTGCGCTTCAGCATGTTCAAGTTCATCACCGATCCCGAGGATTCTGAGACCATCATGCGGCTCAAAAAAGCCAAGCAGCGGCTCGATGTCAACGTCATCAGCGGCAAGCTGCGCAACGACTTCCTCGTTGAATTCGATTAGGAACTCAGGCCATTTCGTGCCGGCCCCCGGCGGCGCATGATTTCTCATAAAAAAAAGTCGAAATGAAGCATTCCACACACAGGAATATCCTTGATTCCATGCCCTGGGTGCATTAGTTTTCCCCCCTCTGTCTCAGGTCATGGGTTCGCCAAGCTCATGTCATGAAACAAACAGGAGCTAATCGTTGTTCGCCAAGATGTTAGAGCGCCTCATCGGTCGGCGACAGGCTCAGTATCCTCTCTCTGTCGAGCCATTGCCCATCACCGAACTGGCGATGCCACTCCGCCTGAGTTTTTCCCTGGTCGAAGATGAGGAAAATTCCTTTTCTCTCATGGTGGCCGAGGGCAACGAAATTCAACCCGGATTGCCGCTGGCCGCCAACAAAAGGGGAGGATTCTTGCTCGGCCTGGTCAAGGGCCGGGTGGCGGCCATCACCACGGCGCCCGGGATCCGCGGTGCTCTCGAGGAGAGAGTGATCCTCGTCGAGCCTGCGCCCGACACGAATCCCGTCGCTTTTGCACCCCTCGATCCTGACGCCGACCCTGTCCCCGACCTTCTCAACCGGATCCGGCAGGCGTGCGTGTTCACCGATTCGCTCCGCCCCGTGCCGCTCTGCGATCTGCTCGTCGCCGATGAGGGCGATAGCATCGAAACAATGATCGTTCTGGCCGCCGACCGGGAACCGGAGGTGCGCGCCTCGCTCCAGCTCTTCCGGGAGCGGTCGGTCGACGCGTTCCGCGCCGCGCGGCTCCTCGTCAGGATCGCGGGCGCCAAGGAAGGGATGCTCGCCATGCCCGAACCCGCCGCTGCCGAGGCGTCGCGCCTCGCCGACGGAGAGGGCGTCGAGATCATGTCCCTTCCGCCCGAGTATCCTCAGACTCTCGAACCGCTCGTTGCTCGGCGTGCGGCCGACAGCGCTCTCACACGCCACGGCGCTCGTACGCGGGTGATCGCCCTCGAGACCGCGCTTGCCGCTCTCGACGCGGTGCGCGACGGCAAGGTGCAGGACAAGAAGGTGCTCACCGTGATCGGGCCCGACGGCAAGGCGCGTGGCAACTTTCGCGTGCAGATCGGCACGCGGCTCAAGGATCTTTTGCCCCAGTGCGGCCTCGGCCTCAACGAGCGCGACAAGGTCGTGGCCGGCGGCCCGATGCGCGGCTTTGCCCAGTACTCGCTCGACACGGCCGTCGATGCGGGTGTCGACGCGATCATGGTGATCCCCGCCGACGCGGTGAGGAACTGGACCGACGATCCCTGCGTGAACTGCGGCGAATGTCTCGATGTCTGTCCAGTCAATCTCCAGGCGCACATGCTCGGCCGCTATGCCGAGTTCGGGTTCTTCGATCGCGCCGAAGATCTGGAGATCGCCAACTGTATCGAGTGCGGCCTCTGTGGACTGGTCTGCACCGCCGGACGGCCGCTGCTTCAGTATCACAGGCTGGCCAAGAAAGAGATCGAAAAGCGCAAAGCAGACCTGGAAAAGTTAGCCCAGCTCGACGAATTGACCCAAGCGAAAGACAGCGAGGCCACTGCTTCCGATCCCGAACCTGAATCTGAATTGGGGCAATGACGCCATGGAGGTTCCGACACTCACAGTGGGCACGTCGCCCCACCGGCGCACCACGACGAGCATCACCAAGATGAACGTTGCCTTCATCGTGGCGCTCTGTCCGGTCGCGCTCGTGGGCGCCATTGCCCATTCCTTCGGCCCGAACGCCACGGCCATGAAGACTGCCAGCGGTCCCTTCGCCGCTGTGATCGAAACACTCGTCGTCGAGATGGGCCTGAACACGGGCATCCTCTGGCTCTCGGGAATCTTCGGGATGATCGCTCTCGGCATGGCGCTCGGAATTCTCACCGAATATGTCTGCCAGATCGTCATGCGCCAGCCCTACCACGCGGCCAACGGCCACGGAGCGCTCATCGGCTTCATCATGGTCATGCTCATGCCGCCCACCGTTCCCCTCTGGGTGCTGGCCGTCGGCATCGTGGTGGCGATCTTTCTCGGCAAGCAGGTTTTCGGCGGCATCGGCGGCTACCCGATGCACCCGGCGATCGTGGGATGGCTGGTCCTTCTTCTCTCCTGGCCCAACCATCTCTACCCGGTCGGCATGGAAAGCATCGCGGCCGTTCACCTCGCCCCGATCCTGGCCACGGCGGCCGGCGGCGTGGCGCTTCTCATGCTCGGTTACATCCGCTGGCAGATTCCGGTCGGTGTGATCGGCGGCGTGGTCGTCTTCAGCCTCGTCTTCCAGGGCGACCTCACCACCGGCATCGTCGGCCAACCGGCCAGCATCGTCGACCAGCTCCTCACGGGACACGTGGCCCTGGCAGCGTTCTTTCTCGCCACAGACTCGACCTCTTCGCCGGCCAACAAGCTGGCCAAGCTGATCTACGGATTCGGGACCGGCTTCCTGATCGTGCTGATCCGCGCCTACGGGATCTGGCCCGACGCGGTCCCCTTCGCCATTTTGCTCATGAACGTGATGAGCCCCCTCCTCGACCGGATCAGGCGGGGCGTGAAAAAGGTGGTGATTCAGAATGGGTAGCTCGATACGCATGATTATCGTTCTGGGGGCGATCACCGTTGTGAGCGGTCTCGCTCTTGGCGGGCTCAACAAGCTGACCTACCAGATCGCCCAGGACAACATCCTCCGCTTCAAGAAGATCCCCGCCGTGGCCGACATCTACGAGGCTGCCTCGGGCGAGCTCGACGCCGCCGCCCGCGTCAAGGTGGAAGAGGAGCTCCTCGCCGAGAAGCAGTTCGTCGATCTCGGCGGGGAGGGCCCGCTCCTCTTCTTCGTGATCAAGAAGGAAGGCAAACCCTTTGCCGTGGCGCTCGAGGATTTCGGAACCGGCTTTGGCGGCGATCTCGGCGTGATGGCGGGATTCAATCTCGAAACGGGCGACCTCGTCGGGATCGGCATCACCACCCTGGCCGAGACGCCCGGCCTCGGAACGCGCGTTCTCGAGGAGTCGTTCACCATGCAGTTCCGCGGCATGAGCAGAGGCGCCGTCTACAAGGTCAAGAAGGACGGCGGCGACATCGACGCGGTCACGGGCGCCACTGTTTCGAGCCGCGCCGTGGCCGAGGGATTGGCCAACGCCAAGGCGTTCTACGAGGCCAACGCGGAAAAGATCAAGGAGGAGATCGGTTTTTGATCACCGAGGAAAGCGCATGAAATCGATCACCACGACATTCACCAAGGGGCTCTGGACCGAGATTCCCCTCTTCCGGCTGATGCTCGGCCTCTGTCCGGCCCTCGCCGTGACCACCACGGCCGAGAACGGCCTCGGAATGGGGCTCGCCGCTACCTTCGTGCTCGTCTGCTCCAACGTTCTCGTCTCCGCGCTGCGCAAGGTCATCCCCAACGAGGTGCGCGTGGCGTGCTTCATCGTGATCATCGCCACCTTCGTCGTCTGCGTCGAGATGCTGATGAAGGCCTTCTTCTTCAGCCTCTCCGAGAGCCTCGGCCTCTTCATTCCGCTCATCGTGGTCAACTGTGTGATCCTCGGCCGTGCCGAGGCCTTCGCCCGCAAGAACGGCGTGGTTCTTTCGCTCGCCGACGGGCTCGGCATGGGGCTCGGTTTCACCATCGCCCTCGTCGTGCTCGCCGCGATCCGCGAGTTCTTCGGCGCCGGCACACTGGGCGTCGTCTTTGGCGAGCGCGTCTTCATCGACCAGCCCTTCGTCTTTCTTCAGGAGGCGCCGGGAGCGTTCGTTGCGCTCGGTCTCGTACTCGGTGCGATGAACGTGCTCGGCAAGCTGGGAAAGCAGGGGAGGTAGGGCGATGGATTACTACTTCGAACTCATCATCGGCGCCATCTTCATCAACAACATCCTCCTCGCCAAGTTTCTGGGCAACTGCCCCTTCCTCGGCGTGTCGCGCAAGATGGACACGGCCGTGGGCATGTCGGCGGCGGTCGTCTTCGTCATGACCCTTGCCGGGATGATTACCTGGGTGGTGCAGAAATTCCTCCTCGATCCCTTCGGCATCGAGTACATCCAGACGCTCGCCTTCATCCTCGTCATCGCCACTCTCGTTCAGTTCGTCGAGCTCTTCCTCAAGAAGAGCATCCCCGCGCTCTACAAGTCTCTGGGCATCTTTTTGCCCCTCATCACCACAAACTGCGCCGTGCTCGGCACGGCGATCATCAATATCCAGGAAGACCTGAGTCTTCTCGATACGATCGTTTTCTCCGCGGCGTCGGCGGCCGGTTTCGGCCTGGCGCTCGTTCTTTTTGCCGGGCTGCGCGAGCGCTTCGAGGTGTCGCGCGTTCCCAAGGCGCTCCAGGGGACCGGGATCGGACTGATCACCGCCGGGCTCCTGGCGCTGAGCTTCTTTGCGTTCAAGGGCATGATCTGATCGCCCACTCGCGGCAGGAGTAGATAGAGAGAGGTCAAAAGTGTTCATACCCGCCATCGTCATGCTGGCCATCGGACTGAGCGCTGCCGTGATCCTCGCAGTGGCAGCCAAGGTCTTCTATGTCGAGGTCGATCCCCGGATCATGGAGGTCGAGGACATCCTTCCCGGCGCCAATTGCGGTGGCTGCGGATTCACGGGCTGCTCGGCGTGCGCCGAGGCGATAGTCCGGCGCAAGGCCGAGGCCAACGCCTGCATCGCGGGCGGATCGGACGTGACCGTCCAGGTGGCGTCGGTCATGGGCGCCGAGGTCGGCTTTGTCGAACCGAAGTTCGCCGACCACTACTGCACCGGCGGCGAACGCGCCGTGAAGAAGTTCCACTACGAGGGAATCTCCGACTGCCGCGCGGCGGCCGAGATCTACGGCGGCGATCTCTTTTGCAAGCAGGGCTGCCTCGGTTTCGGAACGTGCGCGGCCGAGTGTCCCTTCGACGCTCTCGAGATGGGGCCCGAGGGATATCCCACGGTGATCGCCGACAAGTGCGTCGGCTGCGGCACGTGCGAGCGCGTCTGCCCCGCCGGGGTGATTCACCTCTACAGTCTCTCGGACCGGCTTCTCCATTTCAACACCGGGGAGGAGTGCCTCTCTCCCTGCCGCCAGCTCTGCCCGGCGCAGATCAACATCCCCGCTTACGTGGAGCTCGCCTCACAGGGCAAGTATGCCGAGGCGGTCAACATCATCAAGGAACGCAACCCGCTCCCCCTGATCTGCGGCCGCGTCTGTCCCGCGCCGTGCGAGCAGGCCTGCCGTCGCGCGGCGGTGGAGGACGAGCCTGTTCACCACAACTACATCAAGCGCTTCGTCGCTGACTGGGAGATGAACACTCCCGACCGCAAGAAACCCTCCGTGCTTCCAGACACGGGCTTCAAGATCGCCGTCATCGGTGGGGGGCCGGGCGGTCTCACGGCAGCCTACTTCCTGAGGCGTCTCGGCCATGGCGTGACCATCTTCGATTCGAAGCCCGCCCTGGGCGGCATGGCGCGCTATGGCATTCCCGAATACCGTCTGCCCAAGAAGACTCTCGATTTCGAGATCAACGAGATCCTCGAGCTCGGCGTGGATGTCAGGACCGAGACCGCCCTCGGCACGGACATTACCATTCCAGAGCTGGAGACTGATTTCGACGCGATCCTCCTCGTCATGGGCGCCTGGGACAACTCATCCCTGCGCTGCGAGGGCGAGGATCTCGAAGGGGTCTGGAAGGGAACCGAGTTCCTCCAGAAGCGCGAGCTCGGCATCGACGTGGACCTCAAGGACAAGACCGTCGTCGTCGTCGGCGGGGGAAACACGGCCATGGATGCCTGCCGTTCGGCGACCCGCATGGGGGCGGCCAAGGTGTCACTCCTCTACCGCCGCACGCGCAACGAGATGCCGGCCAACAAGGTCGAGATCGACGCGGCCGAGCACGAGGGGATCGAGTACCTCTTCCTTGCCGCGCCGACCCGTCTCGTCGGCGACGAGGCAGGCAAGGTCAAGCAGATCGAGTTCATCAAGATGGAGCTCGGCGAGCCGGACAAGTCGGGCCGCCGCCGGCCGGTGCCGATCGAGGGATCGGAGACGCTCCTCGACGTGGACGTGGTGATCGCCGCCATCGGCCAGAGGCCGCTCGCAGACTGGTGCACCGACGATCTCAAGGAGCGCGGCCTCGAGCTCACGCGGTGGGACACGATCGTGACCGACGACGTGACCTTGCAGTCGGGGATTCCCCATATCTTCTCGGCCGGCGACATTTGGAGCGGCCCGGCGCTTCTCGTCGACGCCATCGGAACGGGCCGCCGCGCGGCGCGGTCGATCCACCGGTTCCTGCGGGGCGAGGAGATGGGCTTTGACGAGGGGACCTATCACGAACCGACGTCGATTCCGATCTCGACGCAGGTGCTGATCACGGGTGTTTCCGATCAGCCGAAGATCGCCCAGCCCGAACTTCCCGTGGAGGAGCGGATCAAGACCTTCGAAGAGGTCGATCTGGTCCTCACGCCGGAACTGATGAAAGCCGAAGCGGAGCGCTGCATGCGGTGCGGCACGCTTTGTTATTTTTCCGATGCCGAAAGGGACGCGCTCGCGAAATCGAAGCGTCCCATCAGAAAACTGAAGGATACGCTCCGCCGGTCGCCCGGAAAGTAAGGGCGGCGGTCAGGCGTGAGAGTCGGTCTCGATCGACTGAGCCCGCGGAAGATCGGGACAGGTTGCAGGATTGACAATTTTTTTGATGCGAGGAACGAGCGTCCGCGTGCGGGCCGCTCTCCGGTCGCAGGCGACGACGATCGCGAAGCCGCAGGAGATTCCGACCACGGCGCCGATCAAGGTGGCCAGGTCGGCGGATAAACCGATCGCGACCAGAAGCCTGGCCCCGGCGACAGCGCCGGCGATCAGCCCAACGATGGGCACGGCCCAGATGAGGAGCGACACCTTGAGCTCGGTGTGACCGGGCAGGTCGAACTCGACAGTGTGGCCCGGTCGGGCGTCGATCGGATTGAGGACCTCGATCTCGTCGGCGCTTTCGATTCCATCGGCGCTTTCGATTCCATCGGCGCTTTCGATTTCATCGACGCTTTCGATTTCATCGACGCTTTCGATTTCATCGACGCTTTCGATTTCATCGAC
>CAYXGI010000027.1:0-68572 GCA_964464495.1 uncultured Phycisphaerales bacterium
CGGGTTCTTACCCGGCTATTTCGGGTTCTTACCCGGCTATTTCGGGTTCTTACCCGGCTATTTCGGGTTCTTAAACATACTTTTCCACGAGCTCCTTCACGACGCCGTCGATCGCGTCGAGCAGGAGGCTTTCCTTTTCCGCGTCATCGGCAAAGGAACCGAACTCCATTTCCTCGTTGCGGCAGGAGACCGTGATCCGGCCGCCGCCGACCTTGACCAGGCAACCGCCGGACAGAAGGTCACGTTCGAGGACCGTCTCTGCAGGCTTGGGTTCGTCGACGATGACGATGTCGGCGCCCTGGTGAACCATGCCGTAGTCATCGATGTCATCGGCGGTGTGGTTGAAGAGAGCGAAGTCGAGCCGCGGGTTGCGCAGCATGATCTTGACATTGTTGTCGTGGTGGTGGTTCTTGAAAAAATACTCGTTGTTGAAGAAGACACCCTCGCTGGTGAGGCTTCCGAATTCGATGTCGGGTTTGATCTCTTTCAAGCGCGCGCAGAGGGCGGAGGCAAAACCTTGCGAGAGCCGATTGCCGCTGATGATCGGGATCCGCTCGCCCTTCGCGCCCTTGAAGTGGCTCTCGATGATCGCGCCCGGCACGTCGATCGAACCTCCGATCGCCGGGGCGAGATGCATGAAGACGCCCGGCCCGGCATTGATCTCGATGATGGCGAAGTCGCCCTCGTCCCAGGGCTTGGAGATGTCCTCGGCGAGCACGTCGATGCCGAGGCACTTGACCGCGAAAAACTTGGCGATGTCTTCCACGAGCTTCACGTTCCTGGGGTGGATCTTGTCGGTGACGTTGATCGAGACGCCGCCGGCCGAGACATTCGCCACACGGCGCAGGACGATGCGCTCTCCCTCTTTTGGTACCGAACCGAGTGACAGTTGCTGGAGGCTCAGGTATTCCTTCAGGTCGTCGTCGATGTTGATCTTGCAGAGAGGCGAACGGGCATTGTCGAGACGCACTTCCTTGCTGTTTTCGACGGCGATGAGATCTTCGATCGTATCGCTGCCGTTTCCGTCCACATAGGCGGGCACGCGCTCCAGGGCGGCCACGCACTTGCCGTCCACGGCCAGTAGCCTGTGGTCGGTCCCGTAGACCTGGTTCTCGACGAGAGCGCCGTCGAACGCAACGCCCAGTTCCTTGGCCCCGTCCACGATCCGCTTGAAGGCCTTGCGCACGCCGTCGTCGCTCTCGATACAGGTCGTGACGCCCTGCCCCTTGTGGCCGGCCAGGGGTTTGACCACCACTGGAAAGCCCTGCTTGTGGGCTTCGTCCACAGCGTCATCCTCGTGGAAACAGTTCTTGCCGTCCGGTGTGGGAAAGCCGCAAAGGAGTAGAAAATCCTTCACCACATCCTTGTAGGTGGTGAACTCCGTGTCCTTGATCCCGTCGGTGTGAAAGGTGGTCGAGCGGCCGCGCACCGCCTTGCGTCCGTAACCCCACATGAACTGGTCCTCCTCGTGGAGGTAGAGAACGGGGATATCGCGCTTGAGCCCCGCCTCGATGAGCGAGTAGATCGTCGGCCCGCCGAAGAGGGTCTTGTTGAACTGCTCCTGGAGTTCGCCGAATCCCGTGTCGAAATCGAAGCGCGCCTCCTCGTTCATTGCCCGGAACCAGTCCGCCGTGAAACGGACGCACTCCTTGGCGATGCAGCTGTCAAGGTATTCCACGGCGATCACGTGATCATCCCCGTCGCGGCTGACCGCGTGCCGGTCGACGAAGAGGTCGATGTCCATCTTGAGAACCTCGATGAGGGTCCGCGCAAAGAGGTCGGCCACGCGGTCCGGAAAGTCCTCGGCGAGGCGCGGAAACTTCTCGACCACGCACTCCCGGTAATAGTCGGCGCGCCGGCCTTCCCGATCGAGGGAGAGGTTGAACACGAGCGCCTGCCGGTCGAGGTAGTAATTTGGCCCCCGATAGGTGTAGAACTTTTTGACTTCGAAATCCTTCATGGTTTCCTCCTTCATGATACCAATCTACTGCAAAGAGTTTTTCTACTCTGAACCGACCATCTATTGAGGTTGAAGAGGATCCCCGGCGAAAGGAACCCCAGCTTCAGGCCTTGAGCCGAAATGGGAGCGTCCCAATCGACGGCGTCGTAGTTGCTGCACGTCCTCGTATCGCTGCTGAGAAGGGTCACGCTTCCCGAGCCGGCCACCTCGGCGACTCCCCTCGGGTCAACGAAGAGGGCCGTATTCTCGGACAGCCCGATCCCGCGACGGCTGTGGCCGCTCACCAGGAACTGGACGAGCCGCGGGATCCGGTTGCGCACCGTGAAATGGGTGTCCACGGTAATCCCTTTCAGAAACCCGAAACCTGGCGCGCTGCGCACCCGGCCCTTGAGGAGCCCCCGGTCCTGGCCGTCGTAGATCATGGGATCGCTCGCAGCGGCCGCGCCGGCGCTCGTCCCCGCGATCATCGCGCCCTCACTGAACTTACGATGAACGACATCGATGAAAGCGGTCGCCTTCAGTGTGTCGACGAGACGGACCTGGTCCCCGCCGGAAAAGAAGATGACCTCAGATTCTTCCAGGCGTTCCAGGTTGGCTGCCCGGTCGGCGTCGCGTCTGGAGCGAATGTCGAGAATGTGTATCTTCTTCACGCCCAGGTCGCCGAAGGCGGCCCTGTAGTTGGCGGCCACCTCGCGCGGGTACTTGCTCGCCGTGGGAACCAGCGCGATCCGCTCGGCCCTGCTCATCGATACGATCTTCCTGAGCAATCCTTTTCTGCCGGTCCGCTTCTCGGCGCCGCCGATCAGGACCAGGATTCCCTTCTTTTTTTGCATCCCTCGCACACCCCGTTCACTGGCAAACTTCGGAGGCGACCCCTCCGGAAGTTCGTAAAATTCTGACCCGTGAAAAAGGAGGCAAGTGTATCCGGACCCGGGGCGCGAGACAATCCTTGTGATCCAGAAAACTCGAAAAAAAACACGTCCCCCACGATTTTCCCGCCGTAAAAGAGATGCCCAGGCGCACTATCAGACGCAAACCGCTTCCGAATCGGATATCGAGGACCGTTACAGCAAGAAGCACCGCTCCTCCCGTTCGATCCGCTTCGGAGATATCGAGCCGGAACACTTCGACAACTCGGGCGCGCGCAAGACGGTTCTCCTCGCCGTGAACGACCACTACCGGAAACTCTTCGTCGACTTCCGCAGGCACTTCAAGGGCGAGATGAAGGAGATCGACGACGCCTCCCTCTACCGGGAGGTGATGATCCTCGACAAGCTCGTGCGCTAGCGGAGTCCCTCTTTTTCCGGAACTGGGTTCACGAACCCAATCTGGTGGGTTGTATTCTTTTCAGAATATCGCTTCCTTCTCCCCTCATGGCCTTTCGCAGTTCAGTGCGGACAACATCCTCCTCCAGGCCCGATGCCATGAGCAGGCCAAGTAGTTCATTGAATTCCATTCTCTTCCTCCCGCCCTCTTCCGTCTGGCCACGGCGGTCATCAAAAATTTCCATGAGGGTCGATCCACATGGACAGTTTCGAGACACCACGACAAAAGGCGTGCCGTCATCGTCATAGGATTGACCGGGGTTGCCTGGTCTGTTCAAAGACCTGGTTTCCCTGAAATATTGTTCCAGGTTTTCAAAAACCCGGCCGCAATTCGCGCATCTTTTCGGAAAGGAGTTCTCGATCAAAGAACGCAACCGCTTGGGAAAGTCACGGCTCAACATTTTTTTACCACCGAATGTAAAAATCCTCGAATACCCGATTTCTCTTCGGGTTTGTTTTCTTATCGAAAATATCGGGGGGGGTATCAGGTGATTTTCAACTGCGGCGCAACCGAATCTGCGAAGAGCCAAGCCTTTTCGATCTATTCGACGACGATTTCGTCTGCAAAAAGCCACGCCGTACCGCGCGCACCCTTGTGCCATTCGGGACAGACTCCAACACTTTTTGCGGTGACACGAACATACCTGCAAGACTCATTATTCAAAGTTACGGCAAAATCCTTGATGATCCTGCTCTCATTCGGCGCAGGTTTCTTCCGGGACACGGTATTGAGTGAATAGAACTCCCGAGCATCCTTGGATAATGAGAATTCGACTTCAAGAGGATGGAATATCCAGTGGGACTGGGCTTCCAGGAATCCGGCAGAGAGTCTCGATACCTCTGTTTCTTTACCCAGATCGAGCAGAACGTCGAGGTCGTGACCCTCGACGCCCACCCAGTACCCGTCTTCGTACAACGAAGACGCTCTTATACCGTCGATGAGTACATTCACCCCGCTTCTGGAAAACTTCGGGGTCACATCGTTCAAGAGACGGATCTTCTTACCCACTGCCAGATGATCAACGGTGTCGGTCTCATATTTCGTATTCCGAACATCGAGAGACCGCCAGATATCCGGGCTCCCCGTGTTCTTTTGTCTACGGCCCGGTGTGCTTCGACCGTCTTCAACATATTTTTCCAGCAAGCTTGTCAAATGATGAACTAGGTCCGGAAATTCATCATAGACATTTTCCTGCTCGCCGATGTCCTTGTCGAGATCGTAAAGCTGGATCATCGGCAAGCCTCTTTGCAGGGCTATTTCGGGTGACAGGGATCCGCCGCCACCCGATCCGGGGCATATCTCGAGTTTCCATTTTCCCTGCCGGATGGAAAAGGATCCGTCGCCGCCAAGATGCACCGTGGCTTCCCTCAGCGCTCCGTCTGTTTTCTGGCCGGTCAATACGGGCAAGATGTTATAGCTGTCTTCGCCCGCGCTGTCCGGTAATTCATCACCCAGTATGCCCGCGCAGGTGGCAAAAAGGTCTGTCAAACAGATCACCTCGTCACTCACTGAGCCGGGCTTTATCTTTCCGGGCCAGGATGCAAAAAACGGGACGCGGTGGCCGCCTTCCCAGATATCCGCTTTCCGGCCGCGAAAAACATGGCTCGGGTTATGGCCATGTTTCAAGACGGAATCGAGGGCCCCTTCCATATCGGTGCCGTCCATTCGCGGAGAACCGTTGTTGCTGGTAAAGACCAGCAGGGTATTTTCAGCCAGGTTGTTCCGCTCGAGTGCTGTCACGATAGTGCCAACGATTGAATCCACCTGGTGCACGAAGTCACCATATCGACCGGCCTGGCTCTTGCCCAGATGCTCTTCGGTTGGCGCAATGGGAGTGTGAGGCGCTGTCAACGGGAAGTAGAGAAAAAACGGTTCCTTGGATTTTGCCCGTTCGTCAATGTACTCAACCGCCCTGTTTTCGATTTCGGGCAGCACTTTGACCAGATCCCAGTTCTCCAGCATGACGCCGGGCACGCCGTGCATGTTCACCGGTTTGTCTCTCGTCGGGATTCCGATGGTGCGGTCGTTTTCTATATAACAATAAGGAGGATAATTGGGAGCGTCCATCCCGAAGAAATAGTTGAATCCGCGCGTGGTGGGACCGTTCTCGAGAGGTCGGGAAAAATCGACGTTACGGCCTTTCTCCGAGCCCGTGTACCGTAGAATCCCGCCGTCCTTGTCCCGCCAGTTCAATCCCGGGTGCCATTTCCCGATACACGCCGTGTGATAACCGTGGTTTTTCAGGTACTGTGGAACGGTCAGTCTTCCTCCCTCGATCAACGGCGGATCGAACGACCAGAGAGCGCCGCCTTGTCTTCTCGATCGCCAGGAATAACGGCCTGTCAAGATGCCATATCGTGTCGGCGAACAGAGTGAAGAGCTGGAATGGGCGTCGGTAAAGGTGATTCCCCGAGCTGCCAGCCGATCCAGATTCGGTGTCGGGATCTTGGAATCAGGATTGAGACAAGAGACATCTCCATAGCCCAGATCGTCTGCGAGGATATAAACGATGTTGGGACTAACCGCTGTTTCTGTTCGACATTCCGAAAACGTGCCCGCTGCCAAAGCGGTAACACTCAAACCTGTAAGGCGCATGAAGTCGCGTCGACTGAGATTCCTGTTTTTCATATTCCGTTCCAACTATAATCCGCACGTTTTGAGTCCGGCCTCAAAGTATCATGGGCACAACCGTCAATGGGCCGGCGGGTTTGTCGGGGTTCATTCCACGACTATTTCGTCGGCGAACAGCCAAGCTCGTTTGCCCGCGCCAGGACGCCAATCGGGACAGAAAGGCCACCCCGCTGAGTACCCTACAGCAGATCCGTCATGTCCACAAATACCATTGAAGTTCATCTCTGCATGTTGTCAGTTAGGGTACAATCATTCGTAACACTTTAGCCAAGTGAAACCGGCCGGGCTAGGCAATTTCCAACTGGCCCTTGAATGGTCTCTCGCCTATCTTAGAGCAATAAGAAGCACCCCACTGCGCCGGAGGACAATCGATGAACAAGAACCAGTTGCTCGCCCTGGGGCTGTTGCTGGTCATCGGTGCCGGAGCCGTCATCACGGGAGTGCTTTTTCTCTGGACCGGCGGCGAGACCCCCGACACCGAATCGCACTCGCCGCAAGCGTGGCTCGACAACTATGCCAAAGAGACCGACCCGATCGATCTGAGCGCGTTCGGGATCGTCGACGACGAAATGGAATCATTCGACGAACCACCGGCCGATGGCTCGTTGCGGATCGACTTGCCGACCACGACGGGAGACCTCCGCTTCCTGGCCGTGCAGGTGTGGGACGGGGAGCCAGGTGTGCCGGCGGCGGAGGCCGACGTCTTCTTTCTCGACGGGTTCGAGGGGGACGAGCTCACCGATCCCTTCGCCCAGCACTGGAGCGATCTGGCCGAGAGCCAAGGGGAGCGGTTCAAGACCGACCCCCAGGGGCGGGTCGAGCTGCCCCCGGTTGAGGAATGGGCGATGATGACGGCGCAGCGTCCGGGGATGTACGGCTTCGCCAGGGTGGGACGCGAGCACCGCGATGTGGAAACGATCACCCTGCGGCCCGATGAGACCGTGACGGTCCGGGTCGTCGACGGCGAGGACCACCCCGTGGCCGGAGTGCCGGTCGGCGTGATCCAGCAGGTGCCGGTGAAGAAAGACGATCAGGCGAAGCTGTGGGAGCAGATGAAGGAGCTCCAGCAGTACAGGGCGAAGGTCGAGGAATACATCCGGGCCAACCCCGCGCAGCGCAAGGCGGCGCAGGGAAGGATGGACGGAATACGTCAGAAAGAAGCCGAGCTGAAAACCGCCCTGGGCAGGGCAAAGGCCGACTCCGGCGAAAAACAAAAGCAGCGCGGCGGCGCGGCGCGCGGCCGGAAGAACAGGCCGCAGCCCACGACGCGCACCGAACTGCGCGCACGGCGCTACACCGACACCGACGGCATCGCACTCTTCCGGCACTTTCAGGTCTACCGCCACGAGCACGAGGAGTGGTGGCCCGAGCACCTCGTCGACCAGTTCGAGGCGGTGCTGCTCATGCCGCTCAAGCAGCCCGAGTCGCGCGCCTTCGCCGGACGCCCTGTGTCGGCCGAGACGCTCGAATTGCGCATGCCGCCAACGGACAGCATCGCGCTGCGCACCGTCGACCTCGACGGCCGCCCCTTCAGCCACCCGGTGAATGGCGAGCTCCGCATGGACGATGCAGCGGCCGCTCCCTGGACGCGGGTGCAGATGCGAAAGGAACAGAACGAGCCGTCGATCCTCTTTCCCTTTGCGGGGCTCGGACTCGAGTTCACCGCCCACTGCCGGCTCGACGACGACGACTTCAGCTGGGACCTCCCCGCCTTCTTCGGCCCGAGCAATCCCGGCGAGCCGATCACCGTCGACATGGTGGTGGCGCCCGACGCGGGCATGCTGTTCGGCCGCCTGCTCGACGGAACAGGCAAGCCGCTCGCCGGCACGGCTCCCACCTTCCTGATCAGCAGTCATGCAGGAAGGCTCGAAGGCGAGGAGGTCACCCTCGACACTGCCGGCCGCTTCCACTTGCCCTACCATGTGCGGGAGCCGCACGCGGCGCCCTTTCGACTGGAGATCCGTCGGAATGACTTGACGCCCGCCGCCGGCCGGGCGATGACGCTCACCGCGCTCCCCGAGGCAAAGGTGACCGATCTCGGCGATCTGCGCATCGACGCCCTCGGCCGGATTGCCCAGGGCACCGTGGTCAACGACCTGGGCGAGCCGATCGAGGAGGCGACGATCCAGCTTCAGCGCGAGCGCATGAGGGGCGGCAAGAATCGGCGGCCCGAATTCGCCGACGAGGACTTCACTGCCGACCGGACCGATGCCGAGGGCCGCTACGAGCTCTTCGGCGAGCTCGATTCGGGTCGCTACCGATTGCGCGCCGAGGCAGCGGAGCACTTCCCCGTCGAGACCGCCGACCTTGGGCGAGGAAAGCCGATCGACCTGACTCTCGACCGCAAGTCGAGAGTGGTCGGCACCGTGCTGACACCGCCCTGGATGCCGGAAAGCAGTGTGCGCGTGCGCCTCGAGTCGGTCGTCGATCCCGAGCAGCGGCGCGACGATCAGGTGCACGATCACGAGGGAAAGACGTACATCTACTTCGACTGGGTCAAACCCGGGATCTACAATGTCGTGATCCGCACGCGCGACTTCCCCGATCCCTTCCTGCGGATCGACGGTCTCGAGGTCTTGCCAGGCGAAATGGACATCCACTCCCGATTGCAGGACCTCGACCTCGGTCGGTTCCTGCACCGTTTCGAGATCACCGCCGTCGACGATCAGGGCGAGCGGATCCAGCCGAACAGGCCGCTGCTCGCGCGGATCGTGCGCCCGGGGGGAGGGATAGGATTCGTCGGCTTTCCGTGGAGAAACGGCCGGACCGAGATCTTCAGCGTCAGCCCGACCCTCGATGTGTGGCCCGAGGCGCAGGGCTACCACGCGGAGCCAACCGTGCTCGTTCATGGCGAATGCGAACTCTGCTTCCTCGAGATCCCGCCCGTCGAAGTGCACGTGCCGGGCCTCCGGCAGATCGTCGGCACCATGCCTGTCTGGATCGGGATGAAGTGTGCGACGGCGCAGGAAGTCGATTCCGGCTTGCCCGACAGCCTCGAGACGTGGGACAGACGCAGCGGCCGGATCGCCGGGTGGTACGGCAAGACCCGGGCAACCTACGCTCCCCTCGGTGAGGACGAGATCGCGCGGATCGAACTGTCGCGGGACGGCGTCTACCAGTTGGAGGCCTACATGGGCGGCCGAAAGGCGCATATCGAATTCGGTTCGGCCAAGGTACGGCTCGAGCCGGGTGAGAAGCCGCAGCGGGTGACGGTGACGATCTTCCCCGACCAGGTGCAGGCCGCCCTCGACGGGACCGGTACTTCCGACGGCGGCGGAAAGTAGGTTGCGATAGGGATGCCAAGAAAACGTAACACTTTAGCCGAGTGAAGCTGAATAAGCACCTGAGGTGTACCAGGGCCGATTAAGCTGACAATCAACCGCAAGGCGATTGCTTGCAGCCTATCGCCCGCCCATTGCGGATAGAAGACTATCCGAGCGGATATGAGGCAATAATTGGCGAATTTCCACTGCCGGTTTCACTTGGCTAAAGTGTTACCAATCTGCAATCAACAACATGTAGGACATTTGTAAATACCGTGTTCTGCATCAGTGTTCTCACGACATATAATCAGGGCAAGACTCAGCAGGGCTCAGTATGAAAAAGGGAGCGAAATCATGGGCCGGTATCGAATCAAATTCGCAACTGTATTACTTGTTCTGGTCTTGACCGCCATGGCGGTATTCGCAGAGGAATATCATGTCTCGGTCAATGGAAACGATGGGAACGTCGGTTCGGCGTCGAAACCGTTCAAGACCATCTCGGCCGCCGCGGCGATTGCGCGACCGGGCGATCTGGTCACCGTGCATGGCGGCACATACCGCGAACGCATCGATCCGCCTCGCGGGGGAGAATCGGACGCGCGGCGCATCACCTATCGGGCCGCGGTCGGCAAAGAGGTCGTCATCAAAGGTTCAGAGATCGTCAAAGGCTGGGAAAAGGTTCAAAACGACACCTGGAAGATTGCTCTCCCGGAGAGTTTCTTCGGGACCTTCAATCCATTCGAGGATGTCATCAGCGGCGATTGGTTCAATCCCAAGGGTCGGCTGCATCACACCGGCGCGGTCTATCTGAACAACCACTGGCTGATCGAGGCGGCCAACCTCGACGACGTGCTGAAGCCCGTTGGTGACGCAAGCTCGTCCTACTCTCCGGAAAGCAACCAGTACCTTCTGAATGTAGCGTGGCTAAGGCCAGGCAATGATTTGGAGAATGATTCGGAGACTGCCCCCCAACAGATCCCAGCCGCTGATTTCACAGATCAACAGGGAATTCAAACGGCGCCCTGTTCCGAGGGAGGAGAGTGCATCGGCTGGATCGAGCAGGGCGACTGGATTCGGTATGAAGGTGTGGATCTCGGCCGCCGGACCGGACAAATCGAGATCCGCTCTGCGTCTGCAACGCGCGGTGGAATCATCGAGATCCGCCTGGACTCACCGGACGGAGAACTCCTGGGCGCGTGCCGCGTACCGAACACGGGCGGGTGGCAATCGTGGTCGACCTTCGTCGCCAAGATCAAACCAGTCAGTGGAACCAAGACTCTCTGCCTCGTTTTCAAAGGCTTCGAATCGGCGGATGGACCAGACGTGGGATTGTGGTTTTCTCGAACGGACTCGGCGAACACCACCCTCTGGGCGCAGTTCCAAGGTATCGATCCCAACGAAGCCGACGTGGAGATCAACGTGCGGCAGGCGGTCTTCTACCCGGAGAAACCGGGGATCGATTACATCACCGTTCGCGGATTCACCATGATGCACGCCGCCACTCCCTGGGCGCCGCCCACGGCCGAGCAGGTCGGCCTGATCGGCACCCACTGGAGCAAGGGCTGGGTCATCGAGGACAACGACATCGGCTATTCGGTCTGCACCGGCATCACGCTCGGCAAGCACGGCGACGAGTTCGACAACACCTCGCAGAACAGTGCCGAAGGGTATGTCAAGACGATCGAACGCGCCCTGGCGAGGGGCTGGTCGAAAGACAACATCGGCCACCACATCGTGCGCAACAACCACATCTCGCACTGCGAACAGGCCGGAATCGTCGGCAGCATGGGGCCCATATTCTGCACCGTCACGGGCAACACCATTCACGACATCCACGTGCGCCGGCTCTTCACCGGGGCCGAGATGGCGGGGATCAAGTTCCACGGCGCTATCGACACCGAGATCAGCCACAATCACATTTACCGCACGACGCGCGGCATCTGGCTCGACTGGATGACCCAGGGGACGCGTGTCACGAGGAACCTGCTCCACGACAACGGGCCGAGCGAGGACCTGTTCGTCGAGGTCAACCACGGACCGTTCATGGTGGAGCACAATCTGTTCCTTTCATCGACGAGCCTGCTCGATGTCTCCGAAGGTGGAGCGTACGTCCACAACCTGTTCGCGGGCCAGATCAGGATGTTTCCCGAATTGCGGCGCGATACCCCCTACCACAAGGCGCACACCACCGACCTCGCGGGGCTGTGCAACACCCGGGGTGGAGATGACCGGTTTTACAACAACATCTTCTCGAACGCCGCTGGCTTGACACCATACGACGACGCGGCGCTGTCCATGCAAATGGCGGGCAATGTCTTTCTCAATGGAGCCAAACCATCCAAGCATGAGCAAGACGCCTGCGTGGAGCCGCGGTTCGATCCCGGCATCGAACTGGTCGAAGAGAAAGATGGACTCTTCCTGCACATCGGTCTCGACGAGGCATGGTCCAGAGCGCGGTCCCGACATCTCGTGACGACCGAATTGCTCGGTCGTGCGAAGATCCCCGATCTGCCTTACGATCAGCCCGACGGCTCGCCTTATCGCATCGACACCGACTATTTTGGCAAGAAACGAGATGCCGCCAATCCTTTCCCGGGCCCCATTGAATATCTTGGCAGCGGAAAAGGGTCGCTGAAAGTTTGGCCTTATAGAAAGGCAGACTGACCGGTTGGCCAGACCCTGTGGCAAATAGCCGGACACCGGCCGAGACACAGAATTGAGCATGGTACTTTCTTCAGGAATCAACGCGTTTTTCGGGATGATTCATGGTGCTCAAGATCAGGTCGAAGAGACTGAATCGAAACACTTTGCCGAGAAGAAGCGTGGGAACCACGAAGCACAGAAGAAGCAGTAGTAGCGTTGTGCCGCTGCGCGTGTATTGCTCGCCACTGAAAACGAAGATGAGCAGGGACACAACGCAGGCGGCCAGCCAGTAGACCTGCATGAGGAACGGCCCGCCATGGCGCATGCGACGCCCCTCGCTCAATCGACGGCGCAGTTCTCCATCGAAAGCGGGTGAGAGCACGGGCTGCGGGATTTCCGAAAAAAGGTTCCCCAGTATTCTGTCCACGGTCCACTGCTCGTGGCACGCAGGGCAGTTCGCAAGATGCTCCTCGAAGTGACGGCGTTCCCCCTCGGTGCATCCCCCGTGGCGACTCGTCCGAAAGCGATCGAAGCTTTCGCAGATCTCATCCATTGTCCTGCTCCTCTTGCAGGGTCCGCGCCAGGCGTTTCCGCCCGCGGTGGAGGTAAGACTTGACCGTTCCCGGCCGCGTTCCGAGATATTCGGTAATCTCCGAAATCGGGCACTTCATCCAGTAATACGGGTGGATCGCGGTCCGGTACGGCTCTTCGAGCGCATCAAGGCTTTCGAGCACGGCACGGTTGCGCTGTTCGTTCACCGTTGCCTCCACGGGATCGCTTTGCTCCGCGGGGGCGGCCATGGCGCTCAGCGCCCTCTCCCCCTGGTGGGGAATCCGGAACCGGGCCTTGCGCTTGCGCTCGAGAGCCTTGTTGTAGGCGATGCGGTAAAGCCAGGTCGCAAAGCTGCTGTCCCGCCGGAATGTGGAGAGCTTCCGGAATACCTGGATGAAAACCTCCTGGGTGATGTCCTCCGCCTCGGCCGAGAATCCGGGCCCCATGACCGAGACCGCGAGGCGAAAGACCCTCTCCTTGTACCGGTCCACCAGGCGCTTGAAGCAATCTTCCGCACCGCGGGACAGGAAACCTTCCACAAGCGCGGCGTCGTCTGATCCCATGGTTTAGTTCAGCTTCTTTTCGTATCCTCGGCAGAGTCCGTAGAACAGAAGGAGGCCGAGACCAATCAGGGCCGGAATGATTCCGGTCGGCCACATCGGCTGTAACTCGGCATCATCGACGAGCGAAAAGCTGGCTGCCACACCGATACCCCCTAAAAGGAAGAGCAGGCCGAAACAGAGTGCCGCAACGCGTATCCACATCATGTAACTCGCATCTTCCGACGGGCAGGTGCCTGTTTTCTCGTTCATCTCAGCGAGCTCCCCGGCCATGGCCTCGTGATCGAGATCTTCGAAGGATATTCCTTTCTCCATGGCGGTCATCCTCTCCTCGTGAATGATCTTGCGGATCTGCATCTGTTTTTCGCCGCGCAAATGTTTGCTCCAGACCGCCAGGGCAACGAGACCCAGGATCAACAGCATGACGGCAAGCACATCCATGATTCACTCCTTTCCGCGGGATCTAGACTACATCTCGTCTTCCATTGGTTCCGACTCTTTTGGCCTTTTACAGCGCATCCTTTTGATGAGGCGAGTCAGGAATCGGTTGCACGGTTTGGCGGGGTATTCCAGTCGCAATCCGTCAGGCAGTCCGCGGAGAGACGAGTTCTGTTGCTGATCGCGGCGTTGGCGCAATGATCGGAGATCCGATCGGCTCATAGCGCCGGTCGATCATCGGTGACGCAGTGGACGTTCGACATCATTCAGGCCCGTTCCGGCTTGGCTAAGACACGGGCACACGTTCATAGAGACCGGGTCCTGCTTTTTTCAGAATGCCTTTTCTCACGAGCTCATCCCAGACTTCCTCGGGATAGTTGTTCGGCGGCCGAATGGCCACGATGCCTGATTGGACTCCACTGCTCATGGAACCACCGCCGACCCGTGACTCGTCATCGAGCCGCATGAGTTTGAGCCGTTTGTTGAACGCCTTGAGCGCTCTCTTGCATTCCTCTTTCGAAGGACGCTCCGACGGGGACTGCTCATCGCCCTGATTCGATTTCGCCTCTTCGGCCATATCATCTCCTCCTTTTTCTGATGATCTCGTCGAGACTGTGCAGAAATCGGGATCGGTCCCGTTTTTGAAATGGCGCCGGGCCGCCCGTCATCATACCGAGTTCGCGCAGTTGTGACTGTATTTCCCTGCTTGCGAGAGCATCGCCGATGGAATTCTCGGTGAAGACACGCCCCTTGGGATTGAGCACGCGAGCGCTCTTTTCCAGGCAGCGGGCGGCGAGAGGGATGTCCCAGGTGACGACGATATCGCTTTCGACTACGTGATCGACGATCCAGTCATCGGCAGCGTCGAACCCATCATCCACGACAACCAATTCGATCCAGTCCTCGTGAGGAATATTCATCCTCGAGTTGCACACCAGGATCACCTTGAGTTCATGGCGCTTTGCAACACGGAAAATCTCCTGCCTCACGGGACATCCATCAGCGTCGACCAGTATTCGAGGCAATTCTATCCTTTCGGCCCGGAAAAAGGCGTCTCGATCGGCAGGACCACGCGAAAACCGACGTTGAACACTCGCTGATAGGGCCTGTAGGACAGGCGGTACCCGGCGCGCGCCCGCTCGGGCCTGTCGCGCCACGATCCGCCGCGAACCACCCGGTCGCGGCCGAGAGCGGGGTCGTTGCGGCCGTCGTCCCCTTTGTAGGGGTACGGTCCGAATGCCGACAGCGTCCACTCCCACACGTTTCCGTGCATGTCGCAGATCCCCCACGCGTTCGGTCCGTACTTCCCGACGGTGGTCATGAACCTCTCGCCGTCGTTGTACCGCTCATCTTTCGGGAGGTAGTCCTGGTACTGGTTGGGATTCGCGATCGGTTTCGGATTGACTCCCGTCACGGCCAGAAGGCGCGTCGAGACGTCGGCAAGGTTTGCGTAAGACGAAAAGTCATCGTCTGAAGATCCGTACCAGAAAGGTGTGTCCGCGCCCGCACGGCACGCCCACTCCCATTCGGCTTCGGTTGGAAGGGTGCAGGTCTCTCCCGTCGTCCGGCTGAACCAGTCACAGAAATCGAGCGTCTCCTCCCACGAAATGCGAATCACCGGGAGATCGGGCTCATCGACCGGATAACCTGGAGTGGTGTGGTCCTTGTGCCGCTGGTCAAGGAAACCGTTGCGGTGAGATTCATCGAAGCGAGAGTACTGGGCACAGGTCACCTCGGTGCGCGCGATGTAGAAGGGTTTCTCCACCGCGACCCATGCGCGCGGCCCCTCGTCGACGCATCCCCCTTTGTCGCCCGGTATGAATGCGCCGGCAGGCACGAGCACGAAGTCGACCGTCACCCCTTCGCCGAGATCGATCCTCTTCGTCGCCGGGTGGCCTGACTCCGCCTGCCGCCGACGCGCGACCTCCCCGTTGAAGGGCCAGTCGACGTCACGCGGAGCGTCCCCCCCCACCGACGCGGGGCGCGCCACCGGATCAGGTTTGACAAAGGTCGGCGAAGGCCTTTCGAAAAGGGGAATCGCCTCGGGATCTTCGGGCCTGTTCGCGTGGCGCGTGCGCATGGCGATCCGCCGCTCACGAAGAGTGCCGGGGATCTTCGCCTGCTCGCCCCAGGTGCCGTGATCGGGCACGTTCAGGTCGATCCAGGTGACGAGCCGATCCCACCCCTCGTCGTCAAGCGTCACGCCGTGATGTCCCTTGGCGAGCATCTGGATCAGCTCGCTCGTGTTCGTGTGGAACTCGAGCGGCCGCTGCAGCCGGTAATCGCTCTCCGGCCCGGGGCGACGCACATAGGGATGAAGGGCGAGATAGGAAGGGGTGAAGTTCCCCCAGCCGTTCTTCTCCTTTGCGGTCAGGTCGGGGATCGATAGTCCGTCACCCTGCGCCGCACCGTCGTGACACCCCACGCAGTATCTGTCGAGAACGGGCTGCACCTCCCGCTTGAAGCTGAAACCCCGCGCCGGGCCGTGCCAGGGCTCGATCGCCGACGGCGCGCGCAGCGAGGCGAGAGTGCGCCTGCTCGGCGGCCCCTGATTCTGGGGTTCGTGACAGCCGACGCAGGAGAGGACCTCGCCCGGCATCGCGGTGAACCAGCTCCGCATCATCTGGAGCGCACGTCCTTCGCTGTCAAGAGGCTGCACGGCGATCGGCGTGTTGGCGGGAACGACAAACGCTGCCGATCCATCGTCGCACACCGGTACGGTACCGAGGATTCGGCGCACGTCCCAGGGGCCTTCCATGCCGATGTGGGCGTGCCCCCCCATCTTGTTGTAAGCGTAGTGAAACTCGTAAACGCGCAGCCGTTTCACTGCGCCCCGCGGCACGCCATCGAGGCCTTCGCCGGTATAGACGTCGGCGAGATAGACGAGCGCGTCGCGCGTCTCGGGCCTCGTTCTGTCGGGAATGACGGGCGGCGGATCGGAGGGCCTGAGCGGAAGCGGCTCGAAGAGACCGAATCCCGGTTCCTCGCGGAGGCAGAGGAGGCTGTCGAAGACGTCGGCCAGATAGAGACCCCACGGCCTTCCGGGCGCGGGCTGGCAGGAGACGAGAAAGTACTTGCCGCTCAACGGGAATGGGTGAAGGAACCGGGGCCAGGAATTGTTGACGAGCTGGTCGACGATGACGGGGTCGACCTTCTTCCCGAAGCCGGGGATCCGCTGGATCACCCCGTCCGCCTCGCGCCGTCCGAGAGAGGGATCGAAGAGCACCAGTTCGCCCATACGCGGCACGCCGTGGTGGCCGGAGACGATTCCCACGAACCGCGTCGCGTGCCCCGGGATCGGCCGGGCGTAGAAGAGGGAGTTCGGCCAGAAGGAGTTGCTCCCGTAGTACTCCATCTGCCCCGTTCCATCGGGGTTCATGTGGAAGAGGATGCGCGTGAAGTAATGGGGCGTGTCGGAGTACTCCCAGCGCGTGTAGAGGACGCGGCCGTTGTTGAGCACCGTGGGGCACCAGTCGTGGTCCTGGTCGAAGCAGAGCTGGCGCATGTTGCCGCCGCCCTCGTCCATGATGAAGAGATTCGCCACCTGGTCCGAGCCGCCCACGCAGGGGATCCCCTGGAAGCAGCGCGTCGAGTCGAAGATGATCCTTCCATCGGGAAGGTAGCAGGCATCGTAGTTGTCCACGTCGGCGTGCTCGCCGGGCGTGACCTGTCGGAGATTTTGCCCCTTCGAGTCGACCTCGAAGATCTGCCAGCGGTTGTGGCTGCCGAGAGAGGAGAAGAGCATTCTGTCGCCGTCGAAATGGAGATCAACGTCGCCGATGAAACCCGGTTTTTCCGGTTTGAAGAGTGTCGCCGTCCCCTCGTCGCGGGAGGCGAGGGAAAGAGTAACGAGGGCGTCGTCGAAGCCGGTTCGCGGCAGGGAACAGTTTCCCTGCCAGTTCTGCGGCAGGCCGAGCTTGGGGCTGCTCGCTGTCCGCTTCACCAGAAGGATCTCGTCAAAGGCGAGGAGTGGATTGGCGAGGAGCGCCTCGACCCGGAGGGCTTCGAATGCCTCCACCCGGTCCGCGGCGACACGCACCAGTTCGGACGGCGCCATGTCAGTCGATCTGCCGAGCCACTCATCGAACGAATCGAGCCTGGCGAGGAACTCTCGACCATCGCCGTATCGTTCGGGATAGGTTGCGGCCAGGTCTTCGATGGAACGGCGGAGCGCGGCCGTGTCGATCCGTTCGATCCGCTTCAGCGCGTCGCGAATACGGCACCCCTCGGCGTAGATGCGAAGCCGTTCCGTCGCAGCCTGCGCCGAAGACGCAGGCGCACCTTGCGCCACGTTCTCGAGCTTGCCGGAGAGGGCAGAGCCCGCCTCGCCGAGATCTTCGAGCAGGGCGTGCATGAGCGCCCTCTCGGCCTCCGTCGCGCCGTCTGCGCGGAACCAGGCGAGGTGACCGCCCGACGGGAGGTCGCTTTTCATCCAGCCCGCCTCGAGAGGGTAATCGCGTTCGATCTCGCCCCAGAGCACGAAGAGCGGGTCATGGCGCATCTCAAAGAAGAAACCGTGAGCGCCCGTATTGTTGTGGACCCGGAAGAGAAGACGGTTTTCGCCCGCCTTCAGGGCGAGGTCGACGCGGTCCTGGTTGCGGCCGAGACCGCAGGCCACGTCGCGCGAGAGGAGCTTCTCATCGTTCAGCCAGATCTCGATGCCGTCGTCGCTGCCGAGGGACGCCGAGACAGTGACCGCTTCTCGAGCGTGGATCGTTCGAAAGAGGTAGGTCGACGCGCGATTGACTCCCGGCAGGCCGTGGGTCTCGCCGTCGACGTAGCCGGGCTTCTTGCGCCAGAGCCGCTTGCCGGCAGCGTTACGAGCGTCGAGATCGACGCCCTGCGCGGGAAAAGACGGGCTCGTGAAGGAGACCTCTTTCAGCGGCGCCGTGGCGTACCACGGTCCCGGGGTGATCGCCTGATCGCCTTGCCAGGCGCGATAGAGGGTGCGCGAGGCGGTCATGGTCTCGGGCCATCCGTCCCCTTTCGCGAAGAAGGCCGAATCGTCCGCGGCCGCAACGGCCGAAAGTAGAAGCATGGCGATCAGAAAGAGCAGGCAGCGACCTGCTGTTCGAGATTTCATCCTCTTCTCCAGGTTGTGCCCGCGCGAAGCGTCCCGAATCTCAGAGAGAGACGTCGGGGTGGGTGAAGCGCAGCCCGGCCATGTCGTGATAGGTGGCGTACTCGGATACGATCGCGCCCTCGGGCCCGGCGAGCATGAAGTGCCTGCCCTCGGCGTGCGCCAGATAGCCGACCTCGCCCGGTTTCAGGACCTGCTCGCAGCGCGCCTTGGCGATGTCGCGATGAAGCGGCGGAATCCGCTCTTCCACGCCCGGTGCCGGTTCGCCCTCGGAGTAGAGGGTGACCGAACCGTGACGCAAGTGCCAGCCTTCCATCTTTGCCCCGCCGTCGGCGGTGGCCACGTGCCAGTGCTCTGGGATCATCTGATTGGGGAGCAGGTAGATCTCGTGGCCCATGTAGTTGTCTTCCAGCCGGTTGATCCAGAAAATTCCCGCCATGCCCGCCTCGGTAAAGTGACCGAGGCCGAAGTCGAGTGTCCAGAAATCCTCGCCCCGGAGCCGGTCGGGGATCGGGTAGCCGAACCGTTCCATCATTGCGTAATAGGCGTCCTTGGCGACCTTCTCGTCGAAGACGCCCTCGATCGTGTAGAAGCGTTCGTTCTCCATGGGTGTTATCCCTCCCTTCGACCCTATCGACCCTGTCGACGCTTTCGACCCTGTCGACGCACACCCGCCGATCGCCGAGGCGGCGATCGCGCTGCCGGCTACGACGCCGATCATCTCACGTCTCGTGATTTTTTCCGTCATTTTCTTTCTCCATTGCCGGCGGCGACCGGGATCGGTCTCACCGGGCGTTTCGTTCGTTCTTGATCGTTTCGTAGAGGTCGAATGCCGCCTCAGGTTTTTCGTTATCGTGAACCACGGCGCGCACCGCCTGGATCATGGCGACGGGATCTTCGGCGAGGAAGATGTTCCGCCCCATGTCGACGCCCGCCGCGCCCTGGGCGACAGCATTCCGCGCCATGGCGAGAGCGTCCTTCTCGGGCATCTTCTTGCCGCCGGCGATGACGATCGGCACGGGACAGCCGGCCACCACCTCGTCGAAGCCGGGCTCGCAGTAGTAGGTCTTGACGAAGTGGGCGCCCAGCTCAGCGGCAACCCGGGTTGCAAGGCCGAGGTAGCGCGCGTCGCGAACCATCTCCTTGCCCACGGCGGTCACGGCGAGCGACGGGACGCCGAAGCGGTTCCCCTCGTTGATGAGGTGGGCCATGTTGTCGAGCGATTCCTTCTCGTAGGTGTCGCCCACGTAGACCATGGTGGTCACCGCGGCCGCGTTGAGGCGCAAGGCGTCCTCCACGGTCACTCCGATCACCTCGTTGGAAAGATCCTTGAGCACCGTGGCGCCCGTGCCGCAGCGAAGCACGACCGACTTGTTCGCCTCGGGCGGGATGCATGACTGGAGCGCCCCGCGCGTGCACATGAGGCAGTCGGCAAAGTCGATAAGCGGCGGAATGGCGAGGTCGATCCGCTCCACCCCCGACGTGGGACCCATGATGTAACCGTGATCGAAAGCGAGCATCACCGTCCGGCCCGATCGCGGATCGAAGATTCGCGAGAGCCTGTTCTTGAGCCCCCAGCCGTGGTGGGCCGAACCCTTGAGGAAAAACCCGGGCGTCTCCACCGGGATGTGAAGCGAAAAGTCCTTGATCTCCTCGCTGCCGCTCTTGTCCGCATCAGCCATCGTTTTTGACTCCATCGGCGAAACCACGAAAAAGAAGCGCCACCGACACCGCGCCGGGGTCCTCGTTTCCCACGCTTTCCGCTCCCAAGTTCTTGGCCCTTCCGAAACGGGCCTGCATCTCGCTCGTCGCCCTCGCTCCCTTCTCGGCAGCGTCGGCAGCGCGAAGGAGCGCATCGCGCGCGTCGCCGCCCGACTCGGCGGCGGAGGCCACGGCGCGCACCGCGGGGTCGAGGGCGTCGATCATCGTCTTGTCTCCCACGCGGGCTTTCGAGTACTTCTGCACACCTTCGAGCCCGGCCTTGAAAGCCGCGGCAAGTTGTTTCGCGTCGACGCTCTTCTGTCCCGTATCGTCGAGACAGTCACCCATGGCGGAAAAGAAGGAGCCGAAGAGCGGTCCCGTGGCGCCGCCGTCGATTCCCATGACCGCCCAACCCACGTCGCGCAATAAAGCGCCGACAGTGACGGTCGCCTCGGCCTTTTCGGCATCGAGAACCACCTTTTCGATCTGTCCCACGGCGCGCGTCATCGTCGTACCGTGGTCGCCGTCACCGCCGAAAGAATCGAGGCGGGAGAGCAAGGCTTGATTGTCGCGCACCCTCGCCGCCGCCTTCTTCAGCATGCGCATGAAAGTGCCGCAGTTGACTGTGCCATCCATGGACTATCCTCGGTCAGGAAACCGAAAGCGCCGGTTAGGAAACCGAAAGCGCCGGCGAACTGCACGGCGCATCCCAGAGCGAAAGAAGCTCGTCGTCCATGCGGGCCATGAACATCTGGAACCCGCCCATCTCCTGCACGGTGAGGTAGTTTCCAACGAGGCTACGCGCCAGCTTGATCTTCTTTTCGCCCAGTATCTGCGAAACGCGGCGCAGGACCACGTAGAGTTCCATGAGTGTTGTCGAACCGACCCCGTTGAGAAGGACCAGAACCTCCTCTCCAGCGCCGATCTTCAGGTCGTCGAGCAGCATGGGAACCATGGCGTCGGCTGTCTTGTCGGCTGAGAGGAGCTTGTTGGCGCCGCCGCCCGCTTCGCCGTGCTGGCCCATGCCGATCACCATCTCGTCGTCGGCGAAGGAGGCGATCGACTCGCCCGTGGCAGGGTGCGTGGCGGCCGAGAGCGCCACGGCAAGGGTGGCCATGTCGCGCTCCATCCGCTCGGCAATTGCGAGGCACTCGTCGAGGGAGCGCCCCGCCTCGGCCGCGGCGCCCGCCACCTTGATCACCGGCAGGCAGCCGACAAGACCGCGCCGGTCGACAGGGTCGTCGCGCGTTCCGGCCGAGATGTCCTCGTGAGTGAGGATCTTCTTCACGTTGAGACCCTCCTTCTCGGCCATGTCGAGAGCCATGTTCGAACTCAGCACGTCCCCCTCGTGGTTGAGGACGATAAAGAGCGTGCCCGCATCGCGGTTCGCCAGGCGCAACGCCTCGATCACGCGAGGCGGACCGGGAGCGGCAAAGATCTCGCCCGGCACGCTGATATCGAGCATCCCCGGCCCCACGTACCCGCTGAGGGCCGGCTCGTGGCCGCTGCCGCCGAGGGTGACGAGCGCCACCTTGTCTTTGGGCTTCGGGTTGGCGCGCACCACGAGATTACTTCCGGCGAGGGCCACGGTGCCTGCGTTGGCGAGCACGAAACCATCGAGCAGTTCGTTCACCAGATTGTCGGGTGAGTTGAGGAACTTTTTCATCACCATTGCGACCTCCTTCAGTTCTTCCGGTCTTCCGGTTTCCGCGAACGTCTTCCTTTATCTCTGGACGGCCGCCCGCGGCTGCGTTTCGTTTTAGCTCTCGGCGATCTCCATCAACTCGATGAGAGCGTCGCCGTCACGAATGAAAGCCACACGGATCGTTTCGGTGGCATCGAAGGGTTCGATCACCACGTCACACCCCTTCATCGCCTCGGCAATGCTCGGCACGACAAAAGCGGCGTGGGGAGATTTCATGACGATCTCGGGCATGGGGCTGTCCGGCTCGAAGCGGAGAAACTCGACACGATAAGGATGGCTCTCCGGGTCGGTCACGTAGACCTTGCCCCCTTCTATGAAGGTCTCGTTGTCCGCCTTGACGTCGGTGGGGACGCCGAAATGATGAAACTGGCTCGCTCCCATGGCCCCGTTCCTTTCTGCTGTTTTTCCGTGATTTGGCCCGCTTGCTGAACTTGACAATTCTCACATTTTCGGACACAATCCAACAAAGTCAAGTGAGAAACCAGTTGAAGAAAGTCGCGGAAGACTCGCCATGCTCGCTGCCGAGAGACAACTCGAAATCCTCGCCCGCATCGCGCGCAAGGGAAGCGTCCGCGTCGTCGAACTCGCAGGAAGTCTCGACGTTGCCGAGGAGACGATCCGCCGCGACCTCGAGAAGCTCGATCGCGACGGCCGGCTCCTTCGCACCCACGGCGGCGCGCTTCGCTTGATCGACGGAGCGGAGGAGTTGCCCTTCACCGTGCGCACCGTCACGAAGCAGGCGCAGAAGCGCGCCATCGCGGCCCTCGCCGTGAAGCGGATCGTCCCCGGTGACGTGATTGCGCTCGACGCCAGCACCACCGTGAACGAGCTCGTGCGCCTCATTCCCGACATGCCGCTGACGGTGGTCACCAATTCGCTTTCGGCGATCGCCTCCCTTCAGGGGCGGTCGCAGATCCGCGTGGTCGGCACCGGCGGCATACTCGACGCCCCGTCGCGTTGCTTCGTGGGCAGTCTCGTCGAGAAGGCGCTCGAACAGTTCAATATCAACAGGCTCTTCTTTTCGAGCAAGGGTGTCGACCTTTCCCGGGGGCTGAGCGTGGTCGACGACAACCACGCCCGCGTGAAACGCCGCATGATCGAGCTGTCCACGCAAGTCTGTCTGCTCGTCGACTCGAGCAAGTTCGGCGTGACTTCGGTGGAGTTCTTCGCCGGGCTCGACGACGTGGATCTCCTCATCACCGACGGCGGCACCGGCGAGGAAATCATCGAGGAACTGAACGGCATCGAACTTGAAGTGGAACGGTGTACGGTCGAATAATGTTGACCGACATGCGGGAATGGCTTGATTTTTTTCGATCCTTTCGGCAGACTCCCCTAACATTTTTGGGGATGGAGTCCCCCTCACAACCGCCCGGGCCGGGCTGATGACTCCTACCGCGCAGGCTAGGGAGGACTCCTTTCATGATTCAGAAACTCGCATGCCTCGCCGTGGCCGGAGCGCTGGGAACGCTCGCCCGCTATGGGCTGGCCGAATTCGTTCACCGGATCAATGGCGTCTCTTTTCCCTGGGGGACCGTGGCCGTCAACGTTCTGGGATGTTTCCTCGCCGGGCTGCTCTGGACATTGTTCGAGAACCGATGGTCCCTCTCCGGAGAAACACGAACACTGATTCTGGTCGGTTTCATGGGAGCGTTCACCACCTTTTCGTCTTTGATCCTCGAGTCGAGCGAACTCATACGCTCAGCCGAATGGATGTCGGCCGTGGCGAATGTGGCCCTTCAGAACGGCGTCGGGTTCGCGGCTCTGTATGCGGGAGCGGCGACTGGACGGTTGGTATAGCGGAGCACTCCAGCTTGCCTCCGCCGTACAGCTCGATCAGCGGGCCCCGGAGTCATACGGGCTGCAGTGCGCGCGCCCGATCGGGCACCTCTGATGCGCACGAGATCAGCTTCAACGTGTTTTCCGTCTGCTTCCCGAAATGCAGGTAGAGGGCCATGAGGTTCGTCGCCTCCTCGAGGGACGATGGCTTGCGAAACAGGAGGATCGCGATGTTCCTCCAGAAAAAATAGGCTGTCGACGGCCTGCAACCTAACTTTCGGACCAGCCTGAAAAAGCCCAGGGCCGCCCCGCGCTTTGCGCCCCATGAAGGCGTGTGCTTGACCTTTCGATTCAGGGTGAGCCCGAGCTTCAAGCACCGGTCGAAATAGTTCTTCGCGGAATACACGTCCTCGAGGACCTGGATGAAATCCTCGTAGACCTCACTTCTCGGCCGCCTGGTGATGAAATTGAGCCCGCTCGTGGTCTGGTCGATCGCCGTGCCGTCGTTCCCCTCGAGACGATTTGTGCTATCGAGGAACCGGCCCTCCGCGATCAGCCGGCGGGTCAACTGGGTGCCGGGCAGGGCGTAGAGAAGTCCGATCATGGCCATGCAGATATTCGCTCGGCCCACGATGTCGGCGATCGATCTCACCGAAGCGCTTGTCTCGTTGTCGAATCCGATGATGAAACCGCCGTTCACCACGATCCCGTAGCCGTGGATCTTGTGCACGTCGTCGGCGATGTTCCGATGAAGGTTGGTCCGCTTTTTCGAGAGGGTGAGCACGTCCTCGTCGACGGACTCGATCCCGATGAACACGTACCTGAAATCCACGGCGCGCATCAGACCGAGCAGCTCGTCGTCGTCGGCGAGGTTGATCGACGCTTCCGTGGAGAAGCAGAACGGATAGTCGTGCTCGGCCGACCAGTCCCCCACTGCCTCTAGGATCGCCTTCGCCTTGCGTTTGTTGCCGATGAAGTTGTCGTCCACGAAGTCGACGTGGCCCCGGTATCCCAGCGCATGGAGCGCGTCGAACTCGGCCAGCACCTGATCGGGCGTCTTCATGCGCGGCGTGCGGCCGTAGAGTTCGATGATGTCGCAAAATTCGCAGTTGTAGGGGCATCCGCGCGTGACCTGAACCCCGACCATCAGGTAGTTCTCGAAATCGAGCAGGTCGAACCGCGGCACGGGGCTCTTAGTGATCTCGGGCCGCTTTTGCGGAGGGGGGTAAATCCCGCTCTCCGCGCCGGCTTCCAAGTCCTTGAGGAAGGCGGCGATGGAGTCCTCGACCTCGCCGAGGACGAGATAGTCCGCCCGCCCGTAGACCTCCGGCTGGGCGGTGGGGTCGGGGCCGCCGGCCACCACCTTCTTTCCCCTGCCATGGATCCTGTCGATAAGCCTCAGAAAATTGGCCTGCTGGGAGAGCATCCCCCCGATGAAGACAAGGTCCGCCCCATCGATGTCGCTGTCGGTCAGCGACCTGGTGTTCATGTCCACGAGCGTCATGTTCCAGGATTTCGGGAGCAAGGCGGCCAGGGTGATCAGGCCGAGCGGGGCGGCGGGGTACTTCGCACCGACGAGTCGGCAGACTTCCTTGTAGTTCCAGAATCCGTAGGGCGAGAACTCCGGATAGACGAGCAATATACTTCTGGCAACGATCGTTTGAGGTTCCATTTTGAGTCCGCCAGTCGAATCATCCCCTTGAGGGGTCTCCCTTCACCAGGAAGCGGAGTACAGGAACAACCTTGTCCAGTATGAACGCCCGTGCTGGGAAATGAAGGCAAATACGATAAAACAAGAGGAGGTCACGCCGTCGCGACCTCCTCTTATTTGTATCAGTCGTACTTTTTCTTCCTAGTAGCGGTCGCGGCCTCCGCCGCCGAATCCACCACGACGTCCGCCGCCGCCGCCACCACGGTTCTCGCGAGGCTTGGCCTCGTTCACCTTGATGTTGCGGCCGCCGCAATCCTGGCCGTCAAGCGCTGCGATGGCTGCCTGAGCTTCTTCGTCACTGCTCATCTCGACGAAACCGAAACCTTTGCTCCGGCCGCTGTCGCGATCCATGATCACCTTGGCGCTGTCAACAGTGCCGAACTCGGCGAACATGCCTTCGAGGGTCTGGTCGTTGACTTCGTAACTAAGATTGCCAACATACAAATTCTTACCCATTTGGAGTCTCCTTGTGTGGGTATCCGACCTGCAATTCTCTTTCCAGGTCATTGAAAAAAACGGCCAATCGTCATGGCCGAGAGCGTCGGTAAAGTCGATGGAGAAATTCGGGTGAGAGCCGATGCAGACAAGAACCGTCAAATACCAGAGTCACTCAGTCAGCTAACCAACGGACGGCTTATAGCATGGGAATCCACTTTTTGCCAAGGTATTATGAAAATAGTATTCCACCAGATGGACTCGTTCGAGGGGGGGCAGGTCAGGAGCGCTTAATCGAAGTTGAGTGCGTAATCATACATAGCCCAGAAGATATCCTCCTTATTTCCTTCGCCATTCGTCATCAGAATGACTCCGATATCGTTTTCCGGGCCATACCTCATACTGGTTCTCACGCCATAGAATCCACCGATGTGTCCCCATAATCTCGCACCGTCCGGTGCGGTAACCCTGTTCCATATCAGGCCGATCGAACCGTTGATATAGGGAACCTGTGGAGTCAGCATGAGCTCGACCGTCGCGCTTTTCAGCAGGCGAAAGGAGTGCGGATTGCTTTCCCGGACCGCGGTCTGCAATGATCCGAAAGGAGGCATTTCGCGATTCCGTTTGTTCATGAACGTCAAGAGAAACCGCCCCATCTGGGGGACACTGGTCCTGAGCTGGCCGGCGGGAAAATGACTGCGCCCATAGTGGCCGTAGGGAACGTATTCCGATCCGTTCCAGGCATAAGGCATGGCAATATGGGCCGGATCCAATTGGGCCAGAAAAAAGGACGTCTCCATCATTTTCAGGGGTCTGTAAATATGTTTCCGGCAGTACTGGTCGAACTCCATTCTCGAAATCGTTTCTACCAGATGGCCCACCAACGAGATGCCGATATTGGTGTACTCGTAATCGGTGCCCGGTTTCCAGGCGCAGAAATTGAGATCGGGATCATACAAAGAACCCCACGGTGTCAGATAGCTTTCCAGATACTCACCCAAAGGAATCGGCGAGTCTCCCTGATAGATCGGCATCAAATCCCAGTTATCATCGATGCCCGAAGTGTGGGTCATGAGCATGCGAATGGTGATTTCTTCTGAGGGGTAATTCGGACTCCAAACCTGAAACTGGGGCAGGTAGAGGTTGACGGGATCGTTCAGCTCGAACAACCCTTGCTCCCAGAGTTGCATGATGGCAACGGCAGTGACTGTTTTCGAAACTGAAGCCTGCATGAAGAGAGTGCTCTCCTGAACCGGATGCGGGGGATGAAGGGCGAAGTTTGCATGGCCGAAGGTTCCTTTCCAGATCACATCCCCTTCTTTCAAAATCGAGGCGGAAAGACCTGGAATACGATTCTGCAGCATCTCGACGAGAATAAAATCCTCCAGCTCGCCTCTGGTGGCGATGCCGAATCGACTCGGTCCGGACGAATAATCTCGAATGGACTGACCCGTCTCTTCCTGAAAGAAAGGGGTGTGGATCCGCTGGGCGGGCAAAACAGCACAGAACAGACTCAGAAAAAGAACCGTGCAAGGAAGGAGACGGAGCGTTTTCATTTCAGCTCTCCCTTCTCTCTTGAATTCGATGAATCCAACCGTGAAGAAAAGCTCGAATCAAAGACAGTGAAAACGAAGGCGATTATAACATGACAAATAGATATTTCAGCCCGAGCCTTGGAACTAATCGTGGCAGCCATACGCTCCGGGGCCTCCTCGACTACCAAACTCCTTGGTCGGGACTTCTCAATTCTTTCGGATTCTTGGTGGACGAGCACGGCGTCGGAAGCATTGATCCCCCCGTCCTATCCGCTCGTGTGGATTCAGGAAACGGACGCTATCATACGAAGGCAGAGTCGATAGAATTCGATCATGCTGTTGCCCTTGGACGCCGACGCGGCTCCGGAGTTTTCTGGTTGCCGATTCTATCCCTATTAAATATTTGGTAAAAAGAGACCTTTTGCGGAATCGAAGAGGTAAATGAATGAGATACGCGGAGACAGGCTTCAATCTGGAAATCGATCTCACCAGGGGGAGCATCGAGAGGGTGCCGACCGACCCGCGGCACACCGAGCATCATCTGGGAGGGCTGGGCACCAACGCCAAGCTCTTCTGGGACAGGGTTCCCCCCGAGACTGAACCTTTCTCCGAAGACAACCTGCTCATTTTCGGAACCGGTCTCCTCACCGGCACGCCGGCGCCCGGCTGCAATCGCACCGTCCTCTCCACCCTCTCTCCGCAGACCCGGCTCTTCGCATTCTCGATGATGGGCGGATTCTGGGGACCGGAACTCAAGCACGCCGGCTATGACAAGCTGATCGTTCGCGGCAAATCGCCGGAGTTGGTCTATCTGTGGATCCGGGACGACAAGGTCGAAATACGCGACGCCTCTCATTGCCGCGGCCTGGGAACGCTCGAGACGGCCGAGGTCATCCGCCAGGAGCTGGGCGAGCCTCAAGCCCAGATCTCGTCGATCGGACTGGCCGGCGAGAACAGGGTCTACTTTGCGTCGGTCGAACAGGGCCGGTCGAGCGCGAGCCGGCTCGGCCTCGGCGCCGTCATGGGCGACAAGAATCTCAAGGCGATCGCAGTCCGCGGGTCGAAAGACATCAACATCGCCCATCCCGAAAAGTTCATCGGGCTCTGCAACGACGCGCTGAAGTTCATAAAGAATCGGAATGAAAATCCGATTCCGGGTGTCATGCCGATCCTGGCCGGGCTCGGGTCGCCGCAGGAGATGGTCGTCCACGACGAGAAGTGGCACACCGAGAACTTCGCATGGGGCAACGCGCGCACCCGCCGAAAGGGCTTCTGGACCGATGAGATCGCGGAGCTCTGGACGAACACGATGGAGACGATGCGCACCCGGCTCCTGAGCTGCCACAACTGCCCCATGAAATGCGGCGCGGCGATCTCCGTCGACACCAGGATGTGCTCCTACATGATGAAGTGCTTCTCCAAGCTCACCTACACGATGGGCGCCTTCTCCAACCTGGAGTTCGGTCTGCGCATCGCCCAGAAGGCGACCGAACATGGCGTGGACGCTTTCACGGCACCCCAGACCATGGCCTTCGCGATCGAGCTCTACGAGGCCGGAATCCTGACCGACAAGGACGTGGAGGGATGGCCCGAAGACAACGAGGGGCGCTTCTACTGGCTGCTCGACAGGATCGTTCGGCGCGAGGGGATCGGCGACATACTGGCCAACGGCACCCACTGGGCGGCCGAGGAAATCGGCAAGGGCGCCATGGAGTTTGCGCACAACAACATCAAGAAACACGAACAGTTGCCGCTCAAGTTAGGGATGCTGAACCCGATCTACTTCCTCATGTATTCCACGGGCGAGAAGATCAACATCACCCAGATCGAAGGGAACTTCCCCCAGGCGCCTTTCCCCACGAGAGAGCAGCGCGAGGAGTTCTGCAAGGACTGGCCCCAGGTTCCCGACGAGAAGTTCAAGGAGTACTTCCTCAACTGGGAGCTGCGCGGGGAGAACTCGATTCCCAACTACCCCACGGCCGAGGCCACCTGCGACATCGTCGACTGGCAGGAGATGATGCACTACATCGACGACGCCACCGGGATGTGCGCCGGGCTGTCGTCGTTTCCTCTGAAGCCGCCCTTCCACATCCACAACCTGCCGACCCTGATCTCGGCGGGAACCGGGCTCGATGTCGACGAAGCCGGCCTGAAGCACCTGACAAGGCGGAATCGGAACATCGTCCGTGCTAATAACCTTCGCAGGGGCATGACGCGCAAGGACGAGAAGCCACCGGCCGATCACTGGAAGAAACGATTTCCCGAGCTGGAAGAGGAGCTCATGGACAAGTACTACGCGTTCAAGGGATGGAACCGGGAGGGCATCCCCACGCGCGAAACCCTGCACGAGCTCGATCTGGACTACGTCTACGAGGACTTCATCGAGAGAGGTATTCTGAAAGAAGAGGCCGAATCGATACAGTCCGGGGAAGCACCGAGCGAAGGAAGCACCTCGTAATGGCCGACAAAAAGAAGAAGATCATCAAAACGATCAGGATCGATGTTGACAAGTGCAACGGCTGCCGGGCGTGCGAGGTGATCTGCTCGGCGTTCCATTCCGCACCACGCTACAGCAGCGACAATCCTGGCAGAGCGCGCATCCGGGTGATTCGCGAGCCGCTGTCGGATATCTATCTTCCAGTCTTCGCCGGTGAGTACACCGCGACCGAATGCGCCGGCAGGGACAAGTACACGATCGACGGAAAGGAATACGACGAGTGTGCTTTCTGCCGGGCGGCCTGTCCCTCGCGAGACGCTTTCAAAGAACCCGACTCCGGCCTCCCTCTCAAGTGCGACACCTGTGAATCGGATCCGTCCCTCGACGAGCCGATGTGCGTGCAGTGGTGCCTCGCCGACGCCCTGATCTACGAGGAGCGCGAAGTCGACGAGGACGAGGAAGAGGCCGTGGACGAACTCGACGTGGGGCTGGAGTCGCTGGCGAACAAGCATGGCTGGCAGAAGATCGTCGACGCCATCGCCAGGATGTCGAAGAAGGATTAGGAGACTGATTTGGATATCGTCGGCCCCATAGCGGAAATCATCGAGGAGATCAAGGAGGCCGGCGGAGATGCCTTTCGATTCTGCTATCAGTGCGGGAAATGCGACGTCGTTTGCCCCTGGAATCAGGTCCGGAATTTCAGCATTCGCAAGATCATCCGCGAAGCGGCTTTTGGCCTGACCGAGATCGAAAGCGAAGACATCTGGCGTTGCACGACGTGCGGCAACTGTCCCGAGAAGTGCCCGAGGGGCGTCAAGCAGATCGATCTCGGGATCTCCCTGCGCAGGCTGGCCGCGGCCTATGACGTCATTCATGCCTCTGCGCGTCCGGCCAAAGCGGCGCGCGGAAGCCTGATCGGCGAAGGCAACCCGTTGAACGAAAAACGAGCGGAACGGGCCGATTGGGCAGAGGGCCTCTCCGTCAAGCCCTTCGATGAAGAGACAGAGATCCTCTTCTTTGGCTGCTGTTACCTGAGCTATGACCCGAGAATGAAAAATGTCGCAAGGGCGTCGGCCGAGATCCTGAACAAGGCCGGCGTCAATTACGGCATCTTGGGTACCGAGGAAAGCTGCTGCGGCGAGAGCATCCGCAAGACGGGCGCTGAAGAGACCTACAAAAAGCTGGCCAAGGAAAACATCAAGACCTTCGTCGACAAGGGGGTCAAGAAAATCGTCGTCTCCTCCCCCCACTGCCTCGAGGCCTTCAAGAATGAGTATGCCGAGTTCATGGTCAACTTCGAGGTCCTTCACATGACCCAGTTTCTGGCCGAGCTCATCAAGGACCGAAAGCTGGCGCTCACCGGGAAGTACGAGAAGAAAGTCGCCTATCACGACCCCTGCTACCTCGGTCGACACAACGGCGTCTTTGACGAGCCCCGCGAGATTCTTGGGAGCATACCGGGCTTGACCTTTCTCGAGATGGCCGCGTCGCGCAACAACAGCCTCTGCTGCGGCGGCGGAGGCGGACGGGTCTGGATGGAAACGCCCAAGGGAGAGAGATTCTCCGATCTCAGGATCGAACAGGCCTGCGCGGTCGGAGCCGAGGTGCTGGCGACGGCGTGCCCCTATTGCATCACCATGTTCGAGGACAGCCGCCTGACGATGGAGGTCGAGGACAAGATCGAGATCAAGGACATCACCGAAATCATTCAGGAAGTGATTTGAAAGGACGCAGCCGATTGGAACAAACCCTGACTGATAAGAATTTTGGCGACGTGATGGTCGTCGGTGGCGGGATCAGCGGCATTCAGGCCGCTCTCGACATGGCCACCGCCGGCTTCAAGGTCTATCTGGTGGAGAAGGGGCCGAGCATCGGCGGCCACATGGCCCAGCTCGACAAGACCTTCCCCACCAATGACTGCTCCATATGAATCCTCGCACCAAAAATGGTGGAGGTCGGTCGACATCCAAACATTGAGATCCTGACATTTACACAAGTGGACAGGATCGACGGGGCCGTGGGAGATTTCAAGGTCACCCTGGTCAAGACGCCGCGGTACATCCTCGAAGACAAGTGTACGGGGTGCGGGACGTGCGTCAAATACTGCCCGAAGGAATACCCCGATCAGTTCAATCAAGGAATCTCGAAGAACAAAGCCGTCCACGTCTACTTTTCCCAGGCGATTCCACTCGTTGCGTATATCGATGAGACCTGCCTCAGACTCGAAGATGGAAAGTGCGATATCTGCAAGGGCGTCTGTCAGACTGACGCAATCGATTTCGGACAAACAGCGGAGAAATCGGAAGTCAATGTAGGGACGATCATCCTCTCTGCCGGCATGGAGCCCTTCGATCCTGCAACCGTCGCCGAATACGGTTACGGGACGATGCAGAACGTGGTCACCAGCATGGATTTCGAAAGGCTCCTATCGGCCACCGGCCCCCACCAGGGAAAGGTACTGCGCGCTTCGGACAACGAACATCCCCACAAGATCGCCTGGATCCAATGCGTGGGATCGAGACGGGTCACGCCGGGAGAGAACAGCTACTGCTCGGGCGTCTGCTGCACCTATACGCAGAAACAGGTAATCCTGACCAAGGAGCACGAGGCCGAGGCGGAGTGCACCATCTTCCACAACGACATTCGTGCCTTCGGCAAGGATTTCGAACAGTATTATCAGAGAACCGAGCAGCTCCCCGGAGTTCGGTTCATCAGAAGCTACACCTCGATCGATCGAGAGATCCCGGACAGCAAGAATGTGGTGGTTCGATACGCCACTGCCGACGAGGGCGTCAAGGAGGAAGAGTTCGACATGGTGGTCCTGTCGATCGGACTGAACCCTCCCACCGATCATCAGGCGCTTTCCGAGACATTCGGGATCGAGCTCAACTCCCATGGATTCACCAAGGCGAGCCAGGAAAATCCGATGGAGACCACCAGGCCGGGGATCTTTGTGAGCGGCGCATTGCGGGGGCCGACCGATATCCCCGAGTCGGTTTTCAGCGCCAGCGGCGCCGGTTCCCAGTGTGGTGAGATTCTCGACTACAGGCGAGGCAAGCTGGCTCGGGAACGGGTCTATCCAACCGAGAAGGATGTGGCCGATGAGGAACCGAAAATCGGGGTCTTCGTCTGTCACTGCGGGGCGAACATCGGAAGTGTCGTCAATGTTCCCGATGTGGTCGAAGACGCCCGGATGTTGCCCGGCGTCGTCCACGCACAGGAACAGCTCTTTTCCTGTGCGACCAACTCGGCCAGGGAAATCACCGATCTCGCAATGACCAAAGGGCTCAATCGGGTGGTGATCGCCGCTTGCTCTCCGAGAACGCTCGAAGCGCTGTTTCGCGACACCCTTCGCGAGGCGGGACTCAACCAGTACTACTGTGAGATGGCGAATATTCGCGAGCAGTGCTCGTGGGTCCATCAAAAACAAAAAGAAGACGCCACCCGGAAGGCCAAGGACATCATCCGCATGTCGGTGGCGCGCGCGGGCCATCTCGCGCCGTTGCAGGAATTCGATCTGCCGGTGAACAAGGCGACCCTCGTCGTCGGCGGCGGTCTTGCCGGAATGACGTGCGCTCTCTCTATCGCCAACCAGGGATACGAGGTTCACCTGGTGGAGAAGGACAAGGAGCTGGGCGGCATGGCGCGCAGAATACACTCCACCCTGGAAGGGATGGATGTAGAGGCCCATTTGAATGACTTGATCCGGTCGGTTTACGAGAATCCGCTGGTCCATGTCTCCCATGAAGCCACCATCAAAACGGTTTCCGGTTACGTGGGAAATTTCACCACCACCCTGAAAAGCGAAGGCAGGACGAAGGAGATAAAACATGGCGCCGCGGTCATCGCCACGGGCGCCGACGTCTATCAACCGACCGAATACCTTTATGGCGAAAACGACAAGGTCTTCACTCACCTCGAGCTGGGCGAGAAGATCGCCGTGAAAGAAGAATCGATCGTCAATGCCGAAAGCCTGGTGATGATCCAGTGTGTGGGCTGCCGAAACGAGGAGAGAAACTACTGCAGCCGGGTCTGCTGCAGCCACGCGATCAAGAACGCCCTGAAGCTCAAAGAGCTGAATCCGGCGATGGCGATTTACATTCTCTTCAGGGACATGAGGACATACGGGCTCAAGGAGGACTATTACCGGGAAGCGGCAGACAAGGAAGTCACCTTCATTCGTTACGATCCGGCCGATCCGCCCCAGGTGGAAGCGGCCAAGAACGAGGAGCGCAAACCCTGTGTGCGGGTCAGCGTGCCCGATCCCATTCTGGGCAGCCGGCTCGAACTCGATGTCGATCTGCTCTCCCTGGCCGCGGCGGTCGTTCCTTCCCCGCGAGCCAAGGAGATCGCCGGCCTGTTCAAGGTCACCTTGAGTCCCGATGACTATTTCAAGGAAGCCCATGTCAAGCTGCGACCAGTCGAGTTCGCCACCGATGGTGTCTATCTCTGCGGCACCGACCACTATCCCAAGCACATCGAGGAGACGATCAACCAGGCTTACGGCGCCGCGGGCCGGGTCATGACGCTGCTATCGCACGATACGGTTGTCGCCTCGGGCTCGGTCGCCGAGGTTTCGGAGCACGATTGCGTCGCCTGCGGGGCGTGCATGACCTCGTGCACTTATGGCGCGATCGAGTTCAGCGACACGCCCAAGGGTCCAAAGGCCCGGGTCAATCCGATTCTGTGCAAGGGGGACGGAGTGTGTAACGCCAAGTGCCCGACCAACGCGATCATGGTGAAGCACTTCACCGACGAAGCCATCTTGAGCCAGATCGACGCGGCCGGAAATGTTTTGAAAGGAAGCATCACCCAATGAGCACGGTTCCTGAATTCAAACCGAAAATCATCGGGTTCGTATGCCACTGGTGAGCGTACGGAGCCGCTGATACGGCGGGAGTTTCCCGTCTCCAATATAAAAGCGATATCAGGCTCATTCGCGTCATGTGCTCGGGCAGGGTCGACCTCGATTTTGTCTTCAAAGCCTTCTTGACGGGACAGGACGGAGTCTTGATCGGAGGCTGCCGGCTCAATGACTGCAACTACGTGACGCAGGGAAACTACGACGCCCTGAGCATTACGTTCATAGGCAAAAAGATAATGGAGCGCATCGGCCTGAATCCCGAGAGGCTGAGCATCGAATTCATGTCCGGCGGCGAAGGGACCCTTCTGGCCGAAGTGGTCAACAGGTTCACGGGGAAGATCGAGGAGCTCGGACCGCTCGGCGAGGTTGAAGGAATAGAACCAAGCAGATTGAAACTCGCGCTCGAAGCCGCCAGAAGACTGATCCCATTCCTCAGGCTGGTGGAACGGGAGAAGCTGAGAGTGCCCGTGAAATCGGAAGAGGCCTATCGTGAGTTCTATGCCAGCGACGAGGTCAACCGGATACTCGATGAGCTGATCGGCGAGAAACTGGTCATCAGCCAGATCGTGTCGCTCCTTCGGGAAAAACCGCTCTCGATCGCAGAGATTTCCGATCTCCTGGGCCTGAACCCGTCTGAAGTCTCGAAACGGATGAACAGCTCATCGAGGCAAGGCCTGGTCAAGTACGATGTGGACAGCAATTGTTATACGCTCGCGGCGAGCGCGCTCGCCGCGCGCCCGGCGTGATCGCGTAAGCACGTTTGAAAGAACACGCAATGGATACCGCGAAAATCGATCGAATCATCGACAAGCACCACGGCGAAGCGAGCGCTCTCATTCAGGTTCTGCTGGAGATCCAGAGCGAGAACCATTGGCTCCCCAAGGCGGTCCTTGCGCGTGTCGGCGAAAAGCTCCAGGTGCCGCTGAGCCGGATTCGGCATATCGCGACATTTTACAAGGCCTTCAGCCTCGTTCCCAAGGGGCGCCATCAGGTTCACATCTGCATGGGTACGGCCTGCCATGTGCGCGGCGCCGCGCGCGTGCTCGACAAGGTGGAAAGCCTGACTGGAATCAAACCGGGCGAAACCGACCTGGAAATGAAGTTCAGCCTCGAAACGGTCAACTGCCTCGGCTGCTGTGCGCTCGGTCCGGTGATGGAGATCGACGGAAAGACTCATGGAAAAATCTCGCCCGCCAAAACATCGGACGTGATCGAGAGCTACGATTAAGGAACCAAGATGGCACGGATAAATTCCCCTGCAGAGCTGGAAGCATTCAGGAAGAAGATCCTGTCAAAACGGGATCCAAACAAACCCTGTATTACTCTTTGCAGCGGTACGGCCTGTCACGCCACCGGCAGCAAAGAGGTGGCTCTCGCCATCGAAGAGGAACTGAAAAGTCAAAAACTCACGAAAAAGGTCGACTTCAGAAAAACCGGTTGCCATGGGTTTTGCGAGAAAGGCCCCATCGTTGTCATCGACCCCGAAAAGATTTGCTATCTCCAGGTCACGCCCGAAGACGTTCCCGAACTGATCACATCGACGCTGAAGGAGAACAAGATCGTCGATCGCCTCGTCTACACCGACCCCACGACGGGCGAAAAAACAGCTCATGAACCCGATATCCCCTTTTACAGGCATCAACAGCGGATGGTCTTCGGAGCCAACAGAAGAATCGCCCCGCAAAGCCTGGAAGATTACCTCGCCGATGACGGCGCGAGGGCCCTCGTCAAGGCGCTCTTCGAGATGAAGCCCGAAGAGGTGATCGCCGAGGTGAAAGACGCAAAGCTCAGGGGGCGCGGCGGCGCCGGGTTCCCGGCCGGCGTGAAATGGGAATTTGCGCGAAAGTCCGAGGGAAAACCAAAGTATGTGGTCGTCAACTGCGACGAGGGTGACCCCGGAGCCTACATGGACCGGTCGCTCATGGAAGGAAACCCCTACGGAGTGCTCGAGGGACTGATCATCGGCGCCTATGCGATCGGCGCCCATGAGGGGTATTTTTACGTGCGCCAGGAGTATCCGTTGGCGCTCGAGAATCTGAGCGTCGCCATCGAGCGGGCCGAGGAACGGGGCCTTCTGGGAAAAGACATTCTCGGCTCGGGATTCGAATTCAACGTCAAGGTGCATCGCGGGGCGGGCGCCTTTGTGTGCGGCGAGGAAACGGCGCTGCTCAAGTCTCTCGAGGGCAAGGCGGGCGAACCGCGACCGAGACCCCCCTACCCGGCGGTTCGAGGGCTCTGGGGCAAGCCGACCAACATCAACAATGTGGAGACCTGGGCCAACGTTCCGCTGATCATCAACAAGGGCGCCAAGGCCTTCGCGTCGATCGGCACGGAGGGAAGCAAGGGCACGAAGATCTTCTCCCTCGTCGGCAAGATCAACAACACCGGCCTTGTCGAGGTGCCCATGGGCATCTCCTTGAGAGAGGTGATCTTCGAAATAGGCGGCGGGATACCCAAGGGCAAGAAGTTCAAGGCCGTGCAGACGGGCGGGCCGTCCGGGGGCTGTATCCCCGAGGAGCGGCTCGATCTGAAGGTCGGTTTCGATGAGCTCACCAAGGCGGGCTCCATGATGGGTTCGGGCGGGATGATCATCATGGACGAGGACACGTGCATGGTCGACGTGGCCAGGTACTTCGTCGACTTTCTATCCGATGAGTCGTGCGGCAAATGCGTCCCCTGCCGCGAGGGTCTGAGGCAGATGCACAAGATCCTCACGAGGATCACCGAGGGAAAGGGAAAGAAGGAGGACATCGCAACCTTGGAGAGTCTCGCCGAGACCGCTGTCGAAGCCTCCCTCTGTGCCCTGGGTAGTACGGCCGCCAATCCTTTTTTGAGCACCTTTCGCTACTTCGAGGACGAGTACAAGGCGCACATCGACGACAAACGGTGCCCGGCGCTTTCGTGCAAGGAGCTGATCTCCTACTATATCAACCCCGCCAACTGCACCGGCTGCGGGCTCTGCCTCAAGAATTGCCCCGACGACGCGATCGACGGCGGCAAGAAAAAGATCCACATCATCGACCAGGCGAAATGCACCAACTGCGGCACTTGCTTTGACGTTTGTCCTCCCAAATTCAATTCGGTCATCAAGATCTCCGGCGAGGCTGTTCCTCCCCCCATCGCCGAAGAGCAAAGAATGATAGTGAGAAAGAAAAAAAGCAAATGAGCGATATCCGTTTACAGATAGACGGAAAAGACGTCACCGCGAAGGAAGGGATGACCGTGTTTCAGGCAGCCCAGAGCGCGGGGATATCGATACCCACGCTTTGCCACCACGAAGAACTCGCCCCCTATGGTGGTTGCCGGATCTGCATCGTCGAGGCTGCCTTGAATGGCTCGACAAGGCTCGTTGTTTCCTGTGTCCACCCTGTCGAACAGAATCTGGTCGTCCAGACCAGATCGGAGAAGGTCGATCGAATTCGCAAAACCCTCCTCGAACTGATGATGGCCCACGCCCCCGATTCGCCGAAGCTGCAGGAACTGGCCGAAGAGTACGGCGCGGACAGGGACCGTTTCGAAAAAGACGTCTCCTTCTGCATCCACTGCGGGCTGTGTGTCAGATACTGCGCCGAGGTGGTGAAGAAGAACGCCGTTGGTTTCATCGACAGGGGAATCCGCAAGGAGATCAGCTTCATTCCCGAGATCGCCGCGAAGGAGTGCGGCGACTGCAAGCGGTGTTTCCCGCTCTGCCCCACCTCCTACCTTCAGGCCGCGTACGTCCTGGTCGAGTCCTTCGCCTTCCGCCGGTAATGGCGGGCGAGCGGGGTGGCCGTGTGGGACTCCAAATTCATGTTCTCAGATTCAAGGAACATCTTCTTCAAAAACCGGGCCTCCTGGTTGCAGGTTGATAGGAGTCTGTCGGACTTGGCCATCTGAAAAAGGGCGCCCATAGGTCGGAGGTGGCGAGGCTTTTTGCGGCCTTCACATTCTGTCCCACCCTGAATTGGAGTCGGGTATTTTGTTACTCGGACAGACTGAAGTCGGCCGCAAAAAGCCTCACCACCTCCGACCGCGCGGACCGCAATGCCGAATTTCGAGTCTGCCAGACTTCTTCGATTTCGCGATAGTGACACTTCCCCCTGATCAGCCCTTTTTCAAACGATACAGCCTGTTCACAGTGTACGACAGGCAGACCAGCTCCCATTCGGCATTGACTTTGGCAAGCCCTCGCAACAGAAACTGTCGAAATCCCAGCACATGCTTGATGATTCCGAAAACCGGCTCCACTGTCTGCTTTCGCTGGCGCACTTTTCTCGGCCGGCGTTGGTGCGGAGTTTCTTCTTCGGAGAGGCACGGCCCGGAGGGTATTCGTACCTCCGCTACGAGTGGCTTTCATCCCTGCTCACGGCCACATAGGTTTCGATCTCTGACTCCTCCAGGGCTCTCAGTGCCTCTTGGTCTGAACGCCGCTCACCGCTGCTGGGCTGTCCAAATCCCTGTCGGTCGGTGTCTCTGGCGACTTGACGAATCTCGCCGGCGACGCCATCACGATCTGTCCGATGATGGAGCTCACTGGAGACGGTGCTGCCGAATCGTTGTCCACCGTGTACGAACAAAGCGCAACCGGTCGTGGCGTAGCTGATCCTGTCGGTTTCAGACAGAGGTCGGCAAAGAACCGGAGGGACAAGCGTCTCGCCGCGCTGGTGAGTCGTGGCTGCCTGAGGCAAGTGTACAGGCGGATCTGACGTCCCGCGCCGGCGGAGACTCGAGGTGTTTTTTCGGGCTTATGGTCGGCGTATCAACCGCGAGACAGTGCAGGGAAAGACCCAAACTCTGGCAGGTATCCCGATCTGGTTTCGTATCCCCTTCCTCACTATCGTCTTTCCCTGGAGTGGCTCGGGGAGTGGAGCACGCAAAGGCCGAAAAAATACCTCGGGTTTCCGCCGTCAGGGTGCCCTCACCGGGCCTCTTCATTAGCCAAGTCCGACAGACTCCTAGCCCGGTCCGGTCATCCAGAAGACGAACTTGTCGATGTCGTCCTCGTCGATGTCGCCGTCCTTGTCGTAGTCACTCAGCGTGAAGGGAAACTCCACGGGTTCGGGGACGGTGGCGCCGACCTGGAATTCGGCGAAGTCGGCGATGTCGACATCCCAGTCGCCGTCGGAGTCGCAGGGAGAATCGAGAATGAGCTCTGGAATACGTTGGGCGCGATACATACTCCCGCCGCCCTCGACCTTCAATTTCCAGACAAGGTCGGCGTTGGCGTCGACTTCGAAGATGGTGTCACAGGGGCCGCCTGTCACCAGGGTATTGCCGCCGGGCAGCCTGTCGGCGTCGCCCCAGTAGGCGCAGTACATCTCGCTGCCGTCTTCGTGGGTCAGTGAGAATTCCCAGACGATGTCGGCGCTTGTGGGAGCGCTCGGATCGTCGAAGGCGATCTCGATCGCCTTGGTCTGCCGTGGATCGGTGAGCGGCTCGCGGAAATTACCGTTGTCGTAGACCATCATGTTGCCGTTCGGCAGCATCTGTGGCGCGTGCTGATAGGTGAACAGGTTGTGGCCGAAGTTGGTGGAACCGCCCGGCCAATCGTAACCCATGTTGTAAACGACCGAGCCCGTCACGTAGTCGATCCGCGTGATGCGACTGAAGTGGCGGCTCGAAAAATAAACGCATCCGTCGGACTCGTTGTAGAACGCGGCGTTGCCGTGGACCCAGTCCGGAAGCGGGCCGCCGTTGTCCGGCGAATAATGGTCGAAGGTGTTCCAGGTCCACGCCTCCTCTTTGGTATGGCGATCGAACTCGACGATGCAGTTGCCGATGTAGAGCTGCCCCTGGATCATCCGGAAATCATCGGCTATCGTCAGGATGTTGCCGTTAGGCATCGAGGTCGCGTCGTGGGAAACGATGTAGCTGATCGGATTGACCCAGAGGAGCGAGGCATCGAGCGTGATTTCGTGGCACGTTTTGTTTCCCATGAATCTCAGAAGGCCGTTCGGCAACAATCGGACGTCGCCGACCGACGTCTCGTCGGTGCTTATGAAATAGACGACTTCTCCATACTCGTCGATTGCACAGATGGCATCCTTGTACACGTAAATGTTAAAGAGGGTCAAGCCGGGCTCGACCGGCCCGGCGCCGGGTGGACGGGTGATCACGAACTCGGGGAACACCGCCGGAATCTCCTGGGTGCTGAAGTGATGGACAGTTTCGTCACCGGACGGAGGTTCGCCGTCGGTGACGCACCACTCGTATGATTTGCCGAACTCGAGGCCCGATGTAACCACCGTCCGGGGCTCGGAGCCGTCCACCTTGTAGGACAGGAGCGGCTGGCGTCCGTCGCCGAGGAGGCCGTCGGTCTGCTCCGCGATCCACAAGGTATAGTTCGGGGGTTGATCGTCGAAGGCCGCCCACCTGAACTGCATGTGGATGCGATTCATCTCGGCGCCTTCGGGAGGCAGGATTACATTGGTCCACCTGGGCCAACTTTCTCTGTGGCCAGTCGTTTCCCCCTGCACCTCAGGATCGAAAGAGAACTTGTCTCCCATGACGTAGAATCCGAAAACCCGATTCCGGAAAGCCACCGGCACCGACTTCACGCGCGATTCGAAAGGCGGCGCGTTGACCTCTGTCAGCACGTTGGCAACGGCTGATTCGGCGTAAAAGAGGTACAGCCCTTCGGCCTGAGGCGCCACGAATGATCCCGCGGATAGGGCCTGGCCGCCGGGCTGCTGTCCGACACCGGTGTCGACGTCGATATCCTGGCCGACAAGGACGTCGCCGCCGAGGCCAAGGAGGAGAGGCTTGACCCCGAAAGTGTTCTGGGCGCCTCCGATCTGCCTCAGGTTGCGTTCGCCCTTTGGGCCGCTCGGCGTGCCGCCGTAGCCGGAACTCCACGGGTCCTCCCGGTCCGGATTGGTGAACCCGCCGGGACGGTCGAACCCTTCCATCCCCTGAGGAGTGCTCCCTGCCGGAATGAGATCGATCAGCTCAGGGTTGGCAGGATCCTGGACGAGATCGACGGCGATCATGGCCAGGCCGTGGTTGCCGTGAGTGCTGACGCGCGCGCTGATCATCCAGTCGATCTGCTGCCCCGGAAAGACGGAAATTCCATGTTGAGGAGAAAAAAGATCGACGGCCACGTTGACGCCAATGGCGTCAATATCGACCGCCGGGCCAACGGCCTGACACCGAGATGGACTGCAGAAGATCAGGGCGGCGAGAACTGTTGCCGGTACGATTACGGGCTTGGAAATCCTCATCATCTTCTCCTCTCTCACGATTCGACGACCAACCGCATCAACAACCATGTCAACTAACTACATAAACAAACGGAAACCCCGCCCAAGGACAGCGTTCCTTTTTCTCTCTCTTTTGGCATCGGTCTCAAAAGGGAAGGGGAGAGCAAATTCATTTCGATTTATCGAGTCGAGTTTGAGCCCTCCAGATATCAGGGTCCCCATCGTTCTGCTGGGGCGCGCCGGGTGTGCTGCGTCCTTGCTCGACATAACTCTCCAGAAGGCGGATCAGACCGTGAACCACATCGGGATGCCGGGCGTGAACGTTTTCCTTCTCACCGATGTCCTGGCTCAGATCATAGAGCTGGATCATCGGCAGGCCATCGGCGATCGCCTTGTCGGGGCGTGGATCGCTCCACCCACCCGAACCGGGACAGAGCTCGAGTTTCCACTTGCCCTGCCGGATGGAAAAGGTGCCGTTGATCGAATGATGCACCGTCGCTTCCCTGATCGGCCCCTTCGCGGTCCCGAGAAGCGCGGGTAGTGTACTGACACTGTCCTCGCCGGCATTGTGCGCCAGGTCGACGCCGACAATCGCCGCCGCGGTCGCCATCAGGTCTGTCAGGCAGATCGTATGTTCATAAGTGGAGCCCGGCTCGACCCTGGCCGGCCAGCGAGCGATATAGGGGATGCGGTGTCCGCCCTCGAAGATATCGGCCTTGTGCCCCCTGAAATGGTAGCTGGGATCATGGCCCTGTTCGTCGAGGTGTTCATAATTCGCCGTGGGAGAACAGCCATTGTCGCTCGTCACGATAAAGAGGGTGTTCTCCGTCATGCCGAGGCGTTCGAGAGTTTCCATGATTCGGCCCACGGTCCAATCGCACTGATGAACAAAATCGGCATAGGGCCCGACGCCGGTCTTCCCCTTGAATTCCTCGGTGGGCAAAATCGGCGTGTGAGGCGCGTTCAGGGGAAAGTAGAGAAAGAAGGGGCTTTCCGGACGCGCCTCGGCGTGCTGCTCGATGAAGGCGACAGCCTTTTGTGTGCAGACCGGAAGGACCTCCTCATGGCGAAAACCGGGGGCAACAGGCCCCCCCCTGTAGAATTCATAACCCTTGGTGCCGGTGATGGTCTCTGTAGGCGCCTCCAAGACCCGGTCGTTTTCCACATACACATAAGGCGCCATGTCGAGCGATGCCGGTATGCCGAAAAAGTAGTCGAAGCCGAGATCGGTCGGCCCATTGAGAATGGGCGCCCCGTAATCCACTTTGGTTTTCGATTTCGATCGGTCTTCGTCCTCGCTCTCCGGCGCCTGCCAACCGAGGCCGAGGTGCCACTTTCCCACACAGGCGGTTTCATACCCGTGGCGCTTCAGGAGGGAAGCCACTGTTTCGCGACCCTCCTTGATGAGCGGCTGGCTGTACCCCCCGAGAACCCCGCTCTTGAGGCGGGTGCGCCAGTTGTACCGTCCCGTCAGGAGACCGTATCGCGTCGGCGTGCAGACAGCCGAACTCGAATGGGCATCGGTGAAGATCATTCCCTCGCGGCCGAGCCGGTCCATGTTCGGCGTTGGAATCTTGCCTTCGCGATTGAGGCAGCCCACGTCGCCATACCCCATATCGTCGGCCAGGATATAGACCACGTTGGGCAGCTTGTCGCTCGCCGCGGCTTCGGAGCCAAAGAGCTCCCAGGGTGTGAGCGACAGGGCGGCGGCGCCTGCGCCAAGCTGTTTGATGAATCCCCTTCTGTGCATGGAGGCCATATTTCTACTCCAACTCATTTTCTTCTCCGTGCACTCGTTCCCACTCGTCAAAGACCGCATAGGCTGTTTGGGGATGAGTGCCGGAACCGATTTCGCACTGGGCGATCAGACCGCCCCTGGGATCGTAGAGATGTTGCGCCACTTTGCGGACGGCGTCCCGACCGTCTTGTGGATTTCTTGACCGAAGGATGTGCTGCCTGTCTATTTCGCCCCAGAAAGTGATTTTACCTTTCGCGATCTTTTCGATCTCTCCCAGGTCCATGCAGAACAACTGTGAATTCAGAACGTCGACACCGATTTCCACCAGATCGGGGTAAATGTCCGTGATGTAGCCGTCAGAGTGCATGAACACAAATTTGTCGTGGGCTTTTACGATCTCGCAGTAATCGCGGTAGAGAGGTTTGAAAATCTCTCGCCACATCTCGGGACGGATCAGCAGCTGGTTCTGCGCACCCCAGTCATCCATGAAAAAGATGGCATCCACATCGGATCCGACCCAGAATTCGAGCTCTGCCAGATAGAAGTCGTGGATGACTTTGAGCAAGTCGGTCGCGCCCTCGTCGGGAAACATGATATCGACGAGCGCATTCTCCGTTCCCCTGATGAACTGGTATCGTTCCCAAGGCCTGGGACAGATGTTGGCCAGCACGAACCTGTCGGTCTTTGCGCAAAGTCGGCTGATTTCATCGTGCGCCGACTGCCGATTCTGCGGCAGTTGCTCGTATGGCGCGCTCACGGATTTCCAGTCACTGATATCGGGCAGGATGGGGTCCTTGACCTCACCGATGATTCCATCCTGCAAGTTCTTGAAAGTGCAACCCCACTCGTCAGTGTAGTACCCTCTCTTGTAAGCGTCGCCGCGCACCCTGGGCGAGGGCGCATAATAGAATCCCACTGTCTCGAAATCGGTGGGAAACCTCTCTCGGATCCTGTCCAAGTCAGCCGGATAGTGGATCTCCGCCCAGGGAAGCACCCATTGATCGCGCGGCAATCTCTCCGGGTATTCGAACCGGATCGCGCGCTGAACGATTTCACGTGATGATTGTGGCATAATACTCTGCACCTGTTTGAAACGGTGTTCCACGAGAAGGGACGACTGTTTTGAAGAAGGCCATCCTAACACCCCACGAGGCCAAAAGAATCGGCAGCCTACTTTTGTGGCGAAATCACCTGTGCTTGTCATGCGATCGTCGGATCGCTGAAAAGCTATACAAAAAAGATGATTCTCAGAATTCAACCATCGAGACATTTACGAGCAATATCAAATATTATTTATATTTAAAGATCCGCAAAAGACAATACCATCGCGTGTGAATCACCAAACTCGCTGGCCGACTTCAGTCTGCCCTCCTCTATGAGTGCCTGCAAAACTCGCCAATCGTGGACCTGAAAAACCTCCAGCTTTCCACTTGCTTGTTAGGGTTTTGTTAGGTATACTATCAGTAGAAGAGATTCAACTCGAAAAAAGATCAGAGTGGAGGATTGTCATGCGATTCATCAAGGGCCTTGCCGAAAAACAACTCATCGCACGAATTCGGAAATTCGACCGCATGTCGGCGCTCGGTGAGCGGGGACTCGGCTTTTATCTGCTCGACTTCAAGGTGCGCGGTCTCTGCCGCAAGCACGGATTCGCGAGCGCCATCCAGTTCGCCGGCATCAAGCTGCAGATGGCGCGAAAAAGGGTACGCGAGCTGCTCCGCATGGCGCGCGCGCTCGAGGATCTGCCGCTCATTGATGCGGCGTTCGCGAAGGGCGAGATTTCGTGGAGCGCTGTGCGCGAGCTCACGAGGGTGGCCGTGCGCGATACCGAGGCCGAGTGGCTCGAGCTGGCAGAATCGAGCACGCTCCGACAAATCGAACGCGCCGTGAGCAGTGCGAAGCGCGGTGAACAACCGCCCAAGGATCCCTACACTCTTTCGCGCACGCGGCTCAGGGTGGTGGCTGAGCTGTCCGTGGAGGACCATGCGATCTGGCAGGCGGCATTCGGGCGGATCGCTGTCCGCGCCGGGCCCGATCTGGATGCGTCCACTGCGCTCACTGAAATGGCGCGCACCTTTCTCGAGCAACCGGTCAACGAGGAGGAGAACGCCGCGCGCGAGGCGTTCCAGGTCGTCTACCACCGGTGTGCTGACTGCGAGCGCGCGTGGATGATGTCGAGCGACGGCTTGCAGGGAGTGGACGTTGCCAAGGTTGATGAGCGTGCGCGCCGGGCCAGGGTGATCCGGCTGGATGAGGGACGGAGGGCAAACGTGCAGCGGCCTGCGGCGCCGGGATTTTCGCGGACCGTGAATCCGATCATTGAACGACTTGCAGTGGGTGGCCCCGCCCCACGTGGGGCAGAATCATGGCCCGGTTCTGGACTGGCCCCACGTGGGATCGATTCATATCCCGGTCCCTGTTACACCCCACGGGATGTTCAGAAATGGGTAGATCCTTCGGCTTTTCTGTTCCTTTCCACGCCGGGCTCGCCGCCAGTACCTGACAAGGAGAGAGACAAGGCGAACACGGTTGCGATCCGCCAGCATGTGCTGAGTCGCGACGGTCGTTGCTGTGCCGTACCCGGGTGCACCAACAGGGGGCACCTCGCCAGCCACCACATCATCTGGCGCGAGCAAGGCGGCACGACCACGGTCTAGAACGAGGTGAGCGTGTGCCGCACCTGCCACAGCCTGATTCACGAGGGATTCCTTTTTGTCACGGGACAAGCAGCGAATGGTTTGACCTGGCTCGGTCCTGATAAAAAGCCGGTCGATTCCTTTGCGTCCCACGATGCGCCAGCCAGGCCCAGATATATAAGAGAGATCGAACCGTCAACCTGCGAGGCTGCCCCACGTGGGGCAGGTTTACGTGAGACGAGCTCGTTCGGGGACACGACGATCCACTCCCTCGACGACGTGCCCGATGAGGTGAGTGCGGAGTGGTGGTGATTGCGCCGAGTTTGCATCGTTGGGGCATCAAGGTTGTATCGTCGCGAGACTATTCTTCCCAGGTGGGAGCTCTCCGCGGTCTATTCGTCTTCCATAACTGTGAATCACAGCGCGACCGGACCGTCGAACTCAACCAGAGGGATAACTCGCTTACGTGAACCGATCTCTGATCATTGCTCGTAGAATACCTTCCCCATATCGGCAACATCATAGCCGCCGAGGGAATTCACCGCCTCTTTGAATCGACTGTCGGACGCAATTACTTGCAGCACCGCCTGAACCATGGGCGTCTCGAAGTGTTCGTCTCTGATCACAAGATCGTACCGTTCGTTCGCAACAGGGATGAATTCAAGATCGAGCGCGATGGCGGCAGTGAGTATCCCCATGCCCGCTTCGGCGGCGCCCGAGGCAACAGCCGAGGCTACCCCCATGTGGGTGAACTCTTCCTTGTCATAGCCCTTCACGTCGTGCGTGTCGATTCCGCGATCCCTCAGGGTCTTGTCGGTGAGCAGTCTCGTGCCCGAGCCTTGCTGCCTGTTGATGAACATGACATTTTCATTGGCGAGATCATCGACCCCGCTGATGTTCAGGGGATTGCCTTTTCGGACGATCAGGCCCTGCTGCCTGTAGACGAGATTGATGACCTTGAGCGGGATACCCTTCAGAAGTCTCCGAATGAAGGCAATATTGTATTCACCGGTTTTCTCATCGAGAAGGTGCGTGCCCGCCAGGTGGGCTTCTGATTTCTTGATCGCCATCAGCCCGCCCATCGACCCCACGTGGGCCGACGACAAGCTGTACGAGGGATAGTCCCTTCTGAGATAGTTGGCAAGAAGATCGAGAGCGTTGTCATGACTTCCGATACAGACGAGGGTGTTCTCGATCGCGTGCTTCGACCTGATCAAGGTCACATCGACTTCAGTGTCAGGGGCGATTCCTTCACTCAGCGCCGGAATGCGGACGATCCCATCGGCCCGTTGCAGCGTCATGAGCGCACCCGCCCCCCGACCGACGGGAGTGGCGATGAAACGGTCACCCGCCTTGCCGACCTTGACCCTGAGAAACTCTTCCTGCCCCAGTGACGACGCCGCCGGCCTCGAAAGCGTGGCCTTCATGATTTCAGGCGGCTCCTGTTCAATCCCCAGAAGATGATGGAGAAGCGGTTTGCCGAACATCTCAAAGGTCATGTATGCAGCGACGGGATATCCGGGAAGACCGATGACCGGTTTGCCCTGAATCACACCAAGCAGCACCGGCTTGCCGGGCTTGATGCTGATTCCATGGACGAGGATTTTTCCGACGTCACCGACCGCGTTGGGTGTGAAGTCCTTTGTGCCAGCCGATGCGCCGGCGAGCACGACGACCACGTCACTGATCTTTGCCGAAGCTAAGATTCTCTCCTCGAGAAGGTCCCTGTTGTCCGCGACGACATCGGTTCTGTTGAACTCTCCGCCCCACTCCTTGACGAGGTTTCCGATCATGTAGCTGTTCGAATCGATGATATTGCCTCTCTCGAGGGAGGTGCCCGGATCGACCACTTCGCCCCCCGTGGGGATGATCGTCACGAGAGGCCGACCTCTGACCTTGACCGTGTTGTTTCCACTGGAGAGCATTGCGCCGATATCGACAGGCCTGATCAGGTGATTCTCGGGCAGTATCAACTCGGTCTGGACGATGTCCTCCCCCACGATCCTGACATTTTGATAGGGACTCACCGGTGAGATGATCTCGACGCGCTCCTTGGTGATGCTCACATCTTCGACCATGATGACCGCGTTGAATCCCTTGGGAATGGGATCACCGGTGTTGACCGGCACGGCCTGTTCTCCGAGTTTCAAGCAGACTGGTTTTGTCTCGGATGCGCCGAAGGTTTCGGGAAATCGGACCGCATACCCGTCCATGGCGGAGCCATGATAAGAAGGTGACGATATCCTGGCCTGCACTGCGTCGGCCGTTATCCGGCCGAGGGACTCCGTCACACGAACGGCCTCGCTCTCCACCGGGTTCAGCGTTCCGATTAAGTCAAACCAGACTTTGTAGGCATCTTCGAGGCTTGAACGGGTCTGATAGATTCTTCTATTGGAATGCAAGATATCTCCCTAGGAATTGAAAAACCTCACCTCGACTTCTTCCCCTTCGTAGAGCCCCGATTTGTTCATGGGAACTATGACGATGCCGTCGGCGCGCACCAGCGTCGTGACGAGACCCGATTTACCCAGGATCGGCACGGCCCAGAGTGCGCCGTTCCGCTCTTCGACGGAGACTCTGACGTGTTCTTCTCTTCCAGCCGTGGAAGCGAGATTTCTGCCGAAGAGCGCCTTGCGCGTCCGTCTCGACGGCAGATGAGGGACCGGCTTTTCTCCGGACATGAGCCCCAGCAGGGGTTCGACGAAGGTCTCGAAACTGACCGTGATCGCGGCAGGATGACCGGGCAGTCCGAACAGAGGCTTTCCGTCGACGATCCCGGCGATCAACGGTTTGCCGGGCTTCATTGCGATCCCGTGAAAAAGCACGCCCGGACTGCCGAGCTCGTCGATAACCGTTGCAGTATAGTCTTTCGTTCCGACCGAGCTCCCCCCGGTGATCAGCACCATGTCCGATGCGGACGCCGCCTCGTGCACCACGCTTCTGAGCGTCTCCAGTTCATCCCTGACAATTCCTTTCCGGACGGGAACTGCGTTGCACGCGCGAATGAGCCCTGCAAGGTTATAAGAATTGATGTCCCTCACCTGACCGGTGGACAAAGGCCTATCAGGAGGCACGACCTCGTCGCCCGTCCCGATTATCGCGACGAGCGGTTTCTTGAACAGATCGACTTCGAGAATCCCCAGTCCGGCAAGGGCTCCGATATCCTGGGGCCTGAGCCTCTGCCCGCTCTTCAGCACGGTCTGGCCTTTTTTCACGTCTTCGTCTGCAGAGATGACATGTTCACCGGGGGAGACGGCCTTCATTATCTCGACCATCGTCTCGTCAACGCTGTTCGTGTACTCGAACATGACAACCGCATCGGCGCCGTCAGGAAGCATCCCGCCCGTCGGGATCTGGACGCTCTCTCCTCTTTGAATGGAAAGGTCCGGCTCCACGCCCATCAGCACCTGCCCCTTGACCTCAAGATAGACAGGCATGGTGTCGGAGGCGCCGAAGGTATCGGCTGACGCAACGGCATATCCATCCATGGTGGAACGGGTAAAGCCGGGGAGGTTCTCCGGAGAAACGATGTCTCGCGACAAGACTCGTCCGAAGGCCTCCTCAATGGCGATCGATTCGCACGGGAGGACTTTCAGGTCCTGCTCCAGCAGGAGTCGACGCGCCTCTTCCACCTCGAGCGCATCTTCTCTTCCAAGATAGTCTTTCATTGTCGCGAGCCTATCTCCTTTCTAAATCGCCGCGGAACCACCTGGATCGAGACAATCCACAACCGATGGCCGATAAGCTGCGAGCGACCGCAAAGCGGTTGATCGTCGGCTTGATCGGCCCAATAGCGCCACACCCACATTTTTCAACTTCACTAATCTAAAATGCATAACTGAATTAGATAGTGCGTTGAAGAAGTAAATCAATAGAGGAGGATCGAAAAAACCTCGAACGTCGCGTGGACAGGGTCGCCCACCTTGAGATTCAGGCTGTTCAGTGATTCCGGCGTGATGACGGAGACGAGATTCACTCCCACATCGACGGTGACCTGGATGCGTCCGCCCTCCAGGCTCATTCCGTTGATGCGGCCTCGAAAGGTGTTGCGCGCGCTCGACGAGTCGTCCCTGGTGAGGAGAATCTCCTCGGGCGGGATGGAGAGATGGACCTCTCCTTTTCGGGCTTCAGGCAATGCGACACGAACGCCCGGTGCGATACACAGGGTGCTCTCCCCGTTTTTTTCCTCAGTCACACCGGAGAAGTGGTTTTCGGGCGGTATGGCGGACAGCGTGCCTTCGACGAGATGATGGATCGTGCCGGCCAGTTTGCGGCTCTGGGCAAGGCTGTGGGTGGCGAAGATCACTGTGGCGCCCATTTCGTCCACGGCTTTTCTGATCAGGTTTTCCAGAATCTGTACGTGGAAGAGATCGACATTGGCGGTGGGCTCATCGAGAAGGAGGAGCGAAGGGCGGAGGGCGATGGCGCGCGCGAGGGCGACACGCTGCGCTTCACCGGCCGAAAGGCCCGAGGCGCGACGCCCGGCGAGGGAGCCTAGCCCCACGCTCTCGAGAGCCTCCACCACCCGTCGGCGTATATCCGCCCGCTCCAGACCACGGGCCTCGAGGCCAAAGGCCATATTGCGAGAGACGGTCGTGTCGAAGAGGTAGGGATTCTGGTCGACGAGAGTCACCGCACGCCGGAGTCTCCGACGCGACCTTTCATCGGTGGTGGCGTCCTCGCCCAGAATATGGACGGAACCCCGGGACGGCTCGCCGATGAGGGCGGCAATTTCGAGAAGAGTCGTCTTCCCCGAGCCGTTCGGGCCCACGAGGGCATGGACCGAGCCCTTCTCGACACGCAGCGTGGCAATGTCGAGCACCGGCTTGGCGCCATACTTTTTCCCGATGCCCTCGAGGCGCAGGATCTCTGACCTCATTCCCGCGCCCTCCCCTGGAGAATCTGGAAGATGATATTCACGCCAAAGGCAACGAAGAGCAGAACGAAACCTAGCGCAATGCCGAGGGCGAACTCCCCTTTGCTGCTCTCGAGCGCGATCGTTGTGGTGATCGTCCGCGTCTTGCCCGGAAAGTTTCCGCCCAGCATCATCGAGATGCCCACTTCGGCGAAGACGCGCCCGAAGCCCGCGAGCACCGCGGCAAGGAAGGCGAATCGCGCCTCGCCGAACATGACGAGCGCCGTGCGCAGGCGGCCGCCTCCCAGGGTGCGCGCCGTGCGCGCGACGCGCGGATCGATCGCCTGGGCGGCCGCGATGGAGAGGCTCACGATGATGGGGCAAGCGAGAATGAACTGGCCGATAACGATCGCCGTCGGCGAAAAAAGCAGGCCCAGGTCGCCCAGAGGCCCCTGCCGGGAAAGCATGGTCATCACGAGGAGCCCGACGAGAACGGTGGGCAGGGCAAAGAGGGTCTGAAAGAGCATGATCACGAGCCGCTTGCCGAAAAAGGTCTTCACGGCGATGAGAAAACCGAGAGGTACTCCAACCAGGGTGGCGAGCGCCGTCGACGTGAGCGAAACGCCCACGGTGACGCGGATCGCCTCGATGATCTCACGGTCGAGCCGCGCCATCATTCGGAATGCTTCAACAATATCGTGAAGGAGAGTGTCCACGGTCTACTTCTTCGTTGAAACCGCCATGGTAAAAAAGAGACGCTTTCCGTCCTTTCGGAAGTCGTCGATGATGGTCTGCCCTTCGACCGATGTGACCCAGCCGATGAAGGCCATGGCGGAGAGATACTTTGCGTGGCGGTGCCGGTCAGGGTTCACCGCAATGATTCCGTAGGGATTGTAGAGGCGCTCATCGCCTTCCACCAGGATTTTGAGATCGATTTTCCCGCTGTAGGCGAGAAAGGTTCCCCGATCGACGAGGCAATAGCCTCCCTTCTCGTCGGCGATGTGCAGGGTCTGCCCCATTCCCTGGCCGGTTTCGAGATAGGCGCCGTCCTTGGGATTGACACCGGACGCCTTCCAGAGGGCGAGTTCCTTCTTGTGAGTGCCCGAATCGTCGCCCCGCGAAACGAATGTGGCTTGTGCAGCCGTCATTTTCGCCAACGCCTTGGCTGCATCGGCCGAACCCTTGATGCCCGCGGGATCGGAAGCGGGGCCGATGATGATGAAGTCGTTGTACATCACATCGCGGCGATTCACCCCCCATCCTGCGGCCACGAATGTATCCTCCGCCTTGCGGGCGTGAACGAGCACGATGTCCACGTCGCCGTTCCGGCCGAGTTTGAGCGCCTTTCCCGTGCCGACGGCGATGACATCGACATCGATGCCGAACCGCTTCTCGAAGGGCGGAATCAGAACGGCAAGTAAGCCCGAGTTCTCGGTGCTGGTGGTTGTGGCCAGGCGCAGAGGGCCGGCCAGACCCTCTTCTGCCGAGGGCTTGGCAGCCGCACCGGGAACGGAGATGGAGAAACCAAGAACGAGCAGGGAAACTAAGCGGGTCAAAGCAGCGGCGATCATGGGCACCTCTTTTTAAACGTAAAACTATCGCCCCGGGGAACCTTCGCCCCGTGCTGCCGGGCGACTCCGCAGATTACAAAGACTCCACCGAATCTCAATCCATATCTCAGTCTTATTTTTCAGCCTGGTTGAAAATTTGCGCCCTCCGCCCTTATCATCCTGATCTCTTGCTGCATTGACTCAGGCACCCCGAATGGAGACTGTCATGGGAATTTGCGTCGCAACAATCCTGTTCTCTTTTCTCTCGATGATGTTGCAGGGCGAAGAAGCGCGGTGTCAATGGAATCAGTTCAGGGGACCGCACGGGGCCGGCATAGAACGTGACGGCAAAGCCCTGCCCGCGCAGCTCGACGAAAAGACCATGCTATGGAAGAGCGAAGTCCCCTACGGGCACTCTTCTCCATGCATTTGGGGAGACAGGATTTTTCTCACGGCGATCGACGGAACCAACCTGGAGACGATCTGCATCGACCGGACGGATGGAAAGATCCTCTGGAGAGCCGAAGCGTGGTACGAGTTCATCGAGAGGGTGCACAGGACCAACAGCCCCGCCTCTCCCACGGCAACGACCGACGGAAAGCGCGTCTATGTCTACCTCGGTTCCTCGGGACTGCTCTGCTACGATTTCGACGGCAACGAAGTGTGGAGCCGTATCCTGCGGCCGTCGCCGAACCTTTACGGCACCGCGAGCTCCCTCATCCTCGCCGGCGGGCACCTGATATTCCTGAACGACAACAAGCGCGAATCCTATCTCGAAACGATCGACCCCGCCACTGGTGAAACGATCTGGCGCACGGAGCGCACCGGGCTGCAGTACAACTGGACAACTCCCATGCTCTGGGAAAACAAGGGCATCGTCGAGCTCGTGATCAACGGACAGGGCGCGATCAAGGCGTATGATCTCGGCGACGGCTCCGAGCGATGGGAACTTCCCGGGCTCACCGATGAGCCCTGCGTCACCCCCGTCACCGGTGACGGCTTGATCTTCATCACATCGTACAACATGAAGACCAATACGGAGGTGATCGGCCTTCCGGCCTGGGACGACCTGGTCAAGGAGCTCGATCTCGACGACGACGGAGAGCTGACCCTCAAGGAGTCGAAACCGAAGAAGTCGATTCTTTCACGCGCTGACGCTGATGGTGAAGGCGATCACCCCCTGTGGGGGTTTCATCCTTTCATGGACGAGGACAAGAACGGAAGAATCACCCGCGCAGAATGGCGGAAGATCGTCAAGTGGGTCGACAGCTTTCCCCAGGAGAACGCACTCCTTGCGGTGAAACCGCCTGCCGAGGCGGACGAGGTCGCCGAGGTCGTCTGGAAGTACGAGAAGGGTATACCCGAATGTCCCTCCCCCCTCTATTTCGATCACAGGGTCTACTTGGTCAAGAACGGCGGTATGGTCACCTGCGTGGACAGCAGGACAGGCAAGGAGATCTACCAGGCCAAGCTCGGAGCGGGCGGGCCCTATTACGCTTCACCCGTTGTGGGCGACGACAAGATCTATGCCGCCTCGGCACGGGGAACGGTGACCGTGTTCAAGACGGGTGACAAACTGGAGATCGTTGCCCGCAACGAGTTCAAGGAACGCATATCGGCCACTCCTGCGCTGGTCGACGGTAAGGTCTACGTGAGGACGAACAAGCATCTTTACGCGTTCGGGCAATAAGCCGGAGCTTATAGAAAGTAAAATCCCTCGGTAGACAGTCTCCCGCCCAATTTCTGAAAACTCTTACGACATTTGCCTTTACGCCGACGGCCCTGTGCCTTCGCGAACATGATTTCCCTGGTCGTAACTTGACCTTCCCTCGAGCATGATGCCAGTTAATTCAGAACAAAAACGATTTCCGTGAGCTAGCCGCACCTTTTTTTGCACATGGCGCTGATGGAGCAGGTACCGAGTCAAAAGAACTGAAGTGTACCGTGAAAGGAGATACCCCATGAAGTTCGCGATACTTTTTCTCTTAGCCCTCTTTCTCCCCGCGGTTGGTTATTCAACCACCTATTATGTTCCCGACGACTTCGACACGATTCAGGAGGCCATCGATGCCTCGTGGGACACTGTTGTGATCGTCGTCAGACCTGGGACGTACGTTGAGAATATCGACTTCAAGGGGACAGATCTTACCGTGGTGAGCGAGAAGGGCCCCGTGGTCACGATCATCGATGGAGCACAAACCGGACCAGTGGTTACCTTTGCCACTTGGGAGGAAGAAGGCGCGATTCTCGACGGCTTTTTTCTTACGAACGGTTACGGTCAGAGCACCTGTGGCGGCGGGATCCACTGTCTCAACGCGTCCCCCACGATTCGAAACAACATTATCGAGGGAAACAAGTCGTATCTGGGCGGTGGGATCTACTGCGAAGGCATATACTGCATGCCGGCAATAACGGGCAACATCATCAAAGACAACTCGGCCGAGGGAAGCGGAAATATCAATGGCGGCGGCATCTACTGCTGCGGCGCGGCCGTCCCGACAATAACAAACACGATAATCACCGGAAACAGGGCAGACCTCGACGACGGCGCGATTTACGCCTACTACTCGGACCCGATCGTTACCAATTCCACCATTGCGAAAAATACGGCCAGAAACGGCGGTGGGATCTACTGTAAAGGTGCTGATCCTCAAATTATCAACTCGATCTTCTGGGACAACTATGCATCCGGGTACGGACCTCAAGCTTGTCTCTTCGAAAACTCCCATCTGACCATCAGCTATTCCGATGTGGAAGGAGGGGAAAACTTGATCTACGTCTCAGGCGGCAGCTCTGTCTCCTGGGGCCTCGGCATGATCTCCACCTATCCTTTTTTCGTCGACCAATCAAACGGTGATCTGCACCTCCGCTACGATTCCCCCTGCAGAGATACGGGAGACAACCTGGCGACCGGCCTTCCGCCCGAGGACTGCGAAGGCGACCCGCGAATCGCCCTTGGCACCGTGGACATGGGAGTCGATGAGTACTACTATCACCTGTACCACATCGGCGATGTCATCCCCGGCTCCCCCATCGACTTGAAGGTCGTCGGTTATCCCAACGCACCTGTCACCCTCTACCTCGGCTCCGGCATCGTCCACCCGCCCTATTCCACCCAGCACGGCGACTTCTGGCTCAACTGGCCGCCGTTGTGGAAGGGAGAGATCGGGAAGGTTCCCGGAAACGGTATCAAGGTTCTTTCGACAACAGTGCCGACTGGATGGACTTCGGGCTCGGAACATCCGCTCCAAGCCCTCGTCGGTCCGTGGGGCGGGCCGTTGACCCTGTTGACCAATGCCGAAGTGCTGGCGGTGGTCGAATAGGGTGATGTCACTCAAGATGACTCTTCTCGAAACTCGCTGAACTTGGAGGCACATCATGAAGTCCACGATGATTCTCATCCTGTTTTTCTCTCTATCGAGTATTGGAATGTCCCAAACCACCTGGTACGTGGACGACGACGCTCCCAACGATCCAGGTTCGGGAACCCAGTCGGATCCCTTTCTCAAAATCCAATATGGTATTGATGCCGCTTCCGACGGCGATACAGTCCTCGTCCTGCCGGGAACCTATGTCGAGAGGATCGATTTCGGTCCAGGCGGAAACCCAAAATCCATCACTGTCGCTAGCGATCGGGGACCTGCCGACACGATCATCGACGGCAGCCAGTCCGGAAGTGTTGTGACCTTTCAAAGCGGTGAAGGTCCCGGCTCTGTTCTTGATGGTTTTACGATTACTAATGGGCTTGCGGGCGAAGGTGGTGGTGTTATCTGCTTAGGATCTGACGCTACAATATTGAACAACATGATCACAGAGAATACCGCACAAGGTTCCGGCGGCGGAATTTTCTGCTACGGCACCTCCAATGCGCTCGAAATACGCAACAACATCATCGCTACAAACCACGTAACGAACGGAGCCGGGGGAGGTATCTCCTCCTTTGAGGCATTTCCAGTAATCGCCAACAATATCATCAGCGGAAACACTGCCAGCAACGAAGGGGGCGGAATCGTCTGTTTTGATACCACCAGCCCTACGATCACCAACAATCTCATCGTTGAAAACGAGGCAAACATCGGGGGCGGGATCCACTGCGAAGGTTCCTATCCGACAATCACTAACAACACGATCACGAACAACACCGCCATCGCGTCAGGCGGCGGAATCTACTGTAGCAGCCGATATGTTCCGACAGTGTCTAACACTATTCTATGGACGAACATTGCGCCCGTGGGCCCGGAGATATCTATCGGTCCCGCGAATTCGAATTCCACCCTCACTATCAGTCGGTCCGACGTGCAAGGCGGACAGTCATCGGTAAATGTCGAAACCGGGTGCACCCTGAACTGGGGACCGGGTATGATCAACGCCGTCCCGTCATTCGTCGACTCCCCCAACGACGACTACCACCTTACCTGGAACTCCCCCTGCCGCGATGCGGGCGACAATTCATTCGTCACGGAGCAATACGATTTCGAGGGCGACCCCCGAATCGTTCAAAACAGGGTAGACATTGGAGCGGACCAGTACTACTACCACCTCTATCACGTGGGCGCCGTCATTCCCGGCTCTCCCATCGCGTTGAAGATTGTGGGCTTTCCCACGGCGCCCATTACCCTCTACCTCGGCTCAGGCACCGTCGACCCGCCATACTCGACCCAGCACGGCGATTTCTGGTTGAACTGGCCGCCGCTGTGGAAAGGCCAAATCGGTACGGCGCCGGGCAACGGAGTGCTTGTCTACTCGGCAACAGTGCCGACTGGATGGACTTCCGGCTCAGAACATCCGCTCCAAGCCCTCGTCGGTCCATGGGGCGGGCCGTTTACGTGGTTGACAAATGCCGAGGTACTGGCGGTTGACTAGTGTGTCAGGGCACCATGTCGTACCCTCTGAACGTGTCAAGCGGCTAACGGAACGTCTGTGCTTTCGTGGTCGTCCAGAATTTCTCCGAGTCCCTTGTCTCTGTTGCTTCCGATCAGCGCGGCGCCACCTTCACCGCGACCGGCGCGGAGAGGTTGTTCTCCTCGTCGAATTCACACAACCGTCCGCCCGCGGCCACTGGTGGATCGACAGCGACGACGAACGTGTGATCTCCCGCTGCCGCGTCTTGCGGAACCTCCCAGTAGAGTGTGACCCGATTCGGACCGTCGAGCGCCCTGGCGAGCGGCACGCGGCGCCTGTCCACCTCATCACCGTCCTTCATCAGTACGACGTCGACCTTGACTTCCAGAAAGGCGTGTGTCATTCCCGGCTGAATCGGGATGCGGCGCGACGCGAAGGTGACGCTCACGGCGACCATATCGCCGGCCGATGCCGGATCGGGATCGCACCCCACGATCTTCACAGCGCCCACGTCGGAGCAGCCTCTGTTCTCGGGCTTGATCGGCGACTCCCGTTCGAAGCGGGGCGCCGTGCAGTCGAAGACCTTGAGAGCCGGTTTGGTCGAACGATCGACGACATGCATCGCCTCGACGTACCAGGCGATCGACCACTCACTGTTCTCCACGTCGACCGTGACCTCGTACCGGCCGCCTCCCACCTTGCGCATGGGAGCCGACGTCCACGGATGCCAGGGGTGGCCGGCTGTCTGTAGAGCGTTCTGTTCCCAGTCGTTCCAGCAGCGGTTCTGCTCGGAGAGGGTGTAGTAGAGCCGGAGCTCATCATCTTTGCGGGGACCGGCCACGGCCACCTTCGCCTTGACGGTGAACTTTTTCTTCTTGAGACGAGACTCGGTGGAGACGATCTTGATCCAGCGCAACTGGTCCGGTTCGACGAGCTGATGAATCGCCCCGAGCCAGTTGAAATCGGGCCGCGTGTAGAAACGGGGAGAAGATTCGGCGTGATCGGGTTTCTCCCTGGCGTAGCGCCACTGCGCGGGATCGAGCTGATCGAGAAAGCCCGTTTCAGCTCCCAGGGGAAACTGCTTATCGTGCTCTGAGACGCGACCGGCTCTCTGGCCCTTCGATCGCCGGCCCTTGTAGCGTCCAACCTGTCCGTAGAAAGCGATCACGTCGATGTGGCCGAGTGCGCTCCTCTGATTCTCGATACCAAAGACTTCATGGAAGATCCAGCCCGGCTCGCACTTGTGCGCGGCCATCGACCATTCAGCCATGGCGAGGTGCATACCGGCCATTTTCCTGAGCTTCTCGCGGTCGCTGCGCGGGCCCGCGTCATCGATCCACGGATAGTGATCGCCCGTGTGGGGATAACCCCAGTCCTCCACGTATTTCAGGGCGCCCTTCTCACTGAGCAGATGGTTCCGGCCCGCGATGAGAACTTTGACCCGCTCGTCGCCCGTCATTCCGACGAAGAGGCACGCCGTGCTCTGCTTCGAACTCCCGCGGCACAGAACGCCCTTGCCGATCCGCTCCCCCGGTTCGGAGCGCGGCTCGATCCGGTCGAGGACGCGGCCTGTCAGGGTGATGGCCTGCAAGTTCTCTCTCACGAGCACATAGAGGTAGTGCCTCTTGAGCACATCGGGATCGGCGCTGTTCGCCATGGCAACGGCCAGTCCCGTCGATCCCAGGATGGCGTCCTGGTCCTCGTAACCGAGTTGCTCCCAGTTGCTGATCTTTTCGCCGTGGAGCACGATAGGAACGTCGAAGAGCTGCACCGCGCGCAGGGCGCGGGCTTTCTCGTCGGGACGGACCGACACACCTCCCTTGCCCGACCGCGGAAACTCGTGGATGTTGTAGAGGACGGCATGGCCGTACCCCTTGGCCGAGAGGTCCGGATAACTGGCGGGCAGGAAAACCACGGCCTGGTGTCTGAGCTGGACCGTGGTAAAAGCGTGCTGCTGCCTGCCCCCGGTGATCGTGAAGTAGGTGTCGTTCTCAGCGCCCCACTCGACCTCGATCTGCCGGTAGTCGAGATCGAGCTGATCGCTGTGCCGCTTCTGATCGAAGCGGAATAGCCCGTCGCCGTCGAGGTCGACATTGACGGCTCCCAGATCGTCCCAGGTCATCGCCTTGATCGATTCCAGGTCCCACGGTGCATCGTCCTCGTCGAATAAGCTGCGGATGGAGTCCGTGTGTGATTGGGGCTCCTCGGGCGAGGCCGGAAGAACCACAGCGGCAGCAGTAAACCAGAACATCAGTGACTTGAACATAAGACACCTGGAAGCTCGGGACTCTTCAATGGTAAAGGGAACGGCCCCTCCTGCAGGAGAGTATAGCAAAAGGTATCAAGGTTCCAGACGGAGCGTTTTCTGGATCTTGTCCCGCTGCGCGGGCGCTACCCCGACCTCGTCCGCAAAGTCCCGCCATCGCGCCACCGTGACGCGCACCTCTTCGAGGATCGCTTCGGCCCGGCCCTTCCTCATGGAGGCGCCCTGGGCGCAGGTCCGGAAATCGTCGAGGGTGAAATGATCCCGCTTGTGGTTCAGGGTCATCTGGTGGCTGGAGGTCCATCCGCCCGCCGGCTGATAGCTATAGATCACGTCAAAGGCGGGCGACAGCGACCATCGACCCGACTTGTCCATCAGAAAGGCGATGTTCTTGACGTGATCGTCCTGGTTGCGGGCCACAATGTTGAACACCATGCGCCGGAACTGCTCTTCGATGTCGCGCATTGGCAAGCCCAGTTGGCGGATGGCCAGCAAGGCCTGCTCATAACCAAAGGCGCCCGGCAGGTTGAAATCAAAGTGAGCCAGGGCGCAGAGAGACTGCATATGCAGTTTCTCCCCATTCTCCAGGCGGTCGAAGCGGCGGCTCATGAAATGACGGAGGCCCTTCTCCTCGAACAGCCGACACTCGCTCATGGTGATGCCCGCGTCGATGGCCATCTTGTAGTAGGCATACTCGATGGCGCCGTAGCCCTTGAGATCGTCGAGCTCCTTGTCCCGATTGCGGCTTACCCCGTCGAACTTGAGCAGCCAGTACTCGAAACCTTCGCCCGCCGCCACTTGCCCGGAACGCACCTCGTTGGTGGCGGGATTCCAGGCAATGATCGCCTTGGCCCGCGCCCCGCCCGCCGAGGTGCCCACCCGCAGGATCTCCTTCAATGCTTCCGCCTTTCGGTCCTCTGCAAAGGAGACCCGCAGGCCATCCCGCTGGGTCAGCACCTCCGAGGCCAGTTCCACAAGCTGGTCCACCTCGATGCGTTTGGCTCGCCGGGCTCTCGGTCCCAGGGCGGGGATGAACTCGAGGGCGCCCATGCCGCGCGTTCCCGTGTAACAGAGGCGCTCCACCGCGTTGAACGACTCGGACGTCCGGCCCTGGGTGGCGAGCCAGGCGTCGATGAGCGCATTGCCGAACCGATCCGGCAGGGAGTCAGCCACCAGCCCGGGCAGACCGCGATAGGTTTGCCCGGCCAGCTCAGGGAAGGAGTAGATCCGGTCGGAGAGCGGCATGACCAAGGGCGCGATCTCGATGCCGCTTCGGCCAAATGCCGGATCGTACTGGAAGGTGGCCACCGCGGCCCCGTCCTCGAGGGCCACCGCACCGATCCGGCTGCCCCAGAGCCTGACTTCGGCTAAGGTGCTCATCGTTCCTCTCCCCAGCGCCAGGGCTTGCGTGACGGGTCTTTCTTCCGCGCTGGGGAAGCGCGCTTGCGCTGCTTACCCCGCAGCTTCAGCAGGTCGATGGGGCTGGGCGCGCCCTCGGGCACCAGCCGGTCAAGACCAACCAGCAGGTCGAGCACTCGAAGCACCCGGATCAGGCTCGAAAGCTGGGTCGACTGACCCGCTTCGATCCGCTCCACCGTGCGTTTGGACAGGCCGGCCTGCTCGGCCAACTCCGCCTGGGAAAGCTGTTGGTCCAGACGGATCCTGGCCAGGCGAACGCCGAGCTCCGTAAGGACTGCTGTCTCGGTGAGTTTTTGTTCGATCTTCATTCTCGCCTTCTTTTACGAATACCACAATACATACTGTAACTATATCGTAATATTTGACGATTAGTAAGATATTTTAGTATTTATTCGTAATTTTTGACGAGTCTTTAGAATGTGGATTTTCCCACGAAAAATGCGTCCTATACAGGGCCAGCGACTCTTCAAGGCCCATGTTGCTGCACGCCACCACCCCCCGCCGGTACGTTGATCGGTTGACCAGTACACCGGAGGATTACCTTCGTACGGATCGCCGGAGTTAGCGAAGTTGGCTTTTGACCCATCGATGTCGTTACCCCTGGGAACGCGGCAGGGCGTTCATCCACGCCTTCCACTCGGCTTCGAGAGCACGGATCTTCTCGGGCTCTGTCGCCAGAATGCACTCGAGCTTCTTCCTCAGACTCGTGCCCTGTGTGCGCTCGAGCAGGAAGCGGACGAGGGCGTGGGATAGCGGACGGCCAAGGCGAAAGGCCTGCTCCTCACCTGAGCTCACGCGACCGAAATCCTCATCCCAATCGAGCACATCGTCGATCGAGTAGGGACCGTGTCGGTCACGCGCCACGCGCAGGGACCGGGGCAAGGGCGTGACCTGGAGGGCGCCGGCCTCATCCAACTCCCTCGACTCGATCTCCTCCGCGAATCCTTCGTTGAACCATGTCCGGCCACTCAAGCCGGCCACGCCGGCGCAAACGTGCGCCAGCTCATGGCGGATGGTCGAGGCGCTGCCGAAGTCGAAAGTCATGGAAACCCGCCCGCCATCGTCGGTCGTCATGGTCCCCCGCGGTGCAACGTAGATCGTCACCATCAAAGCCCCGCGCGAACTCCTGGCGAAGGCCCGGTAGCCATGGTGCTCGGGCACCCGAAGCCCCGTGATGTCGAAGCCGCCCTCGCCATCAGCACGAGCCTCGATGTTCGGCATATCCAACGCAACGAAATGCACCACCAGGGTCGAAGGCACGTCCACCTCGAGCAGTGCCTCGATCGCAAGCAGGTTGCCGCGAGTCGCCTCCAGCAGCCGGTCGGTATAGCCGGGATCAAAGGGAGAGGTGATAGTCATGTCCGGCTCGACGGCCAGGCAACGAATGTCCGCCTGGCGCAGAGCATCCGCCAGCTCTTCGGTGGAGAGCGAGCGGCAGCCGACGAGAGCCGGAACAGTCAGGAAGACGACGACGAGGGTCGTTAGAAGTGCGAACAGGGATGGACTTTTCAGAAAGGACAAGTGAAGCCTATTCCTCAATTGCTCCTCCGGAACAGCATTCCTTTATGAAGGCCGGAAGAAACGAAGATTGCGTCTTTTCCTTGGATCTGGATCCTAATCGTGGAATTCTGATTGGCCCCCAGGCCCAAGTTACCGTCTATAACGATTTCGATGACAGAGCCTGTATCTCGAATTTCCTTAACAGACCACTTTTGACGCTGACCATCTATCGCAAAATGAACAACGCTGTCGCTTGAAAATTCGTAGGTCCAATTCTGGTTTTGGTCGGATTGGTGTGTCCATTCGCCGGCAATCTTGGCCAACTTGACAGCCGATTCACCACACCCTGTCACCATGAACATGACTACAATCATCCCAGCCGCAATCTATTTGCATTTGCGCATCTTTTTAACTCCCTGCGACTCCGAAAATATCCGTCCGGCTTACAAAGCCAATAATTCAAGTCGGTCTTCATTCAGTGCCTACTTCACAATATCATACCTCGATAGTGTCCCCGAAGGCGAGGCTTTCTGCAAGTTTTCTCGCGGCCGAAAGCCGGCGCCGTAGCGCCTGTTACCCGAGCGCCCTGATCATCGATACGAGCGGGTCGCCTGGTTGACAGGTAGACACGTTTCAAGGATGATGGCGATGGAGAACCGCCCCACGCGGGCGATGAGGAGTCCCACGATGAGCACACACCTTCATGAAGACCGATGAGCTGAGCCGCCGAGCGTTTCTGGCCGGCGCCGGCGCTGCCGCGCTCGGCCTGCCCGCGCTCGCGCACGGCTTGGCTTACGGGGACGGCGCGCCACGGCCCAACATTCTCTTCATCCTGGCCGACGACCACGCCAGCACCGCCATCGGCGCCTACGGTTCGAGGTTCGGCCCGACGCCGTCGATCGACCGCCTGGCGGCTGGCGGAGTGCGCTTCGACAACTGCTTCTGCACCAACTCTGTCTGCGCCCCAGCGCGCGCCGTCATCCTCACCGGCCTCCACAGCCACCTGAACAAGGTCACGACCAACCAGTCGCCCTTTGACAGCGGCCAGACCACCTTTCCCAGCCTCCTCCAGGCCGCGGGGTACCAGACCGCCTTGATCGGCAAGTGGCACCTGGACGCGCAGCCCAAGGGCTTTGACCATTTCGAAATTCTCGACGATCTCAGCGGGCAGGGTTATTACTATCGCCCCACCTTCCGCAGCCGGCAGGCAACCACGGTCCTTCCCGGCTACGTGACCGACATCATCACCGACCTCTGCGTCGACTGGCTGCAGGAGGGACGCGATCCAGACAAGCCTTTCTGTCTGCTCTGCCACCACAAGGCCGTACACCGCCCTTGGATGCCGGCGTTGGAGAACCTCGATCTGTACGGTGATATCGAGTTTCCCGAGCCGCCAAACCTCTTCGACGACTATCAAAACCGCAACAGCGGTGCTGCGGCGCACCGTTTCACCGTTGGGCAGAACGTGTTCGGACTCTCCGACGCCTACGATCTCAAGCTTCCCGCAACGTCCGGCGATCGCATGGCGGCGCGCTGGGATGCCTCTTTCGAGCGTTTGAACGAGGAACAGCAGGCGCGCTGGCGCGCTGCCTACGGTCCCAGGAACAAGGACTTTGCCCAGGCCGGGCTCAAAGGACGCGACCTGGTGCGCTGGCGCTATCAGCAGTACGTCAAGGACTACCTGCGGACAGCCGCTTCGCTCGATTCCGGTGTGGGCAGGCTCCTCGATCAACTGGCTCGGTCAGGACTCGACGCCAACACCGTGGTCGTCTACGCCTCGGACCAGGGTCTCTTTCTAGGCGAGCACGGCTGGATCAGCAAACAGTGGATGTACGAGGAGTCGTTGCGCATTCCGCTCATCGTGCGCTGGCCGGGACGGATCGAGGCGGGCAGTGTGAATTCCGACCTGGTCCAGAACCTCGACTTCGCCCCGACCCTGCTCGATATCGCCGGCGTCGCCGTACCCGGCGCCGTGCAGGGACGCAGCCTCGTGCCGCTTCTCGAGGGCCGGAAACCGGAAGACTGGCGCCCGGCGATCTACTACCAGTTCTTCGGCCTTCATGGCCGCGCCGCGCCCGCTCACTACGGGCTGCGCACCGAGCGGCACAAGCTGATCTACTACTACCATGACGATAAGTGGGAGCTCTTCGATTTGCATACCGATCCGTGCGAGATGCACAGTCTGCACGACCATGCCGACCACGCCGACACCATGGCCGCTCTCAAGAAGGAACTCCGGGCGTTGCGCCGGCTCTACGAGGCTGAGAATTACGGCAAGAATTTCTGAGTGCGCCTCTGTAATCCGGAAAATCATCGTCGAGGCCGATAGATCCACTCCGGTCTCGTTCGTAAGCCCGAGAAGGTAAAGAAGGAGTCTCTGTCGGAGAAGACGGGCCGGCTCTTTGTGTAATACCTCTCCAGCATGGTCATGAAGAGCCTCTGTCTATCGGGATCGACAAACACCGCGTTCCAGTAGTGGGACCGCAGTTTCTGTTCGATATCTTCGATCGCCTTTCGCGCCAGAGAGCCCGGTTCATTTTGCCGGTGGGTATCGAAGAACGCCATCGAGTGATAGGATCGGCTCTTCCCCGCGAGTGTCGCGTAGAAACCGTGATCGGGAATGAGTACCTTTCCGTGAATCCCTCGGACAGTGTTCAGAAATCCTTCACCCGCTGCCCGGTCCCCGGCCGTGGGGATCATGGTCACGGGATTGTAGGCAAAGACCGCCAACTGCAAGATCAGTATCACGAAAACAGCATTCGCGAAATCCCGCAGCCTGGCGAGCCGGCCCGGAGTCATCATGAAAAAGACCGCCACGACGACAAACACATAGAGGTGGAGACGCGCGTTGGCTGCGCTTCCCCAGTGCAGGCGTGTCATGAACGACGACAGGGCAGCGGCGCCGAGAAAAAAAACAAGGGAGCTTTTCGTCAGCTTCGTCCAGAGTGTTTTGAGATCGGACCAGTCAGGCGCCGACGCAAAAATGAGGAGGGCGATAAGAAAGGAGATCTTGGCGAAGAGGTCGTTGACAAAGAAAATCTTCACGCGGTTGCCGTCGACTCCGTGCTGAGCGGGAACGGTGAAGGCGTAATAAAAGAACATCCGCCGTCCGTCCCCTCCTGCCAGAAGCAAAAAGAGACCGCCGAGAACAACGAGGGTGGCGGTAAAGTAAAGCAGTTTGCGGCGCGAGTTGACGAGGTAATAAAGCACGGTGAAAACAATGAAGATCGCCGCTGTTTGCTTGGTCAGAAAGGCGAGCAAAAGGCAGCCCCCCACGGCGAAAGGCGCCCAGGCGCGCTCCCGCGTCGAGAAGCAGAACGCCGCCACGATCAGTAACAAGGCGAGGGAATCGACCCTGACCAGGTCGAACCAGAATGCCGTGACAGGATAGAGGGCAAAGAAGAAGCTCCCAGCGGCGAACGCCCAGCCAAGCGACCCCGTCCGTCTCTTCACTGCCCCGAAGATGAGCCACGCCGTCGCAAGAGAAGCGAGAACCGAGACGAGGCGCCCCGTGAAGAAGCTGATGGAAAAGACCTGCGAAAAGGCCCAGGTCACAAGGTAGTAGATCGGCGGATAGATGAAAGGGATGAAATCGGAGGATGGTTCACAATAAAGGGGGCGCCCCTCGTCGAGTTGGACCACATGGTCGAGCATGCCGCCTTCCTGCCACTCCACCTCGAAGGGGTATGCGAGCCGGAATGCGAAAAGGGTGAGCGCCGCAATCGTGAATAATGCGGCCCCCGTCAGCAGAAGGACTCGCAGACTTTTCACGCCAGGCATGACAGAGGTCGATGAATGCAATAGACACGTGTCCCTTCGTAAAAATACGCCAGCCTTGATGTCATCCCTGATGATCAACACAATCACGCTCATTTGGAACGCCAGATTCATTCTGTCTTATGCTCTGACGTTTATTCGTGCTCTATTATCCTCCAGAGTCCGCCTCGCCGCAAGGCTCCTTGCGGCCGAAAAATAAAACCGAACCTGTCTCTCCGAATAAATACGTCTGCCTTATGAAGCAAGCACCTACGCCAGCCTTCAACAAATGTCCCATTGTCGATATCATCCCCTGATGATCAACACATTCACGATCATCTGGAACGGCAAGTTCATTCTGTCTCATGCCCTGAAGTTCATCCGCGCCTTATTATCCTCCAGAACCCGCCTCGCGGCAAGACTGCTTGCAGCTAAAAGCCAGATCGCTGTCCTCTCGCACCGTCAAGTTTGTCTCGATTCCCATCCTCGGTGGGCTTCACCACAGGTACAAGCGCGTGGCGGTATAATCGATACTCTTGCTCACCGAAGGACCTTCCCAAATCAGCAGGAGTGTTCCAGGTCGGGTCGTCATCTCATCACCTGTCGTTCATTTTATACATTTCAAAGATTTAGAGAATCGCCGGATTTTATGGGTCCTTTCTTGATTCTGCGGCAATAAAGATATGGAGAAAAGCTCACACAGAAACACACCATAATCTCGGCGACCAAACAAACGTGGCAGATAGGAACGAGGGAGACTTTCTGGCACTATTCATCTACAATATCGGAGACCGCCATGACAAAACGCACTCCCATTAACGGCACATTCGTTGCGCACTTTTACATCTTACCAGTGACTTTGCTTCTCTCCTTTTACATATGTTCTTGCCAGAGCGATCCATTAGCCATTTCGAAAGCGCAGGATGCATTTGAAAAAGCGATTGCCGCAGAGTCGGCTCTCAACTATGACGCGGGACGCCATTTCGATGACTACAACATCGATATCTTTGCCCCACTGACGGCGCGGCGGTACTATCTCGCCGCGTTGCAGCGTACGAGCGAAGTGTGTGAGCTGACCGGTGTAGTGGTCGATGCCCAATGGGATATCTTTCTCGTAGCGAAGACCCTGAAAAGTCTCTGCTTGTGGAAACTCGGCATGTACTCCAAGGCCATCGACCTGTCGAAGGAGGTTTCCCAGTGCGTACGAAAAGACCCGCAGACGATACCACTTCGTCAAACTCGAGCATTGTTGATAGCCCTGCCTGGGTTGATCCTTCTCGACAAGGTTGAGCAGATTCCACTCGACCACAGAGCGGACGAGAGGGGCATGGAAAGGCTGCAGGAGTTACTCTTAAAAGAGGGGGCGGCGGAATACTTCTCGAATTCCCGAGGAGCCTTGCAACCTGATAATCCATTCAACAGTTATCTGATACAAGCTGAACTCGCCGCCCACCGAAGTTACCTTTCTGCTGCCCGTGCAATGTTTGACGCGGACAGAAACATGAACCGTGCCAAGTGGCATACAACTTATGTTCAACCACTAGAGAAGAGGGTAGCTAATCTGATGGATTGGCTCAACGGGCTTTTACCTAACGGCCGAGAATCCTATGCTACTCTGGAATCCTGGCAGCAAACGTTCGCCCAGTACTTTTCCATGTTCGACGCCATGGAGCAAATGAAGCGCTGAATTGTCTCTCGAAATAAGGAGCGGTACGATGCGCTTGTCACGAAGCATTAGGTTCTGGAATCGTTCCATGCAGACTTTTACGGTTGTTCTCATACTATTTGTTGGCTCGACGATTGGACCAGGGCTCTGCCAAGATGACACATCGTCAGCGGAAGACATTGCTCTCTATCCATTTCGCGTCAAAGGCAAATGGGGGGTCATGGACAAGAATGGTCAGGTCCTCATTTCTTGCGATCACAACTATAGGCAGATATTGGGCAAGCAACCTGTACCGCGTTACAGCGAAGGCATTGCGCATGATCTTTGGAATGAACTCAAAAACTCGCAATACTTTGTCTCCGCAAACAGCAATATTCTGCAGCCAACATATTTCAAGATCACAAAAACCTTGATCCCCCGGAGATCTGGGTACATACTTTTGAGCTTCGAGGTCTCCGATATCAATAAGGCAGAATCCCAGGGTCTTTATGTGCTGTAAACGCCGGTTGAAAAGTGAAACACCTGCCGTGCTGAAAAAGGCGGTTTAAA